>NZ_JAUEUL010000013.1:0-156793 GCF_032487575.1 Bradyrhizobium sp. SZCCHNRI1009 | reverse complement strand
GAAGGCCGGACCTCGACTGAGGCCCGTGGCCCGCCTGCGAAAAAAATGCAGGCGGCAGGTACCACAGGTCAGCCGGACGACCCGGCCCTCCCTGCGCGATGGGCTTACGATTTATACGCAGTCTCCCCGGTGTCCGGGCTTGTTAGCCACCGTCGTCAGCGCGATGCCTGAGGCATCCATCGCCGGCTTGACGCCAGCATCGGGGCGCCAGGACGCTGCGATTTCATCGTCCTGCCGGACTCGTTCGTCCACGCGCATAGAGCACGCTGCGATCCGACAGGCCACCGCTCCCCGCCTCGCGTATCGTGACGATCGCGCGTAACGCCCCTTCGGTGAGGCGGGATGGGCGGAAGCATCGTCCTGATTTGCCCGACGACACAAGCTGATCGGCCTGCGGCAGATTGGCTCGACGGGCAGTTTGCGCATGGCAGATCAGCGATTCTGCTGATCCGAAGCTCGGAAGAGCCGGAACCGGAGCCGCGGCTGGCGCGTTGCCGACAACATCAACACGCGTTGCGTCAACCGATTTTCGACTGAAGCCCCTGCTGCGGACAGTTCTGCATGAAGGATTTTTCAGACGCTGCGTTTTCGCCTGATGTCATCGTGCTGATGACGCAGGCCCTCGACAGTGCCATCGCCGCGCTGCCCGAGCCGGTGAGCTCGACCCATGTCACCCTGCTTGCCGAATCGGTGCTGCGTGCCGCCAAGACCGGAGAGCGGGATCCTGCCGCGATGCAACGACTGGCGCTGCTCGAATTGCAGATCATGCCGCGCGTGTAGCGCGCATCGCGCTACCCAGCCGCCATCCGATATCCGCGACGACCTCCACAGTCGTTGTGCGCTGCATCGCACCCATTCGTAATTGACAAACCAATTCGTCAATGTCTAACTCGCTGCCACCGCCGACAGAGCGGGGCAAACGGGGAGGATCTTCATGCGACGGCAGTGGCTCGCCTGCGCGTTTCTGGCAACGACGACATTCATTTCGACCCACGCCTCGGCCCAGGTGTCCGACGACGTGGTGCGGATCGGCGTGCTCACCGATCTCTCGAGCTGGGGGCGCGACAACAGCGGGCCGGGCTCGGTCGAGGCGGCGAAGATGGCGGTCGAGGAATTCGGGCCCACCGTGCTGGGCAAGCCGATCGAGATCATCAGCGCCGATCACCAGATGAAGACCGACGTCGGCACCACGGTCGTGCGCGACTGGTTCGACAACGGCAAGGTCGACGCCGTCGTGGACATCCCCAACTCCGGCATCGCGATTGCCGTGCACAACATGGTGCGCGAGCGCAACAAGATCGCGCTGCTGTCCGGTCCGGGCGCGAGCTCGCTCACCGACGAGCTGTGCAGCCCGAACACCGTGCATTTCACCTACGACACCTATGCGCTGTCGAAGGTGACGACCTCGGCCGTGATCGGCCAGGGCGGCAAGTCCTGGTACTTCATCACCGCGGACTATGCCTTCGGCCAGCAACTGGAGAAGGACGCGACGCGCTTCATCAAGGAGCTCGGCGGCACCATCCTGGGCGGCGTCAAGCATCCGACCAACACCGCCGATTTCTCCTCGTTCGCGCTGCAGGCGCAGAGCTCGAAGGCCGACGTCGTCGCCTTCGCCAATGCCGGCCAAGACACCGACAACGCCATCAAGCAGTCCGGCGAGTTCGGCCTGGTCAAGGGCGGCCAGAAGCTGGTCGGGCTGTTGATGTTCGACACCGACGTGCATGCGATCGGGCTCGAGGCGGCGCAAGGCACCTACATGACGACGGCGTCGTACTGGAACATGGACGATGCCACCCGCGCCTGGTCGAAGAAGTTCTACGCCCGCGCCAAGGTGATGCCGACGATGATCCAGACCGGCGTCTATGGCTCGGTGCTGCACTATCTCAAGGCGATCAAGGCGGCCGGTACAGACGATCCCAAGGCTGTCATGGCGAAGATGCGCGAGCTGCCGATCGAGGATACCTTCGTTCACGGCGGCAAGCTTCGCGAGGATGGTCGCGTCATCCGCGACATGTATCTCGCCCGCGTCAAGAAGCCGTCGGAGTCGAAGGAGCCGTGGGACTACCTGGAGATCGTCAAGACCGTAAAGGGCGAGGATGCGTTCCGGCCGGTCTCCGAATCCAAGTGCCCGCTGCTGAAGAAGTAGGAGCGCGCGCATGAGCGGAGCAGATCACCAGGCCGGCGAAACCCATGATTGCGACGTGCTGGTGGTCGGCTCGGGCTGCGCCGGGCTGTCGGCGGCGGTCACCGCCGCCCAGGCCGGGCTGAAGGTCGTCGTCACCGAGAAGGAGCCGCGCTTCGGCGGCACCACGGCGCGCTCCGGCGGCTGGCTGTGGATTCCGGGCACGTCGCTGGCCAAGGCCTGGGGCATCGACGAACCGCCCGAGCTGGCGCGCAGCTATCTGCGCCACGAGGCCGGCAACAGCTACGATGCAGCGCGGGTCGACGCGTTCCTGAGCAAGGGCCCGGAGGCGGTCGACTTCTTCACCAGCAAGACCGCGCTGAAGTTCGACATGCCGCTGACCTTTCCGGACTATCACGCCGAGGCACCGGGCGGCACGCAAGGCGGCCGCTCGATGGTCACGCGGCCGTTCGACGGTCGCGAACTCGGCGACCACATCAAGGATCTCGGCCAGCCGCTGCCCGAGCTCACCGTGTTCGGCATGATGCTCGGCTCCGGCAAGGAGATCATCCATTTCATGCGCGCGACCAAGTCGCTGGCGTCAGCGTTCTACGTCGCCAAGCGGCTGTCGAAGCATGCGCTGGACGTGCTGCGCCACGGCCGCGGCATGACCTTGACCAACGGCAATGCGCTGGCGGGGCGGCTGGCGAAGTCGGCATTCGATCTCGGGATTCCGCTCTGGCTGTCGTCGCCGGTGGCCGAGCTGATCCGCGACGGCGAGGCCGTGCGCGGCGCCGTGGTGATGCGCCAGGGCCGACGTATCCGCGTCAATGCGCGGCTCGGCGTGGTGCTGGCCTGCGGCGGCTTCCCGCATGACGTCGACAGGCGCAAGGCGATGTTTCCGCATGCGCCGACCGGACAGGAGCATGTGTCGCCCGGCCCTGTCGGCAACACCGGCGACGGCCTGCGGCTCGCGGAAGCCGTCGGCGGCCGGGTCGAGGATGGCCTGCCGCATGCGGCGGCCTGGGTGCCGGTCTCCGTCACCACGCGCAAGGACGGCAGCAAGGGCGTGATGCCGCACTTCATCGACCGCGCCAAGCCGGGCGTGATCGCGGTGACCGCGGATGGCGTGCGCTTCGCCAATGAAGGCAACTCCTACCACGACTTCGTGCAGGCGATGGTCAAGGCGGCCAAGCCGGGACGCGAGATCGCGGCCTGGCTGATCACCGACCACCGCTCCTTGCGCCGCTATGGCCTCGGCTGCGTGCCGCCGTTCCCGATGCCGCTCGGGCATCATCTGAGCACCGGCTATCTCAAGCGCGGCGCGACGCTGGCCGAACTCGCGAGCACGACGGGCATCGATCCGCGGGGGCTCGAAGCAACCGTGGCCGCGTTCAACGCCGATGCCGCGCTGGGCCAGGATCCCACGTTCGGCAAGGGCTCGCGCGCCTACAACCGCTATCAGGGCGACGCGCTGCATGGGCCGAACCCGTGCGTGGCGCCGATCAAGGACGGGCCGTTCTACGCGATCAAGATGGTGATCGGCGATCTCGGCACCTATGCCGGCATCCGCACCGACGAGCATGCCCGCGCGCTCGACGCCCAGGGCCAGCCGATCGAGGGGCTGTATGCCGCCGGCAACGACATGGCGAGCATCATGGGCGGCAACTATCCGGGTGCCGGCATCACGCTGGGACCGGCGCTGACCTTCGGCTACATTGCCGGCCGGCACCTCGCGGAACGCGCGGGCCAAAGGAGCGCCGCATGAGCGACCATCAGATGTTGGCCGGAAAGCTGGCGCTGGTCACCGGCGCCGCCAACGGCAATGGCCGTGCGATTGCGCTGGGACTCGCGGGCCGCGGCGCCGATGTCGTGATCACCGACATCGACATGGAGGGTGCGGAGCGCTGCGCCGCCGAGATCCGCGGCCATGGCCGCAAGGCGTGGGCCTACAAGCTCGATGTCACTGACGCCGCAGGCTGCGCGGCATTGGCCGCGCAGCTACGCGCCGAGGTCGGACCGATTTCCATTCTCATCAACAATGCCGGCATCATCATCCGAGAGAATATCGACTCGCCGCGGGCCGCGCAGAACTGGCAGCGGGTGATCGACGTCAATCTCAACGGCGTGTTCAACGTCACCTACGCGTTTCTCGCCGCGTTGCGCGCGACGCGCGGCACGATCGTCAACATCGCTTCCGTCGCCTCCTTCATCGGCATCAGCAACACGCTCGGCTACTCGCCCTCCAAGGGCGGCGTGAAGTCGCTGACCCAGGCGCTGGCGCGCGAGCTCGCCGCCGACGGCATCCGCGTCAACGCCATCGCGCCCGGCGTGATCGCCACCGCGATGACGGAGACGACCCGCAACGATCCGGAGCGGCTCGCCGGCTTCATGAGCCGCACGCCGCTCGGCCGCGTCGGCCAGCCGGAGGAGCTCGCCGGCCCAGTGGCGTTCCTGGTCTCGGACATGGCGTCCTACGTCAACGGCGTGACCCTGCCGGTCGACGGCGGCTTCCTGGCGGTGTAGGCACGGCGCCGAACCAGGGGCACAACAAGACATGGGACGAGAGAGCCGCGGCATCCAATCGATCGAGGTCGGCGGCACCTTGCTGCAGGCGCTGGCGCGCAGCGGCGAGCCGATGATGCTGCGCGACCTCGCGCGCGAGGCCGGGCTGCCGCCGGCCAAGGCGCATCCCTATCTCGTCAGCTTCTCGCGCATCGGTTTGATCGAGCAGGACGAAACCACCGGACGCTACGAGATCGGCCCGCTCGCGCTCGAGCTCGGCCTGATCAGCCTGCGGCGGCTGTCGGCGGTGCGGATCGCCACTCCGAAGATCGCGGCGCTCGCCGGCGCCATCGATCACGCGGTCTCGCTCGCGGTGTGGGGCACCAATGGCCCCACCGTGGTGCGGCTGGAGGAGCCGAGCCATCCGGTGCACATCGTGATGCGCGTCGGCTCGATCATGGCGCTCTTGGAAACCGCGACCGGCCGCGCCTTCGCGGCGTTCCTGCCGCCGAAGACGGTGAAGGCCGCGCTCGACGCCGGCCTCGACCGTCTCGGTGTCGGCTACAATCCGAAGCGCGCACTGAGGAGCCCGAAAGTGGCGGAGATGCTGGCCGAGGTGCGCGCGCAGGGACTGGCGCGCGCCGTCGGCGATCCCCTGCCTGGCGTCAATGCCTTCGCCGCGCCGGTGTTCGATCACGCCGGTCATGTCGCGCTGGTCATCACCGCGATGGGACCAGCCGGCACCTTCGATGCCGGCTGGCAATCGCCGCTCGCCAACCGCCTGCGCGCCTGCGCGGCCGAGATCTCCAAGCAGCTCGGCCACGGCATCGCGCAGCCGTGAGCCTCAGGCCGCGACCGAGCGCTTCTCCGGCCACGGCTCGGCCCACGCCGGCAGCCGCATCAGCCCGTCGAGCCAGCGCACGATGTTCGGAAACGCCTCCATCGGCATCTCGGCCTCGCGCCAGTCGGTCGCCATCGAAGCGGCCGCGAAATCGGCAATGGTGAGCCGGTCGCACGCGATGTGGCTGCGCGCCCGCAGATGCGCATCGAGCACGGCGGCGAACGTCTTCAGGTTCGGCACCTTCGCGACCAGCGCGGCACGGTCCGGCGCACCGATCCCGAACGTCTTCTTCACGATGTGCTCGAAATAGAACGGCCCGACCGCGGGCGCCCAGTGGCAATCGGTCCACGCCAGCCAGCGCAGCACCTCGATCTGCTCCTGCGGATCGCGCGCCGGCCACATGTCGCAGCTCTCGCGGATGCAGAGGTGCGCCATGATGGCGGTCGACTCCCACAGCACGGTCTCGCCATCGACCAGCACCGGCGCCTTCATGTTGGGATTGAGCGCGGCATAATCCGGCGTCTTCATTTGGCCGGTGATGTCGATGAACTCGGCCGGGACGCCGAGATGCTTCACCAGCGCCAGCACGCGGCGCGGCGCCTGAGCCTTGATCCAGTAGATCTTCATGACGGGTCTCCATCTCATGTGCCTCGAAGACGAACGTAGCAGCACCGGATCGACAGTGACCGAGCAATAATTCAGCGGCGGTTCCGCTGACTCGTACGGTTCCCGTAGCCGTCACATCGCGCGCACCGCCGCCCGTGCGGTGAGAATGCAACCCGGCAGGAACGTGCCCTCCAGTGACCGCTTGCCCGACGCGCCGCCGCCGCCGAAACCGGCGGCTTCGCCGACCGCGTAGAGGCCGCCGATCGGCGCGCCCGTGGTGTCGAGGACCCGACTCTGCAGATCGGTCTTGAGGCCGCCGAGGCTCTTGCGGGTGATGAGTTGCATATGAATGGCGATGTAAGGCCCGGCGCCCGGCGCCTGCAGCGGCGCAGGCTTGCAGGTGCGGAGCTTGTCGGGCCCCCATTGCCGCGCGTGCAGGATGCGGCGCAACTGGTCGTCGTTGTGGAGCTTGTCGCCATTCCCAAAGTTCGCGTCGAAGGCGTCGGCGGTGGCCTGGAGCACCTCCGGCTTCACGTCGCCGGTGCCGGTCAGCGCATTCATTTTGGCGGCGAGGCCAGCCAGCGTCTCGTCGACCAGGAAATGCCGGCTCTCGCGCTGCATCTGCCTTACCAGGCGATGATTGCCGAGCAGCGTCTCCTTGAGGAACATCGGCATCTGCCGGTCGCGGATGCGCGGATTGTGCTCGGCGCCGGAGATGGCGAATTCCTTGGCGGCGATGCGCCAGTTCAACAGATGCCACGTATACGGCTTCTCCTGCGCCGCGACGCGCTGGCACAGATCATGGGTGTCGAAGCCGGTCACCAGCGGCTCGGGCCCGATCCGCTCGCCGCGATGGTCGAGCCACAGCGCCGATTTGCACGGCACCAGCGACAGGCCGTGGCCGTCGAAATGCGGAAACGGATGCGGGATGCCGGCGGCGTAGTTCCACATCTCGCCGGCATGCGTGATCTCAGCGCCCAGCGCCTCGGCCGCAAGGTGATGCAACTTGCCGTCGGAGAACGGATGCGCGCCATTGAGCATCGCCGCCGGCAGCGGCCGGCTCTTCAGCCAATTGGCGCGGGCCTCCTGGTGGCTGCCATTGAGGCCGCCCATCGCCAGCACTGTCAACGGGGCCGCGATGCGGATCTCGGCGCCGGTCTCCTCGTTGACGGCAACGACGCCCGCCACGGCGCCGCCGGCGCGATCGAGGCCGACGACGCAATGGCGGTGCAGAACCGTCAGTCTGCCGCCACGATCGGCCGCGCGCATCGCCGCGATCATCACGCGCGTCAGCCGCTGCGAGGTGCCCCAGACGATGTGATAGCGCGGCAGCGCATTGCCGTCACCCTGCCGGCCGCGCTCGACCCAGTTCACGGCCGGCATGAAGTTCACGCCATGCGACAGCAGCCAATCGTAGACCTCGGCGCGCGAATGCTCGACGTAATAGCGCGCCCATTGCAGCGGCCAGTGCTCGGCCGCGTCGAGCTCGCCGAACCTGATCCAGTCGCGCAGCGCGATCTCCGGCGTATCCGGGATCTTCATCCGGGCCTGCAACGGCGTGCCGACCAGCGCCATGCCGCCGAATGCCCACAACGCCAGCCCGCCGAACCGCTCCGGCGTGTCCCGGTCCACGATGGTCACCGATTTGCCGGCGCGCAGTGCCTCCAGCGCGGTGACGATGCCGGCGAGACCGCCGCCGGCGATGACGAGGTCGGATTGCAGCGTCGCGCTCATGTCACGGCGCGATCTTGCGCTTGAGCATCCGCGCCACCGGCAGCGGGACGCGGTCGAGCGATCCCAGGAGATGCGGCAGGAGCTTCAGCTTGAGGCCGGTCAGCGCCGGCGGCACCATCGCCTCGATCAGATGCGGCCCCGGCCGTGCCAGCGCCCCCTGCAACGCGCTGGTGAGTTCGTCCGGCGTGGTGACGCGTGTCGATCGCACGCCCATGCCGTCGGCGATCTGCGCGAATTTCAGGACCGGCCCGTGCAAATCGAGCTGCGCCCGCGCCTTCGGTCCGATCTCCTCGGCGCCGACCCGCTCCAGCTCGACATTGAGCACGGAGTAGGAGGCGTTGTTGAAGATGATGGCGGTGACGTTGAGCCGCTCGCGCGCGATCGTCCACAGCGACTGGATCGTGTACATCGAGCTGCCGTCGCCGATCAGCGCGATTACCGGCCGGTCCGGACAGGCGATCGCCGCGCCGATCGCGTTCGGCAACCCCTGCCCGATGGCGCCGCCGGTCAAGGTGATCAGATCGTGGCGCGGCGCGCCCGCGGTGAACTTCGACAGCATCAGGCCGGAGCTGATGGCCTCGTCGATGATGATGGCGTTCTCGGGCAGGAGATGACCCACGGCCTTGCAGACCTTTTCCGCGGTGAGCTTCTTGCCGCGCGGACGCCCGGGCCGCGAGGCCGGTGACAATGCCGGCGTGGCGCTGTTGGCCTCCAGCGCGGCCGCAAGCTTGACCAGGCTGCCCGCGGCGCATTGCGCCGGCGTCGACAAGGTCAGCACCTTGCAGCCGTCATGCGGCAGATAGCTCTTCTTGCCGGGATAGGCGAAGAACGACACCGGCGCCTTGGCGTCGACCAGGATCAGCGTGTCGATCTCCTTGAGCTGGATCTGCGCCATCTCGGCGAGATAGGCGATGCGCTCAACGGCCGGCAGGCCCGCTCCCCGCTGCATGCGCGTCGGAAAGGTCTCGGCGTAGACTTTCACGCCGCAGGCCGCCGCGATGCGCGCGGCCGCCAGCAGCGACTCCTCGTGCAGCGCGGTGCCACCGAGCAGAAAAGCGCTGCGGCCGCCCGCCCTGATCGCCTCGGCGACCGCCTGCACGGTCGCATCGTCGGCGGCCGCCGGCGGCTCGATCACCGGCGCCGGCTCGGCGACGCCGCCCTCCCCCCAGGACACGTCGGCCGGCAGGATCAGCGTCGCAACCTGTCCGGGCCAGGAGCACGCCGCCTTCACGGCCGCCACCGCGTCGCGGCACAATTCCGACGTCACCTGCGAGGTCCAGACGAATTCCGGCGAGACGTTGCGCGCGACGGTCTCGATGTCGGACTGGAGCTGCGCGTCATACGGGACATGGTAGGTGGCGTGGTCGCCGACGATGTTCACGACGGGCACCTTGCCCTTGCGCGCATTGTGCAGATTGGCGAGGCCGTTGCCGAGGCCGCAGCCGAGATGCAGCAGCGTTGCCGCGGGCGTGCCGGTCATGCGGGCGTAGCCGTCCGCCGCGCCGGTCGCCACGCCTTCGAACAGGCACAGCACGGCGCGCATCTCCGGCGCGGAATCCAGCGCCGCGACGAAATGCATCTCCGAGGTGCCGGGATTGGTGAAGCAGACCCGAATGCCGGAATTGACCAGGGTCCGTATCAGAGCTTGCGCGCCGTTGGGCATGAGAAGAGCCTGTTGCCGGGAGACTGCCGCAGCGCGGGGCGACTTGGCCAACCCCGCCATGGCATTTCCCCTGTTTGTATTTGCGCCATTTTGGAATTGACGGTCTCAGAAATCCAATGAATTGTTATGGCTGGATCAATGATTTCGGCTCATCGATGTACACCCCCACCCTGCGCCAGCTGCAGCAGTTGGTCTACCTCGCGGAAGAGCGGCATTTCGCCCGGGCGGCCCAGCGCGCCCACGTCACGCAGTCGGCGCTGAGCCGCAGCTTGCAGACCTTGGAGGACGCCGCCGGGATGCGGCTGTTCGACCGCAGCTCGCGCTCGGTGGAGATCACCCCGGTCGGCGAACGGCTGGTGGCACGGGCCCGGTCGCTGTTGTCTGGCGCCGACGATCTCGGCCGCGAGATGCGCCTGCTCCGCTCGGGAGATGCCGGCGAGGTGACGGTGGGCGTCGGCGCCTTCACCGGGCTGACGCTTCTGCCGGATGCCATGGCGCGGCTGTATTCGGAGCACCCGTCCGTGCGCATCATCGTGGTGCAGGACAATTGGCGCGCCCTGATGGAGGTGCTGCAGCAAGGCAAGCTCGATTTCTTCCTCGCGCACATCACCGACATCCGCGCCGACGACAGCCTCGACATCGAGCCGCTCGGCGGCCTTCCGGGATACTTCTACTGTCGGGCGACTCATCCGTTGGCGCGCCGACGGGAGCTTTCGGCACGCGAACTTGCCGGCCAGCACTTCGCCTCCGTTGCGCTGCCGCCGGAATTCAGCAGGCGCCTGGAAGCGCTCATCGCTGCGCCGGAGGGCCGCGGCTTCGACGTCGCGCTCGAATCCGAGAACGCGAGCCTGCTGGTGCAAATGGCCATTCGCTCCGACATCGTGCTCGTCGCGGGCGACGCCGTTCTCACCCACGAGCTGGCCTCCGGTCAGTTGATCCGCCTCAACGTAGCCGAGCTGAAAGAGCCGCGCGCATCGGATCTGCTGATGGCGCAGTTCGGCATCCTGCGGCTGAAGGGGCGGACCCCGTCGCCCGCAGCGATGATGTTGATGGACCTGGTGCGCGCGCAGGCCGAGCGAACGCTGATCGCGCCACGCCGGCCTCCGGCCCCCCGCGCCGCGCGTGACACGAAGCGGTCGCCGGCCACGACACGCAAGAAACCGAGTGGACTCCGGCGAGGCCGATCGCATCACGTCGGCAGAAGCAAAGCCTGACTGATCGTCGTCCTGCCATCGCTAGGTGGCGGCGCTGCGAGACAGCTCATGCAAGAGTAGCACGGCTTCCTTGCCTCGTGCTTCCGGCACGAACAGATGATCGTGGTGAAACGCCGAGACCGCGTTGACGCTGATGCCGGCGGCCGCGAGCTTCGTCGTCACCGCGGCAAGGAAACCCACCGCATCAAGCGCTGATAGCACCGAGAGCGTGATCAGGCGCGAGGCGAACCGGCAGGGCAACCCTGCCCGCTCTGCTTCCTCGCGCCGCACGATGAGCGTGATCGCTTCGCGCTCCCGGAACAGCATGAGGGGCGTCAGCCCGGCCGGGATGTCCTGATGCGTGTCGACAGTGCAGAACACGAACACGCCGTCCTGCAGCTCGGGAGCCATCGTGCGCAGCAGCGTATCGAGGTTGCGTTCACCCGCCATGGATCCTCGTCAATTCGTCGCCAGGCGCTCGCGCCCATGCGGCGCGGTGAAATCCTGCCGCGGCCCGACCGGGACGATGCCGGTCGGATTGATGGTGCGATGGCTCTCGTAATAGTGCCGCTTGATGTGCTCGAAATTCACTGTCGCGGCGATTCCCGGCCATTGGTAGAGATCGCGCGTGTAGGCTGCGAGATGCGGATAGTCGGCGATGCGACGGATGTTGCACTTGAAGTGGCCGACATAGACGGCATCGAAGCGGATCAGGGTCGTGAACAGCCGGATGTCGGCCTCGGTCAAGGTGTTGCCGAGCAGGAAGCGGCGCGCCGACAGCCGCTCCTCCAGCCAGTCGAGCGTGGCGAACAGCGGGCCGATCGCCTCCTCATACGCCCCTTGCGTGGTCGCGAAGCCGCATTTGTAGACGCCGTTGTTCAGCGTGTCGTAGACGCGCGCATTGATGGCGTCGATCTCGTCACGCTGGGCTTGCGGATAATAGTCACCTTGACTGGCGCCGACGCCGTCGAACGCCGAGTTCAGCATGCGAATGATCTCGGACGACTCGTTGTTGACGATGGCGCGCTTCTGCTTGTCCCACAGCACGGGCACGGTGACGCGGCCGGAATAATGCGGCTCTGCGGCGGTGTAGACCTGGTGCAGAAGGCCGGCGTGATTGACGCTGTCGGCCACGACGCCCGGACCCTCGGCAAAGGTCCAGCCCTGCTCGCGCATCAGCCAGTGCACGACCGATACCGAGATCATGTCATCGAGCCCCTTCAGGGCGCGCATGATCAGGGTGCGGTGAGCCCACGGGCAGGCCAGGCTGACATAGAGATGATAGCGGCCCGCTTCGGCCGCGAAGCCGCCGGTGCCGGACGGGCCCGGACGGCCGTCAGCCGTGACGAAGCTGCGGAATGCAGAATCCTTGCGGATGAAACGGCCGCCGGACGCCACCGTGTCGTACCAGACGTCGTGCCATTCGCCGTCGACCAGCACTCCCATGACGCTCTCCTCTCACGCCGTGACCTGCGCGGGGGCGCAGCAATGTGCCGCCCTCTTGCCTTGGCCCTTACGTGACAGGAGTACACGTCACCCCGCCTCTGCGCCAGCAGAGAGCCCACGCTTCGACGAGACGGCTCCGCCGCGCGACACGCGGTCACGACTGGAACGGGATGGTGCGGCCCGGCTGCGCCGCCTGTTCCCGCGTATAGGAGACGCCGTGCACCTTCACGCCTGCGGCATTCAACAGCGTGATGATGCCGCCCCGGTTCGACAGCGCGACCGGCGCGACGATGGGCACCACCAAGGTGGCGCCGCGCGCGATCGTGCCGCTGAGCTGCATGGCGTTCTTCTGCTTGTCCTTGATCTGCCAGCCGGTGAGATCGACGTCGACATCGGCGGTGTTCAGCAGCGTGACCGTCTCGTGCTCCGGCGTGCGCACGTCGTTGACATAGGCCGCGATGATCCGCACCAGCCCGTCGGGCACGTCGAGCGGCGGAATGTGGTCGCGGTCGGGCGGCGTATGCGGCGCGTTGGGGTGATCGGGATCGGGCGGCAGGATGACCCCGCCGCTGACATCGTCCGAATGCCAGGCCTGGGTCTGGAACTTCAGGAAGATGGCGACCCATTGCTGCTGGTCGGGAAACTCGAAGATCAGTCCACCGTCCTGCCAGGGACCGTTGTCCCCGGCGTATTTGCCGGCCGGATTGCCCTGGTTGAAATGGATATCGTGGATACCGCGGCCGGGCTTGAAGCCGAAATAGCGGTCGGCCTTCTCCTCCGGTCCCCATGCGACGCCGAAGGCATAAATGAGAGCCGTCTCGTCGGACATGGCGCGCTGAACGTAGGCGTCGATTTTCTCGTTGAGATCGTTGTCGGGGCCCGCGGCCGACAGCGGCAGCGGCTTGAGCTCCCACGGCTGCATCAGATTGCCCCGGATGAAATCGAGCGCCACGCCGCCGGGCTTGCTCTCCAATGGATGCAGCCCCTCCGAAAACGCCTTCAGGCCGTCGACGATCGGATGTTCGAAGCGCGAGCGGACCAGGAACTCGACCTCGCTGCCATCCTGGGAACGGACATTGATGGCGATGCGATAGAGCTCACCGTCGGCGGAGACCTGCACCTGATAGTGCGGACTGCTTCCCGACGCCAGACGATTGTTGATGGGCCGACCCTTGAGAAGCGAATAGTCGTTCAATGGCATGGTCGTCTCCAACTCTGTCCGTAACGATATCTAGGACGAGAACAGCAATCGATCGCGTTCGGCCTGCGAGCCGTCGACGTAGAAGCGCTCGAACCAGGCCGGCTTGCCGGACAACGCCGTCGGCTTGCGCAGCGTGATCGCCGCAGGCGCGGACGCGGAGCGCTGCCGCTCGGACTTGCCCTTGAACGCATCGCGCATCCGGTTGCGAAACTGCAGGTGATCGAACACGCGGGTGGCCTCGATCGCATAGGAGGTGGCGATCTTTCGGTCCTCGATCATGATGAGGTGGTCGCCGTTGCCCTTCTCTCCGCTCGGCGAGAAGTTGCTCGATCCGGTGAACACTTTCGCGGTCGGCAGGCTGAAATCGGTCACCAGGAATTTGTGATGGATGTTGCGGCCCTTGCCGCCGGACCATTCGCTGCGGAACGGCTCCGGCGCCTTGCTCGCGAGATAGGCGAAATCGACGAGACCGATCGAGCCGTCGGGCTTGCGCAGCTCCAGGGCGCCGCGCTTGTCGACCGTGCCGTAGCTGAAGATCGGCCGCTCCATCACGCGGTCGAACGCGTCCTTGGTCGGACCGTCGCCGAGCTGGCTCAGAAACGCGACCGAGTAGAACACCGACGAGGTGGCCTGATCGATCGCGGCCCGGATCGGATTGAGCGAGAGATCGGTGGCCTGGTGCGGCGAGAAGCAGAGCTGTACGGTCGGCTTTCCCTCGGTATGGACGGCGTGCCACTTCTTGGAGAAATCATTCTTCCGGAAGACCGAGGGGTCCTCGAAGGCGATATCGAACATCTCGCCGAACAGCCCGGCGACATCAGGCGAATGAAAGACCAGCATGTTGTTGGCCTGAATATAGAGGCCGCGGAAGGTGAAATTGGTCGAGCCGCACAGCACTTTCTCGGGCCTGCCGTCGCGGCGCGTGATCAGGACCTTGTTGTGCTGGAGGTTGCTGAAATGCGTGCGCAGCACGGCAGCACCCGCCTGCTTGAAGCGCTTGGCGCTGCGCGACTCCGCGCTGCCCGGCAGCTTGTGACTGTTATCCTTGGCGTTGGAATCGTCGATGATCGCCCGCAGCCGCGGACCGAACTGCTCGAGCTGGCCGATCACATCGGGCTCGTTGAGGTCATAGGCCATCACGTCGAGCGTGAGCCCGGGATCCGCAAGGGCCTCTTTCAAGAAGCCGAACAGGAGGTCGTAGGCCTCGAACCCCAGCCACTCATAGACGCTGTCGCCGGCCTCGTTGGTGAGGTCGAGCTTGTCGAAGCCCGGCCCGTCGCGGCTCTCGACGGGAATGATCTCGGCATTGTTGCCGAACTGATCGCGATAGGCCTGAGACGAGGCGAAGTTGCGGGTGAAACCGACGTCGACCAGGCCGTCATAGGTCACGGCGCTCTGCGTGATGTCGAGCGTGAGGCTGGTCCCCGCCACCAGCGTGCCGTCGTTGCGCATGTGCTGCTTGGCGACACGATACGTATAGACGCCATCCTTGGGCCGGTAGGGAAAATGGATCCAGCGGAATTTCTGGAACGGCGCCTCGGTCGACGGGAAATTCCGGTTGCCGTCGACCGCCGCGCCGGCTCCCGCCGGATAGGAAAACGCGATCCTGTTGCGCAACTGAGAAAAATCCCGTGCGCCCGGCGACTTCACTTCGATCGAGAATCCGACCAGGTCGGGTTCGGGCTCGGCAACGTCGAAGCCGATCATCGTCATGCGCTCGCCACGCCACAGCTTGGACGTGAACCCGTTGCTGGATTTGCGGTTCTCGAAATCGCTCATGATCGAAATGCCCCACGGTGATGAAAAAAGGCGCGCACGAAACGCATCTCGTCGAAGGGCTGCAATCTTCGCCAGGACCCGCGGCCGACGCAACCTCAAAATGATCTGAGAACTATCATCAACCAGGATTGTTGCACGATCCTGCGTCGGTCGTGTGAAGACGGATGTGAATGACGTCACAATCGGAGACGGTATCGGGATCAGCTTTGCCGCGATGCCCGCGGTGTCGTCAGTCTCGACGTTGGCGAACGAGCGCGCGGGCACATGACGACGAACGTCGAAAACGAGCCCTATCGCAAGGCGGGCCTTGCCCGCGTCACCGCGTTGATGAAGCCCTCGCGGGCGTCGGAATGGCCCTGCCCGCGCGGCTCCAGCACATGACGCAGAAGGAACAGGCCGGTCAGCCGGAAACCGTCGAGCAGATCCTGCTGCGACCAGCCATCGCCCTGCTCGCCCTCGCGCAGGAAGGGCGGCAACGGCAGCAGGCGGTCGGCCCATGGCGCGCCGGCCGTGCGCGACACCGCGCCGCCCGACTTCGGCGATACGTAGATCAGGTCCGAGGTCTCGCCGGTCGCAGCGCAGGAGTCGAGATCGAGCCCGAAGCCGAGCTCGGCGAGGATCGCCAGCTCGAAGCGCACGATGTGGACAGCGGCGCTGCCCACATCCTCGAAATCATCGAGCGCATGTTCGAGCCGCAGATACATGTCTTCGTGCGGATCGCGCTCCGGCAACAGCCGGGCCAGCGAGGCAAGATGCGTCACGCCGTAGGCGCCGTGTTGCGCGGAGATCAGCCCCGCCGCCCGCAAGGTCAGCGCGTCGATGGCGTACATGCCGAGATGCTCATCGAGCCGCGCGCGCCAGATCGCGCGCACCGTATTGCCCGGCTGCAGCACCGGCCGCATGCGCTTGCCGCTCGCCCCGCGCACGAGACCGAGATGCCGGCCATGCTCGCGGGTCAGCAGCTCGACGACAGCCGAGGATTCGCCGTGCCGCCGCACGCCCAGCACGATGCCATCGTCGGTCCATTCCATCTCACGAGCCGCCCAAATGATTCCACACGCGCTTGCCTCCTAGTGCCGGCCGCGGGTGGACAATCAACGTAGCTTGTGCGCGCTGCCGCCACAAAACTCGTCATTGCGAGCGCAGCGAAGCAATCCAGAGTCGGATCGCAGCCCTGGATTGCTTCGCTGCGCTCGCAATGACGTCTTGGTGGCCTTCTGCGCTAGCCCCCAACCTTGGTGGGCGCGCCGCGCTCTACGGCCCTTACGGTCAAAGCGTCACGCGTTGAACCAGCCGCGCGCATCGCCCGTGAACGAGTAGTACAGACCCATCGTCGTCAGCGCGCAGGAGATGACCTCGATGCCGGCATCGAGCGTCATGCCCTTCTGGCCGATCACCTGCACCAGGGAGATGTCGGACAGCACCAGCGCCCCCAGCAGCACCCAGCGCGGCCAGTTCCTGCGGCGCTGCGCCGCCAGATAGACGAAATAGAACAGCAGCAGGATGACCACCCCGTTGAGCACGGTCTGCGCGGTGATCATGTCCTCGGTCATGTCGAAGGTCGGCGTCCGGTCCGACACCGCAACGGACAGCGCGTCCAGCATCAGCGAGATGTAGAGCAGCACTTCGAACCACAGCACGTTGCGCGGCACGCTCATTGTCATTCCCTGGGGAACTCGAGCCCCATCTCCCGGTAGCGGTCGGGATCGTCGCCCCAGTTCTCACGCACCTTCACGAACAGAAACAGGTGCACCGGCACGCCGGTGATCTCTGCGATTTCCTTGCGCGCCTGCGCGCCGATCGACTTGATCGTCGCGCCGCCCTTGCCGAGCACGATCTTGCGCTGGCTGTCGCGCTCCACGAAGATCGTCTGCTCGATGCGGATCGAGCCGTCCTTGCGCTCGGTCCAGCTGTCGGTCTCGACCGTGGACTGGTAGGGCAGCTCCTGATGCAGATGCGAATAGATCTTCTCGCGGGTGATCTCAGCCGCGAGGTGCCGCATCGGCGCGTCCGACATCTGGTCCTCGGGATAATGGAACGGGCCGGGCGGCACCATCTCCGCCAAGGCCCGCCTGAGATCGTCGACGCCGTCGCCGGAGATCGCCGAGATCATGAAGGTGCGCGCGAACGACAGCTTCTCGTTGGCGGCCGCGACCAGCGCCAGCAGCTTCTCGCGCGGCACCAGGTCGACCTTGTTGACCACCAGGATCTTTTCGTGCGCGACCGCAGCCGCCTTGTCGATGATGGACTGCGCCTCGTCGTCGATGCCCTTCTTGGCATCGAGCAGCACGCAGACGACATCGGCGTCATGCGCCCCGCTCCAGGCCGTCGTGACCATGGCGCGGTCCAGCCTGCGCTTCGGCGCGAAGATGCCGGGGGTATCGACCAGGATGATCTGAGACGCCCCCTCGATGACGATGCCGCGGATCAGCGCCCGCGTCGTCTGCACCTTGCGCGAGACGATCGTGACCTTGGAGCCGACCAGCGCGTTGACGAGCGTCGACTTGCCGACATTGGGCGCGCCGATCAGCGCGACGAAACCGCAGCGGGTCCCGGCAGCCGGCACCGATTGTTGTTCAGCCGTCATTGCTGCCGCCGCTGACGCCTTCGCGCTCGATCATGACAGATGCCGCCACCTTTTCTGCCGCGCGCTTCGAGCCGCCGATGCCTTCGGCCGGCTCCAGCCCCGGCAGGTCGACGGCGACACGGAACTGCGGATCGTGATGTGGGCCGGTGCGCTCCACCTCCCGGTAGACCGGGGTCGGCAGGCCCTTGCCCTGCGCCCATTCCTGCAGCACCGTCTTCGGATCGCGCAGCGGGCGCCGCGGCTTGTGCATGCGCTCGGTCCAGTTGCGCTCGACGAAGCCCGCCGCGGCGGTGTAGCCGCCGTCGAGGAAGATCGCGCCGATCACCGCCTCGCAGACGTCACCCAGCACCGACTTGCGCAACCGCGCCCCGGCGCCGGCGCCGACCGCGCCGAGCTTGATGTCGTCGAGCAGGCCGAGCGACTTGGCGACGTCGGCGCAGCTCTCCTTGCGCACGAGATCGGCGAGCCGCTTCGACAACTCCCCTTCGTCCGCGCTCGGAAACGAGCGGTACAGCATGTCGGACACGATCAGGCCGAGCACGTGGTCGCCGAGAAATTCGAGCCGCTGATAGCTGTCGCCGCGCTTCTTGGACGATTTCAGCGCCGAGACGTGGGTGAAGGCGGTGCTGAGCAGCGACGGATCGGCAAAGTGATGGCCGATGCGCGCCTCGATCGCCGCATTGGCGGCCTTGTCCGCGGCCTTGGCGCCCTTGGCGGCGCCGGTCCCCGCGCTCTTGGCACGGCGGCTGCCCTTCGCCTTGCTGCGCGCTTTGCCGTCGGATTCGGCCTCGGCAACGAGCGCGGTCGGGTCGGCCCCATCGTCGGTCGGGCCAGCGGACCCCGATTCGGACTCGACGGTCTTCATGTCCGGCTTGGAGACCGGCTTCGCCTCGGTCCTGGAATCGGCCTTTGGCTCGGTCTTTGGCTCAGTCTTGGGCTCGCTCTTCTGCTCGGGCTTGATCTCAGACTTCGGCCGCGACACAGCCTTGGGCGACGCCTCCAGCGCACCCGTGCCGGGTTGCGGGCTCGATGCGGCAGCCTGCGTGGTCTGGATATCGGGTGAGTCGTCGATCATCGCACGAATTTGAAGATTCGATTCCAGCGCACCGATACCGGCCAGCGCCAGAACGCCCAGGCATGCTCGCCTTCGGCAATGGAAAAGAAGATCAGCTGCGCACGGCCGACGATGTTCTCGAACGGCACGTAGCCGACCTGGCTGAGGAAGCGGCTGTCGGTCGAGTTGTCGCGGTTGTCGCCCATCATGAAGAAGTTGCCGGCCGGCACGGTATACACCGCGGTGTTGTCGACATAGCCGTTGTCGACGCAGTCCAGCGTCTCATAGCTGACGCCGTTCGGCAGCGTCTCCTTCCAGCGCTTGACGCGCGCGGTCGAGTCCGGCTGCCCGCAGGGATCCTCGCCGATGAAGTCGGACAGCCGCTCGCGCTGCACCGGCTTGTCGTTGATGTAGAGCAGCCCTTCGCGCACCTGGATGCGGTCGCCAGGCAGGCCGATCACGCGCTTGATGTAGTCGGTGGTATCGTCCTTCGGCAGACGAAACACGACGATGTCGCCGCGGTTCGGCTCCGAGCCGAAGATGCGGCCCGAGAACAGCGGCGGCGACAGCGGGATCGAGTAGTGGCTATAGCCGTACGAATATTTCGATACGAACAGATAGTCGCCGACCAGCAGGGTCGCCTTCATCGATCCCGACGGGATGTTGAACGGCTGGAACAGGAACGTACGGATCACCAGCGCGATCAGTAGCGCATGAACGACGACACGAACGGTTTCACCGAGGCCGCTCTCAGTCTTGGTTCCGGAGGTCACGCTCATCGCTCTTTCAATGTCCCTTGGCGAATGGTCCGACGATTCGCCAGCCGTTGCCGAACACCCCTCCGTCCGCGAACACCATACCGTTCCGCGGCTTAAGGGAGTCTGTCCTGATTCTGGTGGTTAAGGCCAACTCCGGTTTGACCCAGAATCCGCCCGTGATGCAGCCGGTTCGATCCCGGCGGGTTTTAGACGACTGCGCGGGGCCGCGCAATCAATCGCCGCATCAAAACTACATAACTCGCTGAAATCGATCGCATTTTTGTTTTTCCTGCTGGGGCGGCCGCCCGTCAGGATGTCTCGCGGCGCACCGCCGAAATTATGACGAAGGCTTGCGCCAGCGGCCAGTCGTCGGTGATCGACAGGTCGATGCGCGGCTCGTGGCCCTCGGGGGTCAGCGCCTTCAGCCGTTCGGCCGCGCCCCCCGTGAGCTGCATGGTCGGCCGGCCGCCGGGCAGATTGACGACGCCCATGTCGCGCCACCACACGCCCTGACGGATCCCGGTGCCGAGCGCCTTGGCGCAGGCCTCCTTGGCGGCGAACCGCTTGGCGTAGGTGGCGACCACCATCTTCTCGTTCTTGGCCCGCCGCTCCGCCTTGGCGCGCTCGGCCGCGGTGAAGATCCGGTTCAGGAAGCGCTCGCCGTGCCGGTCCATCACCTCGGCCACGCGGCGGATGTCGATCAGGTCGGAGCCGATGCCGATGATCATGCCGCCGTCCCCAGCCGCGCACGGCCGCGATCCATGGCCGCGCGCATGGTCCGGACGCTCTCGGCGAGGCCCACGAACAGCGCCTCCCCCATCATGAAGTAGCCGATGTTGAGCTCGACGATCTCCGGCAGCGTCGCGATCCGCTCGGCGGTGGCATAGTCGAGCCCGTGGCCGGCATGGACCTCGAGCCCGGCTGCATAGGCCTGCCGGGTGCCGCTGACGATCCGCTCCCACTCCGCGTCCGCCTTGTCGTGGTGGCCGTCGGTGATGGCATCGCACCAGCCGCCGGTGTGGATCTCGATCACGGGCGCGCGCAGCCGCGCCGCCATCTCGATCTGCGCCGGATCGGCGGCGATGAACAGCGACACCCGGATGCCGGCATCGCCGAGCCGGGCGATCGCCGGCGCCAGCGCGTTGTGCTGGCCGACCACGTCGAGGCCGCCCTCGGTGGTCAGTTCCTCGCGCCGCTCCGGCACCAGGCAGCAGGCATGCGGGCGCGTCGCAAGCGCGATCCGCACCATCTCCTCGGTGGCCGCCATCTCGAAGTTCAGCGGCTTGGAGATCTCGGCCTTCAGCCGCGCCATGTCGTCGTCGCGGATGTGCCGGCGGTCCTCGCGCAGATGCGCCGTGATGCCGTCGGCCCCGGCCTCGATCGCAAGCAGCGCGGCGCGCACCGGATCGGGGCTGCGGCCGCCGCGGGCATTTCGCAAGGTGGCGATGTGGTCGACGTTGACGCCAAGGCGCAGCTTCGGAGGATGTGACTTCGACGGATCGGACATGGGCCGGCTCGCAGGACTTTCGAGTAGACTACGGCTTGTTTAGCGCATCCCGAAGCAGAACGCCGCAGCCATCCCCGCAGATTAGCCATTCACCCGGTCGACCCGCGCCACGATGGTCTTGGCGCGCAACTGGTTGATGATCGCCGAGAGATGCTTGAGGTCGTAGACCTCGAGATCGATCGTGAGCTCGGTGAAGTCAGGCGAGCGGCGGCTCATGCTGATGTTGTCGATGTTGCCGTCATGCTCGGCGATCACGGTGGCGACCTGGGCGAGGCTGCCCGGCTCGTTGACGTTCTCGACGCGAATGCGCGCCGGAAAGCGCTGCGGCGAGGTCTCGTCGACGTCCCAGCGCACGTCGAGCCAGCGCTCTGGCTCCTCCTCGAAATCCTTCAGCGCCGGCGACTGGATCGGATAGATCGTGATCCCCTCGCCCGGCGTCACGATGCCGACGATGCGGTCGCCCGGCACGGCACCGCCGTTGGGCGCGAACTTCACCGGCAGGCCGGAATTGAGCCCGCTGATCGGGATGGCAAACGGGCCGCGGTGGGGCTCGGCCGCAGGCGCGGCAGCCTTGGCTGCCGGCGCGGCGGCCGTCTTCTTGGCGCCGTAGCGCACGACGCGCTCTTCCTTGTAGTCCGGATACATTGCGCGCGCGACGTCGGAGGCCTTGATCTCGCCGCGGCCGACCGCCGCCATCACGTCCTCGATCGAGGCGCGCGCCAGACGCGGCAGCGCGCCCTTGAGCTTGTCGTCGGCATATTCGAGCTTGGTCCGCTCGAACAGACGTTCGACGATGCGCCGGCCCAGCCCGGCATATTGATCGCGCACGGCGGTTCGGGTGGCGCGCCGGATGGCGGCGCGTGCCTTGCCGGTGATGGCGAGCGTCTCCCAGGCCGAGGGCGGCGCCGACTGCGCGTCCGAGGTCAGCACCTCGACCTCGTCGCCGTTCTGCAGCTCCGACGACAGCGCGGCGAACTTGCCGTTGATCTTGCAGCCGACGGCGCTGTTGCCGACGTCGGTATGCACGGCATAGGCGAAGTCGATCACGTTTGCGTGGCGTGGCAGCGCGATGAGCTTGCCCTTCGGCGTGAAGCAGAACACCTGATCGTGAAACAGCTCGAGCTTGGTGTGCTCGAGGAACTCCTCCGGATTCGCGCTCTCCGACAGGATGCCGATAGTGTGGCGCAGCCAGGCGAAGGCATTCGATTCGCGCTTCAGCCGCTCCGTCGGCGAGGCGATGTCGTCCTTGTAGAAGGCATGGGCCGCGATGCCGAGCTCGGCGATCTGATCCATGTCCTCGGTGCGGATCTGCAGCTCGACGCGCTGCTTGCCCGGGCCAATCACGGTCGTGTGGATCGAGCGATAGTCGTTCTGCTTCGGCGTCGAGATGTAGTCCTTGAACCGGCCGGGCACGACAGGCCACGTCGTATGCACGATACCGAGCGCACGATAGCAGGATTCGAGATCCGGCATGATGACGCGAAAGCCGAAGATGTCGGACAGCTGCTCGAACCCGATGGATTTGCGTTCCATCTTGGTCCAGATCGAGAATGGCCGCTTGCGGCGACCGAACACCCGCGCCGTCAGGCCATGCTCGCGAAACTTGCGGGCCAGCTGGCTCTCGATCTCGCCGATCAGGTTGCGATTGCGCTCCGCCAGCGCATCGAGCCGCTGCATCACCACGCTGTACGCCTGCGGGTCGAGCGTCCGGAACGAGAGATCCTCGAGCTCCTCGCGCATCTCCTGCATGCCCATGCGGCCCGCGAGCGGCGCGTAGATGTCGAGCGTCTCCTCAGCGATCCGCCGCCGGGATGCCTCCGGCACGAACTCCAGCGTGCGCATGTTGTGCAAGCGATCGGCGAGCTTGACCAGCAGCACACGCACGTCGTCGGCGATCGCCAGCAGGAGCTTGCGCAGATTCTCGGCCTGCTTGGCCTCGCGCGAAACCAGCTCGAGCCGTTTCAGCTTGGTCAATCCCTCGACGAGCGCACCGATCTCGGGGCCGAAGAAGCGGTCGATCTCGGCGCGGGTCGCCTCGGTGTCCTCGATCGTGTCGTGCAGCAGCGCCGCGACGATGGTGGCGTCGTCCAGCTTCAGGTCGGTCAAAATGGCCGCGACCTCGAGCGGATGCGTGAAATACGGGTCGCCGGACGCGCGGGTCTGCGACCCATGCGCCTTCATGGCGTACACATACGCGCGGTTGAGCAGATCCTCGTTCGTATCCGGATTGTAGGAGCGGACCCGTTCCACGAGATCGTACTGTCGCATCATGCGGGAGCGCGGCTTCGGCGGCCGCGGCCGCTCAGCCGGCGGCGAAGGCGCCAACGCGGCCGATTCGGCCGCCGCCTGCATCTGCTGAGGAGTGTGGCCCGAAACCACCATGGAAAATGACTAAACCTTTATCTTCGTGACCAAATCTGCCGGATGGCAGGCGTTTGTCGCAGCCCTATGGTAATCACGGAATCACGTTCAAATGCAAAGGCCCGGACGTGGTCCGGGCCTTCACATTCTCACAAGTTAGCTGGAGCTCGCGCTGACGGTGACGAGACCGTCACTCGTCCTCTTCCGGCTGCTCTTCCGGCGGAGCGAGGCCCTCGAGGCCCTTCAGCAATTCTTCCTCGGTCATGCGCTCGACGGCGACCTCGGTGTCGTCGGCATCGACGCTGGCACCGGCCGAGCCGATCAGCGGCACCGTGTCCGGCTCCGGCTCGTCGACCTCGACGAACTTCTGCAGCGAATGCACCAGTTCTTCCTTCAGATCCTCGGGAGAAATGGTCGAATCCGCAATTTCCCGGAGTGCGACGACGGGATTCTTGTCATTATCTCTATCAATTGTAAGTTGTGATCCCGACGAGATCATGCGCGCGCGATGCGCGGCCAGGAGAACCAGGTCGAACCGGTTGTCGACTTTATCGATACAATCTTCCACAGTGACGCGCGCCATTGTCGCTCCGGTCCTTTGTGTGCTTAATATGCTGATTATGCTGGGCTAGTTATAGAGGCTGGCTGGCTTTCGCAAGGCAAAACTGGCGTCAGGGTTCGGTAAGGGGCAAGGAGTACCGAATTCGGCAACCTTGACTGGCGCTCCGTCCAGACCCGCGGAATTCGGGCCTTGGACAAGAAAACGCTTCATTACGTCGTCACAAGTACGCCTTTGTTGCCCCGATCACTCCGGTTTGCGGTAACCTCACACCAGATGGACCGCCGACGCCTTGGCAGTATCTTGAAATGGAGTGCGCGACCGACTGGAGTCGCGCCCAAAATAGAATCTAACTGAACGCGAGACACTGAATGTCATCTTCGACCAACAAGATTGCGCTCTTCATTGACGGCGCCAACCTATACGCCACGGCCAAGACGCTCGGCTTCGACATCGACTACAAGCGCCTGCTCAAGGAATTTCAGAGCCGCGGCACGCTGCTCCGCGCATTCTATTACACCGCGATCATCGAGGATCAGGAGTACTCGTCGATTCGGCCCTTGATCGACTGGCTCGACTACAACGGCTATACCGTCGTCACCAAGGCGACGAAGGAGTTCATCGACGCCAGCGGCCGACGCAAGGTCAAGGGCAACATGGACATCGAGCTCGCCGTCGATGCCATGGAGCTCGCCGAGCATATCGACCAGATGGTGCTGTTCTCGGGCGACGGCGACTTCCGCTCGCTGGTCGAAGCGATGCAGCGCCGCGGCGTTCGCGTCACCGTGATCTCGACCATCTCCAGCCAGCCGCCGATGATCGCCGACGAGCTGCGCCGTCAGGCCGACGTCTTCACCGACCTCATGGAGTTGCAGTCCAAGCTCGGCCGCGACCCGTCGGAGCGCCCCGCCCCGCGCGAGCCGCGCCACCATTCCCCGCAATTCCTGCAGCGCTCCACCACGCCGGCCGCCCGCGCCACGACCACCGCCACCACCACGCCCAACGATGACGATTTCGAGGACTAGGCGGACGGGCACTCAGCCTGCGCCGCCTGCCCTGTCTTCGACCAATCCCGATCGAGACTGTCCGCTGTGCCCTCGCCTCGTGGAATTCCGCGAGGCGCAGCGCGCGCGCGAGCCGTCATGGTTCAACGCGCCTGTGCCGTCGTTCGGTGATCCCGATGCGCGGCTGTTGATCGTCGGGCTCGCGCCGGGGCTGCAGGGCGCCAATCGGACCGGGCGTCCCTTCACCGGCGACTATGCCGGCGAGCTGCTCTACGGGACGCTGCTGCACTACGGATTTGCGAAGGGCCGATTCGAGGCACGTCCCGACGACGGGCTGACGCTGGTGGATTGCCGAATCAGCAACGCGGTGCGCTGCGTGCCGCCGCAGAACAAGCCGCTGCCCGCCGAGATCAACCAGTGCCGGAGCTTCCTCGGCGCCACCATCGCCGCGATGCCGCGGCTGCGCAGCATCGTCGCGCTCGGCCGCATCTCCCACGACACGCTGCTGAAGCTGCTGGGCCTGCGCGCGGTCGCGGCGCCCTTCGCCCACGGCGCCGTGCACCAGGCCGGCGGGATCAGGCTGTACGACAGCTATCACTGCTCACGCTACAATACGAACACCGGCGTGCTCACGACCGAGATGTTCCACGCCGTGTTCGCGCGTGTGAAGGCGGATCTGGATTAGGTCGGTCCGCCCCATCCTCACGCGGCGACGCGGTTGTCCTTCAGCCACGCCAGCACGTCGCCCGCGTTCCTGTCCGGAGGAAACACCGGATAGAACACGTGGGTGATGCAGGCGTCGTCCACGATCATGGCAAGCCGCTTGATCATGGTCAGCCCGGCGATCTCCATCGTCGGCAACCGCAGGGCATTGGTCAGCTCGAGCTTTTCGTCCGACAGCACCGGAAACGGCAGGTGCAGGCGCGAGGCCATCTCGGTCTGATAGGCATTGCTCTGCGTCGACAGGCCGAACACATGCGCGGCGCCTGCCGATTTCAACTCGCCGAACAGGTCGCGGAAGCTGCAGGTCTGCGGCGTGCAGCCGCGCGCACCCGGGATCATGTCCCAGTCCTCGACCAGCGACACCTTGCCGGGTTCGCCGGTCCGCGGATAGGCGAACACGACGGTCCGTCCCGGCAGATCGGACAACGTGACCAGCGTGTCGTCGGTGGCACGCAGTCCGATCGCGGGAATGATCGTCCCGACCAGATGATCGGCTGCGCCGTCGTCGGTCGGAGCCGGAATCCGGCTCCAGTCGACATCCAAGAGGTTCTTCTGATTCATCGGATGCTGTCCCAAGGCTCAGGCGTGCCGCCGAGGAGCGCGCGGCAAAGGTCTCGTTAGCCGCGCGCCCGCAGCAGCCGGCCCTTCTCGCGGCCCCAATCGCGCTTCTTTTCGCTCTCGCGCTTGTCGTGCAGCTTCTTGCCCTTGGCGACGGCGAGCAGCAGCTTGGCGCGGCCACGCTCGTTGAAATAGAGCTTGAGCGGGATCAGCGTCATGCCTTCGCGCTCGACCGCGCCCATCAGCTTGTTGATCTGCTTGCGATGCAGCAGCAGCTTGCGCGGCCGCTTCGGCTCGTGATTGAAGCGGTTGGCCTGCAGATATTCGGGAATGTTGGCGTTGATCAGCCAGATCTCGCCGTCGCGCGAATCCGCATAGGATTCCGCGATCGTCGACTTGCCGCTGCGGACCGACTTCACCTCGGTGCCGGTCAGCGCGATGCCGGCCTCGATGGTGTCCTCGATCGCATAATTGAACCGCGCCTTGCGGTTCTCTGCGGCGACGGTGATCTTGGGCTCGTTCTTGTCTGCCACGTCAGGCCTTCTTCAGGAGATCCCTGATTTCGGTCAGAAGCTCGACCTCGGGTGTGGGCTTCGGCGGAGCGGCCGGCGCAGCCTCCTGCTTCCGCTTCAACGTGTTCATCAGCCGGATGACGATGAAAAGAACGAAGGCAACGATCACGAAGTTCAGCGTGATCGTCAGGAAGCTGCCATAGGCCAGCACCGCACCCTGCTTCTTCGCATCGGCAAGGTTGCCGGCATTTACCGCTTTGGACAGCGGGATAAAGTAGTTGGAGAAATCAAGGCCGCCGGTGACCGCGCCGATGATCGGCATGATGACGTCGCCGACCAGCGAGTTGACGATGGCGCCGAACGCCGCGCCGATGATGACGCCGACCGCGAGGTCGACGACGTTGCCCTTCATCGCGAATTCACGGAATTCCTTCAACATGCTCGCATCCCCCTCAAGATACGTCGGCTCAGTTGATCAGTCCGGCATGAACCATCGCCTCGCGCACCGCGACCCGGGTCGGCTCCGACACCGGCACCATCGGCAGCCGCAGCTTCTCCTCGATCTTGCCGAGCAGCGACAACGCGTATTTCACCGGCGCCGGGTTGGACTCGATGAACAGGTTGGTGTGCAGCGGCATCAGCTTGTCGTGGATCTTCAGCGCGGTGGCGACATCGCCCTTCTGCCAGGCCTGGTGGAATTCCGAGCACAGCCGCGGCGCGACGTTCGACGTGACGGAGATGCAGCCATGGCCGCCATGCGCCATGTAGCCGATGATCGTCGCATCCTCGCCCGAGAGCTGGTTGAACTCCTCGCCCATCGCGGCGCGCTGCTGCGACACCCGCACCATGCTGGCGGTGGCGTCCTTCACGCCGGCGATGTTCTTCAGCTCGAACAGGCGCTTCATGGTGTCGACGGACATGTCGATCACCGAGCGCGGCGGAATGTTGTAGATGATGATCGGAATGCCGATCGCGTCGTTGATCGCCTTGAAGTGCTGATACAGGCCTTCCTGCGTCGGCTTGTTGTAATAGGGCGTCACCACCAGCACCGCGTCCGCCCCCGCCTTCTCGGCGTGCTGGGCGAGCTCGACCGCCTCTTTGGTCGAATTGGAGCCGGCGCCGGCCACCACGGGAACCCGCCCCTTGGCCTCGGCAATGCACCACTCGACCACCCGCTTGTGCTCGTCATGACTGAGCGTCGGGCTCTCGCCCGTCGTGCCGACCGGCACGAGGCCGTTGGTGCCCTCGTCGATCTGCCAGTTCACGAGGCTGCGAAAAGCGGCCTCGTCCACGGACCCGTTCTTGAAAGGAGTGACCAAGGCGGTGAAAGAACCCCGGAAATTCGTCTTGGCTGCCATGAAACTCCCTCCCAAACGCCGTTTGGCCCCTGTGCGAGCCACTTCATACCGGGTCTACCGACGGGGCGGAAGGCCCGCCCGCGGCTGGGCTGCCTTCTCAACAGGCACACGAATCACTCGAGCCGCTTTGCCGCGCCCGCGATACCCCGGCCCCGCACGCTCCGCACCGATAAACGCGTGAGCACCCTTCTCTCCGACCCGCGCGGCCGCACGCCGCCCTTCGGTCGTGATTTCGCCGCGGTGTTGGCGCAGGTTGCAATCCTTCCCTGTATATTTAGGATTTGTTCACCTTTTCGATAGACCCATGTTGGTCAGGGGATCGAAGTCATCCGCCGCAAAAGGAACGCCGTGCCCTTTTCTGCCCGCGCCACTGCATTGCGATCGACCGCCCTGTCGGTGTCACTCTCGGTGTCCTTGGCCGCCGGCCTGACACTCGGATGGGCTCTCGCCGGACATGGCGCCCTCGCCAAGGACCAGGCTGCCAAGTCCAAGGTTTCAGAGTCCAAGGTTTCGGCATCCAAGGCTCATACGGCCAAGGTTCCCGTGCCGAAGGCGCGTCCGATCGCGCGCGGCGCGGTCCCCAAGACGAACACCAACGAGGCGGCCGGGACGAAGAGCAAGGTCGACGCGCACGCCGAGGCGAAGGCCGAGATCAAGAACACTCCCAAAGGCGCCGGCGCGGCCCCGAGGGACATCACGCCCGGCGCGGCGGCTGCCAGCCTGCCGGCCCGCCAGCATGCCGCCCTGCCCGCCTCCCGCAAGCCCCTGGTGCCGGCTGCGATCGCCGCGACGTCCTCGACCTCGCAGTCCGACAAGGAGGCGCTCGAAAACGTGATCGAGCTCGTCCGCAAGCGCAAGCCCGGCGACGCCAACGAGGTCGTGCAGGCGATCTCGGATCCCGTCGCGCGGAAGCTCGCCGAATGGGTGATCCTGCGCAGCGACAACAACAATGCCAGCGTCGAGCGCTATCGCGCATTCATCACCGCCAATCCGTCCTGGCCGTCGCAGACCTTCCTTCGCCGCCGGCTCGAGGCCGCGTTGTGGGACGACAAGCGCGACGATTCCGTGGTCTGGTCGTGGTTCGAGAACGAATCGCCGCTGTCGGCGAAGGGCAAGTTCGCGCTGGCCCGGGTGATGCTCAATCGCGGCGACCGCGCCAACGCCGAGCGCCTGGTGCGCGACGCCTGGCGCAACGACGCGATGTCCGAGGAGACCGAGAACAACATCCTGGACCAGTACGGCGCCCTTCTATCGGGCGGCGATCACAAGGCGCGGATGGACACACTGCTGTATGGCAGCGAGCACGAGGCGGCGATGCGCGCTGCACGGCGGCTCGGCTCGGGCCACGTGGCGCTCGCAAAGGCGCGAATCGCGACCTACCGCAAAGCCTCCAACAGCCAGAGCCTGCTCGATGCCGTGCCGCGCGAGCTGCACGGCGATGCCGGCTACATCTTCAGCCGCATCCAAGTGCTGCGGCGCGACGAGAAGTTCGCCGAGGCGGCGCAGTTGATGCTCAGCGCGCCCAGGGATCCCGGCCGCCTGCACAATCTGGACGAATGGTGGATCGAGCGCCGCCTGCTGGCGCGCAAGATGATCGACACCGGCGAATATAAGAGCGCCTATCTGATCGCGCGCGACGCGGCGCTGCCGAACCGCGACATCTACAAGACCGAGCAGGAATTCACCGCCGGCTGGATCGCGTTGCGCTTCCTCAACGATCCCGCCACGGCGGCCCAGCACTTTGCGCGCATCGGCGTCGGCAGCGTCAATCCGACCACCCTGGCGCGGGCCGGCTATTGGCAGGGCCGCGCGGCAGAAGCGATGGGGCGCATGCAGGAGGCGCGCGCGGCCTATATGTCGGCGGCCGAGCAGTCCACGAGCTATTACGGACAGTTGGCGCGGGCGAAGCTCGGCCTGCCGCAGCTGGGCCTCAATGCCGCTCCGAGCGGCCGCGGACGCGGCGTCGAGCGGCTCGAGGTGGTGCGCGCGGTGCAACTGCTCTACGAGCTCGACGAGGGCGAGGTCGCGATCCCGATCTTTGCCGATATGGGCGACAACGGCGACCCCGACGTCCTGGTCGGAATCGCGGAGGCCGCCGCGCGAAACAGCGATGCGCGGGCGATGCTGCTGGTCGGCAAGGCCGCGCTCAATCGCGGGCTGCCGTTCGACCACTACGCCTATCCGGTCACCGGCATTCCTGCGTTCCGCTCGCTCGGACCGGAAGTCGAGCCGAGCGTGGTCTTCTCGATCGCGCGTCAGGAGAGTGCCTTCAACCAGGCGGTGGTCTCGCCGGCCCAGGCCTATGGGCTGATGCAGGTCACGCCGGATGCCGGCCGCTACGTCTGCAAGCGCGCGGGCGTCAGCTTCGATCTGAACCGGATGAAGACCGACCCGGTCTACAACGCGCAGCTCGGCGCGGCCGAGCTCGGCGGCCTGCTCGAGGACTATCGCGGCTCGTACATCATGACGTTCGCGGCCTACAATGCCGGCCGCGGCAGCGTACGGAAATGGGTCGAGCGGTATGGCGACCCGCGCGATCCGAAGGTGGACGCGGTGGATTGGGTCGAGCTGATCCCGTTCGCGGAGACCCGCAACTACGTGCAGCGGGTGATGGAGAACCTGCAGGTCTATCGCGCCCGCTTCGGCGGCGGCTCGCGGCTACAGATCGAGGCCGATCTGCGCCGCGGCGCTGTGGTGGAGTAGCGAAACCGAATCGGATCGTCGACAATCGCTATTCGCTACTCCCTGCTCCCTATTCGCCTCTCATCACCAGTTGCGCTGAGCGCGCAGCAGCAGCGAGACCGAATCCTGGTCCTTCAGCTGATAGGTCGTGGCCGGTTTGGCAACCGCCGCAACCGCCGGCGCATTGGCGACGCCCGCGAACTTCTGATCCAGCCGGGTCCAGGCGACGTCAGCCGAGAAGGTCAGATTCTTGACCGGCGTCCAGCGCGTGATCACACCCAGAGTCGAGATGTTGAAGTCCGGGTTGCAGTTCGCACCGACGATGCCGAGAGCGACCATACCCGCACCGTTGCAGATCAGGCCCTTCGCTGTCGCATTATAGCGCACGGCGCTCCATGAGCCGTACACCGCGGTGTTCCAAGCCGGATCCCAGTTGTGGGTGAAGGCGCCGCGGACGCCGTAGGTCGTCGTCAGCTGCTGCTGGGTATTCGCCCCGAACACCGAATCCGACACGCCCGCGAAGCCCAGGCTCTGGAAAGCGCCGGCCATGTTGCTGCCGCCGTACATCGCGTAGTTGATCGGCGCGAGGCTCTGGAAGTTGTAGCGGCTGGCACCGTTGGTGTAGACGCCCTGCAGATTGATGGTGTCGCCGGCGCCGGTCGGGATATTCTTGATCGACAGGGCGAGCTGACCGGCGTAGCCCCATTTGTCGGCGGGATGCCCGGTCGTCTCGTTGGCACCGAAGAAGGCGGCGTGGTTGTCGTGCGCCGCGAAGGACGCCTGGAACAGGCCCCAGGCCTGATCGACGCGCACCATGCCGACGATGTCGGGCGCGACGTTGCCGCCGAAATTCGACGTACCATAGCTGCCGGTGAGCACGCCAGCGGCCGTCTGTCCCGCCGTATTCCAGATCTGCGACTGCGAATACTGCGTCGCATCCTGGGCCGAGATCGCGGCCGTGATGCCCGAGCCGAAGTCCGCGGTATAGGTGAACTGGTTGACGCCGGTGATGGTGCCGCCGCCGCCGGTCAGACCGTCGAAATTGTTGCCGGGGTAGTTGGCCCAAGGTGCGTCGAACTGCGACACGGCCTTACCCATGGTGAAGCCGGCGAACTGGATGAAGGCATAGAAGACGCCGATCCCGCCTTGCGCGATGTTGCCGTCAGCCTGCGCTCCAGGCGCGCCCGCCGTCGAATAGGCGGTTGCGCCCGTGGCGGAGCCGGTCCCGGCATAGCTGCCCCCGGTCCACTGGAAGACACCGTCGAAGAAGGTGCGCACGACGCCATATTCGGTCGCGGTGCGGGTGTCGATGTTGAGGTCGGCGCGCGAACGCGTCGTGTAGTAGTTGCTGAGACGATTTCGCCCGCCGGCGACGCCGTTCACGGCATTCTGGAAGATCGTATTCGTACCGAAGCCGGCCTCGGCACGCAGGTAGCCGCCGAGCTTGATGCAGGTGTCGGTACCCGGAATGTAGAAAAATCCGGCGCCGTACATCGAGCAGACCCTGACATACTCGACCGCTTTGGCCTTGATCGGAAGGTCGGCGGCCTGAGCCCCACCCATGGCGAGCAACGCCGCCCCTGAGCCCAGAACAAGGCTCCTCACAGTCTTCATACTAACCTCCAAATTGCTCAGTTCAGACCGGCCCGGCTCGACATCGAACGACCGCCCCAACGGTCAGCCCGTCTCCAGCTGCACCACAGTGCTCGCGCATAGCGTTGCAGTGGGAACGATCGCGAGGCAGAGTTGGTGCTTTATCGGACCATTCTCGTGACCGGCCGGATCACGCATGTGGCGCGGCCGCGGCACGGCACACGGTCGCCAGATCCCCAAGAGTAATGTGTCAGGGAAGACTTTCGCCGCCGAATGCGTGTCGCGCTCGTGGCGGCAATGCAGCAGGACGCGCGTCGAGAAGCGCGGCGAGCGCGAGGCTCCAATTTTCCGGCTCTGTCATCCCGGCGATCGTGGCACGGGCCCTCGCCTGCCCGGGATCACGCAGGCCAAGCTTGGCTCAAACGTGCGGTCGAACCGAACGACACCGCCGACCGCCTCTCACGCATGTTTGAGCCGGATGGCCACGAGGCGGTCGCGAAATTCCATCCAGATCGCACTCCGTCGCGTGGCCGCGCGGTGTGGTTCTCGGGCGGGTCTGCAGCATGTTTGTCAGCGACAGAGCGGAGCGGCGAGGAATGCGGATCTCGGCGCCGGAGCACGCGCTGGCGAGGCAAAGAAAAACCCCCGGCAGTTGCCTGCCGGGGGTTCGTCAAACCGTCGTCAGACGATCTGAATCAGAAGTTGCGCTGAGCGCGGAGCAGCAGCACAGCCGACTGCTGATCCTTCAGCTCGTACACCGCGGCCGGCTTCGCGACAGCAGCAGCAGCCGGAGCGGTGACCGAACCGGAGTGCTTCTGGTCGAGCCAGGAGTAGGCGAAGTCAGCCGAGAAGGTCAGGTTCTTGACCGGGGTCCAGCGCGTGATCAAGCCGAGGGTGGCCAGATCGAAGTCCGGATTACAGGTCGAACCCGCGTTGAAGGCCGCGACAACGCCCGGGCTGGTGCAGATCAGGCCCTTGGCCGTGCCGTTGTAGCGGACGGCAGCCCACGACCCGTAGATCGCAGTGTTCCAGGCCGGATTCCAGTTGTGGGTGTACGCACCGCGCATACCGTAGGTCGTGGTCAGCTGCTGCTCACCACCGGTCGTGAAGACCGAGTCGCCCACACCGGCAAAGCCGATGCTCTGGTAGGCGCCAGCCAGACCCGTGCTGCCGTACATCGCGTAGTTGTTCGGCATCAGGCTCTGGATGTTGTAGCGGCTCGCACCGTTGGTGTAGACGCCCTGCACGTTGATCGTGTCGCCAGGTCCGGTCGGGATGTTCTTGATCGACAGGGCCAGCTGAGCCGCCCAGCCCCACTTGTCGGCCGGGTGGCCGGAGGTCTCGGACGCGCCGTAGTAAGCGACGTGGTTGTCATGCGCCGCGAACGACGCCTGGAACAGACCCCAGGCCTGGTCGACACGGACCATGCCGACGAAGTCCGGAGAGACGTTGCCACCGTAGTTGCTGGTGCCGTAAGCACCACCGATCACGCCAGCCGCCGTCGAACCCGCCACGTTCCAGAGGTTGTTCTGGTAGTAGGCGCTCGCATCCTGAGCCGAGACCGAGGCCGTGATGCCGGAGCCGAAGTCAGCAGTGTAGCTGAACTGATTGACGCCGGTGACCGTGCCGCCGCCGCCGGCGAGACCGTCGAAGTTGTTGCCCGGATAGTTGACCCAGGGCGTGTCGAACTGCGACACGGCCTTACCCATGGTGAAGCCGGCGAACTGGATGAAGGCATAGTACACGCCGACCGAGCCCTGCGCGATATTGCCGTCGGCCTGTGCGCCCGGCGCACCAGCGGTCGAGTAAGCGGTCGCACCGGTGGCCGAACCCGTGCCGGCATAGCCGCCGGAGGTCCAGCTGAAGGTCAGGTCAGCGAACGTACGGACCACGCCGTACTCGGTCGCCGTGCGCGTGTCGATGTTGATGTCCTGACGAGCGCGGGCCGTGTAGTAGTTGCTCAGGCGGTTATGCGCACCACCCTGGCCGCTGTACGTGCCGTTGAAGTCGCTGTTCGTGCCGATCGCCGTTTCAGCACGGAGATAGCCACCGAGCTTGATGCAGGTGTCGGTGCCGGGAATGTAGTAGAAGCCCGCACCATACAGGGAGCAAACCTTCACATACTCGACCGCTTTGGCCTTGATCGGAAGGTCGGCCGCCTGAGCCGCGGACATGGCGAGCAGAACTGCCGCCGAGCCGAGGACAAGGCTCTTAACCGTCTTCATTTAAACCTCCAAGTTGCTCTTTTGAGAAAGAACCGGACCAAGATCCCCCAGGACGATCCGCTTCCTCTGCTCCCGAAAAACCGCTTCAGCCGCTTCGCGCCATCGGACACACCCGCATCACGCGAGGGACTTAAGCGAACCACCTGTCACGGGACGATCGAGTAACCCCCCACCGTCGCCAGGAACTATGCCTTCGCTCATTCGGTAAGCAAAATAGTTTATGCAGTCAGGTAATTGAATGAAGCCGAAATGTGTCTTGAGGGCAACACAATGGCAGCTAGTTGTGCAGCGCACGGGGGACGGCGCATGTCCTCCTAGATAAGTGATTTTGTTGCGGATTTTTTTTCTTTAGGGTCGAGCTTCGTACTGGAACTCCTGAGCAATGGCGCCCTTGAAGAACATGTCTGCCGCACCTGTGGAAGCGGACGCGCAACCGCAGACTGCCGAACATCTGCCGAAGAATCGCGACGCCATTCTTCGCTTCGCCAGGGAGATCTCCACGATCAACGTCCATCTGGAGGAGCTGAGGTACTTCTGGGCCAAGCGAATCGGCATCAGTGGCCCGCAATGGATGATCCTGATGGCGATCTCCGAGCTGGATCAAGGCGAGGGAGTCGCCGTGAATGCGGCGGCCAAGCGGCTGCACGTCGACCCTTCGTTCGTCACGACGCAGTCGAAGCTGCTGGAGAAGAAGGGCTTCATGGAACGCAAGCCCGCCCCCAACGATGCACGCGTGGTCCGGATGTCGCTCACCACCAAGACATCGGAGCAGTTCGCCGAGCTGGAAGCCCAGCAGGCGCAGATCTTCAGCTTCATCTTCGAGGAATTCGACGCTCGCGAGCTGGCGACCTTCACGGACAAGCTGGCTGGCCTCAAGGACCGTTTCGAGAAGGCCAGCGCGCGACTCACGATGGGGCTCTGAGGCCCCCGAGGCGACCACGGCCCGACCGCCTCTTGCAGGCAGCGGGCCCAGACATGCGGTCGCGTCAGCCTGGAGGCCGCTGAGACCCCGCCAGACGCCTCGCGATCCAGTCGAAGACGAAGGCATCGGCTTCGAGCCAATCGGCGCCCGCGCTGGAGACGATCTTCAGAGTGATGTCCGGGTGCTCGCGCTTGATCTGCGCGATCAGCCGGGTTGCGATGTCGGCTCGAAGCCAGCCACGCTCCGGCACCGTCACCAGCAGCGGACACATGATCTGCCGCGCCGCCAGCCCTTCCGTCGCGATCGGCGGCCTGCCCCGCTCACACGCACCGGGTCGGCGCGACAGGAAGACACGCTCGTGAATATCCCACAAGCCGGCGTCGCAGACCGCCGCAGCATAACGCGGATCGAGTGCGATGCCGCGCGCGACAAAGGACGAACTCCAGTCGTCGGCCAGAATCGCGATCCGGCCTTCGTCCACGTCATCGCGGGACGTCACGTAGTCCGTCACGCTCGCGATGGCCGATTCGAGATCGCGACGGCCGACGATCTCCTCGAAGCGGCAGTCCGGTCCGCTGCCCAGCAGATCGACCACCAGCAGCGCCAAGCCACGCTGCTCCGCATGGGCTGCAAGCTTGAACAGCGACGTTTCCTTGCGACGGCCGGGCTCACCGATGCAGATGACGGTGGGCGCCCTGCCCGCCTCGCCACGCGCCGGCAGGAAATAGGCTTCGAGCGGATAGTCGGCGCGCCAGTGGATCGTGACGACCTCTCCTTGCGGATCGGCACAGCGCAGGAATTCGCGCGCACATTCGCGCATGCGGGACAGCACGACGTCCTGGCGGGAACGCGAGCTGCTGAACGGACAGGCCGCAGCCTCATAACAATCCACTGCGCGCGACCATTTGCGAAACGCCAGCTCGGGACGACCGCTGCTCACGGCGTCGGCGGCGGCAGCCTTCATGGCGTCCGCGCATTGCATCCACTCGCGATACCAGGACTCGTCGTCGCTGGCGTCGATCCGCTGCGCAACCGCCAGACATTCCGCAAGCTCGGCCCGGCCCTCGGGCCGCGCTTCCAGCAGCCGCGTGATGGCGCCCGCCAGATCGTCTTGCTCGGACCACGGACGCAGCACTCCCACAGAGCCTTCCGAACTCATCTTTGGACTCATTCCTCACTGGCGTGACGGTGTGGCCCCGTCATCTGGCGGTCATGGTGACCATCCGGCATTTCCCGGTCAAGCCGATGCACAACGATTTTTGGTGAGACGATGGATGTATGCGCTGATGGCACGCGCCTACGGAGATCACGCTGAGGCTCTGCAATCGAGAGGCAACGTCAGATCTTGGGTGCCGAGGAGATCCCGATGTGAAAAAGCCTCCGGCGGGGCATCGCCGGAGGCTTCCTGGAGTCTAACATCGTATGATCGTCGTCTTGCGTCTGCGGTGTCGTCCTCACGAGGACGAATGATTACTCAGGCATGAGAAAATTAGCTTATCAACTCATCTGTTTTCAACACCATTTTTAAAAAAATACCAGCGTGCAGCCAACCTACTGAAACGAATGCGACTTTCGAGCTACAGGCAATCGAAGCTCTGCTCAATTGGCTCGATCCATCGATCTGGCATCGATCGCTTCTCGAGCGCACCGGACCCGGAGTCACTCCGGAATGAGCGCCCGCACACAAGCAAAAACCCCCGGCAGTTTCCTGCCGGGGGCTCTTGAACCCGATCAGACGATCAGGATCAGAAGTTGCGCTGAGCGCGGAGCAGCAAGGACACCGAGTTCTGGTCCTTGAGCTGATAGACCGCAGCCGGCTTGGAAGTCGTGGTCGTAGCCGGGGAAACAATGTTGCCCGAGTACTTCTGGTCGAGGTTGGTCCAGGCCACGTCGGCCGAGAAGGTCAGGTTCTTGACCGGGGTCCAGCGGGTGATCAAGCCCAGCGAGGAGATGTTGAAGTCGGGGTTGCAGGTGAAGCCTGCGCCCGCGATCGCACCCATCGCCGCGCTGCCGCAGATCAGGCCCTTGGCAGTGCTGTTGTAGGACACGGCAGCCCACGAACCGTAGATCGCGGTGTTCCAGGCCGGGTTCCAGTTGTGGGTGTACGCACCGCGCATACCGTAGGTCGTGGTCAGCTGCTGCTCACCGCCGGTCACGAAGACCGAGTCGCTGACGCCAGCGAAGCCGAGCGTGCCGTAGACACCAGCCGTGCTGCTGCCGCCGTACATCGCGTAGGTGGTCGGCACCAGGCTCTGAGCGTTGTAGCGGCTCGCACCGTTGGTGTAGACGCCCTGGATGTTGATGGTGTCGCCGGGGCCGGTCGGGATGTTCTTGATCGACAGGGCCAGCTGAGCAGCCCAGCCCCACTTGTCAGCCGGGTGACCGGTGAGCTCGGTGGCGCCGTAGTAGCCGGTGTGGTTGTCATGCGCCGCGAACGACGCCTGGAACAGACCCCAAGCCTGGTCGACACGAACCATGCCGACGATGTCCGGGGACACGTTGCCACCGAAGGTGTTGGTGCCGTACGAACCGCCGATGATGCTGGCCGCGGTGATGCCCGACACGTTCCACATGTTGGTGGTGTAGTACTGGCTCGCGTCCTGCGCCGAGATCGCCGCAGTGATGCCCGAGCCGAAGTCGGCGGTGTAGGTGAACTGGTTGACACCGGTCACGGTGCCGCCGCCGCCCCACAGGCCGTCGAAGTTGTTGCCCGGGTAGTTGGTCCAGGGCGCGTCGAACTGCGACACGGCCTTACCCATCGTGAAGCCGGCGAACTGGATGAAGGCGTAGTACACGCCGATGCCGCCCTGAGCGATGTTGCCGTCGGCCTGAGCGCCAGGAGCGCCAGCCGTCGAGTAGGCAGTCGCGCCGGTCGCCGAGCCCGAGCCAGCGTAGGTGCCGCTGGTCCAGGTGAACGTCAGGTCAGCAAAGGTGCGGACCACGCCGTACTCGGTCGCGGTGCGCGTGTCGATGTTGAGGTCCTGACGAGCGCGGCTGTAGTAGTAGTTGCTCTGGCGGTTCATGCCGCCGGCAACGCCGTTGACCGCGTTGTTGTACTGGCCGTTGCTGGCGAACGACGTTTCAGCACGCAGATAACCGCCCAGCTTGATGCAGGTGTCGGTGCCGGGGATGTAGTAGAAGCCAGCGCCGTAAAGCGAGCAGACCTTCACATATTCGACCGCCTTGGCCTTGATCGGAAGGTCAGCTGCCTGAGCCCCGGACATGGCGACGAGAGCGGCCGCCGAGCCCAGGACAAGGCTCTTGATCGTGTTCATAATGTTAAACCTCCAAGTTGCTCAGTCAGGGAAGGTTCCGCCTCCGCTGGGTGAGAGACACCCTTGGGGTTGGACCCGTTATCCCTCTTCGACCCGTCGCTCAGCCGCTTCGCGCTATCGGACACACCCGCATGAACGCGAGGGACTTGAGCGAACGACCTAAACGGGACGACGTCGGGATGCCCCCCTTCGTCGTGCGAGCAGAATTACCGAAGGCCTTTGCACACGCAACAAAGGAACCATCATTGCGGCGCCCAAGCGGCGCCTTTTCGGACCGGTGTTGCACAAAAGGCACGGAACCGTGGTTCTGCGGGAACACCTAAGTCGCTGTTTATGTTGTCGTTTTGTCACAACGCAATTTGAGGTGCTTAAGGCCGCGAGCACTCGCCCGCCCGGAACCCGCCCCAAGTCAGGCGCCGGGGCCGTGAATCCAGCCACGCGCTGAACGAGAATCGGGCCGGACGACAATGCCGTCTGCGCCCCTGCCACCGCCCACCTTGCCAACCACCCTCTATATTAGAGGTCCCCATATTAGAGGTCCCCCGCGTCAGGGATCATCGAGAGGGCTCGCGACGCCCGTCGACTTCCACGCCGTGCCGCGGCCGATCAAACGGCAGGCTCGGCCGGGATCGATGGCCGAAGGTGAAGGGCACCGTGGCACCGGTCCGGCGAAGCCGCGGCCCTGTGAGGATTTCGAAACCGCATGCAATCTGCCGCTTGCGGCTCAGCGCGGCGTCGGGCATACCGACCGTCGCCGGAGACGTGGCCGAGTGGCTGAAGGCGGCGGTTTGCTAAACCGTTATAGGGTTGTAAAGCCCTATCGAGGGTTCGAATCCCTCCGTCTCCGCCAGCCGCCCTTGGGCGCGGCCAACAGCCCCCTCCCCCCCGATCATCCGCATAAAAGCCGAGCCGTTCACGCACCTGCCGGATCGCAACGGAGCGTGGCCGTCGTGATCACGGTTGCCGCTCAATCCCGCGCGGTTCAATCGAACAAGCCACGGCTGATGTTGATCACGAAGGCGGCGGGCACGCCGATGATGGTGCCGACGAACCCATAGCCGAGCGCAGCCCACCATGACGCTGCGCCTCCTGCTCCCATCGCGGCACCATAGATGGCGCCGAGACCGGCACAGAGGGCGGTCACCACGACGAGGCGGCGGTCATTATGGGCCTCGACCCGCAGACGCTTCAACTCGCGCCGGCTTTGCACCGCAGGCCCGGCCGGCTCGGTCGATCCACAATGCGGGCACGCCACTGCGCTGAAGGAGACGCCGCTGCCGCAGTCATGGCAGTCGATCAGCTCTTGCCGCCGCGCCTGTCGCCGTGCCTGGCCCATGCCGTCAATCCCGCTTGTCTGCGTCACACCGAACGACAGATAGGAGATTTATGGGCGCGCGACGAGGCCCGCTTCCGACGAGAATGAGCGATCGGGCGAGATCCGCCAAGCCGCGGCTTGGCTCGCTCAGTGCGCGGTCATCCAGGCGCGCGCCTCGCGCTGCGCGGTCGCGATCTCGGCGTCCGACATCTGCTCGGCGACCTCGCGGCGCATGGCCACGGCATCGACGCGGCCCCTGAGGGCGGCGAGATTGAACCATTTGTGCGCGGCGATCAGATCGACCGCACCGTCGCGACCGCTCGCATAGAGCATGCCGAGCTCAAACAGCACATCGCCGCTGGCGCCCTGCTCCGCGGTGGTCACGTCATCGAAATTGAGTTGTCCCTGAAACATCGTCGCTCTCCTTCGCTTCGAGGAGGCGGCCGGTCACCCGAGCACGCCCCCGTCCAACTGTTCAACGCCTAGTTATCCCCATGCCGTCTCGCGGCTTATGCGCGAAGGATGACCGATCAAGTTTGAAAGGCAGTTTAAACATCGTGCTGAACGAGCCCTGAACACGGAACCCCGCATTTTCCGGGGCCGGGTTCAATGCATTGATTCGAAATGGATTCTTCAACCCGGCAAAGAGCGGTTTACCGTTCTGTTTGGCAAACTCATAACCATCCGCGAAAGCGCCTCGCCGCGCTGGCGCGGAGCGCACCACGCCGCTGGTCAACAGCCGCACCGCGACTGGACACGTCCCGACAGCACGGTGCGGGAGATTGCGCAGCGCGCGCACGCCTGCGCCGGGCTGCCGATGATGCTGTTCGTCTATGGGGAGGTTGGAGGCACACAGTCGCCAAGGGCGCGGTGCTCAGGGATCGAGGGCGTCGGCGAACACGTCAGGATCAGATCCCACTCTGGCTGATAGCCGCTCGTGAGATTGCAGACCGGAAACGCGATCTGCACCGAACGAAGAAATCCCGTTTCTTCTGCCGGACCGCACCGCGAGCGAAGCCGCTCTCGAGTTCGATCCGACCGTTGACCTGATGTCTCGCCGACACCCTCTATCGTCTGTTGGAGCTTCAGGAGATCCGCCCGGCTCTCGAGGAGCCATGCAGACCTAACGTTCCAACGACGTGCCGGCATCAGCTGCCGGACTCATCTCGCAAGGACTGCGAGAGTTACTTCTTCTTGGCGACCTTCTTGGTCTTCTTGGCAGTCTTCTTCGCCGCGGTCTTCGCGACCTTCTTCACTGCCTTCTTCGCCTTCTTCGCTTTCTTGGCCATGTTGCCCTCCGATGTGAGATGGCTTAGTCGATGCGTGCACTCGGGAATCGAGCTGCACTCCTCATCGATACACCAACGAGTGAAAAAAAACAGCTTCCGGCTTAAGGAAGTGTTGACAGGCGCGCGCGCACGCGGCTGGCGCAACGCGCGAAGCAGCGCATCGATCGATCGCGAAAATCCAAACGTCGCTCTGCGCAAGGCCGCGATCGCAACTAATCGCGATTGCGCAAAAAGCCTGTGCTGCAAGTATTTTTCTGAGCGACTGAACGGCACGTCGCACGCGGCGACGCCGGCGTGTCGGCGTGCAGACTCGCACCGCGAGAGCAACGCGCGGACTCTGAGTCGTAAATTTTGGCAACGAAAAAATTTTCATTGCACACGCCCTCGTGTGCGTTCGAACGCTCGGCAATGGTGGCTTTTTTGCGAATCGCACGCGGCGATTCGCCGGACCGCGGCGCCAAAACAAAACGGCGCGCACCCTCGTGCGCGCCGCCGGAACGAAGACGAGCGACCGTCGTTTCAGATGCCGAGCTTGCTCTTCAGGAGATCGTTCACCGCCTGCGGATTGGCCTTGCCGCCCGACGACTTCATCACCTGACCGACGAACCAGCCGGCGAGTTGCGGCTTCGCCTTCGCCTGCGCGACCTTGTCCGGATTGGCGGCGATGATCTCGTCGACCACCTTCTCGATGGCGCCGAGGTCGGTGACCTGCTTCATGCCGCGGCTCTCGACCAGCTCACGCGGATCGCCGCCCTCGCTCCAGACGATCTCGAACAGGTCCTTGGCGATCTTGCCGGAGATCGTGCCCTCGCCGATCAGCGCGACGATCGCCGCGAGCTGAGAAGCCGAGACGGGCGACGACGCGATGTCACGGCCTTCCTTGTTCAGCCGGCCGAACAGCTCGTTGATCACCCAGTTGGCGGCGAGCTTGCCGTCGCGCGCCCGGTCGGACAGCGCCTCCAGGACGGCCTCGTAGAACGCAGCGCTCTCGCGCTCGGCGACCAGCACGGAGGCGTCGTAGGGCGACAGGCCGAAATCCGCGATGAAGCGCGCCTTCTTCTGGTCCGGCAGCTCCGGCAGCGCCGCCTTCAGCTCGTCGACGAAGGACTGCGAGAACTCCAGCGGCAGCAGGTCCGGGTCCGGGAAGTAACGGTAATCATGCGCCTCCTCCTTGGAGCGCATCGAGCGCGTCTCACCCTTGTCGGGATCGAACCGGCGGGTCTCCTGCTCGATCGTGCCGCCGTCCTCGATGATCTCGATCTGGCGCCGCGCCTCGGCCTCGACCGCCTGGCCGATGAAGCTGATCGAGTTGATGTTCTTGATCTCGCAGCGGGTGCCGAGCGGCCCGCCCGGCTTGCGCACGGAGACGTTGACGTCGGCGCGCAAGGATCCCTTCTCCATGTCGCCGTCGCAGGTGCCGAGATAGCGCATGATCGAGCGCAGCTTGGTCACGTAGGCCTTGGCCTGCTCGGCGTCGCGGATGTCAGGCTTGGAGACGATCTCCATCAGCGCCACGCCGCAGCGGTTGAAGTCGATATAGGACAGCGACGGCGACTGGTCGTGCAGCATCTTGCCCGGATCCTGCTCGATGTGCAGGCGCTCGATGCCAACAGTGGCGGTCCTGCCGCCGTCGAGCTCGACCGTGACCTCGCCCTCGCCGACGATCGGGTCCTTGTACTGGCTGATCTGGTAGCCCTGCGGCAGGTCGGGGTAGAAATAGTTCTTGCGGTCGAACACCGAGCGCAGGTTGATCTTGGCATTGAGCCCGAGCCCGGTGCGCACGGCCTGCCGCACGCACTCCTCGTTGATGACCGGCAGCATGCCCGGCATCGCCACGTCGACCAGCGAGACGTGGCTGTTGGGATCGCCGCCGAAGGCGGTCGAGGCGCCCGAGAACAGTTTCGACTTCGAGGTGACCTGGGCATGGATCTCCATGCCGATCACGACCTCCCAGTCGCCGGTGGCGCCCTTCATCAGCTTGCCGCTGGTTGCCGTCATGGCTCTAACTCCCAAGCAGTGCGGAGACGATCCGCTCGAATTCGATATCCAACGCATCTTTCGCGACCGGCTGCCCGGCCTGGCGATACCAGTAGCCGGCATTGCCGAGGTCGCCCTCGACGCGATGCAGATGTGCGTGCGCCCAGGCCGCGTCGCGGCCGGGCTCGTCCTGAATGATCTTGTGCGCCCGGTCCCAGTCGCCCCTCGCCAGCCACCACAGGCCGGTGAGCATCGGCGTCAGGCCGGCCGCGGGCGCGTCGCCCGCGAGGCTCGTCTTGAAATCGGCGACGCTTACCACCACCGAACCGGCGTGAAGCGTCCCGCCGCCTGCTCGATGACCTCGCCGAGCGAGAACAGCGTCTCCTCGTCGAACGGCCGGCCGATCAGCTGCAAGCCCAGCGGCAGCCCCTGGCTGTCCTTGCCGGCGGGCACCGCGATGCCCGGCAGGCCGGCCATGTTCACGGTCACCGTGAAGATGTCGTTGAGATACATCTCGACCGGATCGGCGCCGCCCTTCTCGCCGATGCCGAAGGCGGCCGACGGCGTCGCCGGCGTCAGGATCGCACTCACGCCCTGGGCGAAGCAGTCCTCGAAATCCTTCTTGATGAGGGTCCGGACCTTCTGCGCCCGGATGTAATAGGCGTCGTAATAGCCGGCCGACAACACATAGGTGCCGATCATGACGCGTCGCCGCACCTCGGGCCCGAAGCCCTCGGCCCTTGTGTTCTCGTACAGTTCGCCAATCGACTTGCCGGGCACGCGCAGACCGTAGCGGACGCCGTCGTAGCGGGCGAGGTTCGAGGACGCCTCGGCCGGGGCCACGATGTAATAGGCCGGCAGCGCGTATTTGGTGTGCGGCAGCGACACCTCGACCAGCTCGGCGCCGGCCGCCTTCAGCCAGGCCGCGCCCTCGCTCCAGAGCTTTTCGATCTCGGCCGGCATGCCGTCGAGCCGATACTCCTTGGGGATGCCGATCTTCATGCCCTTCACCGACTTGCCGATCGCGGCCTCGTAGTCCGGCACGGGGATGTCGACCGAGGTGGTGTCCTTCGGGTCGTGGCCGGCCATCGAGCGCAACAGGATCGCCGCATCGCGGGTCGAACGCGCGATCGGGCCGGCCTGGTCGAGCGAGGAGGCGAAGGCGACGATGCCCCAGCGCGAGCAGCGGCCATAGGTCGGCTTGATGCCGACGGTGGCGGTGAACGCTGCGGGCTGGCGGATCGAGCCGCCGGTGTCGGTCGCGGTCGCGCCCATGCACAAGAGCGCAGCCACCGCCGACGCCGAGCCGCCGGACGAGCCGCCCGGCACCAGCGTGGTGTTGGAGCCCTCGCGGCGCCAGGGATTGCCGACCGGGCCGAAGCACGAAGTCTCGTTGGACGAGCCCATCGCGAACTCGTCATTGTTGAGCTTGCCGAGCATGACGGCGCCGTCGCGCCACAGCTGCGAGGTCACGGTCGACTCGTAGGTCGGGACGAAGTTGCCGAGGATCTTCGAGCACGCGGTGGTACGGACGTCCTTGGTGGCGAACAGGTCCTTGATCCCGAGCGGAATGCCGGCCAGCGGCCCGCCCTCACCCTTGGTGATCTTGGCGTCGGCGTCGCGCGCCATCGCGCGCGCCTGGTCCGGCGTCTCCATCACGAAGGCATTGAGCGCCCGCGCCTCCTCGATCGCCTTGAGATGGGCGTCGGTCAGCTCGAGCGACGTGAAGGTCTTGCTCGCGAGACCCTTGCGGGCCTCGGCGAGCGTCAGCGAAGTCAAATCGGTCATTTGTTGATCGGGCTGCAGAAGAACGGGGAGAGCGTCTTGTCGTCGGCGGCGTCGTCCGCGAAGAACTTGTTCTTCGCAGGGGAGGCTTTCTTGGTATTGGCGGCCGCTTCGAGCTGGTCGAGGATCTCGTTGACGGCCTTGTCCGGGTCGGCGGCCTTGCCCTGCCGCTCCATGGCGTCGAGATAGTCCATATAGGCCTTGTAGGCCGCTTCATCGTCGCAGAGCAGGCACATCGGCGTTGGCTCGCTTGTCGGTTTGAAGGAGCGGATCACGCGCGACGGGCGCGCGGACCTGCCTCGGCTATTCCACCTGGCTATTCCACGACCTTCGGCACGAGAAAGAAGTTGTTCTCGGTCATCGGCGCGTTCTTGACGATGTCGTCGGCGATGTCGCCGTCGGTGACGACGTCCTGGCGCTTCTTCATCGCCATCGGGGTCACCGAGGTCATCGGCTCGACGCCCTCGACATTGACCTCCGAGAGCTGCTCGACGAAGGCCAGCATCGCATTGAGCTCGCCCTGCAGATGCGGGACCTCGGCGTCAGTGACAGCGATCCGCGCCAATTGCGCGATCTTGCGGACGGTGGCGGCATCGACCGACATTATATAGGGCCTCACGGGAAACAGTGAACCCGCCCTATAGCAGAGCCGGCTTTCGCGCCGCAACCGGCAGCCTCCGGACTTTCCCAGGGCACCGCCCCGCCCGTGACGCCGCCTTTGGCGTCAGCCCGCCAGCTTCGCAAGCCGCGCCAGCGCCTGTTCGGCCAGCGTCCGCGTCAGCTCGGCCCCCGGCAGCTCGCGGCCGAGCGGCAGCGCCTGCCCGGCCCAGAGATTGGTGAAATCGACCCTTCCCTGCTTCTCCGCGGCGGCCTTGAGCGGGCCGAGCGCGGTCGCCGCATGCGGGAACGCCGGTGCATCCGGCGAGATCGGCCCGACCTCGCGCATCACCCGGTTGGCGACGCCGCGGGCGAGCCGGCCGGTCATCACGTTGGTGATGACGGTGGATTCGTCATCGGCAGCGGCAAGCGCGGCGCGGGCCATGACGCCGACCTTGGATTCGGGACAACGCAGATAGGCGCTGCCGATCTGCACGCCGGAGGCGCCGAGCGCGAATGCTGCGGCAATGCCGCGCGCGTCGGCAATTCCGCCGGCTGCAATCACCGGGAGCTTCACCGCATCGACGATCTGCGGCACCAGCGCAAAGGTGCCGACCTGCTCGGCGAGCTTGTCGGTCAGGAACATGCCGCGATGACCGCCCGCCTCCGCACCTTGCGCGATGATGACGTCGGCGCCGTTCTTCTCCAGCCACACCGCCTCGCGCACCACGGTCGCGGACGCCATCACGACCGCGCCTGTCGCCTTCACGCGCGCCAGCAGTGACGGCTCAGGCAGGCCGAAATGGAAGCTGATGATCTCCGGCTTGAGCTCCTCGACGACGGCGCACATCGCGGCGTCGAACGGAGCGCGGTTCGCGGCCGTCACCGGAGCCGCCGGATCGACGCCATATTCCCTGTAATAGGCCCCGAGCCGCTTCTTCCACCCGGCCTCACGTGCCGCGTCGGCCTCGACCGGTATATGGCAGAAGAAGTTCACATTGATCGGCGCCGAGACGCGCTGGCGGATGATGTTGACCTGCTCGCGGGCCTTGTCCGCCGAGAGCATCGCGCAGGGCAGCGAGCCGAGCCCGCCGCCTTGTGCGACCGCGATGACGAGATCGGCGTCCATCACGCCGGCCATCGGCGCGAGCACGATCGGGTGCTCGGTCTTGACGAGATCCAGGAAGCGGCGGTCGGGCCACATTGGTTTGCTCCTATTGCTTGGCGAAGACGGCGGACGAGTTGCGCCGCCCTTGCAGGATCTGCTCGGCGTCGTCGACGATGCGCGCGACGATCTCGGCGGCCGGCGGGATATCATGGATCAGGCCGACCGCCTCGCCGGCAATGACCGCGGCGATGTCGAAATTGCCTTCCGCCCTCGCCTTCACATAGTCGGCCGACACGCGCTCGACCTGCTGCAGCAGCTCGACCTCGCGCCCGATCCAGCGCCGCGCATGGTCGTTGACCAGGCAGCGTCCGGTAAACGGCGCCGGCCAGACAGTGTTGCGCGACAGGTCGAAGACGATACCGCGCACGGTCTCGCCTGATTTTGCCGCGCATATGCGGCGCTTGGCCTCGTCGGCTCCGGCAGCTTCCTCGCTGGCATAGAAACGCGTGCCGAGCAGCACACCGTCGGCACCCAGCATTAGCATCGCGGCGAGCCCGCGACCGTCGGCGATCCCACCGGCAGCCACCACCGGAACGCCGGCTGCGAGGTCGACGATCGCCGGCACGATGTCGAGCGTGGTGCGCGAGGCGCCGTGGCCGCCCGCTTCGGTGCCTTGCGCAATCAGGATGTCGGCCCCGGCCGCGAGCGCCTGCTCGGCAATGGTCTCATCCTGCACCTGGCAGATCAGCAGCGCGCCCGCCTGCTTGATTGCGGGCGCAAAGCGCCGGGGATCGCCGAACGACAGCATCACGGCCGTGGGCTTGGCCGCCAGAGCGATGTCGAGCAGATCGGGTTTCTTGGCCAGTGACCAGGTGATGAAGCCGATGCCGAACGGCGCACGCAGGCCATCGAGCTTCGCTGTCTCCTGCATGAGCCAAGCGCGGTTGCCATAGCCGCCGCCGAGAATGCCGAAACCGCCGGCACCGCTGACGGCGCGCACCAGCCGCGCATCGGCAATCACATCCATCGGCGCCAGCAGGATCGGATGATCGATGCCGAGCCTCTCCGTCAGCGCGGTTCTCAGCGGCATGAAGACTCTCCTGCGCTCTGGACGCGGACATTAGGCGCGGGTAGCATTCTCTGAAAATGAATAGTTGAGAACCCTGCCATCGCAGATTCAAAACGGAGAGCGGACGTGGAACTGAGCGACCTGCAGACCTTTGCCGCAGTGGCGCGCGCCGGCGGCATCACGCGCGCCGCGGAAGTGCTCAACACGGTCCAGTCCAACGTCACGCAGCGGATCAAGGCGCTGGAAGCCGAGATCGGCACCGCGTTGTTCGAACGCCATAGCCGCGGCATGACCCTGACCGGCGCCGGACAGCGCCTGCTGCCCTACGCCGATCGCATCGCGGCGCTGTCGCGCGAAGCGGTGCTCGCCGCACGTGACGACGGCGAGCCGCTGGGGCCGCTGATGATCGGCTCGATGGAGACGACCGCCGCGGTGCGCCTGCCGACGCGGCTCGCCGACTTCCATCGCCGCTTTCCCGCCGTCGCCCTCAGCCTGCGCACGGCGCCGACCGCCGATCTCGTCGCGAACGTGCTCGACGGCACCCTCGATGGTGCCTTCGTCGCCGGTCCGATCGACCATCCCGACCTCGCCGGCGTCGTCGCGTTCGAGGAAGAGCTGGTGCTGGTGACGGCCCGGCGCTTCGAAAGCCTGTCCGCCTTACGCGCGGCGACTGCGGCGTCGGGACCGACCGCGCTGGTGTTCAGGACCGGCTGCACCTACCGGCAGCGGCTGGAGCAGGTGTTCAACGATTTCGGCTGGCCCGCCGCGTCCCGGATCGAGCTCGGCACCCTCGACGGCATGATCGGCTGCGTCGCCGCCGGAATGGGCGTCGCGCTGCTGCCTCGCGCGGTGGTGACGCGGCACGCGATGAGCGGCAGCGTCGGGCTGCACACACTCGATCCGTCCCATGCGCAGGTCGAGACGCTCTTCATCCACCGCCGCGCGGCGCATCGCAGCAGTGCGCTGTCGGCCTTCATGGAAGGCCTCGGCTGCCGGGATCACGACATCGCGGCGTAAAACGTTCGCCCAGAGATTGTACAAAGGCGTCCCAGTCACAAGACACATTCCACACCACGGAATCAACGCCACCTCCGCAATACACGGCCATTTCGACCGATGCGACGTTCGGGCGCTGTGCAGCGCACGCATCCGAAAACATTTTGTCCGGCAGTCCTGCACTACGTTAGGATGCAGCGCTGGCCAGCGCGAAAACAACAAACATCAACATGTCGGAGGAAATGCGATGCGCAACGCGTTCGTGTTGGGCTGCTCGATTGCCATGATGGGTGCGATCGGGACGGCCCAAGCCCAGGACTGGACGAAATCGAAATGGGGGCCGAACGACGAGATCGGCGCGGCCAACTACATCACGCCGGAGCTCGTGGTCAAAGCCGCCTCGCTGGTGAAGACCGGCAAGACCTATCCGCTCGGTATGATCATCGACTCCAAGACCCCCGCCTATCCGCCGCGCTCGTTCAAAATCACGGTGGTGCAGCCGGGACAGGCGGGCATTCCCGGGCTCGGGCCCAACAAGGCGACCTACAATGACGACATCGTCGAAGGCTGGGTCGGCGTCGGCAGCCAGCTCGACGGGCTCGGCCATCTCGGGGTCGAGCACGTCTATTACAACGGCAACAAGCTGCTCGACTTCGCTGATCCGACCGGCCTCAAGAAGCTCGGCATCGAGAAGGTGCCGCCGCTGGTCGCACGCGGCGTGCTGCTCGACATGGCCGCCTATTATAACACCGACGTGGTCAAGGAAGGCACGGCGTTCAACGTCAAGGAGATCGAGGAGGCCGCCAAGAAGCAAGGCGTCGAGATCCGCCAGGGCGACATCGTCATCTTCCATACCGGCTGGCTCGGCCTGGTCGGCAAGGACGACAAGCGTTACGGCGCCGGCGAGCCTGGCCTCGGCGTCGAAGGCGCCAAGTACCTGACATCGAAGGGCGTCGTGGCGGTCGGTGCCGACAACTGGGCCGTGGAGGCAATCCCGTTCGAGTCCAACAACCTGTTCGAGGTGCACCAGATCCTGCTCGCGATGAACGGAACCTACATCCTCGAGAACATGGACACCGCGGCGCTGGCCAAGGACAAGGGCTACGAGTTCCTGTTCGTCCTGGGCCAGCCGCGCTGGCGCGGCGGCGTCCAAGGCAACATCAACCCGATCGCGATCCGGTAGCTCATTGAATCGCATCTGCTTTGCGGGCACGGTCTGCCGTGCCCGCTCAGCCATTCACGACGAACTCCCCGGCAATGCCGATCGCCGCAAGAAATGACGGGTCGTGGCTGACGACCAGCAGCGCGCCGTCGAAGTCGCGCAGCGCCCGCTCCAGGATCTCGATCGAGACAATGTCGAGATGATTGGTCGGCTCGTCGAGCAGCAACAGCCATGGCGGACGCTCGCCGCCGAACGTGCAGGCAAGTCCCGCGCGCAGGCGTTCGCCGCCGGACAGCGTCTCCACCGTCTGCTCGGCGTCGCGGTTGCGGAATGCGAAGCGCGCGCAGGCTGCATGTACCGCCTCGGCGCCGAGTGCCGGATGGAGGCGGCGGAAATTGCCGATGATGCTGTCGCTGCGGTCCAGCAACGCGACGTGCTGATCCAGCATCGCGATCCGGCCGTCGGCGCGCCGGACCGTTCCATCGATCAGCGGCATCGCGCCGATCGCGGCCTTGAGCAGCGTGGTCTTGCCTGCGCCATTGCGTCCGGTGATCGCGATCCGCTGCCGGCCCCTGACACCGAGCGTCCAGGGACCGAACCTCCTGTCGCCGGCGCTCACGACTGCGTCCTCCATCGCAAGCAGCTCGGTGCCGGCGCCCAGTCCGGTCGGCGGCAGGACCATCGAGAGCGGCGTCAGCACCTCCACATGTTGTCGCGCCTGCTCTGCTCGCTCGGCCGCTTCGGTGATCAAGCGCTCGGCGAGCCGCTGCGATCGCCCGCCGGTCGTCTCGGCCCGCTCGGCTCGGGCGCCCAGCACGATCCTCGGCGCCGAGCCGGCGGCGGCGAAAGCACGGCCGGCCTTGTCCTTGCGCGCTTTGGCTTCGCGCTGGCGCTGGACGGCGCGGCTGACATCCCGCACATGCGCATCGGCGCGGTCCAGCGCGATCGCTGCACGCGCCCGCGCATCCTCCCGCGCCTGCGTAAACATCGTCCAGCCGCCGCCGACGATGTGGACGCCGACCGGGGTGAGCTCCACGATCCGGTCCATCATCTCCAGCAGCGCGCGGTCATGACTGGCGACCAGCACGCCGCCGCGCCAGCGCCGCATCAGCCGGCCGACGGCGTCTCGGCCCGCGGCATCGAGATTGTTGGTGGGCTCGTCGAGCAGCAGCAGATCCGGCGCCTCGATCAGCAGCCGCGCGATGCCGATGCGCGTCCGCTCGCCGCCGCTGAGCGAGTCCATCGAGCGATCGAGGGCAATTCCGGGGAGACCCGCCTCGGTCAGCGCGTCATCGACACGACGCGGCAGGCTCCAATCCGCGCGCGCGAGATCATCGGCAAGATCGCGGTCCTTGCTCTTTCCCGCGACGATACGGTCGATGACCGCAAGACCACCGGCGACGCCGAGCGCCTCGTCGACACGCAACCCGGGTTCCCAGTGCTGCGCCATGAGGCCGAGCGTTCCGCTGCGCGTCACCGCTCCGGCCGCCGGCTCCGAGACGCCAGCGACTATGCGGAGCAAGGTCGACTTGCCTGAGCCGTTGCGGCCGACCAGACCGACGCGTTCGGCGCCGATGGAGAGCGTGAGATTGTCGAAGAGAGGATGACCGTCAGGTGTCGCGGCGGCGACCGCGTCGAGCGTCAGACAGGAGGACATGAGCAACCGTGATGGCAGAGGACACAAAGCGGCGGGCAATGTTGGTCCTGCGATCCACGGCACCACTCCTGCTCACGGTACGATGCTCCATATAGAATGATCGCAGCGGAGCGACAAGCCATGCGCCTGCCGTGCTGGCTCGGGGGATGCGCCCATGCTAAGGCGGCGCGCTATGCCCGCCCCCATCCTCCCCCTCATCGAAGCCGCCGGCCGCTGGCCCGAGCGTGGCGCGCTCGTCGGCCTCGATCTCGGCACCAAGACCATCGGCGTCGCCGTGTCGGATCCCGACCGGCGGCTCGCCACCGGTGTCGAGACCATCCAGCGCAAGGCTTTCAAGGCGGACGCGGCGCGACTGGTGGCAATTTGCACCGAGCGCAAGGTGGTCGGCTTGGTGCTGGGCCTGCCGATCAACATGGACGGCAGCGAAGGGCCGCGGGCGCAATCGACCCGGGCGTTCGCGCGCAACCTCGCGGGCATCACCGACTTGCCGATCGGCCTCTGGGACGAGCGGCTGTCGACGGCCGCCGTGGAGCGCGAGCTGATCGGCATGGATGTCAGCCGCGCCAGGCGCGCCGAGGTGATCGACACCCATGCGGCGATCTTCATCCTGCAGGGGGCGCTCGATCGGCTTGCGACCTTGCGCCAGTCCGGTCGCTAGCCCATGAGCCCCGTCGCCGCGGCGCTCGCGCCGGTCTTCCTGCTGATCGTGATCGGCTTCGGCCTGCGGCGCAGCCTGATCCGGCTGGATACGCAATGGCACGGGCTCGAGCGGCTGACCTATTTTGTGCTGTTTCCGGCGCTGCTGATGCAGAGCCTGGTGAAGGCCGATCTCGGCAAGGTGCCGGTCGCCGGCATCGGCGGCGCCCTATTCCTGGCGATGCTGGCGATGTCGGCGCTGTGCCTCGCGCTGCGGCCGCTGCTCACCCGCTCCGGCATCGATGGTCCGGCCTTCACGTCGATTTTCCAAGGGGCAACCCGCTGGCAGACCTATGTCGCGCTCAGCGTCGCCGGCAGCCTGTTTGGCCCGACCGGGCTCGCGGCGGCGTCGGTGGCGATGATCGCGATCATCCCGATGGTCAACGTGTTCAGCGTCGCCGTGCTCGCCCACTACGCCTCGCCGACCCGCCGCTCGGTGCGCGAGATCCTCGCCACCATCGTCCGCAATCCGCTGATCTGGGGCTGCCTCACCGGGCTCGCGCTCAACGTGGCGCATGTGCCGCTGCCAAAGCTCTGGCACGATGCCGCCGATGCGCTCGGACAGGCCTCGCTGCCGATCGGCCTGCTGGTCACCGGCGCCGGCCTGCACTTCGAGGGCCTGCGCCGCGCCGGCCCGGCCGCCGCGCTTGGCGTCGTGCTCAAGCTGGTCTTGATGCCCATCCTCGCGATCGGGCTCGCCGGATGGTTCGGCGTCACCGGCCCGAGCCTCGTCGTGGTCGCGATCTGCGCGGCGGTCCCGACCTCGCCCAGCGCCTATGTGCTGGCCAAGCAGATGGGCGGCGACGCGCCGCTGCTGGCGCAGATCATCTCGCTGCAGACCGTGCTGGCGGCACTGACGATGCCGCTCGCGATCGCCTGGGCGAGCTGAACTCCGCGTTCAGGAGTGGCCGCTCGCCAGCCACATCGTCTGCACCGTCGCTGCGAGGTTGTTGAGGCCGTGCAGCACCATGGTCAGATAGGTCGAGTGGGTTCGAGAGCGCAGATAGCCGAACCAGACGCCGAGGGAAAACACGTTGAGCAGCGCGAACCAGTCGTACTGGAGGTGCAGCACGGTCCAGAGCAATGACGACAGCACGATGGCGCCGGGCACCCGCAGGAAGGTGTCCGACCAGCCGCGATAGAGAAAGCCGCGCGCCATCAGCTCTTCCGACACCGGCGCCGCGACGCAGAAGGCGATGACCAGCAGCCAGACCACGCCGTCGCCTCTGGCGGTCTTCAGGATGTCCACCATGAAGTTCGACGACGTGTCTCCGCGCCCGGTCAATTGCGAAGCCAGCTCCCAGCATCCCAGGATCACCACCATGCCGACCACGCCAAAGGCGAAGTTCTTCCAGCCGGTCCAGCGCAGGCCCAGATAGTCGGCGAACGACATGCGGGTGTGGCGGACGGCAAAATAGATCGGGATCAAAATGGCCGGAACGCCCATGATCGCCGACAGCGAGACCGTGAGCGACCGGCTCGCGATCTGGATCATGGCCAACTGGAACGCGGCCATGCTGTCGATTGGCCCCTCATGGCGCAGCAGGAAATAGGCGATCGGAGTCAGCTGGCCGATGAAGAACACGACGATGATCAGGAGGCCCCACAGCAGGGTGCGCCAGAAGCCCAGCGTGCGCGGCTGATGCTGCGCCGGGGTGACCTGCTGCGGCGGGTTGCCCGGATCCAGGGAATCCATCACGGCGGCTTCGGGTGTGTCGGTCAAGGCAGCGCACGCTCCAGCAAGGTACGGATGTCCGAAGGATCGAGATCGATGGCGCCGTACATGCTCGGATGAACAGCGGAAAGACGCGTCGCGGCGAACAGTTCGGCATGGCGAGGCGTGACCACGTTGAGCGCGGCACAGGCGGCGAGCAGCGCCAGTTTCTCCACCGCGAGCCGGGCAACGCGCTCGGAATCCGGTCGGCGGAAGCTGGTCTCGATGAAAGCGAGCGCCTCCGCCGCACCGGGCAACCCGCTGGTCTCTGCCTTCAGATGCATCAGAACATGCGCGGCCGCCTCCGCCTCGCGCGCCAGCGCGCGCAGCACGTCCAGGCACATGACGTTGCCCGACCCTTCCCAGATCGCATTGACCGGCGACTCCCGGAAATGGCGCGCGAGGATGCCGTCCTCGACATAGCCGTTGCCGCCAAGGCACTCCATCGCCTCATACAGGAACGGCGGCGCGCTCTTGCAGACCCAGTATTTGATCGCCGGCGTCAGCAGCCGCACGTAGTTCGCCTCCCGTGGCGCCTGAGGCGCGCGATCGAACGCCTGGCACAGCCGCATCACCAGCGCTACCGTCGCCTCGACATGGAGAGCCATGTCGGCGAGCACCGCCTGCATCAAGGGCTGGTCGGCGAGATGCTTCTGGAACACGCTGCGATGCCGCGCGTGATGCAGCGCGTGCGCGAGCCCCGAGCGCATCAGGCCGGCAGACGAGATCGCGCAATCCTGCCGTGTCAGTTGCACCATCTGGATGATGGTGCTGATGCCCCTGCCCTCGTCGCCGACCCGCTCGGCATAGCTGCCTGCGAACTCCACCTCCGACGAGGCATTGGAGCGGTTGCCGAGCTTGTCCTTCAAACGTTGAAACTGGATCGCGTTCACCGAGCCATCCGGCCTGAAGCGCGGCATGAAGAAGCAGGTCAGGCCGGCATCGGCCTGCGCCAGCACCAGGAAGGCGTCGCACATCGGCGCCGACATGAACCATTTGTGCCCGGTGATGCGATAGCCATCGGTCGTACGCTCAGCTGTTGTCATGTTGGCGCGCACGTCGGTCCCGCCCTGCTTCTCGGTCATGCCCATGCCGAGCGTCATGCCGCGCTTTTGCCACCATGGCGCAAACGCCGGATCGTAGTTGCGCGTGCCGATGAAGGGCATCGTCCGCGCCAGCAGGTCGGGCTGCGCGGCCAGCGCCGCCACCGAGGCCCGTGTCATCGTGATCGGACAGAGGTGTCCGCTCTCGACCTGCGAGGCGATGTAGAACTTCGCCCCACGTACCACCTCCGACGCGCTGCCAACAGGCTGGCCCTCGGCAGTCCATGTCGAATTGTGCAGGCCGGCCTCGACCGAGCGCGTCATCATCTGATGATAGGCCGGATGAAACTCGACGACGTCCCGCCGAAAGCCCTTGGCGTCGAAGCTGCGCAGCTTCGGCGTGTTCTCATTAGCGAGCCGGCCCTGCTCGGCCATCGCAGCCGAGCCCCAGAGCTTGCCGAAAGCTGTCAGCTCCTGCTCAGCGCCGGCACCATCATTGGCCTTCAAGGCATCCATCAACGGCCGGTCGGCCGTGAACAGATTGACGTCCTCGAACGGCGGCGACTGGTTGAAGACCTCATGGGTCGCGAAGGAAGACTGCGTCATGGCCGTGCCCTGCAGAGATGGATCATCGGCGCGGCCGAATGGGAAAAACATAAGTGGTCGCGCCAGCGCCCGGCAGCGAAAAGTGCCACCACTCCTTGGCATAGTTCACAAAACCTTGCCGCGCCATCACCGCAACCAGCTCGTTGCGCCAGCGGCGCTGCTCCGGTGTCAGGTTCTGCGCGGTGGTATGGGCCTTCACGTCGGAACAATCGTAGCCGGTTCCCATGTCGACGCTGCCCTCGGGCGCGCGTAGCGCTGCGGGCGCGGTGCAGTCCGCGTAGTTCTTGGCCGGGTCGAACGCCGCGGAATTGTCGGCCGCGAGCTCGACCAGCGTGAGATCGAGCGCCGCACCGGTCGAATGGCTCGAACGCGCGGCGATATAGCCGAGACGGAACAGGTCCTGCTTGGCAACGCGCGGCGTGTAGCGGCGGCCGGCCGTGGTCTCGACGCCGTCCTGCGACCAGGCCAGCATCTCTGCGACCGCACGCACCGGCCGGTAGCAGTCCAGCATCTTCAGCGACAGGCCGCGCGGCCGCAACTCGGCCTGAGCCGCCTGCAGCCGCCGCGCCACGTCACGCGTCACGACGCATTCGGCCGCCTCGTAGCCCGGCAAGGGTCGGCCGACGAAATTGTTGCTGCCGGCATAACGGATGTCCTGGAGGATCGTCGGGTCGATGTCGCGGAGATAGACGAAATCGAACGGCAACGCAGCCGCGCCGGCCGGCACGATCGCCGCCAGCAGGATCACGGCATATCGGAGCGGACCTCTTCCGGCGATGGCTCGCCAGCCCCCGGTTTGGAGCCCCCTGAGAGGCTCGGAAGACGGAACGGGGGATAACTCGGAACCCCGGCTTTCGGCCTTGCCCCCCATGGAAACCGCGCCTATAGCTCTGGCTTTAATGGCAACCTCTCCGAAATCGACTTTCGTCCTCGGGCACCGGCATTTGCTGGGAATCGAGGGCCTTTCCGCCCACGACATCACCGGCCTCCTCGACCTGTCCGAGGAGTATGTCGAACTGAATCGTCAGGTCGACAAGAAGCGCACCGTGCTGCGCGGCCGCACCCAGGTCAACCTGTTCTTCGAGGCATCGACCCGAACCCAATCCTCGTTCGAGCTTGCCGGCAAGCGGCTCGGCGCCGACGTCATGAACATGTCGGTGTCGTCCTCGTCCATCAAGAAGGGCGAGACGCTGATCGACACCGCGGTCACGCTCAACGCGATGCATCCGGACATTCTGGTGGTCCGCCACCACGCCTCCGGCGCGGTGGAGCTGCTCGCGCGCAAGGTCGACGGCTCCGTGATCAATGCGGGCGACGGCGCGCATGAGCATCCGACGCAGGCGCTGCTCGATGCGCTGACCATCCGCCGCAACAAGGGCCGCATCGAGGGGCTGGTGATCGCGATCTGCGGCGACGTGCTGCATTCGCGCGTCGCGCGCTCCAACATCCTGCTGCTGAACACGATGGGCGCCCGCGTCCGCGTCGTCGCGCCCTCCACCTTGCTGCCGCCGGGCATCGAGCGGATGGGCGTCGAGGTCGCACGCGACATGCGCGAGGGCCTCAACGGTGCCGACATCGTCATGATGCTGCGGCTGCAGCGCGAGCGCATGAACGGCTCGTTCGTGCCGTCCTCGTCGGAATACTTCCAGTATTTCGGGCTCGACCAGAAGAAGCTCGCCTACGCCAAGCCCGACGCGCTGGTCATGCATCCGGGACCGATGAACCGCGGCGTCGAGATCGAGTCCATCGTTGCCGATGGCGCGCAATCGCTGATCCGGGAGCAGGTCGAAATGGGCGTCGCCGTGCGCATGGCCGTGCTCGAGGCACTGGCCCGCAACCTGCCCAACGCGTGATACAGAAGTCGGGACCAAACGCCATGCTGACCGACCGCCGCCCGATCCTGCTCGCCAATGCGCGCGTCATCGATCCCTCCCGCGACTTCGACGGCCCCGGCGACGTGCTGATCGCCGACGGCGTCATCCGCGACCTCAAGCGCGGCATCGGCGCCGCGGGCGTGCCCGAGGGCACCGATGTCGTCAACTGCGCCGGCAAGATCGTGGCCCCCGGCCTGATCGATATGTGCGCCTTCGTCGGCGAGCCGGGCCTCGGCCATCGCGAGACCTTTGCCAGCGCCAGCCAGGCCGCCGCGACCGGCGGCATCACGACCATCATCTGCCAGCCCGGCACCGAACCGGTGATCGACAATTCGGCGACCGTGGACTTCGTGCTGCGCCGGGCCCGCGACACCGCGATCGTCAACATCCAGCCGATGGCGGCGCTGACCAAGGGGCTGCGCGGCGAGGAGATGACCGAGATCGGGCTGCTGCGCGCGGCAGGCGCGGTCGCCTTCTCCAACGGCCACAGCAGCGTGATGAACGCGCAGGTGATGCGCCGCGCGCTGACCTATGCGCGCGATTTCGACGCGCTGATCGTGCATCACACCGAGGATCCGAACCTCGTCGGCGAAGGCGTCATGAACGAAGGCGAGTTCGCCTCACGGCTCGGCCTCTCCGGCATCCCGCCCGCAGCCGAAGCGGTCGTGCTCGAGCGCGACATGCGCCTCGTCGCACTCAGCAAGGGCCGCTATCACGCGGCCGCGCTGAGCTCGGTCGACTCGCTCGACATCCTCAGGCGCGCCCGCGAGGCAGGGCTCACGGTGAGCGCGTCGGTCTCGATCAACCATGTCACCCTGAACGAGAACGACATCGGCCCCTACCGTACCTTCCTCAAGCTGACGCCGCCGCTGCGCACCGAGGTCGATCGCCGCGCGCTGGTCGAGGCGCTGGCCTCCGGCCTGATCGACGTCATCATGTCGGACCACACGCCGCAGGACGTCGAGGTCAAGCGGCTGCCGTTCGCGGAAGCCGCCAGCGGCGCCGTCGGCCTGGAGACGATGCTGCCGGCGGCGCTGCGGCTCGTGCACAATGGCGAGCTGAGCTGGACGACCCTGATCCGTGCGATGTCGACCCGGCCCGCCGAGCTGCTCGGCCTGCCCGGCGGCACCTTGCGGGCCGGCGCGCCGGCAGACATCATCGTGATCGATCCGGACGTGCCCTGGATCCTCGATCCGGCCGACCTCAAATCGCTGTGCAAGAACACGCCGTTCGACGAGGCCCGCTTCACCGGCCGCGTGGTCCGCACCATCGTCGGCGGCCGGACCGTGTTCGAACATGTCTGACGCAAGGCGAAGCGTCGAAGGAGTGGTGTGATGGGTTCCGAAGCCTTTCTGCCGGTCGCTCTGATCATCGGCTATCTCCTGGGGTCGATCCCGTTCGGCCTGATCCTGACCAAGCTGGCCGGGACGCAGGATCTGCGCAGCATCGGCTCCGGCAATATCGGCGCCACCAACGTGCTGCGCACCGGCCGCAAGGGGCTGGCGGCGGCGACGCTGCTCGGCGACGCGCTGAAGGGTACGGCGGCGGTCATCATCTCTGGCTATCTCGGCGGCCCGAATGCCGCGATGATCGCGGGCCTCGGCGCCTTCCTCGGCCACCTGTTCCCGGTGTGGCTGAAATTCCGCGGCGGCAAAGGTGTCGCCGTTTACATCGGTATTTTGATCGGTCTGTTCTGGCCGGGCGCGATCTTCTTCTGCCTGGTCTGGCTCGCCACCGCTTTCGCGCTCCGCTACTCGTCACTCGCGGCACTCGTCGCCAGCGTGCTGACACCGATCGTGCTGTGGGCTTTCGGCCACAGCGCGCTGGCCGCCTTGTTCGCCCTTCTCACACTGTTGCTCATTTACATGCATCGCGAAAACATCAAGCGCTTGCAGTCGGGCACCGAGAGCAAGATCGGGGCGAAGAAGTAGTCACTCCGGGCAAATACGGAGCAAATACGGAAAACCCGTGTTTTAGCCTGTATTCACAGCGGCTGCGCAGCAACACCAGCGATTCATCAGCTAACAAGTCAACGCGGGACTCTGGCGTGAATCATGATTGCCTGTCATGATTCCAGCATGTGGTTACGCAAGACCAATTCCAACGGTTCGTCGGCCACGCACGATGACCGTACTGATCAGGTTCCGGCGCAGCAGAAGGCGGCCCCGGCCCGATCGAACGCCAGCCTGCTGCTGTCGGCCGCTGAGATCTGGTCGACCGGCATCACGGCCGCTGCAGAACCGGCGCAGACGCCCGAGACAGTCGCGCCGGTCACGTCGGATGTCGCGCTCCCCGCCGAAACATCCGAGCCCAGCCCTGCGCCGGAACGAGCCGATGTCGCGCCGGCCGCTGCCGAGATGATCATGGCAACCACGTGCGCGGCCGCAATCAGCGAGCCCAAAGCCGCGGAGACGCCCGAGCGAACGCTTGCGGAGACGATCGCAACGGTCACGCTGCCGCCACCGCCCCGGACGTGGCCGCCGCGCAAGCTGTCGCTGGCCCTGCAGGGCGGCGGAACGTTCTCGGCCTTCACCTGGGGCGTGCTGGATCGCCTGCTCGAGGAACCCGGCTGCGATTTCGACACCATCAGCGGCGCCAGCGCCGGCGCGGTCAACGCCGCGCTGCTCGCGAGCGGGCTCGCCAAGGGCGGCCGTGATGAAGCGCGCAACCGGCTCGCTTTGTTCTGGACCCGGCTGATGGAGGAGGCGTCGTTCCGATCGCTGCTGATGATCGGCGCGTACTCGCCGGCGAGCAGCTCGGTGTCGTTCGGCGCGGGGCTGCGCGGCGGACGCGCCGACCCGCTCGATCTCGACCCGCTCCGCGACATCCTCCGCGAGACGATCGACTTCGACGCCGTGCAGGGCCCGGCCGCGCCCCGCCTGCTGGTTGCGGCGACCCGGGTCCGTGACGGCCTGCCGCAGATCTTCCGCAATGCCGGCATCACGCCGGATGCTCTGCTCGCCTCCACCTGTCCCGCGCAACTGCACACCGCGGTCGACATCGAGGGCGAGGCGTATTGGGACGGCGGCTACGTCACCAATCCGCCGCTGATCCAGATCGCGCATGAGTCCAGCGCCGCCGACCTGCTGGTCGTTCAGGTCACGCCCGCGCGCGACGCCTATGTGCCGATGACCTCGGCCGCGATCGATCGCCGCCTCGACCAGATCGCCGGCAATGCGGTCCTGAACGCCGAGCTCGCGGCACTCGAATGGGCGCGCAGCGACGGCCTGCATCCGCCGCGCGTTCATCGGCTTGCCGCCGAGGACGAGATCGAGGCCCTGGCTCAGCGCGATGCGACCGACCTCGGCAGCGGCTTCATCGAGCTGCTCTACCAGCGCGGACGCGACGCCGCGGAACGCTGGCTGCGCGAAGCCCCGGCCGGCACCACGCCGGCCATCCCCGACGAGCAGCCCGCGCTGGCGTCGCCGGTGTCCGCGTCCGAGAATGTGCGCGACGTCGCGCCGGCGTAGCGCGCCCTCTTCCCTGCGTCTTCGGGTTGCTCCATTCTAGCCTCCGGGTTTGGGGGGGCTTTGCGTGGACGCCATCAACACGACGATCGAGCTGAGCGACACCGAGCGGCGCGACCGGCTGCGGCTGATCCGTTCCGACAATGTCGGCCCGCGCACCTTCCGCTCATTGCTCGACCATTTCGGCACCGCGCGCGCCGCGCTCGACCGGCTGCCCGACCTGGCACGCCGCGGCGGCGCGGCCGGAGCATCCCGGATCTGTACGGTCGGCGAAGCCGAGGCCGAACTCGATGCCTGCAAGCGGCAGGGCGTCGACCTGCGGGCACCGGCCGAGGACGGCTATCCGCCCCGCCTCGCCACCTGCGAGGATGCGCCTCCGCTGCTCGCGGTGCGCGGCGCCCGCGAGACGCTGATGCGCCCGATGATCGCCATCGTCGGCTCGCGCAACGCCTCCGCCGCCGGGCTCAAATTCGCCGGCCAGATCGCCCATGAGCTCGGCCGGGCCGGCTTCGTCATCATCTCGGGCCTCGCCCGCGGCATCGATCAGGCCGCCCATCGCGCGAGCCTCGGCAGCGGCACGGTCGCAGTGCTCGCCGGCGGCCACGACCGGATCTATCCGCCGGAGCATGTCGATCTGCTCGGCGCCATCATCAGTGGCAGCGGCGCCGCGATCTCCGAGATGCCGCTCGGACACGAGCCGCGCGCCCGCGACTTTCCCCGCCGCAACCGGCTGATCTCAGGTGCCTCGCTCGGCGTCGTCGTCGTCGAGGCCGCGCATCGCTCGGGCTCGCTGATCACGGCGCGCATGGCCGGCGAACAGGGCCGCGAGGTCTTCGCCGTCCCGGGCTCGCCACTCGATCCGCGCTGCGCGGGCACCAACGATCTCATCAAGCAGGGCGCCACGCTGGTCACCGAAGCCGCCGACATCATCCAGGCCGTCGGCCCGATCATGGAGCGGCCGCTGCCCTTGTCGCTGTGCGAGCCGGACGAGGAGTTGTTCGCGCCCGATCCCGAGAGCCACGATCGCGCGCAGATCACAGCCCTGCTCGGCCCGACCCCGGTGTCGATCGACGACCTGATCCGGATCAGCGGCCTGTCACCCGCCGTGCTGCGCATGGTGCTGCTTGAGCTCGAGCTGGCGGGCCGCCTGGAGCGCCACGGCGGCGGGATGGTGTCGCTGATCTGACTCTCAGTTCGCATCCCTGCGCGCGTCGAAGCACGTGCGCGCCTGCTCGATCTGCTCCTGGTGCTGGATGGCCCACTGCCCAAGCGCCTGCACCGGCTGCGACAGGCCGCGGCCGAGATCGGTCAGCTCATAATCGACCCGCGGCGGGATGGTCGGAAACACCGTCCGCGTCACCAGCCCGTCGCGCTCGAGGCCGCGCAGGGTCAAGGTCAGCATCCGCTGGGAAATCCCGCCAACGAGCCGCTTCAGCTCGTTGAAGCGCTTCGGGCCGTCCTGAAGCATCATGATGACGAACACGCTCCATTTGTCGCCGACACGCGCCAGGATCGAGGCCGCGCCCCGGCAATCATCATGACTTGGCTGCGTCGGGAGATCGGGATCATCGCTGTTCGCAAGTGTCACGGCTGTGCTCGGGTTTCAAGAATGTGCGTTCTTGTGAGGTTACAGCACAGTCACTCATAGTGCGCCAGTTACAAACCAATACTGAGGTGACTGACCTATGACCCAACTCCTCCACATCGACTCCAGCGTGCTCGGCGCGAACTCCGTCAGCCGTCAGGTATCCGCCGCGATCGTCGGCCGTTTCCGCCAGATCATGCCGGGGCTGGAGGTGATTTACCGAGATGTCGCAGCCGAGCCGCTGTCGCATCTGTCAGGAACGCATGTCGCCGTCGCTTACGGAGCGCCCGTCGAGGATCCCGCGGTGGAAGCTGATGTCGCTGCCGGACAGGCCGTTCTGGAAGAGTTCCTGGCTGCCGATATCGTCGTGATCGGCGCTCCGATGTACAACTTCTCCATCCCGAGCCAGCTCAAGGCATGGATCGACCGCATCGCAGTCAAGGGTAAGACCTTCAGCTATGGCCCAAACGGCCCGCAGGGTTTGGCCGGTGGCAAGCGCATTATCGTGGCGCTCTCGCGTGGCGGCCATTACGGCGCGGACACGCCGATGGCGGCATTCGAACACCTGGAGACCTATTTGCGCAGTGTCTTCAGCTTCATCGGCGTCACGGATCTCGAATTCGTTGCGGCCGACGGTGTCCAGATCGGCCCGGAGCATCGCGAGCAGGCTCTGGCCAAGGCGATTCAAACGGCCGGCGGTCTCGCCGCTTGAGTCCCTCGGTGGCTGCCGCCGGCAGCCACCGCTTTCAACCCCGGGGCAGGTCTCAAACCGCCCACCGACCCGGCCGGTCAACCCCGATAGATCGGCGCACCGGCCGGCGAGCTCGTGGCGCCGCCATCGACGAACAGCTCCTGGCCTTGGACATGCGTGGCGTCGTCCGAGGCCAGGAACAGCACGGTGCCGGCGATATGGTCAGGCTCGCCGATATGACCGAGCGGGGTGGTCGCCGCGATCCTTGCCTCGAACATCTTTTCGGCATCCGGCGTCGCTACCGCGGCGCCCCAGATCGGCGTCCGGATCGCGCCCGGCGCGACCACGTTGACACGGATGCCGCGCGGCGACAGCTCCGACGCCAGCACCCGCGCCATCGCGCGCACCCCGGCCTTGCTCGCGGCGTAGGCCGAATAGCCGGGATTCCCGAGCACGGAGATCACCGAGCCATTGAGGATGACCGAGGCGCCGTCCTTGAGATGTGGCAGCGCCGCCTGCACGGTGAAGAACACGCCCGTCAGATTGGTGCGGATCACCTGCTCGAACACCTCGAGCTTGGTTGCCCCGGCCGGCGTCGAGCCGGGGATGCCGGCATTGGCGAACAGGATGTCGAGCTTGCCGAAGCGTTCTGCGGCGGTGGCAGCCGCGGCCTCGGTCGCGGCGATGTCGGTGGCATCGGCCACTACAGCCAGGGCGTTCGGCCCGAGCTCGCGCGCCGCAGCCTCCAGCCGCCCGGCATCGCGCCCGGTGATCGCGATCCTGGCGCCTTCGGCGACGAAACGGCGGGCGGTCGCAAGCCCGATGCCGCTACTGCCGCCGGTAATCAGTGCCGTCTTGTTCGCAAGCCTCACATCCGTCTCCATATGGTTGCATGATTAAACCGATGGACAACATAGGCTGACTGGTTTTATAATGCAACCACACAAGTGCGTGAGCGGGCTCGAGCGCCCCGGGCATCAGCCGCCCCTGGGTGACAGGACAAGGATCATGTGATGGTCAAGCGCACCAGTCTGGAAGGCGACGCCTGCCCGATCGCACGGTCGCTGGATGCGATCGGCGACTGGTGGTCGTTGCTGATCATCCGCGACGCGTTTCTCGGCGTGCGCCGCTTCAGCGCGTTTCAACGCAGCCTCGGCATGGCCAAGAACATCCTTGCGGCGCGGCTGCGGGCGTTGGTTGATCGCGGCATCCTGACCACCGAGCCGGCCTCGGATGGCAGCTCCTATCGCGACTACGTGCTGACGCCGAAGGGCCGCGGCCTGTTTCCGATCCTGGTCGCACTGCGGCAGTGGAGCGAGGAGTTCGACGAGCACCCCGACCAGATCGCCACCGCGCTCGTCGACCGGGCGAACCGCAGGCCGGTTCGCAAGCTGCTGCTCACTGCGGAAGACGGCCGGACGCTGGCGCCGGAGGAAACCGCTCTGGCCCCGCGGTGAGCACGACTGGCCGTCAGCACAGCCTGCGGCGGCTGCGCAGCCTGAGATGCTCCTCGGCTTCAAGGTTCGCCATGCGCAAGAGATAGTCCAGCATGTCGAGGCGATGACGCTGCGCCAGATGCGACAGGCTGGCCGTCACCTCGGCGATCAGCGCCGCCGCGGCGTCGGGATCCTCCACCATCGCCTCGACGTCCGGGTCGCTTTTGTCCGCTGCCTTGGCCAACAACTGTCACCCAGCATAAGGAATTTGACGAAAAACAACCTCAAAAGAGCGCGTATCTCATCGTGCTCCGTACAACCTGATAGGTACTTCGCCGATCCAACGCAATCGCCTTTCAACATCCCTCGATTTGACAGGAACCCCCTCACCACCCATGTTCGGGTCAACGAGGCAGGCGCGAATCCCGCGAAGCCAGCTTCAATCCTTCCACTAAGCCATTGGAAATACATGAATATCGTCATCGTGGAGTCGCCTGCGAAGGCCAAGACGATCAATAAATATCTGGGCTCCTCCTACGAGGTTCTGGCCTCTTTCGGTCATGTTCGCGACCTTCCGGCCAAGAACGGCTCCGTCGATCCGGACGAGAATTTCCGCATGATCTGGGAGGTCGATCCCAAGGCGGCCGGCCGACTCAACGACATCGCCAAATCGCTGAAGGGTGCTGACCGGCTGATTCTCGCCACCGACCCTGATCGCGAGGGCGAAGCGATTTCCTGGCATGTGCTGGAGGTGCTGAAGGAGAAGCGTGCGCTCAAGGATCAGAAGATCGAACGCGTCGTCTTCAACGCCATCACCAAGCAGGCCGTCTCGGAGGCGATGAAGCATCCGCGCCAGATCGACGGTGCGCTTGTCGACGCCTACATGGCGCGCCGCGCACTCGATTACCTCGTGGGCTTCACTCTCTCTCCCGTGCTGTGGCGCAAGCTGCCGGGCGCCCGCTCGGCCGGACGCGTGCAGTCGGTCGCGCTGCGTCTCGTCTGCGATCGCGAACTGGAGATCGAGAAGTTCGTCCCGCGTGAATATTGGTCGCTGATCGCAACCTTGGCGACGCCGCGCGGCGACATCTTCGAGGCGCGCCTCGTCGGCGCCGACGGCAAGAAGATCCAGCGGCTCGACATCGGCACCGGCGCGGAGGCCGAGGATTTCAAGAACGCGCTCAACGCGGCGAGCTACACGGTCGCGACCGTCGATGCCAAGCCGGCGCGGCGCAATCCGCAGGCGCCCTTCACCACCTCGACGCTGCAGCAGGAGGCGAGCCGCAAGCTCGGCTTCGCGCCGGCGCACACGATGCGCATCGCGCAGCGTCTTTACGAAGGCATCGACATCGGCGGCGAGACCACCGGCCTCATTACCTATATGCGAACCGACGGCGTGCAGATCGCGCCGGAGGCGATCACCCAGGTGCGCAAGGTGATCGGCGAGATCTACGGCAACAAATACGTCCCGGATAGCCCGCGCCAGTACCAGGCCAAGGCCAAGAACGCCCAGGAAGCGCACGAAGCGATCCGTCCGACCGACCTGTCGCGCAAGCCGGCCGAGCTGCGCAAGCGGCTCGATGACGATCAGGCCAAGCTCTATGAGCTGATCTGGACTCGCACCATCGCGAGCCAGATGGAATCGGCCGAGCTTGAGCGCACCACCGTCGACATCATCGCCAAGGCGGGCGCGCGCACCCTGGAGCTGCGCGCCACCGGCCAGGTCATCAAGTTCGACGGCTTCCTCGCGCTCTATCAGGAGGGCCGCGACGACGAGGAGGACGAGGACAGCCGCCGCCTGCCGCAGATGAGCCCGAACGAACAGCTCAAGCGGCAGAATCTCGCGGTCACCCAGCATTTCACCGAGCCGCCGCCGCGCTTCTCCGAGGCCTCGCTGGTCAAGCGCATGGAGGAGCTCGGCATCGGCCGTCCCTCGACCTATGCCTCGATCCTGCAGGTGCTGAAGGACCGCGGCTACGTGAAGCTCGAGAAGAAGCGGCTGCACGGCGAAGACAAGGGCCGCGTCGTCATCGCGTTCCTGGAGAACTTCTTCCGCCGCTACGTCGAGTACGATTTCACGGCCGATCTCGAGGAGCAGCTCGACCGCATCTCCAACAACGAGATCGCCTGGCAGCAGGTGCTGAAGGATTTCTGGACCGGGTTCATCGGCGCCGTCGACGACATCAAGGACCTGCGCGTCGCGCAGGTGCTCGACGCGCTCGACGAGATGCTGGGGCCGCACATCTATCCGCCGCGCGACGATGGCGGCGACGTCCGGCAGTGCCCGACCTGCGGCACCGGACGGCTCAACCTCAAGGCCGGCAAGTTCGGTGCCTTCGTCGGCTGCTCGAACTATCCGGAATGCCGCTACACCCGCCCGCTCGCCGCCGACAGCGAGGCGACCGCCGATCGCGTGCTCGGCCAGGATCCGGACACCGGGCTCGACGTCGTCGTCAAGGCCGGCCGCTTCGGCCCCTACATCCAGCTCGGCGAGCAGAAGGATTACGCCGAGGGCGAGAAGCCGAAGCGCGCCGGCATCCCGAAGGGCACCTCGCCTGCGAGTCTCGAGCTCGACCACGCGCTGAGGCTGCTGTCGCTGCCGCGTGAGGTCGGCATCCATCCCGAGACGGGTCTGCCGATCATCGCCAATCTCGGCCGCTTCGGGCCGTTCGTGAAGCACGACAAGACCTATGCGAGCCTGGAGGCCGGCGACGAGGTGTTCGACATCGGCCTCAACCGCGCCGTCACCCTGATCGCCGAGAAGATCGCCAAGGGACCAAGCAAGCGCTTCGGCGCCGATCCCGGCAAGGCGCTCGGCGAGCATCCCTCGCTCGGCGCCGTCGCCGTCAAGGCCGGCCGCTACGGCGCCTATGTCACCGCCGGCGGCGTCAACGCCACCATTCCCGGCGACAAGGAGAAGGACACGATCACCCTGGCCGAGGCGATCGCGCTGCTCGACGAGCGCGCCGCCAAGGGTGGCGGCAAGGCGAAGGCCAAGGGCAAGGCGGCGAAGCCGGCCAAGTCTGCCAGCAAAGCGGCGGCCAGCAGGGCCAAGCCGAAGACCGGCGGCGACGACGACACGCCGAAGCCGGCGAAGAAGGCCGTGGCGAAGAAGGCGGCCGCCAAACCGAAATCAGACTCCACCAGCAAGGCGCGTGCGCCGGTCGCCAAGGCCGCCAAGACCTCGGCGAAGCCCGCGACCAAGGCGACGCCCAAGAAGAGCGCTGGCAAGGCCCGCGGATGAGAAAATGAGCAAGAAGCGCGACATCGGCTTCCCTCCGCGGGAGGCCATCGTCGCCTACATCCGCGCCAATCCGGGCAAGGTTGGCACCAAGGATATCGCCCGCGAGTTCGGCCTGAAGAACGCTGATCGCGCGGCCCTCAAGCAGTTGCTACGCGAGCTCGTCGCCGACGGCACCGTGAAGAAGAGCGGCCGCAAGACCGTCGTCGAGACCGCCACCTTGCCGGCCACGCTGGTTGTCGACATCACCGGGCGCGACAGCGACGGCGAGCTGATCGCCAAGCCCGCCGAGTGGGACGAGGCCGAGCAATCCGAGCCGCCGCGCATCCGCATCCACACCCCGCGCCATGCCGGGCCCGGCTCGGCGGCCGGCGTCGGTGACCGCGCGCTGCTCCGCGTCGAGCCGATCAAGGATGAGGCGGGCGTGTCCTATCGCGGCCGCGTCCTCAAGGTGCTCGATCAGGCGCGGCCGCGCGTGCTCGGCATCTTCCGGGCTAATCCCGGCGGCGGCGGCCGCCTCATTCCGGTCGACAAGAAGCAGGCGGGACGCGAGCTCTCCATCGCCCCCGCCGACACCAAGGACGCCAAGGACGGTGATCTCATCAGCGTCGACCTGCTGCGCGGCCGCGGCTACGGCCTGCCCTCCGGACGTGTGAAGGAGCGCTACGGTTCGGTCGCGACCGAGAAGGCAATCAGCCTGATCGCGATCCATGCCCACGAAATCCCGATGGATTTCTCCGCGGCGGCCGTGGCAGAGGCCGAAGCCGCGCAGCCCGCGAGCTTGAAGGGGCGTGAGGACTGGCGCGAGCTGCCGCTGGTCACGATCGATCCGCCCGATGCCAAGGATCACGACGACGCCGTTCATGCCGAGCCGGATCCCGATCCGAACAATGCCGGCGGCTTCATTCTCCATGTCGCGATCGCCGACGTCGCCTACTATGTGCGGCCGGGCTCGGCGCTCGACCGCGACGCACTGATCCGCGGCAACTCGGTGTATTTCCCCGACCGCGTCGTGCCGATGCTGCCCGAGCGCATCTCCAACAATCTGTGCTCGCTGGTGCCGGGCGAAGCGCGCGGCGCGCTCGCCGTGCGCATGGTGTTAGGCGCGGACGGCCGCAAGCGCTCGCACTCGTTTCATCGCGTGCTGATGCGCTCGGCCGCCAAACTGTCCTACGCGCAGGCGCAGGCCGCCATCGACGGCAAGCCCGACGACGTCACCGGCCCCCTGCTCGAGCCGATCCTCAAGCCGCTCTACGCGGCCTATGAGGTCGCCAAGCGCGGCCGCGACGCGCGCGATCCGCTTGACCTCGACATTCCCGAGCGCAAGATCCTGCTGAAGAAGGACGGCACCGTCGACCGCGTCGTCGTGCCGGAGCGCCTCGATGCTCACAGGCTGATCGAGGAGTTCATGATCTCGGCCAACGTGGCCGCCGCCGAATTGCTGGAGAAGAAGGCGCTTCCTTTGATCTACCGCGTGCACGACGAGCCGACGGTGGAGAAGATCCATGCGCTGCAGGAGTTCCTGAAGACGCTCGACGTGCCCTTCGCCAAATCAGGCGCGCTCCGGCCGTCGCTGTTCAACCGCGTGCTGACCCTGGTCGCCGGCCAGGACTACGAGCATCTCGTCAATGAGGTCGTGCTGCGCTCGCAGGCGCAGGCGGAATATTCGACCGACAATTACGGGCATTTCGGCCTGAACCTGCGCCGCTACGCGCATTTCACCTCGCCGATCCGCCGCTACGCCGACCTCGTCGTGCACCGCGGCTTGCTGCGCGCGCTGGGCCTCGGCGACGGCGCCCTGCCCGACAGCGAGACGCCGGATCACCTCGCCGAGGTCGCGGCGCAGATCTCGGTGACCGAGCGGCGCGCGATGAAGGCCGAGCGCGAGACCGCCGACCGCCTGATCGCGCATCATTTGGCGGACCGCGTCGGCGCCACCTTCCAGGGCCGCATTTCCGGCGTCACCCGCGCCGGCCTGTTCGTCAAGCTCGATGATACCGGCGCCGACGGCCTGGTTCCGATCCGCACCCTCGGCACGGAATATTTCGACTATGACGAGACGCGACATGCGCTGATCGGCCAGCGCAGCGGTGCCATGCACCGGCTGGGTGACGTCGTCGACGTCCGTCTGGTAGAAGCTCAGCCGGTGGCCGGTGCGCTGCGCTTCGAGCTGCTGACCCAGGCGGATGTGCTGGTGTCGCGGCATCCGCGCGGCGCAGGACCCCGGCGAAAGAATAACGTCGGGAAGAACGCCAAGGCGACCAAGCGGGCCAAATCCGAGGCTCGGCCGAAGCACAAAGAAAAAAGCCGCAAGAAAAGCCCAGCGGCAGGGGCAAAACGCAAGCCCGGCACATCGAAGAAAGGCAGATCGTGGACGCCATGACCTCAACGCCCCGCACATTGCCCCCGCAGACCTGGACGCGTGACGCCGGCGCCGTCGAGAAGCGCGACGTCTGGACCGCGATGAAGCGCGGCCTGCGCGGCCGCTGCCCGCGCTGCGGCGAGGGCAAGCTGTTCCGCGCCTTCCTGAAGGTCGCGGACAATTGCGACCGCTGCGGCCAGGATTTCTCCGGGCATCGCGCCGACGATCTTCCCGCCTATCTCGTGATCGTCATCGTCGGCCACATCATCGTGCCGCTGGTACTCTCGATCGAGACCAACTACGCGCCGCCGGTGGCGCTGCAGCTCGCGATCTATCTGCCGGTGACCTTGGTCGCCTCGCTCGCTTTGATTCAGCCGGTCAAGGGCGCCGTCGTCGGGCTGCAATGGGCATTCCGCATGCACGGCTTCGACGACAATCCCGTGGAAGGCATTCCACCGGTGTGAGCGACCAAACGATCAACAAAGAAGAAAAAGCGGGGAGGACATGAGCGATACGGCACAGGCGACCAGCGCGCCGAAGGGCAAGCCCGCCGAGAAGGAAGCGGACCATCATCCCTACACCAAGCCACGCGATGCTGCGACGCTGATCCTGGTCGACCGCAGCGGCGCGGTGCCGAAGGTGCTGGTCGGCAAGCGCCACGACAAGGTCGTGTTCATGCCGGGCAAGTTCGTCTTCCCCGGCGGCCGCGTCGACAAGACCGATCATCGCATTCCCGTGGCAGCGCCGATGCCGGCGGAGCTCGAAGCCAATCTGTTCAAGGGCAAGCCGCAGACGACGGCCTCGCGCGCGAAGTCGCTCGCCGTCGCCGCGATCCGCGAGGCCTGTGAGGAAACCGGTCTCTGTCTCGGACGCAAGGTCGGCGGCCCCGCGCCGAAACTGGACGGGCCATGGGCGCCGTTCGCCGACGCCGGCCTGCTGCCCGATCCGTCCGGCCTGTTCCTGATCGCCCGCGCCATCACCCCGCCCGGCCGCATCAAGCGCTTCGACACCCGCTTCTTCACCGCCGATGCCTCCGCCATCACCCATCGTGTCGAGGGCGTGATCCATGCCGATGCCGAGCTGGTCGAGCTGGTCTGGGTCGAGCTTGGCTCCAGACCGCTCGCCGATCTGCATCCGATGACCAAGAACGTGCTCCACGAGCTCGACCGCCGCCTCGCCACCGGGCCGCTGCGCCACGACGCTGACGTGCCGTTCTTCCATTTCTATGGCGGCAAGATGCAGAAGGACGTGCTGGGCGCGTGAACGCCGCGTATTCGATCATCCATCGTGGATGATTGCGGTCGCCTCGATTTCGACCCGGGCGTTCGCGGGCGTGAGACCCGCGACCATCACCAGCGTGCTGGCCGGCCGAACCGCGCCGAACGCTTCGCCATGCGCGCGGGCAACGGCGTCGATGTCCGCCATGTTAGTCACGTACACGACCGTCCGCACCACGTGACGGAGCTCCGCTCCCGTCGTCTGCACGGCTTCGGCAATGATGCCGATCACGCTTTGCGCCTGAGCGAAGACATCACAATCCAGATCAGAACCGCGCGCGGTCGTCCCGGAGACGAAGACGTGGTTGCCGACGCGGACGGCGCGTGCATAGCCGTAGACGTCCTCGAACGTATAGCCTGAGGTGATATTGAGCCGTCCTGACATTTCGAATACTCCCTCGCGACGGATGTGAAAGGCGCCGGCGCCGTCCACCCGTGCTACGGGTGCTGGTCGCAGCGAGCGGACAAAGGTGTCGTCCCGGCGAACGCGGCCCATACCGCGGAATCTCTCGATCGGCCCCGATGGCGGAGACTGTGCCTCCCATGCCCTTCACGGAGTATGGATCCCGGCGTTCGCCGGGACGACACTGTTGGTTTGATCGACGGCGTGGCTCACCTTGGAATGTGCGTGCTACCTCCGCCACCAAAAACGAAATCGTGTTCTGCGGCGGGTGGCTGACACGCATCAGCCGAGTTCCTATCTGCTGACGAGAGCAATCATCCCGGACGCCCCCACATGGCCCCTCGTCAACTCAAGCTCGGCGCCTTCATGCGCCCGGTCTCCATCCACACCGGCGCGTGGCGCTATCCCGGCGCCTGGCCGGACGCGAATTTCAACTTCGCGCATCTCAAGCAACTGATCCGCAAGCTCGAGGCCGGCAAGTTCGATGCCTTCTTCATGGCCGATCATCTCGCCGTGCTGAACATGCCGATCAACGCGCTGAAGCGCAGCCACACCGTGACGTCGTTCGAGCCGTTCACCCTGTTGTCGGCGCTATCGGCGGTCACCGAGAACATCGGCCTGATCGCGACGGGATCGACCACCTTCGACGAGCCCTATCACGTCGCCCGCCGCTTTGCTTCGCTCGACCACATTTCCGGCGGGCGCGCCGGCTGGAATATCGTCACCACGTCGAACCCGGATGCCGCGCTGAATTTCGGCCTCGACGATCACATGGAGCACGCCGAGCGCTACAAGCGCGCCCGCGAGTTCTACGACGTCGTCACCGGCCTGTGGGATTCCTTCGCCGACGATGCCTTCGTGCGCGATGTCGAGAGCGGGCTGTTCTTCGACCCTGCGAAGATGCATGTGCTCGATCACAAGGGCAAATATCTGAAAGTCCGCGGACCGCTCAACATCGCCCGCCCGGTGCAGGGCTGGCCGGTGATCGTGCAGGCCGGCGCCTCGGAGGACGGCAAGCAGCTCGCGGCGGAGACGGCCGAGGCCGTGTTCACCGGCGGCGGCAGCCTCGCCGATGGAAAGACACTCTATGCCGACATCAAGGGCCGCATGGAAAAGGTCGGCCGCGATCCGGAGCATCTGAAGATCCTGCCCGGTGCCTTCGTCGTGGTCGGCGACAGCGTCGACGAGGCCAAGGAGAAGCGCGCTTTGCTCGACAGCAAGGTGCATGACGACAGCGCCATCGCCTCGCTCTCGGTCATCCTCGGCACCGACGCCTCCGGCTTCGATCCCGATGGCCCGCTGCCGCCGATTCCCGAGACCAACGCCTCCAAGAGCGGCCGCCAGCGCCTGGTCGATGTCGCCGCGCGCGACAAGCTCACGGTGCGGCAACTGGCGCAGCGGGTCGGCGGCTACGGCGGGCTGTCCTTCGTCGGCACCGCCAAGACGATCGCCGACCAGATGCAGGACTGGCTGGAAAGCCGTGGGTCGGATGGTTTCAACATCATGTTCCCGTATCTGCCAGCGGGGCTCGACGATTTCGTCGACAAGGTGATTCCCGAGCTGCAGCGCCGCGGGATCTTCCGGACGGAGTATGAGGGGCCGACCTTGCGGGACAATCTCGGCCTGCCCCGCCCGAAAAACCGCTTCTTCGCGGCCTAGGGACCCCAGAATCTGGCCCTCAAACCTTGACTTTGGGGGCTGGCTGGGTAGGTTGCCGGCCAACGGCGCCCCCTCTTTGGCCGGTGCCCACCCTATCCCCGATTCCAGAGGTTCAAGACATGGCCAAGGCGGTCACCATCAAGGTCAAGCTCGTGTCGTCGGCCGACACCGGCTTCTATTACGTCGCCAAGAAGAACTCGCGCACCATGACCGACAAGATGGTCAAGAAGAAGTACGACCCGGTCGCGCGCAAGCACGTCGAATTCCGCGAAGCCAAGATCAAGTAAGATCGCGGTCTGCTGCGACTTCAAGGGGGCCGTTTCGGCCCCGTTTTTTATTGGGCCGATGCCTCCACTCCTGCGGCACGGGCCATCTCCCATCTGATCGGTCCATGGGCCGCGGCTGAATCCGGTTCCCGACTTAAGGAGCCATCAACCAAACCCGTGCGATTTGGGGTAGCGGCGCACCCTCAGTAGCGTCTCCCTCCTTATCTTACCGGCAGACCAGCGATGACCGATCTTCAGACTTTGCAATCCCGGCTCGATTTCATCGGCATCGACCATGCGACCCGGGAGGCGCTGCGGGAGCTGCGGCCGCTGATCGGCAAGGTGCTGCCCGGCCTGCTGGACCAGTTCTATGCCCATGTCGGCAAGGTCCCGCATCTCGCCAAGATGTTCTCCAGCCCGGCCACGATGCGGCACGCCAAGCAGGCCCAGCACGATCACTGGATGTCGCTGGCGACCGCGAAGTTCGACGATGCCTATGTGAAATCGGTGACCCGGATCGGCGAGGCCCACAACCGGATGGGGCTGGAGCCGCGCTGGTACATCGCCGGCTATTCGCTGATCGTGACCGGGCTGCAGAAGGCGATCGAGACGGAGATCGCGGACGGCTGGTTCGGCGGCCAGGCGGCGCGCGAGAAGAAGGCCGCGCTGCAGGCTGCGATCACCAAGGCGGCGATGATCGACATGGATCTCGCCATCTCGGTCTATCTCGATGCGGCCAAGACCGAGCAGCACGCCGCCATGCAGCGCATGGCCGACGAGTTCGAATCCACCGTCGGCCAGATCATCAACAAGGTCCATGCCGACGCGCGCACGCTCGAGGTCTCGGCCAACACGCTGACCAAGACCGCCGAGCAGACCCAGCATTTGTCGGCCAGCGCGGCCTCGGCCTCGGGCCAGGTCTCGACCAACGTGCAGTCGGTCGCCTCGGCCGCCGAGGAGATGACCTCCTCGGTGCATGAGATCGGGCGGCAGGTCAGGGAATCGACCACCATCGCCAAGGAGGCCGTTCGCCAGATCGAGCAGACCGATGTCGGCATCAGCGAGCTGTCGCGCACCGCCGAGCGCATCGGCGACGTGCTCAAGCTGATCACCTCGATCGCCGCCCAGACCAACCTGCTGGCGCTGAACGCCACCATCGAGGCGGCGCGCGCCGGCGACGCCGGCCGCGGCTTCGCGGTGGTCGCCTCCGAGGTCAAGGCGCTGGCGTCGCAGACCGCGAAAGCCACCGAGGAGATCGGCCAGCAGATCGAAGGCATCCAGAGCGCGACGCAGTCCTCGGTCGCCTCGATCAAGCAGATCGGCGGCACCATCCAGCAGATCTCGGAGATCGCCGCCGGCATCGCCGCGGCCGTCGAGCAGCAGGGCGCCGCCACAGGGCAGATCTCGCGCAACGTGCAGGAGGTCGCCGGCGGCACTGCGCGCGTCGTCGGCAACATCGGCGACGTCAGCAAGGGCGCCAGCGCCACCGGCACCGCGTCATCCCAGGTGCTGGCGTCGGCGCATTCGCTGTCGCGCGAGAGTGATCACCTCAAGGACGAGCTGGAGACATTCCTGCGCAAGGTGCGCGCGGCGTAGCCCGGTTCAGCCGACGCGCCGGGCGCGTCAGCGTGAGCATCACCCGCCATTCCTCCGCGTCGCAGGAACGGCGGACGACGTTGCACTGAACCGGGCCGACGCACCGGGCGTGCTACATCCCGTGGCTCTGGAACACCGCCGAGCAGCGCTTGCTCAGCTTGGTCCGGTTCTGCGTCAGACAGTTCTGGACTGCGAAGTCATCGCCGAGCTGACTGCGACAGAAGCGCTTGGCATCCGGCGCGCACGCCTTCTGCTCCTGCGGCGTCCCCATGTGGCCCTGGGCCATGGCGAATGACGGCAGAACGGACAGCGACACGGCAACCGCAAACATCAGCTTCTTCATTGGGCGCTCCTTCTTGGGCTGAAACAAACGTTTCCCGCCCAAGGGGGTTCCGACGGAACTGTGCGTCCGAAGACCGGATGGCGAGCGTCGCAGCCAATGCGGCCTGCACATCCCGCTGTGAACGATCAGCGCCTTGCCGCAATTCTCAGCCGGCGCCGGACATCGCCCGCGCCAGCGCAGCACGCGCGAGCAGACGCGTCGAATCCAACGTCGGCAGAGGCGAGTTGGCATCGTCGATGATCAGCGGAATCTCGGTGCAGCCGAGCGCGACGGCGTCGCAGCCATCACCTTTCAACCGTGCGATGATCTTCTGAAAGGTCGCGACGGAGGGCGGCTCGAACCGCCCGTAGACGAGCTCATCCATGATGATGCGGTTGGCTTCGACGCGATCTGCCTCTTTCGGACGCGCGAACGCCAATCCGTGTGCCATCAGGCTGTCCGGATAGACATTGCTGTCGACGAGCCATGTCGTGCCGGTGATGCCGATACGCCTGTAGCCTCTCCTGACCGCCTCCTTGGCCACCTCGTCGGCGATGTGCAGCCACGGCAGCGGTGAGCATGGCAGCACGAGCGGCAACGCCTGGTGGATGGTGTTGTCGGGACAGATCAGGAAATCCGCGCCAGCCGCAGCGAGCTTGTGCGCCGAGGTCAGCATCAGCTCGGCGACGCCATCGAGATCGCCGCGATCGAGGCAGGCCACGTAGTCGGCGAGCGACGGCGTGTGCATCGACACCTCGGGATGGGCATGCGGCCCGAGCAGGTCGGCACCCTCCCTGCAGATCGTGCGATAGCAGAGCGCCGCGCCCTCGGCGGAGCAGCCGACGATGCCGATGTGTCGTGTCATTCGTCGTTCCATCCCATCAACGTCGCCGACGATGATAGCGCGAAAGGCGGCCGAGCGTGAGCATCGCCAGCCGCCCACGCGCACCATCCTCCGTCATTGCAACAGAACGCGCGCACGGCATCGCCAGGGCAGATCACACGCTGATCCGCCCTGCCGAGAGATCCGTTCGCGCTGGCCGGTCCGCAGCTACATCACGCCGCGGGACATCATGACATTTGCCATGTCGTGCCTGAGGCGATCGAGCGCGCGGTGAGCCGCGATATGGTCGAGATCGCCTTGCGTCAGGCCAATATCCACCAGTTGCGCCTCGCTCAGGTCCCGCAGATGCAGTCTCATCATCCGGCGCCGGCGGCTCTCCTGGAACGCCAGCCAATAGCCTGCGAACAGGCCGAACAGTCCCGGAGCCGTGAGGCCTGGCGGCCCCGCCGCATTCTTTTCCGACAATGCGTCGCGCAGCACCGTGACGGATGCGTCTGGACGCGGCGCGGCTGGCACCTGGTGCGCCGCGTTCTTCAGCAATGTGAGAGGACGATCGCGCGTGGCGGCATTGCGCGCGATCTCGGCAGTGAGGTGGCTCTGGGGTGGCATCGGATGCTCCTGCTGCGTGGTGCCGGCAGGGAGCGTGGCCAAACAAAAGGCCCCGTCCGATGCCGGCGGGGCCTGGTGGAATGATCGTGTCGTCGAAAACCTAGCGCACGACTCCTCCCACGGCCCGACTGCGGCGGGTCGTATGTTTGCGGTTGGAGTTGCGCACGACGTTGATCATGGTTTTCATCTACCACGGAGACTGCGCCAGATCAAGACATGTAGTTCCTGCGCTCGCGGATGAGCACCCATGCGAGGCTGTGTTATGCCGAGCCCCGAGCACACGACGTCTCCGGCAGACTGGTGTCCAGACAGAGGCGCCATCTCACCTCCGTCATTGCGAGCGCAGCGAAGCAATCCAGAGCCGTTTGCGGGACCCTGGATTGCTTCGCTGACGCTCGCAATGACGTCGCGGCGGCTATCTCGCGCTATTGGTCGGTTGTCCCTGCGTCGCCACTTTCAACGACCGGCTACATTCCCCGGCGCGCGATGAGATATCGTGGGTTGTCCCGCAGGCTGTCGAGCGTCTGCAGCGCGGCGATGTGCTCGATCTCGGCGCGCGTGATGCCGATGTCGGTGAGCTCGCGTTCGCTCAGCTCGTAGAGGCTTGCTCGCGCGCTCTCGCGGCGTTGCCGTTCTTGAATGGCGCGCCAGCATCGGCCGATCAGGCGGATGACCAGCCAGGTCGGTCTGGCCGGCGGGCCGGCCGCGTCCTTTTCCGACAACACCTCTTGCAGCGCCGCGATGGACGCTTCGGGTGGCGTCGATGGCTGCACGCTGCTGATCGCGTCTTTGACTGAGGCGATCGAGAGATCGACGTTGAGCCCTGACACGTGCCCGGCGTCGATGATCGAATTGGTCTGGTGGGGTGGCATCCTGCGCTCCTGCTGTTGTGCCGGCAGGGAGCGTGGCCAAACAAAAGGCCCCGTCCGATGCCGGCGGGGCCTGGTGAGAACATCGCGTCGTCAAACTCCTAGCGCGCGACTCCTTCCACGGCCCGGCCGAAGCGGGTCATGTGGTCGAAGTTCATGATGCGCACGAGTTTGTTCATGGCACTTAGATACCACGCTGCCCGCACAACATCAAGCGATATGTCGGCGTCACGCATCCTGGAGGCGAGTTGTTGTAAATGGGCAGCACGCGCACCTAGGGCGGATGGGCGCGAGCATCATCCGTTATGCGGTCGTAACAAAGAATGACGGATCACGCCCGCGCCGATCCGCGCGACAAACTTGCCGGGAGCCACTGAGTTAGGAGAGACGAACCATGACCGGGCAGGATGGCAATGGTCTTGCACGGGCGTGGATCGACTATCATCGGCGACCGCGACGCGAGTTGGAGGCTCGCCATCTGTTTGCGGCATGGCGAGAGCCGGATGACCTCGTCCGCGATCAGCCCGAAGCCGCTTGGCCGATCGTTCATGAGTTGTGGGCTCTCGATCAAACCGACCGCATGCTCGCCCTGATCGCGGTACGACCGATTGAAGATCTGTTGTGCTGGCAAGGCGCTGACTTCATCGAACGCATCGAGCAATTGGCCCGACAAGACCCCATTGTGCCGAAGATGCTGGGTGCCGTCTGGGGACAAAGCCGCATGGACCACTACGTCTGTCGGAAGACTGAAGGCCGTGGCGGGCCCCAGCATCTAGCGACGGTCCGCCTACGAACCGCGAGCGACGATGAAGCGTTCCAAGACGTCAGCAAGCGAGCCCGAAACGCCTCCCAAGACCACGAGAACCAAAAGATCGGTCTTCACACCGAGCGCTTCGAGGACCAAGACCCCGCACAACATCAGCACGCCGGTCATGACACCCATGCGAAGCGGCTTCATGCCTTTCCCCCAACGAGCGAGCAACGCCACAACCAAACTAGCATGAGACGCCCGACGTTCGCAGGTCCGATCAGCGTCACCTTATTTTCGGGCGTCCTTCCCAATGCATCGCGACGAGGAAGCGATCTCCCCATCCGAGCGCGCCGACATAATCCTGCGCCAAAAGACGAACTTCTCGAACGCTTTCAACCACATCACTCTCATCGGCTGTTCGGAGCGCAATTTACGCTTTCTCTTTTCCAGAAATCATGCTATTCGCATGACATCCCACCTCGCCATGAGGGGCGCATCGCGATCGTCACGAGCGTGAGGTGGGTTGCGGTGGGCGTGTCGGGGTGCAGCGTGGCTTGGCCGCGCGGACGAACATCCTGATGCGCACGGTGAAGCCGTGTGGTCCTGGCCTCCCGACGCTGAGGCCAAGCGGGCGCTGCGACGAAGCGCGCCGGTGACGGGGGCAAGAACGCCGGTCCCCGGGGAGCAACTGTCTTTTTTGTAGACCGGTGATCGGCCGGCCTCAAGGCTGGCGCGAAGGCGCGCCACCGCCTTCGGCGGCTGACGGCCTTGACCCCGTCCGCTCGCCGGTCTGTTGGCTTGGCGTGCGCTCGGGCGGAGCCCGAGCGGCTATGAGGCGCTCGACCCGTTCACAACGTGGAGCGCCGGATTCCACTTTTGGCGGCGTTTGACCATGACGTTGAGAATGCAGATCAGCTTGCGCATGCAGGCGGTCAGCGCGACCTTCTTCAACTTACCTTGGGCGAGCAGGCGCTCGTAGAAGGCCTTCAGGACTGGATTGCACCGCGTCGCGGCGCCCACGCAGGCCATGTAGAATGTGTTGCGAGTTCTGCGGCGTCCGCCCTTGACGTGCCGATCCCCGCGACGCCGGCCACTGTCATCATCGTACGGCGCAACACCCAGCAGCGCCGCGACGGCTTTGTCGCTGGTCTGGCCGAGCTCCGGCATGGTTGCTATCAGCGTAGCACACGTCGTGCGGCCGATGCCCGGAACGCTTTCGATGATCTCGGCGAGCTCCGCAAAATGCGGCGTGCTTTCGATCAGGGCGGAGATCTCTGCCTCGAGCTCGGCCAGCTCGGCGCTGATCGCCTTGACGATGCGCGTATGCAGACGCTGTACTTCTACAGGCAATTTATGCTCGCCCTGGTTCTTCAGTCTGACCAGCATATCTTTCGTCGCTTGGCGCACATTGACCATCTGCTGAAGCTTCTCTCGGGCGGCATCGTAGGCTTGCACCGCAGCTTCGTTGAAGGTCTCGGCGAACCAGGCGATCGTGTCCGCATCGATACTGTCGTTCTTGGCCAGGCGCCCGGCCGATTGAGCGAAGCTCCGCACCCGCTTTGGATCGACGATACGAACGTCGATCTTGGCGGCTCGCACCAGTTTGGCCCACTCCCGCTCGTAGCCGCCGCTGGCCTCCATCACGACCTTGGTGACGCCGTGCCGGCGCAGCCACGCCACGAAGTCGCGCTGGCCTTCCTTCGTCCTTTCAAACATCTGCTTGGACCCGGGCGCTCGGGTACAAGCATCGACCTTATCCTTGGCGACATCGACACCCGCGACAACGAGATCATTCTGTGCCATCATCCAGCTCCCTTCCTTGCAAGGTGCGGGCTCGAAGCCCGTGCAACTGTTCGGGTTGAAGGAAGACACCGGACCTGTCCCACGCTCCCCGACAGGCTCTAGGGCCTTTGAGCACGATCGGGCTCAGATCCAGCGACGGGCGGTTGGTCAGAACCGCCCGTTCGCACATTCTGGCAGGTTTCGAACACACAAGAGCACGGAGTAAGCCGTAGAGCCATCGCGCAGGGAGGGCCGGATGTCCGGCTCGTACCTGTGGTTCTGCCGCGTGCTTTCTTTCTGCACGCGGACCATGGGTGCGACCAGCACCCGGCCTTCCCTGCGCCCTCTGTTCTCGAAGAGGGTTTTGAATGGCAAAGCTCGGGCGCGGATGCGCCGCGAGGACGATTGGTCATGTCTGAACGGAAAGCACACGTGAACGCAGCATTCCGACGCGATGGAGCACGTCTTCCTCGCGAGGATGCATCAGCCCCGCGGCCGTCCTTCGAGACGCACGCCTGCGGCGTGCCCTCAGGACGAGGTTCGTGGTTTTGGCGTGATCTCGGAGGGATGCTGGAGAGATCTTGGCGAAGCTCTCAACCTCATGCTGAGGAGCGCCGCTTGCGGCGCGTCTCGAAGCACGAGGCCCGGAATCGCTCGATGGCAGATGGAGGGCGTTGGACAGATGCGCGGCAACTTCAGCCGAGGACGAAGAGAGCGCAGCCCCCCTGCCCCTCTAGCGGCCGCGGCCGGCGGCCTGCGGCAGGAAGGTCGGCTGATGGACCGGGGCGATCGCCACCGCGCGGTTGCGGCCCTCGTTCTTGGCCCGGTACAGCGCATTGTCGGCGCGCTTCATGACGTCGGCAATCGGCTCGCCCTTCTGCTCCAGGGTCGACAGCCCGATCGAGACCGTGACCTCGATGCGCTTCTCGCCCTTGTGCACGGCGAACGGCTCGTTGGCGACCGAGCGCCGCAGCCGCTCGGCGACCATGCCGGCGACGTGGAGGTCGGTCTCGGGCATCACGATCACGAACTCCTCGCCGCCATAGCGGCAGGCGAGATCGATGCCGCGGATCGACTTGCGCACCCGCATCGCGAACTCGCGCAGCACGTCGTCGCCGGCATCATGGCCGTAATTGTCGTTGATCGACTTGAAGTAGTCGATGTCGAGCATCATCAGCGCCAGCGGCTTGCCGCGGCTCGCGGCCTGGTCGGCCAAGGTCGAAAGATGCGTCTCCATGTAGCGGCGGTTGTGAAGGCCCGTCAGCGCGTCGGTGATCGCCATCTCGATCGAGTTCTGGACGTTGTCGCGCAGATGGTCGGTGTAGCGGCGCTTGCGGATCTGGGTGCGGGCGCGCGCCAGCAGCTCGTTCTTGTCGACAGGGCGCAGCAGATAGTCGTTGACGCCGATCTCCAGCCCGCGCAGCAGCCGCGAATTGTTTTCCGCATCGGCAATCGCCAGGATCGGCACGTGGCGCGTGCGTTCCAGCGAGCGCAACTGGCTGCACAGCCGCAGGCCGTCGAAATCGTTGAGGTCGAGCGAGACGATGACGAGGTCGTAATTGCCTTCGGCGGCGTTGAACACGGCCTCGGCGGGATTGGTCTCGACGTCGATGGAATGCTCGGTCGCCAGCATCGGCCCGAGCCGCTCGTAGGACGACGGCCGGTCGTCGACCAGCAGCACCCGCCCGCCCTTGCCGGCGTCGGCGACCGCGTTGCGCTCGGGCGCCTGCACGCCGATCTCGAGCGAGGTCAGCGCGCGCATGCGCAGCTCGTCGGTCATCATCTTCAGCCGCGTCAGCGAGCGTACGCGCGCGATCAGCACGACGTCGGAGACGGGCTTGGTGAGGAAGTCGTCGGCACCGGCCTCCAGGCCGCGCACGCGGTCGGACGGGCTGTCGAGCGCCGTCACCATGACGACCGGAATGAAATGCGTGGCCGGATTCGACTTCAGCCTGCGGCAGACCTCGAAGCCGTCCATGTCCGGCATCATGACGTCGAGCAGGATGATGTCGCATTCGGCGCGCTGGCAGATCTGCAGAGCCTCGGCGCCGTTCGCGGCGGTCAGCACGTCGAAATATTCGGCCGACAGCCGCGCCTCCAACAGCTTGACGTTGGCCGGGACGTCGTCGACGACGAGGATACGCGCGGACACTGCAGAAACTCCTTAGCCGATAAAGCGGCGTACCGTTTCAATGAATTTTCCGACCGAGATCGGCTTGGAAAGATAGGCTTCGCAGCCACCCTCGCGGATGCGCTCCTCGTCGCCCTTCATCGCAAAGGCCGTCACTGCCACCACCGGGATGGCACGCAAATCCGGATCGTCCTTGATCCATTTCGTCACTTCCAGGCCCGAGACCTGCGGCAGCTGGATGTCCATCAGGATCAGATCGGGGCGGGTCCGGCGCACGATGTCGAGCGCCTCCACGCCGCTGGACGTACCGGAGGTCTGGTACCCGTGGGCTTCCAACAGATCGCGGAAGAGCTTCATGTTGAGCTCATTGTCTTCCACGATCAGGACGGTCTTGCCCATCCGCCCCTCCGAATCACTGACACCGGCATGTCCTCTGGCGGACGACTGTCCACCGCTACTCATCTAATTCAAACTAGCCCCAGATTCGTTCAAACCCGTTAAGGTGGGATTCCATCTTTCCCCGAGATGGTTTCCACTTGCTTGAACCCATTCCGAAGACTCGGGCATGATGGGCGCAAAGTAGAGCCGACAAGTTAACGGAAAGGCAAATCCGCCGTTGAAAAAGCCCGTTCGAAATCCGCGCGAAGTCGCTGAAATCGTTGCAGTTCAGGCCCTCGGCTTCCTGGCCGGCGAACCGGAGCGGCTGGGCCGTTTCCTGGCCGAGACCGGGATCGGGCCGGAGACGCTGCGATCCTCGGCCGCCGACCCCAATTTCCTGGTCAGCGTGCTCGATTTCGTGCTGCGCGATGACGAGACGGTAAAGGCTTTTGCCGCCCACTCCAAGTTACATCCCACCAATATCATGGCAGCACGGCAGGTATTGGGCGACCGCCAGTGGGAGCGCGACGTGCCGTGACCGGCTCGGCGCCAGCGAGCGGGTCACGCGCGGTCAGCGGGCCGACCTGCTTCTGCCGGGACTGCCTGACGGACCTCGACGATGGCGCGCGCCGCTGTTCGGGCTGCGGCTCGCCGCGCCTCGTCCGCCATCGCGCCCTGCCCGCGCTGACGCTCGCCCATATCGACTGTGACGCGTTCTATGCAACCGTCGAGAAGCGCGACAATCCAGAGGTCGCCGACCGGCCCGTCATCATCGGGGGCGGCAAGCGCGGCGTGGTGTCGGCGGCCTGCTACATCGCCCGCACCTATGGCGTGCGCTCGGCGATGCCGATGTTCAAGGCGCTGGAGCTGTGTCCCTCGGCGGCCGTGATTCCCCCGGACATGGCGAAATATGTCCGCGTCGGGCGTGAGGTCCGGCAGGCGATGCAGGCGCTGACGCCGCTGGTCGAGCCGCTGTCGATCGACGAGGCGTTCCTCGACCTCTCCGGTACCGCGCGCGTCCACGGCATGATCCCGGCCAAGGTGCTGGCGCGCTTCGCCCGCGACGTCGAGCAGACCATCGGCATCACGGTGTCTGTCGGGCTGTCCTGCAACAAGTTCCTGGCCAAGATCGCCTCGGATCTCGACAAGCCGCGCGGCTTTGCCGCGCTCGACCAGGAGGAAGCACTGATGATGCTGGCCGACAAGCCGGTCGGCTTCATCTTCGGCGTCGGTCCGGCGACCCAGCAACGGCTGGCGAACCAGGGCTTCCGCACCATCGCCGACCTGCAGCGCGCCGACGAGATCGAGCTGATGAAGCAGTTCGGCGGCGACGGCCGCAGGCTGTGGCGGCTGGCGCGCGGCATCGACGACCGCAAGGTGGTGGCCGACCGCGGCGCCAAGACGATCTCGAGCGAAACCACCTTCGACACCGACATCCGCGACTACGTGACCCTGGAAAAGACCCTGTGGCGGCTGTCGGAGAAGGTGTCGGCACGGCTGAAGGCGAGCCAGCTCGCCGGGTCGACCATCACGCTGAAGCTGAAGACCGCGGACTTCCGTCAACGAACGCGCTCGCAATCGATCGCGGCGCCGACGCAGCTCGCCGGCAAGATCTTCGCAATCTGCAAGGAGATGCTGGCGCGCGAGACCGACGGCACGGCGTTCCGGCTGATGGGCACAGGCGTCAGCGCGTTGCGCCCGGGCTCGGAGGCCTCCGACACCGACATGCTCGACCGCCGCTCGGCCTCGGCCGAGCGCGCGATCGATGCGCTACGCAAGAAGTTCGGCCAGGCCGCGGTGATCCGCGGCATCGCCTATGACGGCCCGGAGCAGACCGAATGACGCCCCGGTCAATTGCTGCAGGGCTTGCCGTCCTTCACGTCCTTGACGTCGAACTTGCCGAGCGCGCCGGCGATGACGAAATCATTGTAGTCGAGCACGAGCGCGCGCGAGACGCCGTTCTCGTAGAGCTCGAACGACATCGCGTAGACCGGCGTCTGCTCGCCCTCGGCCCGCTTGGCGTCGCGGTCATAATAGCTGACCGTCACCGGCCACCGCGTCATCTTCTTCATCTCGTCATTGTCGGTCGAGGCGTCGGGCTTGGCGGCGGCCTTGTCGGCCGGCACGGGCGCACCGATCACGGTCAGCGTGTTGTAGACCTTCTCGCCATTGTCCGAGCCGTCATAGACCGTCAGCTCGAGCAGCGACTTGCCCTCGCGCGCGGCGGCGATGATGCGATGAATCTGCTCGGTCGGAAAAACGGTCGAGCCGTCGAGCGTGAAGGTCTTCGCCTCGGGCTGCTTGAGCTTGACGGTGATGTGATCGCCGGTGCGCTCGGCGATACCGTCGACCGGGCTGGAGGCCTGCTCGTTCATGCGCGAGTCGATCTTGAAGCGGTAGCTCTTCCCGGCGCCGTCCTCCCATGCGGTGGACCGCAGGTCGCTCAGGGTCACCTTGCCCTCCCCGAGATCGAGCTCCGAGACCTGGCGGAATTCCGAAGTGTAGCCGTCGCAGGCGTTGCCGGAGAAATTGTAGAGGATGCGGCCGCGCGCGCTGTTGACCGGGCTCGAACCGCGCGACTTGACCAGGCTCAGGTCGTAGAGCGCCTGATGCGGCAGGAACGGCACCGCCGCCCCGGCCTGCGCCGGACCGAACGTGATCGCCGCGACGGCGAGCGCTCCCATCGACAGTCGAAACGAATGAGCCATGAGTTTTCCTCGGAGGACGTATCGCTAAACCGTCACATTAGAGACCGCTGCATTGCGTCGCAACTGCGGCTGTCTCACGGAAACGTGCGCTTAAAGCGCCGGAATCGCGTCGGTGCTGGCAGCTTGCATGTCACTGGCAACTGCGCCAAACAGGGCCGCGGTCCGGCACGGGACCGGCTTTCAGGCGACAGAACGGGGATTTGAGATGGCGGGTACGGTCGAACAGAACCTGGCGGCACAGGGCATCACACTGCCGGCACCAAAGGCACCGGTGGCCAATTACGTCCCGTTCGTGCGCACTGGCAATCTGCTGTTCGTGTCGGGCCAAGTCTGCCTCGGCGGCGACGGCAAGATGATCGCTTCCGGCAAGCTTGGCGGCGGCGTGTCGATCGAGGACGGCTATGCGGCCGCGAAGGGCTGCGGCGTCAACCTGCTGGCGCAGGTGAAGGCGGCGGTCGGCGATCTCGACAAGGTCGTGCGCGTGGTCCGGCTCGGCGGCTTCGTCAATTCGGCGCCCGATTTCCTCGACGGACCGAAGGTTCTCAACGGCGCCTCCGACCTGATGGTCGCCGCCTTCGGCGACAAGGGCCGCCACGCCCGCACCACCGTCGGCGTCTCGGCCCTGCCGTCCGATGCGGCGGTGGAAGTCGAAGGCGTGTTCGAGGTTGAGTGAGTTCGAAATTGAAGACAATGGACGGGGCGAATGCGCGCACCTGACTGGCTGACGGCCCGCCCCGTCGCCCATCGCGGCCTTCACGATGCTGTCAGCGGCATCATCGAGAACATGCCGGCCGCCGCACGCGGCGCCGTGGCCGGCAACTTCGCCATCGAATGCGACATCCAGCTGTCGGCCGATGGCGAGGCCATGGTGCATCACGACTATGATCTCGGACGCCTCACCGAGGGCACCGGCCCGCTGATTGAGAAGACCGCGGCAGAGCTGAAAGCGATCAAGTTCAAGCAGACCGACGAGCAGATGATGACGCTCGGCGACCTCTGCAACCTGATCGCCGGACGCGTGCCGCTGGTCGTCGAGGTCAAGAGCACGTTCCAGGGCGATCGCCGTCTGGTCCGGCGCATGGCCGAGGTGCTGGCGTCCTACTCCGGGCCGGTGGTCGGGATGTCGTTCGATCCGGACCAGGTCCGTGCCTTGCGCGAGACCATGCCGAAGCTGACGCGCGGCATCGTCGCGCAGCGCAGCTACGAGGACGGCTATTGGGCCAAGCTGACCCAGGCGCAGCGCGACAGCATGCTGCATCTGAAGCACGGCTTCAGCAGCCAGCCGCATTTCGTCGCCTATTGGATCGACCAGCTGCCTGCGCCGGCCCCCTGGATCGCGCGCAATGTGTTCGGCTGCCCGCTGCTGACCTGGACCGTCCGCACCCCCGAGCAGCGCGCCGCTGCGGCCCGCTACGCGGATCAGATGATCTTCGAAGGGTTTACGCCGGAGACGTGACGCCGGCCTTGAACTCGCTGCTGCGATGCACGATCTTCAGGGCGTGGCATCTGGAACGTCCCGGCCGGGGCGTCCCGTGCCGGCCGGTTTGACAAGGACTCGATGGCATCGCCTGAGATCACGCTCGAAGCCGTTCCCGGGATCAGCGAGATCCCGGCGGCCGCATGGGATGCCTGCGCCAATCCCGGCGGTCGCGTTGGTCCCGGCTCATCTCCCGCCTGCGGCCGCGGCTACAATCCGTTCATCTCACATGCGTTTTTCTCGGCGCTCGAAGCCTCTGGCTCGGCCACCCTGCGTACCGGCTGGGCGCCGCGCCATCTGGTGGCGAAGATCGGCGACGAGATCCTCGGCGTCGTGCCGTGCTATCTGAAGTCCCATTCGCAGGGCGAATACGTCTTCGACCGCGGCTGGGCCGACGCCTATGAGCGCGCCGGCGGCCGCTATTATCCGAAGCTGCAGGTGTCGGTCCCGTTCACGCCGGCGACCGGGCCGCGGCTCTTGATCCGCGCCGACCAGGACCAGGAATTGATCGGTAATGCGCTTGCGCAGGGGCTCAAGGCGCTGTGCGGGATCAGCGAGGCGTCGTCGGTCCACGTCACCTTCGCCCGGGAGTCGGAGTGGCAGCTGCTCGCCGCGCAGGGCTTCCTGCAGCGCACCGACCAGCAGTTCCACTGGCACAATCAGGGTTTTTCCAGCTTCGACGATTTCCTGGCGACGATGAATTCGCGCCACCGCAAGGCGATCAAGCGCGAGCGGCGCGACGCATTGGCCGCCGGCATCACCATCCACTGGCTGACCGGTAAGGACATCACCGAGGACGCCTGGGACGCGTTCTTCGCGTTCTACATGGAGACCGGCTCGCGGAAGTGGGGCCGGCCGTATCTGACCCGCAAGTTCTTCGCGCAGATCGGCGAGACCATGGCTGAGGACGTGCTGCTGGTGATGGCCAGGCGCGACGGCCGCTGGATCGCCGGGGCCATCAATTTCATCGGCTCGGACACGCTGTTCGGCCGCAACTGGGGTGCGATCGAGCACCATCCATTCCTGCATTTCGAGGTCTGCTACTACCAGGCGATCGACTTTGCGATCCAGCACAAGCTTGCCGTGGTCGAGGCCGGCGCCCAGGGCGAGCACAAGATCGCGCGCGGCTACCTGCCGCAGACCACCTACTCCGCCCACTACATCGCCGACCGCGGCCTGCGCCACGCCATCGACGACTATCTCAAGCGCGAGCGCGCCTATGTCGAGCAGGCCGGCCGCGAGCTCGCCGAATCCGGACCGTTCCGGAAAGGCATGGACGAGCCGTCTTGACCGGCGACACCTGCCGGTGAGAGTAAGGCGCACCAAGAAGAACCGCTTAAGGGACTGCCCATGACCGCCTACGATCCCAACAATCCGTTCGCAAAGATCCTGCGCGGCGAATTCCCCTGCACCAAGGTCTACGAGAACGACCACGTGCTGGCGTTCCTCGACATCATGCCGCGCGTCCCCGGGCATACGCTGGTGATCCCGAAGGTGCCGGCCCGCAACATCCTTGATATCACCGAGGAGGACTACCTCCATGTCGGCCGTGCCGTGCGGACCATCGCGCGCGCGGCCAAGACCGCGTTCGCCGCCGACGGCATCACCGTGCAGCAGTTCAATGAGCATGCCGGCGGGCAGATGGTGTTCCACCTGCACGTCCACATCATGCCGCGCCACAATGGCGATTCCCTGCTGCCGCCCGCGAGCCGCAAGGAAGATCCGAAGGTGCTGGAGGAGAACGCGGCGAAGCTGATTGCGGCGCTGAAGGGCTGATCAGGCCTCGTCGAGCCCGATGTCCAGCGCGGCCGACGAATGCGTGATCCAGCCGACGGAGATCAGGTCGACGCCGGCCGCGGCGATCGCGGGCGCGGTCTCCACGGTGATCCGGCCCGAGGCTTCGGCGATGGCCTTGCCGCCGATCATGCCCACCGCGGTTTCGAGCTCCGCCGGCGTCATGTTGTCGAGCAGCACCGCGTCGACGCCGAGCGTCAGCGCCTGCTCGAGCTGCGCCAAGGTGTCGACCTCGACCTCGATCTTGACGAGATGGCCGGCATGGGCCTTCGCGCGCGTGATGGCAGCCTTGATGCCGCCGGCGATGGCGATGTGGTTGTCCTTGATCAGGACGGCATCATCGAGCCCGAACCGGTGATTGCCGCCGCCTCCGGCGCGCACCGCATATTTCTCCAGCGCGCGCAGGCCCGGCGTGGTCTTCCGGGTACAGACGATCTGCGCCTTGGTCCCTTTCACCGCCGCGACCAGCGACGCCGTCGCGCTGGCGACCCCGCTCAAGCGGCAGAGGAAGTTGAGCGCCACGCGCTCGCCGGTCAGCAGCGCCCGCGCCGGGCCGCTGATGGTTGCGATCGTGTCTCCCGGCGCCACGGCGCTGCCGTCGGGCCGCACGACCTCCAGGCGCACGTCCGGCGAGACCGCCTGGAAGGCGCAGCGCGCCACATCGAGGCCCGCGATCACCCCGTGCTGGCGCGCCCGCAGCTTCAGCGATGCGCGCTGCTCGGCCGGCACGATGGCATCGGTGGTGATGTCGCCGGCCCGGCCGAGATCCTCAAGCAGCGCCATGCGCACCAGCGGCTCGTAGAGCAAGGGCGAGAGAGGATTGAGACTCATGGCACTGCACTCCTCAACGGCGTCTGCTCGGCCTCGACGATGTCGCGCGCAACCGCAATCGCCTCGGGCAGAGTGAAGCTGGACGGCTGCGCGACGGTCCGCGTGTCCGGACGATCGCTGCGGAAATGCGCGCCGCGGCTCTCCTCACGGGCATGCGCCGCGACCGCGAGCATCAGGCCGACCAGCGCAGGATCAGCCGCGGGCCCTGCCTGCTCCGCCAGCGGAAGCAGGCTGCTGACGGCCGCCGCGATCGTGCGGCGCTCGCGCATCACGCCGAGCGCATCCGACAGCAGCGGCCGTACGGCCGACGGATCGGACGCCGGCGGAATGACCGCCACCGCGCACGGCTTGCCCGCACGCTGCGGCGCGCCGGCCACGCTTTCTGCCACCCATTGCGCGCAGACGATCGCTTCCATCAGCGAGTTGCTGGCGAGCCGGTTGGCGCCGTGCAGGCCGGTGCGGCTGGCCTCGCCACAGGCCCACAAGCCCTCGACCGTGCTGCGTCCCATCGCGTCAACAGCGACGCCGCCCATATGATAGTGCACGGCCGGCCGCACGGGGATCGGATCGCGCGCGGGATCGATGCCCGCCATGCGGCAGAAGGCGCTGATCACGGGATAGCGCGCGGCGAAATCCTTGCCCGGCTTGTCGCGCGCATCGAGCAACACACGGTGTCCCTGCGCGCGGCGCCGCCACACCGCGCGCGCCACCACGTCGCGGGGCGCCAGCTCGGCCCCCGGCTCGTCGGCCATGAAGCGCGTGCCGGTCTCGTCGATCAGCACCGCACCGTCGCCGCGGATCGCCTCGGTGAGAAGCGGCAGCGGCCGCGAGGGCCCGTCAAACGCGGTGGGGTGAAACTGCACGAATTCGAGATCGGACAGCACGGACCCGGCCCGCGCCGCCAGCGCGAGCCCCTGGCCGAAGCAGCCGGTGGGATTGGTGCTGTCGAGGAACAGCCCGCCGATGCCGCCGGTTGCGATCACGACGCGTGTCGTGGCGAGGATCAGAGCCGCATCGCCGCGCACCGCAACCACGCCCTGGATCGCGTTGTCGTCGACAATCAGCCGGCGCGCCTCGACGCCCTCGAGCAAGGTCACCGAAGCACAACGCCGCACAGCCGCGATCAGTGCGCGCATGATCTCGCGTCCCGTGCCGTCGCCGGTCGCATGCACGATCCGCTTGCGGCTGTGCGCGGCCTCCAGGCCCAGACGCCAGCGTCCGTCCGCATGCCGGTCGAACGCGACGCCGAGCTGGGCGAGGCGCTCGACCGCGGCCGGCGCAGCATCGATGATACGGCGCGCGGCGGACTCGTCGCACAATCCCGCTCCGGCAGCGAGCGTGTCCTTCAGATGCAGCGACGGATCATCGTCATCGCCAACCGCCGCGGCCAGTCCGCCTTGCGCCCACATGCTCGATGCCTCCGCGCCGAGCGGCGACTTCGACAGCAGCACGACGGGCTCGGGCGCGAGCTGAAGCGCCGTCATCAGACCTGCGGCTCCGCCGCCGATGATCACGGGACGGCCAGCCAACTTCGAAACATCGATGCTCATGATGCCAGCATCCTTTCCACGGCGCGCCGCGCGCGCTCGGCCATCGCGGGATCGATCGTGACCTCGTGCGTGTTGGTCTCGAGCGCATGGCGGATGTTCTTCAACGTGATCCGCTTCATGTGCGGGCACAGATTGCAGGGGCGGATGAACTCGATGTCGGGATGGAGCACGGCGACATTGTCGCTCATCGAGCATTCCGTGAGCAGCACCACCCGGACCGGCCGTCTTGCTCCGACGAAGTCCGACATCGCCGCGGTGGAGCCGGCGAAATCGGCCTCCGCCACCACCTCCGGCGGACACTCCGGATGCGCGAGCACGGTGACCCCGGGATGGTTGTCGCGCAGCGTGCGGACGTCATCGGCGCTGAAGCGCTCATGGACCTCGCAATGCCCTTTCCAGGCCGTGATCCTGACCTTGGTCTGTGCGGCGACGTTGCGCGCGAGATATTCATCCGGCAGCATGATGACGTGATCGACACCGAGCGACTCGACGACCGCGCGCGCGTTGCCGGACGTGCAGCAGACGTCGGACTCGGCCTTCACGGCCACCGACGTGTTGACATAGGCGACCACGGGCACGCCCGGGTGGCGCGCGCGCATCAGCCGGACGTCGGCGGCGGTGATCGACTCCGCCAATGAGCAGCCCGCCTCCACGTCGGGGATCAGCACCGTCTTGTCGGGATTGAGCAGCTTGGCGGTCTCCGCCATGAAGTGGACGCCGGCGAGCACGATCACCTCGGCATCGACCTTGGTCGCTTCGCGCGCCAGCAGCAGGCTGTCGCCGACGATGTCGGCGACGCCGTGATAGATCTCGGGCGTCTGATAGTTGTGCGCCAGCACCACGGCATTGCGCCGGCGCTTCAGCGCCAGGATGGCTTCGACATCGTCCTCGAAGACAGCCCATTCCGGCGGCGGGATCACCCGCCTCAGACGCTCAGCAAGCGATGCATTCGGCGCGACGGCGGGCAGGACAAGATCGGCCATTTATACTCTCCATGAGCATAAGATGCCTTATACTTATCCTGAGCATAAGCCTTGTCAAGAGCGGGCGATCAAGACCGCGAGAGCGGCAGCTTGGTTCCTACCACCGCCCGCTCGGCCAGAACGCCCTGCCGGAAGCGAAACAGCTTGGCCGGCCGACCGATCGTGTCGGCAGCGATTGCGCCTGTCTCTTCAACGAGTTCCTGCTGCTCGATGAGGCGGCGGAAGTTCTGCTTGTGGACGAGCCGGCCTGCCAAGGCCTCGACGCTGCGTTGCAGTTGCAGGAGTGTAAATTCTTCCGGCATCAACTCGAACACGACCGGCCGGTATTTGATCTTGGCGCGCAGCCGCGCGATGCCGGTGGCGAGAATGCGGCGGTGATCACCCGTCATGGCGCGGCCCGGCACGATCGGATCGCCTCCCTTTTCGCGCACGCTCTCGGGGATCAGCCCCGCCTCATACAGCAGCTCGTAGCGCTGCAGCGTCAGCTCCTCGTTCCACTCGCGGCCATCGAGGCCGAAGGTGATGGCGGCGCGCCGCCACCTGGTCTTCTGCAGCGTCGGCTCGTCGGCGGATCGGGCCCAGGCTTTCAGCTTCGGCGCGATGATCTTGGCCAGGATCGCCGGCGGCCCGTCGCGATGATCCTCCCACGGGAAGTAGTCGTACCAGGATGACCATTGCGCATCCGCGCCCTCGCGCCCCTCCTCCTCACGGGTCAGGCCGAGATAGCTGATGGAGATCCGGTGCGGCGCGTCGGGATCGCCGGTACGGCCACGGTCGGCGAAGGTGTAGAGCTGCTCGACATAGCCCAGGGGATGGCCGGTCTGGGCCTCGACCCAGGCGCGCAGGCCGGTCTGCAGCGAGCGGTGCCCGAACTGAAACGGTCCGCTCGGCAGCGCCGCAGCGTGCTCGATCGTCATGATCCTGGGCTGCCCGTCGGTCACCGCCACCAGCACGGCGACGAGGTCCGCCGTGATCGCATCCAGAGCCGTCACCGTCTTCTGCGGCCGCTTGTTCACCTTCGACATCCGGATCTGTCGGTCCTATTTGTCATCCTTGCCAGCCGCCGCCGGCGTGAACACGCAGTGATCCGGTTTCAGATCGATCAGCGGCGTCTCGTCGAGGCAGTCGAGACCGCGCACCAGAACGGTGCTGCCCTCCAGCGCGACGAAGCGGACCGTCGACACGCCGATCGGATTGGGACGCACCGGCGAGCGCAGCGCGAAGGTGCCCCGGGTCTCGCCATCATGATGGCGCGGGCTCTGCTTTACGAGATCACGGCGCGCCCGGTTGAGCCAGTACAGCACCTGGAGATGGCTGAAACTGTCGATGCCCTCTAGCGCCGGCACCCAGGGCTCGAAGATCTCGAGCCGGCACACCGGCCCCTCGAAGCTGCCCTGCCGCGGCGTCTCCAGACGCGAGGTCCAGGGCGTGCGGATACGGCCGATGAAATACAGCGTGGCGTCGCGCGGCTGTGGCGCGTCGATGGCGACTTCGCCCGGGCGGAGATCGGTATCAGCGGTCATTGCGGAGTCCTCAGGTCTTCCCGGCAATCTATCCGAACCTCGGCTCACCGCAATTGCGGCCGCGCAAGATCGCGCAACTCATCCGAGCCACCATTTGCCGACCAGCATCGCGGCCTCGCCGCAGACGACACCGGCGAAGATCGAGCGACGGGTCGCCATGAAGGCCGCAAGGCCGGCAACGACGGCACCGTAGCGCAGGCCCCACGGCACGCTGGCGAGCGCGCCCGGCGGCTGCACCAGGATCTGGGCGATGACCCCCGCCAGGATCGCGGTCGCGACCGCCTTGACCCACATCAGCAGGTCCGAGCCCTCGTCGAGCCCGCTGCCGAACCAAAGTCCGAGCAGGCGCCAGATCTGGTTGGGGATCACGCCTGCCACCAGCAGCACCACGAGCGCATGCCAATCGCCGATGAAGTCGCTCATGCCAGCCCCCGCCGCTCGCGCCATTTGTGCGCGCCGAACGCAAGCGTTCCGGCGACGACGCCGCTGACCAGGATGTCGACGCCGCTGTTGAGCTGGGCGGCCAGCGGATACAGCACGAGGCCAAGACCGAGCGCGAGCACGTCGGCAAGCTCCCTGGCGTTGCGCAGGGTCGAGAACAGGAAGGCCAGCGGCGTCAGCAAGAGCACCGCGGCGCCGAAGGTCTGCGACAGATTGGCGGCGAGAAGATAGCCGATGATCGTCGCGATCAGCGCAATCCCCATCAGGCCGGTGCCGAGCCCATGCACGAAGGCGATGCGGCGCTCGCGCGGCACATGCGGCAGGAAGCGATAGCATTCGACCCACAGCGTCACGGCAGTGAAATGCGCGATCAGCACCAGGTGCCGCCGCTTGGTCTGGGGCGAGCGGATCAGCGGCAGCACCGCCACCACCATCGGAAACAGCCGGATCGCGCTCATCGTCACCGCGATCGCCGATTGCAGAATGGTCTGGCCGGAGCCGAGCGTGGAGACCAGGATGATCTGCGCCGGACCGGCCCATACCAGCGCGGTAGAGAGGATCGCCCAGAGCATGCTGAAATGGGTGTCGTGCGCGAGCGCGCCGATGCCGATGAAGGTGACGAACAGCACCAGCGACAGGATGGTCGCCGACGTCGCGCGCAGCCCCCAGCCGAAGGCGCGCAGTGAACCATGCCATTGCGGCGAATCGAGCGGAGGAAGTGTCACGGGCGGCCCAGCGGAACGAACCAAGATAAGGCTTTCGAAAGCCGCTCGCGTCAACCGCCATCAGGCGCGCGCGGGTCTGCGTCCGGCGCAGCCATTCCCCCCGCACGCCATGCTGCGGCAGCTCTATCCGGAGCGATTGCGCAGCACGAAGCAGGCACCACCGGCTCCGCGGATCCGACTGCAGAGCGCGTCGGCCTCGGCCCGTGTCTCGGCACCGATCCGCACCTGGTAGAACGCCCGGTTGCCGCGCGAGCGCATCACCGACGACAGCAGGCTGGGGTCGCGGTCACCAATGATGGCGCCAAGTCCCTTGATGGCGCGGGCATACATCGACAGGGCACGGTTGCGGTCGAAGCCCGCCGCCAGCTGCACGCCCCACGGTTTCGCAGCCGCCAGCGCCACATGCTGCTCGAGCTCGCGGACGAACGGGTTCGGCGCACGCTTCAGCAGCGCCATCAACTGATGACAGGACGTCGGTGGCGGGCTCGGCGGCATCTTGCCGCCCTTCCCCGCCGCGGCCCAATCGTCGATCGACGCGCCGGTGATGGCCGAGACGTAGTTGCGGGTTTCCCACGGCATCTGCCCCTTTCCGCCGAGCCAGTCCTGCACCCGGCGCGGCCCCGCATTGTAGGCCGCCGCCGCGAGCCCGAGATTGCCGAACTGATCGCGCAGCTCGGCCAGGAACTGCGCCGACTTCGGCAGCGCCTGAACCGGATCGAACGGATCGAGCAATTGGCGCTCGTTCGCCGTGCCCGGCATGAACTGGGCGATTCCCTGCGCGCGCTGGCCGTTGCGCGTGACCGGCCCGACTGCATCGCTCTGAAAGCGGCTCTCCTGCCAGATCACGCGGGCGAAGAATTCGAGCGGCAGATCATTCGCCTTGGCTGCGGATTCGATCATCAGGCAGATCGCCTCGCGCGTGCCGCTCTCCTTGGACTCATCGGTCTTGTTCTCCGGGCCCTCTGCTGCAGCGTCTGCCGGCTTCGCAGCCTCCTGCGGCGAATCCTGCCGCGCGCCATCCTTCGGATCAGCCGGCACGGCAACGTCGCGGTCGGAGGCCTGCTCCGCCGCCACGCCGGACAAGGGCATGGTCAGCATCAAGGCAAGGCCGAGACAGGCAATGCGAGCAACGGAAACCATGGAAAGCATCGTGGGCGCGGTGCAATGGTTGGAATTCTGCCGACAGACAAAGCCGAAGACCATGCGGGGTTCCACCGCGCGGCGCCTTGACACAGCGAACGAGCCGGCTAGCAATCCCCAAGTCCTGCAGGGAGCGCGACGGATGACCGCACCGACCGACGACAGACTCGGCTTCGCGCCCGACAGCGATGCGCCATTGTCCTATATGGCGCGCACGCGCGACTACTATCTGGCGATCGGCTATGACACGCCCTATCGCTGGGCCCACTACACGTCGGCGCCGTTTCAGCCGCTGCGCAAGCCGCTCGCGCAGTCGCGCGTCACCATCGTCACCACGGCCGCGCCTTTCGATCCCGCCAAAGGCGATCAAGGTCCCGGCGCGCCCTACAATGGCGGCGCCAAGTTCTACTCCGTCTATGACGGCGACACGTCGGCGCAGCACGACCTGCGCATTTCCCACATCGCCTATGATCGCGTGCACACCTCGGCCGAGGATGCCGGCACCTGGTTTCCGCTACCACAGCTCCTAAGGCTGGCAGGTGAAGGCCGCATCGGCACGGTCGGACCGCGTTTCTTCGGCGCGCCGACCAATCGCAGCCACCGCGTGACGATCGAGACCGATGCGCCGGAGATTCTCGCGCGCTGCCGCGCCGACGCGATCGACGCCGTCGTGCTGGTGCCGAACTGTCCGGTGTGCCACCAGACGGTGAGCCTGGTGGCACGGCATCTCGAAGCGAACGGCGTCGCGACCGTCGTCATGGGCTGCGCCAAGGACATCGTCGAGCACGCCGCCGCGCCGCGCTTCCTGTTCTCGGATTTTCCGCTCGGCAATTCCGCCGGCAAGCCGCACGACGCGGCCTCGCAGGCCTTCACGCTCGATTTGGCTTTACGTGTCCTCGAGAGTTCACCAGCCGCACGCACGACCGTGCAATCGCCTTTGCAGTGGAGCGAGGATCACGGCTGGAAGCGCGACTACAGCAATCCCGCCATGCTCGCGCCGCAGGAGCTGGCGCGGCGGCGCGCCGAGTTCGATGCGCAGAAGGCGATCGCGCGGCAGGTTCGTGGAAAGCAGGTGTGAAAGCCACACTCGGGCGAAACTCGCCCGGGAATTTCTTCGGATAATGCTGATTGCGCTTGCCGTCCCGCTCCAGTTGCGCTTGAGTTCCCCCGGGTTTCAAGGGGGCAGTACCAAATGAGAGTTGTAGCGTTGGTGGCGCTGTGCGCCGCGCTGGGAGGTTGCGCGTCCGTGACGCGGGGTACAACCGAGACGATCAGCGTCGCGTCGACGCCGTCCGGCGCCGAGGCCACGGTCGCCGGTCTCGAAGCGCCGATGACCTGCACGACTCCCTGCTCGTTCGTCGCCAAGCGCAATGCCGACATCTCCGTCACCATCGAAAAGCCTGGCTACGAGACCCAGATCATCCCGTTGACCAAGGACATCCCGGCGACCGGCGCGGCCGGCTTCGCCGGCAACATCCTGGCGGGCGGCCTGATCGGCATGGGTGTGGACGCGGCGACTGGCGCGGCGACCGACCACAAGCCGAACCCGGTGATCGTCACCTTGCAGCCACGCATGGCGGCACCGGCAGGCCGTGCGCAACGGCCGCCGCGGCGGTCGGCCCCGCCGCCGGCCCAACCGGAGGCCGGGACCTAGCCCGCTCGCCAGGCCTGTCAGCCAGCCGCCGATTGCGCTTCGCCAGGAGCGACCGCATCGACCGGCAGCGCGAACTGCTCGACCCGGTTGAGCGGCTTCTTGTTGAGCAGCAGCCGGGTCACATCGGGGCGCGAATAGTGCCCCGCCGGATCGGCGGCATTCTTGGCGATGCCGATCATGCCCAAATCGATCTCGGCGATCAGCAGGCCTTCCTGCTCCGGCGGCAGCTTCTCGGCGAGCGAAGAGCCATCCGGACCAAAGATCGCGGCGTGGCCACCGCCGACATGCAGCAGCGCGTGCTTGTCGGGCCGGTCACACAGTTCGTCGATCATCGCCTGCGAGACGGTGGCGCACGGCGCCAGCACGAAGCACGAGCCCTCGACCGCATAGACGCGCGAGGCGGCGTTGTTGACCTCGGCGCCGAGCGCCGGCGCGAACGGATCGTACAGCGAGAAGCTCGGCCAGGCCGCGACATGCACCTGCTCGTTCTGCGCGTACATCGCGTATTTCGACAGCGGCTGCAGATGCTCCCAGCAGCACAGCGCACCGATCCGGCCGATGTCGGGACGATCATGCACCGCAAGGTCACTGCCGTCGCCCTCACCGTAGACGGTGCGCTCGGCATGGGTCGGCCGCAGCTTGCGGCGCCTGGCGATGGTCTCGCCATCCGGGCCGATCAGCCATTGCGCGATGTAGAGGCTGCCGCCGTCGCGTTCGGAGAGGCCGAGCACGGCCGTCAGCCTGGCCTTGCGCACCGCGGCGCGCAGCGACTCGGCCTGCGGGCTGTCATAGGCCAGCGAATTGTCGAAATAGCGCTGCACGAAGCCGCGCCCGATGCACCAGGCCGGCGAGTCCATCCAGATGTGCCAGGGATAGCCGGGGATGAAGACCTCCGGAAACGCGATCAGCTTGGCGCCCTTGTCGGCCGCCTCCTCGATCAGGGCGATGGTCTTCTTGATCGAGCCGTCCAGGTCGAGCCAGGCCGGCGCCGCCTGCACCACCGCCACCTTGTATTTCGGATGTGCCAGTCCCATCGCTGCTGCTCCCTGATGCCTGCGCGCGGCGGGGTGGCGCCGCGACCGGGCCAACTATTGACGCCAGCCGGCTTTCGCGCTCGTCTCCCAGGGAACGAACATTCGACTGCGGCCGCGACGAAGGGCCCCGCCGGCCCGGAATTTGTTGCACTGCCACAGATCAAGCCGACACAGGTGCAGGGGGAGACGGAGCGATGCCGATCCTGTTCACCACCGACGAAAGCCCGGGCCACCGCCGGCTGGCGCGGTGGCAGGACATCGTCTGCGACGTCTATGTCGGGCTCGATTGCACGTCCGATCTCGGCAGCGCGTTTCGCGGCTCGGTGACCCACACCGCGTTGGGACGGGCCGTCTGCTCCGAGGTTGCCTCGGACCGCCAGCGCGTGCACCGGACCTCGCAGCGGATCTCCCGGGCGGATGCCGATTTCATCCTCGTCGCGCTCGGGCGCGAGGGAGTTGGCGGCGTCGTCCAGGATGGCCGCGACACCGTGATCCGGCCCGGGGAGTTCGCGATCTACGACACGACCCGCCCGTACGAGCTGCAGTTCGACGCCGCGTTCAAGCAGATCGTGTTCAAGCTCCCGCGCGAGATGCTGCAGCGCCGGATCGGCCCGACGGAGACCGTGACGGCGATCAGCTTCGGCCCCGATAGCCCGCTCCAGCCCCTCACCCATGAGTTCATCGTCAGGCTCTGCGAGCGCGCCGAGCACATCGGCCCCGAGCATGCCGAACCTCTCGCCAACCAGGCCGCCGACCTGCTCGCCATGACCCTGGCCGAGCGGCTGCGCACACAGCCCCTGCCCGCCTCGAGCCATCGCGCGACGCTGCTCTATCGGATCAAGGCGCACATCCGGAGCCGGCTATCCGACACCGGCCTCTCGCTGCCGGAGATCGCACGCGAGCTCGGGCTATCGACGCGCTACGTCAACGATCTGTTCTCGGACGAGGAGACGTCGTTCCAGCGTTTCGTTCTGGCTGAGCGCCTCAAGCAGTGCCGGCGCGATCTCGGCTCGCCGATGCTGGCGCATCGTCAGATCAGCGAGATCGCCTTTTCCTGGGGCTTCAATGACCTTTCGCATTTCGGCCGCGTGTTCCGCGAGCAGTTCGGCCTGTCGCCGCGCGAGTGGCGGCGCAGCACCTCGAAGCGCTAAACTGCCTTGAAACTCCCTTGCAACGCGCCGGTCGCATACGCTGGTCGGCCGGGCTGGATCTGCGATGCGCCGTTTTGCCTTGAAGGCTCTGTTTACCCTGCTGACGTTGAACCGGGATGATGACGATCCTCCCCGTTGGGATCTGATCATCCTGATCGGCTCGACGATCGTGAGCATTGGCCTGATCGGGCTTTACGCCTATGGAAAGGCCACCGGCCGCTGGTAGGCCGGATAAGTCGGGTGAACGTGACATGATCATGCGAGCAGGGCTTGGGTTGGCTTTGACGTGCCTGCTCACAGGCCCAAGCCATGCGCTGGACAGCGAGCAGAAGCGTGGAAAAGCGCTCTTGCAAAGCCTTTGCAGCCGATGCCATGCCGTAGGTCTCACGGGCGCCAGCCCGCACCCCGACGCGCCCCCGTTCAGGACCTTCGGTGACAGCAAGCTCTACGACGAGGATTTCGCCCAGCGGCTGCAGGCCGGCCTGTCGACCATTCACAAGGACATGCCGAGCTTCCAGTTCGACCGGCCCGAGGCGGAAGCCGCGGCCAACTATCTCAAGGCGATTCAGGTCCGCCCCAAACGGCGGTGACGCGTCGGCGCGCTCCGCCGGCGTGGAACGGGATATGTACCGCCGTGTTGCCCGTTCCCGTCCATTGTCCGCGGCGCGGCAGCGGCCGGAGCCCGCATGATGACGCCGACGACCCCAGGTCTGCACGCCGACGGACTGCCGCTGCCGCAGCGCACCTGGGCGATCGTGACGATCGCGCTCGGCATCGTGCTGGCCGTGGTCGACGGCGCCATCGCCAATGTGGCGCTGCCGACGATCGCCCGCGACCTGAACGCCAGCCCGGCGTTCTCCATCTGGATCGTCAACGGCTACCAGCTCGCGGTCACGATCTCGCTGCTGCCGCTGGCCTCGCTTGGCGAGATCATCGGCTATCGGCGGGTCTATCTCACCGGCCTCGTGCTGTTCACGGCGGCCTCCGCGTTCTGCGCGCTCGCCGACAGCCTGCTGCTGCTGACGCTCGCGCGCATCCTGCAGGGCTTTGGCGCCGCCGGCATCCTCAGCGTCAACTCGGCGCTGGTACGTTTCACCTACCCGCACGCTCTGCTCGGCCGCGGCATCGGCATCAATGCGATGGTGGTCGCAGTGTCCGCCGCGGTCGGTCCGACCATCGCCGCCGGCATTCTCGCCGTCGGCAGCTGGCCGTGGCTGTTCGCGATCAACGTGCCGCTCGGCATCGTCACCTTCGTCTTCGGCTTCCGCTTCCTGCCGCATACGCCGCGCGCCCCGCACATGTTCGACTGGCAGAGCGCGGCGCTGAGCGCGGTCGCCTTCGGCTTCCTGATCGCCGCCGTGGACAGCCTCGGCCATGGCGAGGCGCTGGTGACCTGCGCGATCGAGTTCGTCGTCGCCATCACGGCCGGCGTGTGGCTGGTCTGGCGCCAGACCCACATGGCCTCGCCGCTGCTGCCGCTCGACCTCTTGCGCATCCCGGTGTTCGCGCTGTCGATTGCGACCTCGATCTCGTCGTTCTGCGGCCAGATGCTCGCCTTCGTCGCCATCCCCTTCTATCTCGAAAGCCATTTCGGCTATTCGCCGGTGCAGATGGGTCTCCTGATCACGCCGTGGCCGATCGCGGTCGGCCTGACCGCGCCACTGGCGGGCCGGCTGGTCGAGCGCGTGCCGGCCGGCCTGCTTGGTGGGATCGGATTGGTGATCTTCGCCTGCGGGCTCGGTGCGCTCGGCCTGCTGCCGCGCGAGCCGTCGGCATGGGACGTCGTCTGGCGCATGGCGCTGGCGGGCTGCGGCTTCGGGCTGTTTCAGACGCCCAACAACCGCACGATGATCGCGGCCGCCCCGCGCGAGCGCGCGGGCGGCGCCAGCGGCATGCTCGGGACGGCGCGGCTGCTCGGCCAGACCACGGGCGCAGCCCTGGTCGCGATGTTCCTGGCGATCGACACGACCGACGGCACGCGGCTGTCACTCTTGACCGGCGTCGGTTTCGCGCTGGTCGGCGCATTCCTGAGCATGCTCAGGCTGTCGCCGGCCGGCGCCCGCGGCGCCGAGCGCGTCCGCGTCCAGGACGGCCAGCGGCTGAAGGGCGAGTAGCGACAGCGATGACGGACTGGACGATGCTGGCCCTGCTCGCCCTCGCCGCCTTCGGCTCGGGTATCGTCAATGCGCTGGCCGGCGGCGGCGCGTTCCTGACCTTCCCGACGCTGCTTGCGGCCGGCATCCCGGCCATCGACGCCAACGCCTCCAGCACCGTCGCGCTGTGCCCCGGCCAGTTCGTCAGCGCCTGGGCCTCCCGTGAGATCTTGAACGACGCAAAGGCGCCGTGGCGTCACGACCTCGTGCGGCTGTCGATCATCAGCCTGCTCGGCGGCACGCTCGGCGCCGTGCTGCTCCTGGTCACACCGTCGGCCGCCTTCAGCCGGCTGGTGCCCTGGCTGTTGCTGTTCGCCACGATGGTGTTCGCATTCGGCATGCGCTTTACGCCGAAGGATGGCGCGCGCTGGTTCGGGCCGCGGACCATCCAGGCGGTGCAGTTCGTGATCGCGATCTATGGCGGCTATTTCGGCGGCGGCATCGGCATCCTGATGCTGGCCGCGCTGGTGTTCTATGGCCTGCGCGACATCCGCGCCATGAACGGCATGAAGGTGCTGCTCGCCGCGCTCATGAATATGACGGCCTCCGCCATCTTTGCGTTCTCGGGCCGCGTGCATTGGCTGGAGACGCTGACGATGATGGGCGCTGCCATGGTCGGCGGCTTCGTCGGCGCGCGGCTCAGCCAGATCATCCCGCCGGCCCATGTGCGCCGCTTCATCATCGCCGTCGGCTGCGGCCTGACGGTGTATTTCTTCGTCAAGCCGGCCTGAGCCGGACGTCGCATCAAAGCACCTCCCGTCAACGAAAAAGGCCGGCGCGACGGCCGGCCTTTCGTACTCATCTCGTCGCGTCAGGCTTACGCCTTGACCAGCGGTCCCTTCGGCGCCGGCCCCTTCGAGCCGCCGCCGGATTTCGGCTTGCGCTTGCGCGCCGCCGGAACTTCGGACTTCGGCGTGACCGGGCCCTCGACGAACTCGAAGCCGATCTTCTCCTCGACGCCGGACTCGTCCTTGACGAGCACGACGCGGACGTGGCCGCCGCCCTTCAGCTTGCCGAACAGCACCTCATCAGCAAGCGGCTTCTTGATGTGCTCCTGGATCACGCGGCCCATCGGCCGCGCGCCCATCTGCTCGTCATAGCCGTGCTGGATCAGCCAGCTCTTCGCCGGCTCCGACAGCTCGATCGTGACGTCGCGATCGGCGAGCTGGGCCTCGAGCTGCAGCACGAACTTCTCGACGACCATTCCGATCACCTCGACGTTGAGGTGCGCGAACGAGACGATGGAGTCGAGCCGGTTGCGGAATTCCGGCGCGAACTGCCGGTTGATCGCCTCGTGATCGTCACCTTCCCGCTTCGAGCGATGGAAGCCGAACGCCTGCTTGGCCATGTCGGCCGCGCCTGCATTCGTGGTCATGATCAGGATCACGTTGCGGAAGTTGACCTGCTTGCCGTTGTGGTCGGTGAGCCGGCCGTGATCCATGATCTGCAGCAGCACATTGTAGAGATCCGGATGCGCCTTCTCGATCTCGTCCAGCAGCACCACGCAATGCGGATGCTGGTCGACGCCATCGGTCAGGAGGCCGCCCTGGTCGAAGCCGACATAGCCGGGAGGCGCGCCGATCAGGCGCGACACCGTGTGCCGCTCCATGTACTCCGACATGTCGAAGCGCAGCAGCTCGACGCCGAGGGTCGACGCGAGCTGCTTGGCGACCTCGGTCTTGCCGACGCCGGTCGGACCCGAGAACAGGTAGCAGCCGATCGGCTTCTCCGGCTCGCGCAGGCCGGCCCGCGCCAGCTTGATCGAGGCCGACAGCGAGTCGATCGCCTTGTCCTGGCCGAACACCACGCGCTTGAGGGTCTGCTCGAGATGCTTGAGCACCTCGGCATCGTCCTTCGACACGCTCTTCGGCGGGATCCGCGCCATCGTGGCGATCGTGGTCTCGATCTCCTTGATGCCGATCGTCTTCTTGCGCTTGTTCTCGGCCAGCAGCATCTGCGCCGCACCGGATTCGTCGATCACGTCGATCGCCTTGTCCGGCAGCTTGCGGTCATGGATGTAGCGCGACGACAGCTGCACCGCGGCCTCGATGGCCTCGTTGGTGTATTTCAGCCGGTGATAGTCCTCGAAGTACGGCTTCAGCCCCTTCAGGATCGCGATCGCATCCTCGACCGACGGCTCGTTGACGTCGATCTTCTGGAACCGGCGCACCAGCGCACGGTCCTTCTCGAAATGCTGGCGATACTCCTTGTAGGTCGTCGAGCCCATGCAGCGGATCGAGCCCGAGGCCAGCGCCGGCTTGAGCAGGTTGGACGCATCCATCGCGCCGCCCGACGTCGCACCGGCACCGATCACGGTGTGGATCTCGTCGATGAACAGGATCGCGTTCGGATGCGCCTCGAGCTCCTTCAGCACCTGCTTCAGGCGCTCCTCGAAGTCGCCGCGATAGCGCGTGCCCGCGAGCAAGGTGCCCATGTCGAGCGAGAACACGGTCGCGGCCGACAGCACCTCGGGAACTTCGCTGTCGACGATGCGCTTGGCGAGGCCCTCGGCGATCGCCGTCTTGCCGACGCCGGCTTCGCCGACGAACAGCGGGTTGTTCTTCTGGCGCCGGCACAGCACCTGGATGGCGCGGTTGATCTCGGAGTTGCGGCCGATCACCGGATCGATCTTGCCGTCACGCGCCTTCTTGTTGAGATTGACGCAATAGGTTTCCAGCGCCTCGCCCTTTTTCTTGGAGTCCTCGTTGCCCTTGGCTTCGGTCTCCTCGTCGACGCCACGAACCGGGCGCGCTTCGGAGACACCAGGACGCTTGGCGATGCCGTGGCTGATGTAGTTCACGGCATCGTAGCGCGTCATGTCCTGCTCCTGCAGGAAGTACGCGGCGTGGCTCTCACGCTCGGCGAAGATCGCGATCAGCACGTTGGCGCCGGTGACCTCTTCGCGGCCCGACGACTGAACGTGAATCACGGCGCGCTGGATCACACGCTGGAAACCTGCGGTCGGCTTGGCGTCGTCGCTGCCGTCGGTGACCAGATTTTCGAACTCGGTTTCGAGGTAGTTCACGAGACTGCCGCGCAGCTTGTCGAGGTCGACGCTGCATGCGCGCATCACGGCCGCGGCATCGCTGTCATCGATCAAGGACAGAAGGAGATGTTCCAGTGTCGCGTATTGATGATGACGCTCGTTGGCGATCGCCAGCGCACGATGCAGGGATTGTTCAAGGCTTTGAGAAAAAGTCGGCATGCGCGTCCTCTGTGGCCCCTTGCCATCATGATCGCCGCCGCCCGGTCAGGCAACAACAACCTTCGTCAAATATAGTTATAACCGAGTGCGACAAAAGACCGGCCGAGCCGCTCGATTACGGGTTCACCGGATCGTCAATGCAAAACCCGTTCCCATTGCGGCAAATCGGGCTTGCGCCAACCGAACGTCGCAGGCCGCCGAGCGGGAAGAGATAAGGACCGGAGCGGCCGTAATTCTTCGGGCGAAACGTGAAACCTGCCGGATCGCGCTGACCTCGTCTGCAGCAATCTGCGGCCTTCGAGGATCCTTCGTCCGACGCCGATTCGCGGCGATCAGTCGGGCAGCCCCCCGAGCAGCCGGAGCCCCCGCCCCCCTGGCTCGCAGACGCGCGCGTCGGCGGCTCTCTTCGCGGAGGGAGCCGGCTATTTCTTCTCCATCACACACTGCAACGGATGCTGGTGCTTGCGGGCGAAGTCCATCACCTGCGTCACCTTGGTCTCGGCGATCTCGTAGGTGAAGACGCCGCACTCCCCGATGCCGTGATGGTGCACGTGGAGCATGATCTTGGTCGCGGCCTCGACGTCCTTGTTGAAGAACTTCTCCAGGACGTGAACGACGAATTCCATCGGCGTGTAATCGTCGTTCAGGATCAGGACGCGGTAGAGGTTGGGGCGCTTGGTCTTCGGCTTGACCTTGGTGATCACGGACGTGACCGGGCCACCGGTGCCACCGGACTTGTTGTCGTTATTGCTCATCCTGGGCGCGGATCGGTTCAATCTGGAAGTTGGCTGCGACATCTTGCACGCGTTAGATATGGCTGCGAGGCTCCCAATAAAGAGTTTCCCTCGGAGGGTTGCTCTCATAAGGGGCGCCCCGACCTGTCCCCTGCCGGGCCGCTTTCCGCCACCCGGTCCTGCTTTCCAGATCGCCTGTCCCAGCCGACCGGTCCGGTCGGACCGACACCAGGAATATGGGTCAGCGACCGGTTTGCCGCAAGCGCAGGCCCAGGACGGACCGACGCTCCGGCAGGACCGATTCCCTGCCCCGGCGATGAGGCGCAAGGTTAATCAAACCGGTCGCATTTTACAAAGCCCATTCAGCGGGCATTGACAGGGAACCAGCTCGGTTGCGGGCGCGGCGCCAGGCTGCGGGCATTGGCCCGGTGTTTCGCGGTTTCGATTTACCCGGCCTTGACGAAGCTGAACCGAAAACACCTGCAGAAAACCATAATTGGTGAGCGACATGACCGATGTCTCCTTCATTCGTTTCTGCCGCCGCGCCGTCCGACGGTTCGCCTGCGACCGCGGTGGCAACATCTCCATGCTATTCGCCATCTCGCTCGTCCCCATCCTGGCCTTCGTCGGCGCAGGCGTCGACTACAGCCGGCTGAACGCCGCGCGGTCGTCGATGCAGGCTGCGCTCGACGCCACCTCGCTGATGCTGTCGCGCGACCTGGCGCAGGGCACCATCAGCGCAACCGACATCGGAACCAAGGCAAGCGCCTATTTCAAGGCGCTCTACACCAGCACGGACGCGCAGAACGTCACCGTGACGGCCAGCTATACCGCCTCGACCACAACGTCGGCCTCCAACATCCAATTGTCGGCCTCCGGCCAGATCGTCACCCAGTTCATGAGGATTGCCGGCTTTCCGACCATGGACTTCGGCGTCAAAACGACATCGACCTGGGGCGACGTGAAGATGCGAGTGGCGCTCGCGCTCGACAATACCGGCTCGATGGCGTCCAGCGGCAAGATGTCCGCGCTGCAGAACGCCGTGGCCGGCAGCGGCGGGCTGATCGACCAGCTCAGCGCGCTGGCCAAGACCCCGGGCGACGTCTACATCTCGGTCGTTCCATTCGCCAAGGTCGTCAACGTCGGCGCCAGCAATTACGCCAAGGACTGGATCGACTGGACCGACTGGCAGAATCCGCCCACGATCCAGCCTGCCAATGGTTCCTATCAGGCCGCAATCCCGAACGGCAGCTACACGCAATCGCAATGGGACATGGTGGGACCGGGATCCTCCTGTCCGTTCAAGTCCGGCAACGGCTTTCCCTACTTCTCCTGCACCAGCGACCCGGCGACCGGGAGTTCGAGCGCCTCGAGGATTCCGTCGAGCGGGAGCTACACCGGCTACGTCTGCCCGGGCTATGATTCAGCCTCGCACAGCTACTACAATGGCTGCTGGAACAGCGTTCAGACCAGCACGCGGGTGAACTGGTGCACCGGCAGCTATTGCAGCTGCCCGACCAGCGGCAGCAATCTTCCGAACAACACGTGCAGCTGCACGGGAAGCGGATCCAGCACGGTGTGCAAGGTCAACACCTTCACCCACACCTGGGTCGCCAACACCAAGAGCACCTGGACCGGATGCGTCGCCGACCGCACCCAGCCGAACGACGCGAATGCCGTGTCGCCGGCGACCTCCGACGTGACGACGCTGTTCCCGGCCAACCAGCACATGGAGAACAACATCCAGTACTGCAGCAGCACGGCCTCGACGAAACTCGCGGAGATCGTGCCGCTCAGCTACAGCTGGAGCTCGCTGAAGAGCGCCGTCAACGCCATGCAGCCGACCGGCGGCACCAACCAGGCGATCGGACTTGCCTGGGCCGTGCAGTCGCTGATTCCGAACGGCGTGCTGGGCGCGCCGGCGGAGGACGTCAACACCACCTATAATCGCGTCATCATCCTGCTGTCGGACGGCCTGAACACCGAGGACCGCTGGCCCGAATACGGCAACGGCTCGTCGCAAGCCTCGGGCAACCCGATCGACGCGCGCCAGGCCCTGCTCTGCTCGAACCTGAAGAACACCAAGGATTCGAAGGGCAACGCGATGTACACGATCTACACGATCCAGGTGAACACGAGCTCGCCCGCCGACCCGACCTCGACCGTGCTGCAGAACTGCGCCAGCAGTCCCGACAAATTCTACATGCTGACGAGTTCGAGCCAGATCGTGACCACGTTCAACTCGATCGGCACCGCATTGTCGAAGCTGCGGGTCGCCAAATAGCAGAAGCGCCGGGCCCCCGACAGCGCTCTGCCTTCAGCCAACAAAAAAGCCCGGCGCAAGCCGGGCTTTGTGCTCCCTGCGGGCGCGAACGGTCAGTGCGCGGCCGGCGGGGTGAACTTGGCGGCGATGCCTTCCAGCGGCTTGAACGCCTGCTTGGCGAGATCCGAATACAGCCCGGCGATCTTCTGCGAATCGGCGACGAAGGTCTCGTAGGCCGACTTGGCGAACTCGGTCTGCACCTCGAGCACCTTGTCGAGCGACTTCACGCCCTGGAGCTTCTCGACGAACGACTTGGTGTCCTCGAACGACTTCTTGGTGTAGTCGCCATAGGCGGTTGCGATGGCTTGGAGGCCGTTCTGCACGGTCGTCGCGGAGTTCACGACGGTCTCGAACTGCTCTTTGCCGTAGTTCTGAAAGTCTTCAACCTTAAACATGTGGCATTCCTTTCCCTGACTTTGAGCGCCCTCAGGGAAGCCCCGGCTCCCTGACGCGATCACAATATAGTGCAGCGCACAAAATCAATCAAGAATCTTGTGCAATGCACCATCCCGGGCATTGCTCCCCGATCCACCGTCAGGCGCTCCAACCCGGGTCAGTTCGGCAGAAATACCGGCCATCGCCGCAAGGTTTCTTTAATCCTTTGGCAACTCGACCGTCCTAACCTCTCCGGTGGTCCCGGCCAGCGTCGGCCGAACCGTAAAGCTGTTCTAAAACAGCGTCTTAACAAAACCTCAGTTCGGGCCCTTCGATGCTAGGCAGCGTCACGGCACGATCGGGAGGTCCGACAGGCACGGTCAAAGGGGCGTTCGGCACAATTTCGCCTTACGAGCCGGTGATCACGTCAGAAATTGGACGGGGATTTCATGCTTCGCAAAAAAATGGCTTCCTCGCGCCTGTTGCGAGTTGGCGTCTACGGACTGATCACCCTCGCGACGGCAGCAGTGGTCACGGTCGACAGCGCAGAAGCGCGCCGGCGTCATCGGCACCACCACGCGCGTCACTCGCCCCATACCGACGAAGGCAGCTACAGCCCGGCCTTCGCCTCGATCATCGTCGACGGCAATTCGGGCGCGACCCTGACCGCGACCAACCCGGACGCATTGCGGCATCCCGCGTCGCTCACCAAGATCATGACTCTCTATCTGCTGTTCGAGCGCCTGGAGTCGGGCAAGATGAAGCTCGACACCGAGATGCCGGTGTCCGAGCACGCCTCCGAGCAGTCGCCGACCAAGCTCGGCCTGCGCCCCGGCCAGACCATCCGCGTCGAGGACGCGATTAAGGGCCTGGTGACGCGCTCGGCCAACGACGCTGCGGTGGTCATTGCCGAGGCGATCGGCGGCGACGAGGATGATTTCGCCAAGATGATGACGCGCAAGGCGCGCTCGCTCGGCATGAGCCGCACCACTTATGTCAACGCCTCGGGCCTGCCCGCCGACGAGCAGATCACGACGGCACGCGACCAGTCGATTCTCGGCCGCGCCATCCAGGACCGCTTCCCGCGCTACTATCGCTACTTTTCGACCGAGGTCTTCAATTATCGCGGCCAGTCGATCCGCAACCACAATCACCTGCTCGGCAGCGTCGAGGGCGTCGACGGTATCAAGACCGGGTACACGCGCGCGTCCGGATTCAATCTCGTGACCTCGCTGCGCCGCGGCAACCGCCATCTGATCGGCGTCGTGTTGGGCGGCCGCAGCGGCGGTTCGCGCGACGCGATCATGCGCAATTTGCTCGCCGAGAACCTCGAGAAGGGCGCGACCAAGCGCACCGTCGCGGCGATCGGCGAGCGCGGCGGCTCCGATGCCGGCGACGACCGGGGCACGGTCCAGCTCGCCTCGGCGGCGCCAGAGGCCCCGGCCCCGAGCCGCGCCGCCAAGCTGATCTCGACCCTGTCGGAAGCCACCGCGGCCCTGCCGCCGGCCGCGCCGAAGGAAGCGAAGGTCGAGCCCGCGCCGATGACATCGGGTGTGATCCAGACCCAGCCGATGTCGATCGTTCCCGGTTCGACCGAGCCGATGAAGCCCGTCAAGGTCAGGACCGTTCAGGTCAAGGCCGGCGCGGTCAAGCTCGCCACGGCGGCCCCGCAGCCGGTGGCGCCACCGCCTGCCCCGATTGCACAGCGCATCGAAGCGATCGAGCCGGCGCCGCCGATGGTGCGCGCCGAAGCCGCCCGCCCCGAGATGCCGCCGCAGCCGCCGGGCCATGGCACCGGCAACGGCATTCTCGGCGTGCTGCCCGCCTCCAGCCTGCCGGCAGGCTCGTCGCAGGCCATGGCCTATGCCGCGCCTCCGGCCCAGCCGACGCAGATCGCCTCCGCGAGCGCTGCGCCGGAGCTCCCGAGCAAGTCGTCCGTCACGCGGAGCGGCTGGATCATTCAGGTCGGAGCGCTGGACAACGAGGCCGAGGCCCAGAAGCGGATCGAGGCGGCCCGCAGCTCGGCACAAGGTCTCCTCAGCAAGGCCGATCCCTTCACCGAGACGGTCGCGAAGGGCGACAAGACCCTCATCCGCGCCCGCTTCGCCGGCCTCGATCGTGATCAGGCCGAGGCCGTCTGCAAGAAGCTGAAGCGCGCCGACATCTCCTGCATGACCGTGCACAACTAACGCACCGACATCACGACATATGAGGCCCGCGCGACACACGCGCGGGCCTTTTTCTTTGCGCGCGTGCGACACCGCCGCGAACGCGCTCGCGCAAACCACTCGTCAAGGAATTGCCGCTAGAACTTTTTCACCATGTCGCACGATCGCGCCTGACAGAGCCGGGAGCCGCTGATGTCGACATGGCTGTGATGGAAGCAGTTTCGATCTGTGGCGTTGGTGGCGTTGCCGGAGTTAGCCGTGATGCGTACGAAGCAGAGTATCCTTGGCCTCGTTCACCCGGGCGGCGAGATACGTCGACCCCCCTTGGTCGGGATGCAGTTTCTTCATGAGCGCACGGTGGGCACGCCCGATCTCGTCTCGCCCCGCGCCCGGCTGCAGGCCAAGGATCTGATAGGCCTCCTCTTCCGTCATTTTGGAGCTCGACGCCGCGCGGCGCTGCCGCCCTGCCGCATCGCCTTGCGCGTGCTGACGCCAAGTGGGAAACCGGCGGTCCAGATAAGTTTCAAGTAGAGCGACGCTGTCGGCATCGAGGCTCGGTGCCATCGCCGCGAGCTGCGGCAGATCGAACTCGTCGAGCGACCGGCCGGCATGGATGCCGGCGACGAAGCGGCCCAGCATCTGGCCACTGTCGTGATCGAGCACCATCTCGATGAACTGCGAGCGCACCCGCGAGCTCTGACCGGACGAGCGCTGCCCACCCAGCCCGAACATGCTGCCGAGATTGCCGAGCCCGCCGGGTGACCAGCCGAGCAGCCCCGCCCCGAACAACCCGATCGGGATCGCCACCACCAGCTCGCCGCGAAGGCCGGTGAAAGCTGCCACCGCAAGGCAGCCGATGCCGCCGGCAACCTTGATCGTGCGCGCCAGCGCCGCCGGATTGGCGTTCCGGAACATCTGCAGCAACAGATAAAGGGTGATGACGGCGACGGCGCCAGCGATCAGTGTCATGGGCCGAATATAGAGCGTGTCGGCACAAAAAGCATGATCGGCTGCGTCCCCGACCGGCAGGCTCGAGCCGGTGCGCTTGATGTTGGCGGCGGCCGAAATCGATCTCTACTTCATCTGCCCGATCAGGCGTGCCGCGCCCGCTTCGGAGCCGGCGAGCCGGAGCAGCGCCGCGCGACCGCCCGCAGCGTAGGCCGCGGCGGCGCGCAGGAGCTCGCGCAACTGCGCGGAGGCGCCCGGATCGAACCTGCACCACGCTCCTCCCGAGAGCCGCGCCATCTCGCGAAACGCCTGCTCGGCCGCGGGCTCATGGCCCTCCTGGAACATGAACAGCGGGACCTTCAACAGCCCGAGCTCGCCGGCCTTCGCACAGAGCTCGTCGACATTCTCCTCCATCGCGTCGCCAACGAACACAACGGCGCGGATTCCGGACGCTGTCGCATGGCGCCGCGCCTCGGCAAGAACCTTGCCGATCTGGGTCTTGCCGCCGCGGCAATCGATCTTGCCCATCAGCCGGGCGAGCTCAGCGCTGTCGGAGATCCAGCCCGTGGCGCGACATTCGTTGAAGCCCCTGTAGTACACCAGCCGGATATCGAGGCTGCCGAGGGCTGCGGCCTCGCGAAACATGTCGGCCTGCAGGGCGCAGGCCATGTCCCAGGTCGGCTGGCGGCTCAGGGTCGCATCGAGCGCGAAGACGAGGCGGCCTCTGGTCCCCAGAGCCGCGGGAGCCATGGCCTTGGCCTGCGCGACGAATGCCGCAATCGCGTCTGCCGTGGAATGCTCATTGTCCGGCAAGCGCTGCTGACGCGAGCCATCGTCGGGCGAGGTGATCGGGGCAGAACCGGGCTTCGAACGATGATCGACCATGCACGCACCTTGCTCGGACGCGCATCATGTGGGCAGGCGGATGGACAGCTTCAATGACGGCAGTGACATCTGCCGGATACGCCGTTCGTTCCCGTCGCAAGGGCCGCAAGGATCAGGCGAGACCGGCGTGCGCCCCGCCCCTGCCCCCTCAATGCGTCAGCGGCTTGGCCGGCGTCGCGGTCTTGCCGACCGGCGCATAAGGCGCGACGGGACCCGGATCGAGCAACGGGGTATTGGTCTTGACCGGCCCGATGTCGCTGGTGCTGCTGTCGCTGTCGGCGAGGAATTTGTCCAGCATGGCCTGGATCGACGACTTGGCGTCGTCGGGTCCGGTGTCGCGCATGTCGTTGTGCTGGAAGTCCGTCTTGACGACGGTGATGCCTTCCTTCTCGCAGATGTCGTCGCTCGGGATCACGCCGGGATCGGTCTTGAACTGCGGGTCCTTCGAGCGGAACGACAGGATCTTGAACCTGCCGTCGGTGACGAACGGGACGCGGAGGTTGTCGAGCGTGACCACCTTCCGGACGTCCTCGGGATACTGCTTGGCGAAATACATCGAGATGTCGCCGCCCATCGAATGACCAACAATCGTCAGATGATCATAGTCGGCATTCGGCTGCACCTGGTGCATCTGCTCGACGGCGAATCGGATGTTGGCCACACCGCGCTGGATCTGCGGCAGCCGGCCGACATAGGGCTCGCCGATCTTCGTCACCATCGGCGCATCGGTCGGCAGGTCGTGCTGGATGCTGACCGCCATGTAGCCGCGCGCAGCAAATACGTTGGCCAGGAACGAGTACTCGGTGAACTTGACGGTGTTGCCGTGATTGAGGATCGCGACCGGCAGCTTGATCATGCCGGCTTCGGCCTGCATCTCCTTGTCGCGGCGGACGGCCACGGCGACTTCGACCAGACGGTTGTCGCGCGAGGCGTCATAGAACCTGATGGTCTCGTGCCGGATCGCCCACTTGCTCGCGGTGAAGTAGCCGACGGCCGCCAGCACGCTGACAGACACAAGAACGGTTATTCCACGCTTCATGTTCGTCCCTCGGGAGCACAATCAAAGGTAGTTTTGAACCTGTAAGACTCTCGCGACCCGTTCTGTTTAATATATGTAACGGCGCTGTGACAGGAAGACCAAATGTTGTGTATCCGTCGCCCGTTCGTTGTGCGCCGCACCTAGTTGCTGTGCAGCAGAGCGGGTTCCACCGCCCCCTCTTGTGACTTGAGCCCTGAACGTCAGGTTCAAATCAGTCATGAATTTGACGGTAATCTAGCGAAATTGGCGGCTGCGGCCTTGACCTGAGAAAATCTTCTTCCGTCCGGCCCAAACAGGCTGAACGCGCCGTTACTCGCCACCGCTGTCAGGAGATTGTTTAACCAGGCCGCGGGCACGTTCAACGCGCACAATGTCTCAGGCGAGGTCTCGCCTGAATGCGGACGGTATTCAGGCGCTGATGATGTCGTGCAGGTCGAGCGGCTTGTCGACCTGGGCGAACCATTCGGCGCGGTTTGCGGCGCGGCGGCGGCCGCGCTCGTCCAGCGGCAGCTTGAGCTGGCGCAACAGGCTGGTGACCTCCTCCCGGGCCGTGACGTGGCCGAGATTGGGGCGGGTGCCCAGGGTCGCCTCGTCGATGTCGTCGAGCGCGGTCAGTCCGCGCGGGAAGAACTCGCGATAGACGACGCGTTCGGCAAAGCCGTCGATGGCGCGAAAGCCGAGCCGCAGCGACAGGTCCTTGAGGCCGTCGGCGACCAGTTGCTTGTTGCGCGAGCCGAGCATCGACAGCCGGTTGCGGACCACGATCCAGTCGGTCATCGCACCGTCCACCTGGCGGCGCTTGCGCCGGACGTCGCGCACCATCTCCGCATAATGGCTCTCGCCGGTCACGGCATAGGTCGCGGGATCGACCGTTCCCAGCACGTCGAAGTCGAGGAAGCTGTCGTTGATCGGCGTGACCAGCGTATCCGCCATCGAATGCGCCAGGCGCATCAGGTAGTTGTCATTGCCGGGCGTATCGATGACGATGAAGTCGAACGAGCGTTCGACCGCGCTCACGGCCTCCATGAACTGCTGGAACTCGGTGTTCTCGTTCTCGTCGATCTGCAACGTCCGGCCGAGCTGGATGCAGTAGTGCGTCGGCAGCTCGAGGCGCAGGCCGGTGCGGCGCGCCCAGGCGCTGCGGTTGTTGATGTAGTGGGTGAAGCTCTGCTGGCGGCAATCGAGATCGATCGTGGCGACGCGCTGGCCGGCCTTCAGGAGTGCCACGGCAATGTGCAGGGCGGTGGTCGACTTGCCCGACCCGCCCTTCTCGTTCCCAAGCACAACCACGTGGGCCGAGCCCGATTGTCCTTGGCTAGTCTGCACCAGCATGTTGTCGACCTCTTACGATCATCTTCGAGTCACGGTCGTCTGCGGTCAAGTGAAATGCATCGTCATCGTGAATCCCACGGGGAGACGCATCCTCCGCTACTACTTGACGCGCGCGTTTACCAACTCCGCATCGGACGCGGAGACGTGCTAACAGGCGTATTCAAGTATGCTGAGCGGCGTGCCGCGTCCTTGTTAAGGGCGGTCGCCCGAGCGTCAAGGCCGAACAGAGCAACCGCAATTTTTCGCTGTGAGATCGAGCAAAAATGTCACGAAGCCCGCGCGTCGCCCGCACCGTTTCCGCCCTCCGCCGCGAGCTCGACAGCTTGCGCGCGAGAAAAGCCAGCATCGCGCTCGTGCCGACCATGGGCGCGCTGCATGAAGGGCACATCTCGCTGGTCCGGCAGGCGAAGCGCCGCGCCGACAAGGTGGTCGTCTCGATCTTCGTCAACCCGACTCAGTTCGCGCCGACGGAGGATTTCGGGTCCTACCCCCGGACCTGGAAGGAGGATGTTGCGAAACTTGCGGCCGAGCGCGTCGATCTGATCTGGCATCCCGACGCGAAGGCGATGTATCCGGACGGCTTCGCGACGCGGATCGTGCCGGAAGGCGCGGCGTTGGCCGGGCTGGAGGACCGCTTCCGTCCGCATTTCTTCGGCGGGGTGGCGACCGTGGTCGCCAAGCTGTTCACGCAATGTCGGCCGGACGTCGCGATCTTCGGCGAGAAGGACTATCAGCAGCTCCGCGTCGTCGCCCAGATGGCGCGCGACCTCGATCTCGGCGTCCGCGTCGTCGGATCGCGTACGGTGCGCGAACGCGACGGACTCGCGATGTCGTCGCGCAATGTCTACCTCTCGGCAGATGAGCGGCGGGCGGCGCCGACGCTGCACCGTGTCCTGAAGGAGCTGGCAGCCCGGCTGCGCGCCGGCGACGACATGCAGGCGGCGGTTGATGATGGCGCCGCCGCAATCACCGAAGCCGGCTTCGCCTTGGACTATCTCGAGGTCCGCCACGCCGAGACGCTGGCGCCCATCGCCCCGAACGAGTCGGGACCCAAGCGCATCCTGGTCGCAGCGAAGATCGGAACCACGCGACTGATCGACAATATCGCGGCGTGAGGCGCCGGGAGACCGGCGGTCCGCCAAGACACCGTGAGCGGCTCCCTCGCCCGCAAGGCAGAGGCAACGGCAGCCGCCGCCGCCTCGAACGTACGCCCTGCCCTTGCGAGCGAGGCTGAACTTCCGCCGCGCGTGAGATGCTCACGCGCAACACCACCGGCACGTCGAGGTGCTACAGCAACCCGAGATCGCGCAGCTCGCGGCGCAGCGGCTCGGGCATGGCTTCGACGCCCGCCGCACTGGCCTTGCCGAGATCGGCCGGCGCATCCTCGGCGGTCAGATAGCGCCACCCCTGGAACGGACGCATCGGCCGCGGCGACACCGCGATCACCTTCGGCTGCATGATGATGCGGCACCGCCCGATGCCGTCGCCGTCGCGGAACGGCTCGATGCCGACGATCTTCTCGCGCGCGGCGACCTCACCGCGAATCACCCAGTACAGCGAGCCGCCGGCGAGGATGTCCTCGACCCGTTTCGGCGTCATCCGCGTGACATGGACGTGCTGCTGCGGCAGGCCCTTCTTCTTGGCCGCGAGCATGCGCTCGGCGATCCACTCCTTCAGCTCTTTCACGGACTCGCAGCCGACGGCGAGCTTGATCAGGTGCAGAGGCATGATGGCGGTTCAACCAGCGGGATCTATTCGTTGTTGGCGGCCGGCTCGGCGGGCTCAGGCGCCGCTTGAGGCGCCGCAGCGGCCGGCTTCGGCTTCGGCGCGGCCCTCTTGGCCGCCGGCGCCTGGGCGTGGCTGGCAGCCACGCTCGGTGGGGCTGCGGGCGACGGCGTAAGCTGCGTCGGCGGTTTCGGCGCCGCGGCTGCCGGGGCGGCCGAGCGCGTCGAGGCCGTCGGCTCGGGATTCATGATGCTGACCGGCGGGGTGTTCGCCGAGCTGGGAAATTCCGCGGTCGTCGGCTTGCCGCTCGGCGCCGACGGCGCCACCCCTGGAGGCGCCAATCCCGCAAAGGTTCCAGCGACGGGCTGGCCCGGCGCCGCATTCCACTGCGAGGCGTAGCGCGTCACCAGGCCCTCATAGGTCCGCCCTTCCATGTTGTTCATCAGTTGCTGGCGATCGCCCACGGCACGGAACATCACGCAATCGCTCGGCGTGCAGCGGTCGCGTGTCAGCAGCACATAGGCCATCAGGCCATAGCGATCGCGCTCGACGGCACGGCGCAGCGCCAGCAGCTCCGCGGTCATCACCTTGTTGGCGCTGGCGACGTCGCCCACCTGGGACAGCCGGCTCAGCATGCCCGCCGCATAGCTGACGGCAGCGGCCGTCATCTCGGCCGATCCGAACAGGCTCTTCTCGCAATTCGCGAGCACCAGATCGCCGGCGAGATCATCCACGCAGGCCAGCGCGGGCGGCGAGAGGCCGACGGAGGCGGTCACAGCAGGATCGCCATTGGCGCCACGCGGGGTCGCATCCTGGCTCCGCATCATCGACGCCACCGCAATCCCGACCGCCAGCAGCGTGATCACCGTCAGCGCGCCGTTGGCGACCGATTTCTCGGCCCTGAGCAGCGTCGTCAGGACGACCAGCGCAAAGAAACCCGCCGCGGCAACGGTGAGCCACATCGGGAACGCCGGTGAGTTCAAGAGCTGATCCAACGAGGAAGGCCAGGTCGAGTTCATGCGCGCTTGTTCCTGACGTGGGCCAGCGAAAGCGGCCCCGATGGCGTCCCTACATGGGACGGCCGTGAAACGATCATCAAATTCAAATGATCACCCGATCGATTGCGGCCCCACCAAGACAATAAGACGATTCCATGCGCCTGCGGGCGCCGGATGGTGTGGAGCTACCCGCTATCCCCAAAAGGGATCGCGCAGCAATCGTCATCGTCTCGCGCCACGGCTCCCGAACGCGTGGCAACTCTCCCTCTCGCTTCGGCTACGTCTCCGGCGGCCGCGTCCGCCGACGCGGCACGTGGTTCTCAAGACAAGGCCAATTGGCTCTCTCTGGCAACCCGCTCAAAGGCTTCCGTCGAGCTTTTGATCCGATACTGGCAGTCGTCGTCTTCCGTCGGAAGCTGGCGGATGATCTCGTAGGTGCCTGTGGCCGCCGGACGCGAGACGTTGCTCGCGGTGAAATAGACGGTCGCCCCAATGGGGAACTTGTGTTTCAACGCCCTCTCCTGCTCGCATGCCGGCAAGAGCCCCTGGTCCCGCTGCCCGAGCCGGCGTGTCTTTATAAATATCGCGCTTATATCACGCCGCCGCCCGCCCTGACCAGCGACCTCACGACGTGGCAAACGCGGAGATTGCGAGATTCTTCAACGGGATGGGTCCGCAAACGGTATTCCTGGACGAGCGGCTCGGGGCGCGCTCGTCCACCACGGACCAAATCGCGAACAGACGAGACCGTTCAGACGTTCTCGACCCGCTCGATGACCCAGTCCTCCGCGAGGCCGTCCTTCACCCAGGCCGCGAAAGCCGGCATCGCCATCATCATGTCCATGTAGGCGCGGGTCTCAGCGGCGACCGGAATGGCGAAGCTGTGGAAGCGCGTGACCACCGGGGCGAACATGGCGTCGGCGGCACCGAAGCGGCCGAACAGGAACGGCCCGCCATGGCCGTAGCGGGCACGGCAGTCGCGCCAGATGTCCTCGATCCGCGCGATGTTGGCCTTGGCATCGGCTGACAGTTCCACCGGCCGCACCGGCCGGTGGAGATTCATCGGGCATTCGTTGCGCAAGGCCGGAAAGCCGGAGTGCATCTCGGCGCAGACCGATCGCGCATGGGCGCGGGCAGCGGCATCGGCGGGCCACAGCCCCGCCTGCGGGAAGCGCTCGGCGAGATATTCGATGATCGCGAGCGAATCCCACACGCTGATCGCGCCATCGATCAGGATCGGCACCTTGCCGGCCGGGGAATGCTTGAGGATGCGCGCCTTGTCGGCGGGATCGTCGGTGTAGAGCGGGATCACGATCTCATCGAAGGCGATGTCGCATCCGCGCAGCGCCAGCCAGGGCCGCATCGACCATGAGGAATAGTTCTTGTTGCCGATCACCAGCTTCAGCGTCATGTCGCACCGTCTCCGTGTTGGGCGTGGACGGCCCGCGCAGCCGCGCCGTCGACGCTCATGCTATCGGCGACGCATACAGGATGATCGGCCGTTGCGTCGACACACAAGCGCCCGACCACGCGCCCGCCTTCATGCGTCGCCGGCCGCAGATCAGCGGGCGAAATCTTGCGGCGTGAACGACATCTCGATCACCTTCCACTCGTCGTAGCGATCGGGAGGCAACATCGCGTAGGGCTGGCAGGCATTCAACGCCTGGACCGCGCTCTCCTTGAGCTGGATCGCCTTGGAGGCCGCGACGACCTCTATCACCTCCGGCTCTGTCGCCAGCCGTCCATCGGGTGTCATGCCGAAGCGCAGCCTGATGAGCACGTTGTCCGACAGCGACAGCGAGGCCGGCAGCCGCGCGCAGCTCCTGACCTTCTGCCGCAGGGCCGCTTCCAGATTGGCGGCGAGGTTCGTCGTCGCGGTCGGCCCGGTGTCCTTGCCGTCCTCCGGGCCGCCGGGACGCGGCAACGGAGACAATGGCTCGGGCAGACCGAGCATGACCCCATACTTCACCGTGAGATCCGGTTCGGGAGGCACATAGGTCGGCGCGGGTGCCGGCACGGGTGGCGGCGCCGGCTTGACGGCGGATCTGCTCTCCGCCTTTGCGGCCGTCTTCACCGCTTTGGGCGATGCTGCCGGCGCCGGCTGTTTCGCCGCCGGCGCGGCCGGCATCGGAGGATTGGGGGTCTCCTTGGCGTCCTGCGGGGGACTGGGCGGTGGCGGTGCGGCGGCCGCCGGCGAGGCGCTCGGGTCCGGCTGCGGCAGCACCAGATCCGGCGTCGGGGATGGCGATGGCGTGGCGACGGGCTCGGGCGTCTTCTGCGGCTCGTCGGCGTCGACGATGTTGACCTCGATCTCGTCGCTCTTGGGCAGCTCATAAGGCCGGACCGTGGTCGAGACCACGACCCCACCGGCGATCAGGAGATGCGCGAGCACGGACGCGGCGATGCCCCAACGGATGAACTGCCAACGTTCCATGCTGCTTCACTACGCCCGCGCATGAGCGAAGGCGCGGCGCGCCATCGCTCCGATCATCGGCAGGGAATGCGGCAGCCGCCGTCGTGCGGCCCGCCGGCCGCGCCCTGTCATGTCAGGCTTTAGCATAAATGCGCGGGCGCCGCCCTCAATCCCATTTCGGCGCAAAGGCGAAGTTGGTCATCCGCCCCTCGGGACTGCCCATCGCGAAGATGTCGGCCATGTCCTGCTCGGACAGCTCGAAATCGAACACGTCGAGGTTCTCGGACAGCCGTTCGATCTTGGAGGTGCGCGGGATCGCCACGACGCTCTGCTGCACCAGCCAGCGCAGGCAGATCTGCGCCGGGCTCTTGCCATGGGCGCGGCCGATCCGCGTCAAGGTCGGATCGTTCTTGATCTTGCCCTTGGCGATCGGGCTGTAGGCGACGAGCGCGACGCCATGGCGCGCGCAGGCCTCGCGGACCTTGGTCTGATCGAGATAGGGATGATACTCGACCTGGTTGCACACCAGCGGCTCCGGCGATGCCGCCACCGCCTCGTCGAGCAGACCGACCGTGAAATTGGACACGCCGATATGGCGTGCGAGCCCGAGCGTCTTGGCATGCGCCAGCGCGCCGAGCGTCTCGGTCAGCGGCACGTGCGGATTGGGCCAGTGCAGCAGCAACAGGTCGACCTCGGAGACGCGCAGCCGGACCAGACTCTCCTTGGCCGAGCGCTCGAGATCGTGCGGCGCGAAATGCGTGGTCCACACCTTGGTGGTCAGGAACACCTCGTTGCGCCGGACGCGGGACGCACGCAGGCCCTCGCCGACCTCTTGCTCGTTCTCATAGACTTGCGCGGTGTCGATGTGCCGGTAGCCGAGGGTGAGCGCCTGCTCGACGATGCGGCTGCAGGCGCGCCCGCGCAGCTCCCAGGTTCCGAGACCCAAAGCGGGAATCCTGGCACCGTTGGCCTCGATCATCAGCATGGCCGTGCACTCCAGAGCGCGTGCAACATTATGTAGGCACACGCCGAGCGTTGCCAACGCACGACCCGTGGTTGGCTTAAGTCTTGGCTAAGGCGGCAAACACCGTCTCGGGCGCATGCGCGATGACGGTGAGCAGCGCGCGCGCCGGGCCGCGCGGCATGCGCTTGCCCTGCTCCCAATTGCGGATGGTCTCGACGGGCACACCGAGCTTGGCGGCGAATTCCTGCTGGGTCAGATGCACCCGCCGCCTGAGATCGCGCACTTCGAGCGGAGCCGCGGGCGCCAGCGGAATCTCCTCGCCGTCGCGCAGCTCCACGATCCGTCCATCTGCCTTCAGCCGCAAGCGTTGCATCGTCCGACTCCGTGTCGAGCGACAGTCTCGCCGAACCGCGTTAAGGCCGGATTAACGATATAAGTCGTTCAGGCGCAGCGGTTATTTCAGGCCGAACCAGAGCGTGGCGATGCCCAGAAACGAGAAGAAGCCGACCACGTCGGTCACCGTCGTGACGAAGGTTCCGGAGGCCACCGCCGGGTCGGCGCGGACCCGTTCGAGCACCATCGGGATCAGGATGCCGCCCAGCGCACCCGCGACGAGATTCGAGATCATCGCAAGCCCGATCACGATGCCGAGCCCGGGCATCTTGAACCACGCCACGGCGGCGATGCCGGTGACGAGCGCGAAGGCCAGGCCATTGACGAGCCCGACCAGCCCCTCGCGCATCACCACCCGCATCGCATTGTTCGGCCCGAGTTCGCGCGTCGCCAGCGCGCGCACTGCGACCGTCATGGTCTGGGTCGCGGCGTTGCCGCCCTGGCTGGCGACGATCGGCGCCAGCACGGCGAGCGCGACCATCTGCTGCAACTGGCCCTCGAACAGGCCGAGCACCGAGGACGCCAGGAACGCGGTGGCAAGATTGATCAGCAGCCAGTTGAAGCGGCCCTTGGCGATGGTCCAGACGCTGTCGGACAGCTCCTCGTCGCCGGACACGCCGCCGAGCGCCTTGAAATCCTCGTCGGCCTCCTCCTCGATGACGTCGACCACGTCGTCGATGGTGATGACGCCGGCCAGCCGGTTCTCGGCGTCGACCACGGGGGCTGCGACCAGATTGTACTTGCCGAACAGCCGCGCCACCTCGGCGAGATCGTCGGTGACGGTGACGCGACGGCGGTCCTCGTCGATCAGATCGGCCAGCGGAACCGGACGGCGGGCGCGCAGCAGCGCATCGAGCGACACCGCGCCCTGCCAATGCCGTGCGTCGTCGACCGCATAGATCTCGTAGAACCGCTCGGGCAGATCCCGCGTCTCGCGCATGTAGTCGATGGCTTCGCCGACCGTCCAGCCCAGCGGAACCGCGATGAACTCGCGCTGCATGCGGCGGCCGGCCGAGCCCTCGGGATAATCGAGGCTGCGCGCGAGCGCGTCGCGCTCGGACGGCGGCAGGCGTTCGAGGATCTCCTCCTTGTCCTCCTCGTCGAGGCTTTCCAACAGCTCGACGGCGTCGTCGGATTCGAGCTCGCGCACGCCCTCCGCGACGGTCTCGGGCTCGAGCTCCTCGAGGATCTCCTCGCGGACCGCGTCGTCGACCTCGTTCAGCGCGGAGAAGTCGAAATCGGTGCCGGTCAGCTCGACCAGCCGGACACGGTCGTCCGGCGCGAGCGCCGCGATCAGGTCGCCGAGATCGGCCTCGTGCAGCTCGGCGACCTCGGCGCGCAGGAACGCCTCGTCCTCGGCGGCGATGGCCGCCGCGATGGCGGCGATGAATTCGGCGCTAATCTCGCCGGATTCGGTGCGCATCGGCGCGCGATCGCGTAGAGTTGCATCAGCATGGGCAACGTCCGATGTCTCGTTCATGACGTGCCTCACGCGCTTGATTTCAGAGCAAATGGTCTGATTTGTGCTTCACGCATTACATAATCGGCAACAGCGAACGCAACGGGAAAAGATGCGGCCTTGGCGATCGATGACGGGATGGGTAAACGCGGCCGGCGTCGTGGCGGCGCTGCTCGCGGCTGACGTCGCCGCGGCCGCGCCTGCCGCATGCCCGCGCGAAGGTACGCTCGGCACGTCGCGCATTCTCACCGTCGACGCCGCGACACATCCGCGCGTCGGCCTGAAGAGCTTCCCGGACACGCTGCCGCTGCATGACGGCGAGGTGGTGTTGACCTTCGACGACGGCCCGTCGCCGCCGATGACCGACAAGGTGCTCGCCGCGCTCGCCAGGGAATGCGTGCGCGCGACCTTCTTCCTGGTCGGCCAGCCCGCGTCGGGCCGCGCCGCGCTGGTGCGGAAGATCGCGGCCGAAGGCCACACCGTCGGTCATCACACCTTCACGCATGCGCATCTCGCGCACATCACGCCGGAACAGGCCGTCGCTGAGATCGATCGCGGCATCGCCGCCGACGAGAAGGCGCTCAACGGCGTCGAGACGACCACGCCGTCGACGCCATTCTTTCGCTTCCCCTATTTCGAATCGACACCGGCGACGCTCGACCTGCTGCAGTCACGCGGCATCGTCGTGTTCGGCGCCGACTTCTGGGCCGGCGACTGGAACCCGCTGTCGCCGCAGCAGACTCTCCACCGGTTGACCAGCCGGCTGAACCAGGCGCGCAAAGGCATCATCCTGCTGCACGACCCGCAGCCGCGCACGGTGGCCATGCTGCCGGCGTTCCTGCGCTACCTGAAGACACACGGCTATCGCGTGGTCCATGTGGTGCCGAAGCCGCCGGAGGATTTGCATCACGAGGAGCATAGCGAGCGTCCTTCAGCCGCGCCGACGCCGCCGCACGAAGGTGGTTAATCCGCCGTTCAGGACCGCCGTCTACGCTCGACTGCCGTGATTGCGGCGATTTCTGCCGCTTGCAATCCGGCAACAGCCGCGGGCAAACCGGAACCCGGAACGATGTCATCTCGCGACAGCCGCACATCCCTGCTATGTCTTGGCGGTCGCTTGCCTGCCCCCCGCGGCTGCGACACATCATCGACCGTGGAAGACCCTGGCCGAAGGAGCCGGGACGGTGAAGGGAATGTGAGCAGCGTGATGCGTGATCGTCGGTGGGCTTGCGTCGGACGGCCAATATGGCTCGCAGTGCTGTTGGGCACCGTCGCCTGCTTCGCCTCCAGTGTCGGATCGTCGGCCGCACCGGTGGCCGATTGTCCCGGGCATCCGAACGCGCTCGGCACGTCGCGCGTCCTGGTGGTTGATCCGCGCGAGCATCCGCGCATCGGCGCGATGCAGTACAAGGAGACGCTGCCGCTTCGGGATCACGAGGTCGTCATCACCTTCGACGACGGCCCGCTGCCGAAATACAGCAATCAGGTGCTGCAGATCCTCGCCGACCAGTGCGTCAAGGCGACGTTCTTCACCATTGGCCGCCAGGCCAAGGCCGATCCCGAGGGCGTGCGGAAGCTTGCGGCCGCCGGCCACACCATCGGCACCCACAGCCAGAACCATCCGCTGAGCTTCAACAAGATGACGCTCGACCAGGTCAAGCCCGAGGTCGACCAGGGCATCGCCTGGACGACGGCGGCGCTGACCGATCCGTCGGCGCTGTCGCCGTTCTTCCGCGTGCCCGGCCTGCTGCGCGGCGACGCCGTGGAGAGCTACGCCGCCTCGCTCGGCCTGCAGGTCTGGAGCGCCGACTTCCTCGCTGACGACTGGCGCAACATCTCCGGCGCCAAGGTCTACGAGCTCGCGATGAAGCGGCTGGAGGCGCGCGGCAAGGGCATCCTGCTGCTGCACGACATCCATGCGCGCACCGTGACGGCGCTGCCGAAGATCCTCGCCGAGCTCAAGGCCAAGAACTACCGCGTCGTCCACGTCGTGGCGGCGACGCCGGACCTTCCGGCGACGCCGACCGAGCCCGAGGATTGGCTGGTGCACCGCCCGTCGGACGAGACCCCGGTGGCGCATTGGCCGAGGATAGCGCCCGTCGATCTCGCTGGCGCCGATACGGGGGCCCGCGCCAGGCTGGATGATTTCGGCATTCTCGACGTGCCGGCGGCCGTCGGACGTGTCGCGCAGAAGCCGGCATGGCCACGTCCGCCGCTCGCGCGGCGGCTTGCGGCGCCGGCCTTGGCAGCGCCGGCGTCCGATCTGTTCGCATGGCCGCCTGTCGCGCCGCTGTCGGCGCAGCGGCGCCAGCTGGCCCGGCTCGAAAGCCCGGCCCCGAAGGCTGTGGCCGCCAAGCCGGCGCCGCGCCCGGTGCGCCTCGCCAGCCTCAGGCGGCGCTGAACATTCGCAGATGTTGCAGGTGAGGACGCTAAGACGATTCGCCCGCGCCGCGCGCGATCAGTTCGAGACCAGCTTGCTGACGCAGAGGATGACGGCGGCCGCCAGGAAGAACAGGTCCATGTAGGACTTCTTCTCGCCGTCCTTGCGCAGCGATCCGACGTCGGACACCACCTGCCTGCTGACCACCTGCCCGACCGGCCCGTCGCCGAGCATGCCGGCCAGACGGCGAACGTCCGACTCCATCTTCTCGATCCGTCCGAAGAAGTGGAAGGTGCGCACCACCGTGACGGCGCGCATGCCGGCATAGATCAGCACCACCAGCGCCAGCACGGCGCGGTTCTGGTACTTCTCGACGTAGTTCAGGCTGAGATAGACGGCCGCGAGAAATACGAAATTCGAGACGAAGCGGTACACGAGGCCCGTGAAGTTCATCTGCTCCCCCACATGATGTTCGGATCACTGGCCGACGACAGAACTCACGAAACGCGTTTCGCCCCCGCGTCCTGGTCCAACCGGCGTCACCCTAGGAGAGCGGGCTTGCGAATTCGTGAAGTGGAGATTTTGCAGCGCCAGAACAGGCCCGCTTGGTAAACAAGGGACTGCCCGGCGGGCGCCGCTGCAGCCTGCAATTGCAGGGCTGTAGCGGCTCCCGCACTATGCGCCGAACCGGGCCGGCGCGCAGGCGGCGACGTCGACGCTCGGCGCCTCGCCGCTCATCAGCTCGGCGAGGATGCGGCCGGTCGCAGGCCCCAGCGTGAAGCCCTGGTGGCCGTGGCCGAAATGCAGCCACAGGCCCTTGTGACGCGCCGCCTGGCCGACCACCGGCAGCATGTCGGGCATGCACGGCCGCGTGCCGATCCACGGCTCGGGCTCGACCGGCTTGCCGAGATCGATGAGCTGGCGCGCGGCAGCCTCGGCCTTGCCGAGCTGAACCGGGGTCGATTTCGCATTCGGCGATGACAGCTCGGCGCCGGTCGTGATGCGCACGCCGAGCGCCATCGGGTTCATCAGATAGCCGCGCGCCGCATCGCGCAGCGGCAGATCGAGCGGCGCGCCGCCGGTGTAGTGACGGTGATAGCCGCGCTTGCGCACCATCGGGATGTCGTAGCCGAACCGCGTCAGGAACTCCGGCGACCACGGCCCGAGCGCGACCACCACGGCCTCGGCCTCGATGCGTCCCTCCGCGGTGGTGACGGCCCAGCCGCTGCCCGCCTGCGCGAGCGTGGTCGCGTCACCGCGCAGCAGCTTGCCGCCGCGGCGCGTGAACAGCTCGGCATAGGAGGCGACGAGGCTGCCGGGATCGGACACGGTCCACGGCTCCTGCCAGTGCAGGCCGCCGATGCCGCTGTCGATCAGCCCGGGCTCGGCCTGCTTGAGCTGCTGCGCGCTCAAGAGCTTGAACTTGACGCCGAACGCCTTGCCGACCGCCTCGGCCTCCCGGGCCTCCTTGTCGAACTGCGCTTGAGTCCGATGCAGCACGCGAAAACCGTCGCGGCGCACGAGGTTGCCGGCGCCGGCCGCGAGGATCAGCGGCTCGTGCTCGGGCGCGGCGCGCGCGATCAGTTGCGCATAGGTGCGCGTCAGCACCTCGTGGCGGGCGGGAAACGAATTCCACCAATATTGCAGCAGCGGCCGGACGTGATAGGGCAGCGCCGCGAGGCTGTAGTGCACGTCGTTGGTGCGCGCCAGCGCGATGTCGAGCACGCCGGCGAGATCATAGGGCATCGCGTAGGGCCGGACGGCCTCGCTCTGGATGATGCCGGCATTGCCATAGCTGGTCTCGCGGCCCGGCTCCCTGCGGTCGACCAGCGCCACTGACCAGCCGCGGCTCTGCAGATGCAGCGCCGTGCCGACGCCAACCATGCCGCCACCGAGAACGATCGCGCTTCGCATCGTCATCACTCCTACCTCAGGTCCGCGCCGCCGCGACGACGGTAACCTCGATCTTCACATCCGCGATCATCTGCGCCTGCACCGTGGTACGGACCGGCAGCGGATCCTTGAAGTGCCTGCGATAGGCTTCGTTGTAGGCGGCGAAATCCGCCTTGTCGGCGAGGTGCACCATGCAGGACACGATGTCGTCGAGCGTCAGGCCTTCGCCGGCCAGCGTTTCCGCGATGTGCTTGAAGACGAGGTCGGTCTGCGCCGCGATCCCTTCGGGAATGCTGCCGTCATCGGCGACCGGCACTTCGCCGGACAGGAACACCAGGCCGCCGGCGCGGCGCACCAGCGAGAACGGCCATGAGGGGGCGTCGGACATCGTTAGTCGCTCCAGGATGTAGTGATCATGAGGGCCGCCTCAATCCCACGCCATGAAGCCCGGCGTCTGCGCCAGCGGCGGCAGCGACGCGAGCCTTGCGAGATCCGGCCGCGGACGGCGAAGCTCGGCGTCATCGGCAAAGGCGGCTTCCAGCGCCGCGGCCACGCCGAGCACCAGCGCATCGCCGCCGCGCGGGCCGACGATCTGCAGGCCGAACGGCAGGCCGTTGTCGTCGAGGCCGAGCGGCAGGCTGAGCGCGGGATGCCCGGCCAGGGTCACCGCATAGGCGAGCGCCAGCCAGTGGAAGTAGGACCGCGTCGGCACGCCGTCGATCTCGGCCGGATAGAGCTCTGCCCAGGGCCGCGGGCTCAAGGTGATGGTCGGGCTGATCAGCACGTCGTGGCTGGTGAAGAAGCTCTGATAGGCGCGATAGATCCGGGTCTGGTTGGCGCTCGCGCGCGAGAAATCCTCGAGGCTGTAGCCGAGCCCCTCCTCGACATTGGCGCGCACGTTCGGCCCGAGCATGTCGGGCCTTTCGCGAAAATTCCTGCCGTGCTGGGTGAGGAACAGCGAGGCGCGCAGCACCGCAAAGGTCTCGTCGGCCCCGCTGCAATCCGGCGCGCCCTCGTGCGTCTCGGCAAACAGCGGCGCGATGCGCGACACGCGCGCACGGAAGGCGCGGCGGATCAGTTGTTCGGTCGGCGCGAAGCCGAAATCCTCGGTGAAGGCGAGCCTGAGCTTGTTCAGTTCCACCGCTGGCGGCACCGCCCAGCGCGCTGGCGCGCCGCGCACGGCCTCGCCGGGCAAGGTGTAGGCGAGCGGATCGCGCGCATCGTCGCTTGCCATCACCGACAGCATCAGCGCGGTGTCGGCGACGTCGCGCGCCATCGGCCCGTCGGTCGACAGGCACGACCAGCCATGGGCGCGCTTCTCGCTGGCGACGAGGCCGTAGGACGGCCGCATCCCAACAATGCCAGAGAAGCCGGCCGGATTGCGCAAGGACCCGCCGGTGTCGGAGCCGGAGGCCAGCGGGGCCATGCCGCAGGCGAGCGCGACCGCCGAACCGCCGGAGGAGCCGGCGGCCGAGCGCGTGGGATCGAACGGGTTTCCGGTGGCGCCGAACACGGGATTGCGGGTGTTGCCCCCCGCCGCCCATTCCGGCGTGTTGGTCTTGCCGAAGATGATCGCGCCGGCCGCGCGCAGCCGGCCCACCGAGGCCTGGTCGACGGCCGGGACATTATCGGCCAGGATCGGGCTGCCATAGGTCGAGCGCATCCCGGCGGTGTCCTGGGTGTCCTTGATCAGCACGGGCAGGCCGTGCAGCGGCCCCCTGTCCTCGCCCCTGACGATCTCGGCCTCGGCGCGCTTGGCGGCCGCCCGGGCGCCAGATTCATCCAGGGTCACCACCGCGTTGACCGCCGGGTTCACCGCCGCGATCCGTTCCAGACACGAGTCGAGCAGCGCAACCGGGGAGATCGCCTTTGTTTTCAGCAGCTTGACCAGCTCGACGGCGGTCTCGTCGCAAATCGATTCCACAGGGCTTCTCTTTTCCGTTTCGGAAAACTATTTAGCATATAAGAAATCGAATGCACGACCTGAAAACGCATTGTTCCACCGCTGTCCACGCATGACCTTCGGACGTCGGAGCACACAATTGAATTTCCTGCGCTTTGGGGCGAGATTGCCCGAACTGCCCCGGCCATCGGCACGCCTGATCCGCTAACGGATTTTCCGGAGATCGCTTTGACAGACACTGCCATCAGCGTTTCAGCCGAAGGCCCGCACTCCCAGCTCGGCCAGTGCCTGAAGGCGGCCCGGCAGGCGCGCGGCCTGACGCTGAAGCAGGTCGCCGAGAAAACGGGGATGGCGCTGTCGACGCTGTCCAAGGTCGAGAACGGCCTGATGTCGCTGACCTATGACAAGCTGCTGCAGCTCACCTCGGGCTTGCAGATGGACATCGCCGAGCTGTTCAGCCCTGCTTCGCCGCGCCCCGAGCCGGGCCGCCCGGTGACCGCCCGCCGCAGCGTCAGCCGCGCCGGCCAGGGCCAGATCGTCAACACCCGATTCTACACCTACACCTATCAGTGCACCGACCTGATCGGAAAGCGCATGGTGCCGATGATCGCCGAGGTGCGCGCCCGCACGCTCGAGGAGTTCGGCCCCCTGCTCCGCCACAGCGGCGAGGAGTATTTCCTCGTCACCCGCGGCACCATCGCCGTGCACACCGAGTTCTACGCCCCGGAGATCCTCAACGAAGGCGACGGCATCTACATCGACAGCACCATGGGCCACGCCTACCTCAACGCCGGCGAAGCGGCGTCGGCGCAGGGCGTGTGCCTGTGTACGAGCGAGCAGTCGGATCTGTTCGAGCAACTGCACAGGATCGCTAAGAAAGATGCGGTGGAGTGAGGGCGGAGCGGTCTGCTGCTCCGTTGATATCCGTGTGGTGAAGTGCTACGTTGAACAACAGCAGCTTTTGTCTAACATGATCGAAGCGTCCATGACCAAATCCCCCGCAGGCAAATCACCAACCCGCCGAGATAAGGGCGCGGCAGGCAGCAGTTCGCGGATTCACCGCGAAGCGGCAACTGGCCAGTTCGCCGGGAGCGAGACGCGGTTCGAGGCGGTGATGCGGGCAGCCGAGCGGTCGGGTCTGCTGAAAGACAAACAAGGTCGTATCGGCGGCCGGGTGAGTTCTGCACTTGTCCGCCAAGCGAAGCGGCAAACGGGCATCGAGACGGATACGGACTTGATCGAATTTGCCCTCGCAACGGTCGCGCTTGAGGACAACTTCGCAGATGTGTTCAAACGGTCGCGTGGTACGGCGGATCCGAAGCTGAAGCTCGGTTTTTGACGTGGCGGCGTTCGATTTCGATGCCGCACGACGATGGGCGCGGTTCGACCCGTGGAAAACGCTGCCCCGAAGAAGTGATGACCAACTACCATTTGTTGACGCGACCCTGATCGCTGGACAGGGGCTTTTGCTCGACACCTGCGTCTACATCGACCAGATGCAGGATCGATCACCTCCGATTCTCGACGATCTGATCGCACATCGGCAAGTGAATCACTCAACAGTTGCGATTCAAGAGTTGATGCACACGGTCGGCGTATTGAACCCCTCTGATCCGCGCACAGCCCCGGTCATCGATGTGATCGGAAAGCACATCAAAGCGATGCCACCCCATCGCACCTTTGCACCTGATGGCGACACGCTCGGGCGCGCAGCACTCCTTTCGGGTATCCTTTGCCGTCTTCAGAGTTACGAACGAGACGGTAAGCTGCGCGCACTTCAGGACAGTGTGCTGTTTCTTCAGGCCCAGAAGCTCGGTTTGGTCGTCCTTACCGCGAACGTCGCGGATTACGACCTTCTGCTGCAACTCGTCCCCGCGGGTCGAGCGCTGCTTTACAGACGGCGTGAACCATAGTGGAGGCCTTCAGGACATCGCGCCAGTAGCCGGCCTTCATGGCTGAAAGGTTGCGCACGACCAGCGGCAGAGCTTCCGCGCCAGGCGGGCGCAGACTGGATGACCAGTTGATAACCTGGCCAGGCGCGATCAGCAGAGCAACAAAGAGTGCGACCTGCGCCGCGATGAGCAGGACAAGCATGAGACACTGGGCGCGTGTCAGCGGCGCCGCAAACAATGCGGTGATCACGGTCGCTCCTTTCGCGAGTGAATGGTTCAGGTGATGGGCACGAGTGCCGCCCTCACCGCATCATCGAGGGGCGTATGCGACTCGCGCCGAGCAGGCTGGCCAGCCTGCCATTGTCCAGCGCGAGGCTCTGCTTCCACAGCCAGCGCATTTCGATCGCCTCGCGCATGAAGCGCACGAACGACGCCGCGAACCAGAGCGTGATCCACGGGAACGGCTTCACCGGCAGGTCGGGACGGCCGACGACGCGGCGGACGGCGTCGATCATCTCGCGGCCGGTCGCATCGTAATTAGACGGAAGTCCGGCTGGTTTCGCGGTGGGGGTCGCCTGCGCCGAAATTCTCTTTTCATCCGCCGGCTCAATTACATCACCCCTGTCCAGTCCCCGCGCGAAAAATATTCCTCTTTCGCTTTATCGGAAATCATGATTGTATCTCCCCATCCCGCCTCGGCACGAGGGGCGTATCGCGATCGTCACGGCACGCGGGGTGGGATGCGGTGGGCGCAGCGGCTCGCAGCGTGACGAAGGTCATGCGGACGAACGAAGCCGTTGCGCCGGCGAAATCGTAGGGTCCTGGCCTCCCGGTGCTGAGGCCAAGCGCGCGACAACGCGTTCGCGTTGCGCGGGCGACGGGGGCAAGACAGCCGGTCCCCGGGGAGAGGACGTATAAGCCGTCAAAACCATCGCGCGGGGAATGCCGGGATGCCTCGGCTGAACCTGTGGTTCCTGCCGCCTGCATTCTTGTTCGCAGGCGGGCCATGGGTGCGGCCAGCACCCGGCATTCCCCGCGCCCTCGGCTTTCGAGGGCGAAACGACCGGCACAGCTCGGACGCATCGCGCGCCGCGAGGCGGAGACGACTTGCCCGGACGGCGCCGACGATCGGACGAATGATGGATCGCTCCCCGCATGATCGCCGCGGGCTCAGATCGCCTTCCGGCCGGCCAGGGCCGACACGATCGCTTCCGACAATTGGCCGAGCCGGAACGGCTTGGCGAGCAGCGCGGTCGTCGCCCGGAGTTCCTCCGGCACCAGCGAGGGATCGGCGAAGCCGGACATGAAGACGATCGGCAGCTCCGGCCATCTGCGGCGCACCTCGCGCGCGAGGTCGATGCCGGTCATGGCATCCGGCAGCAGAATGTCGGTCAGCAGCAGCGCGAACGGATCCGGCCGCTCCAGCGCGGTGATCGCGGCCATCGCATGGGTGACGACAACCGGGCCGTAGCCCATCGAGGTCAGCATGGTCGATGCCATCGCGCCGACCAGCGGATTGTCCTCGACGACGAGGATCCGTTCGCCGGTCTGCGGCCGCGCCAGCCGCGCCGCACCGGCGCGCGCGCGACTGCCGACGCCCGGCCCCGCGCTCGGCAGATACAGCGTGACGCAGGTGCCTTCCGCCACCCGGCTGTCGATCAGCACCGTGCCGCCCGACTGCCGCGCAAAGCCATAGACCATGCTGAGGCCGAGGCCGCTGCCCTTGCCGAACTCCTTGGTGGTGAAGAACGGCTCGAAGGCGCGGCGCGCGATCTCGGGCGGCATGCCGGCTCCCATGTCCGACACCGCGATCGTCACGTAGTCGCCGGGCATGATGCGCTCGTCGCCGTCGTCGAGCGGCTGGTCGAGCACGGCATTCGTCGTCGTGATCGTCAGGCGCCCGCCGCCGTCCATCGCATCCCGCGCATTGAGCGCCAGATTGAGCAGCGCGTTCTGCAATTGGGTCGGGTCGATCAGGCAGTGCCACAGCAGCGGGTCCTGCGCCAATGCGATCTCGATGTTCTCGCCGAGCGTCCGCTGCAGGATGGTCGTCATCCCGCTGACGAGCTGGTTCACGTCGGTGACCTGCGGCTGCAGCGCCTGCTTGCGGGCGAAGGCCAGCAGGCGGCGGTTGAGATCGGCGACCCGCTCCGCCGCCTCGATCGCCCGCTCGACCATGCTGCGGCGCGAGCTCTCGCCGGGCGGGAGCGCGTCGAGCAGCAGATCGAGATTGCCGAGCGTCGCCGCCAGCATGTTGTTGGAGTCGTGCGCGATGCCGCCCGCCAACTGGCCAATGGCCTCCATCTTCTGCGCCTGCCGCAGCTCGTCCTCGATGCGCTTGCGCTCGGTGATGTCGACCGACAGCACGAAATAGCCGCGCACCGTGCCGTCCTGGCTGCGATCCGGCACCCGGATGGTCTCGCACCAGCGTTCGCGGCCGTCGGGAAACGCGATCTTCTCCTCGCCGCCCGCGGTCCGGCCGGCCAGCGCGGCCTCGATCTTCGGCCTCACCTCGCCGCGCCGGGCCGGATCGATGTAGTCGTCGATCCGGCGGCTGCGGCCGATCCCGCTGGGCGGCTGCGCATACCATTCGCGCGCGACGCGGTTGGCATAGCGGATGTCACCATCGGCGCCGACCTGGACGATCAGCGCGGGCACGTTCTCCGTCACCAGCAGATGCTGCTCGAAATTGTCGCGCAGCGCCTGCTCGGAGGCCGCGCGCAGCCGCCATTGCCGCGCCAGGACGAGGCCGAACCCCGCGATCAGCAGATTGAGCCCGGCGGCGATGGCGCTGTAGTACAGCGCATTGTTCTTCCAGCCGGCCAGATATTCGATCGGGTCGCGCGCCACGGTCACCACCAACGGCAGGCCGGCGACGCGGCGATAGCTGATGCTCCGCGACGTTCCGTCCGTCATGCCGCTGCCCTCGAAGCTGCCGTGAGGCGCCCGCGGCAGATAGAGACTGAACAGGCGATTGGACCGGACGTTGCGGCCGGCGAAATCGTCGGCATGCGGCGTGCGCAGCAGGATCGTGCCGTCGTCGCGATAGAGCGTCACCGTTCCGCGCTGCCCGACGTTCAGCGACAGGAAGAACTGCCGCAGATTCTCGTAGTCGACAGCCACGACGATCACGCCGGCAAATCGTCCGTCCGGCATCATAAAGGCGCGGCTGACCGCGATGAACAGACCCCTGTTCACGCGCGAGGCCACCGGCACGTCGATGAACAGACCGCTGCCGGGGTCATCGCGCTGGACCTTGTAATAGGCCCGATCGGCGAAATTGTTCTCGCGGCCGGGAACTCCGTTGCCGGCGCTGTCGCCGAGCAGATTGCCGTCCGCATCCAGCACGACGATGCCGCCCGCGGCGGGGTACGGCACCACCCTGCGCTTCAACTCGTTGATCAGGGCCGGATTGCCGGCGGTGAGCAGCGATGGGTCCTGCTTGAGACTGTCGATCGTCGTGTTCAAGAGCACGTCGACGCCCTGGATGTTGCGCAACATGTATTCTTCGAGCGCGCGGGCGAGATCGCCGTTGGCGGCCTCGGTCGTCCGATAGGTCTCCCGATAGTTGACGGAAAGCATGTGCGCCACGAAGGCATCACACAGCAGCGCCAGCACGAGGCCACTCAGCACGATGATCCAGGGAGTCCAGCGCCGGTCCATCCAGGAGCCGGACGCGAACCTCGTCCAGGCGTCGACGATGCCTGCCTGCCGCGGACCGCGCCGATGGTCGGCTCTCGCTTTGATCTGGTCCGGCATGGCGTCGCATTCAGGAGGTCGTCGGGCGGTTTGATTGTGAATCGATCGGCGCGTCAAGCATCGGCGAAGGTCCGGATTGTGCCGAATTCCGCGTCTCCAGGCGCGTCGCGATCCATATCGCGGGCGCTCGATAGCACGGTTTGCCGGGGCGTGTCATCGGCACCCGCCAGGGGCTGCGGCGGTCGCGGAGAGGCTCGACGCGTCAAGACACGATCAAAGCTGGAGCTCGAACGCCTCGCGCTCGGCGCGGCTCAGATGCAGGCCATGCTTGGTACGCCGGTCCAGGATGTCGGCGGCCGTGACGGCCCACTCCTGCTCGCGCAGGAAAACGAGCTCGCGCTCATAGAAGGAGGCACCGAAATGGCGGCCGAGATCGCCTACGTTGCGGGACGCTCCGAGCAGATCGCGCGCACGGGTGCCGTAGAGCCGCGCATAATGTGCTACCACATCGCGCGGCAATCCCGGATACGCGCCGGCGAGATCGGCAAGGAACCGATCGAACGGCGCGCCGAGATCGCCGCCCGGAAGCCGCGCGCCCGCCGTCCATGCCGGCGCCATCTGCGGAAACCACGGCGCGAGGCGTTCCATCGCCTGCTCGGCGAGCCGGCGAAACGTCGTGATCTTGCCGCCGAAGATCGACAGCAGCGGCGGCTGCCCGGGTGCACCGTGCACCTCGAACACGTAGTCGCGCGTCACTGCCGACGGATTGTCGGCGTTGTCATCGTAGAGCGGCCGCACCCCGGAGAAGGCGTGAATGATATCACCCTTGCCCGGCGCGGCCCGGAAATAGCGATCGAGCACCGCGAGCAGATAGTCGATCTCAGCACCATCGACAGCGACGTCGTCTGCGCGGCCATCATGCACGATGTCGGTGGTCCCAATCAGCGCCAGATCGGTCTCATAGGGATTGACGAAGATGACGCGGCGGTCGGTGTTCTGCAGCAGATAGGCCTGCGATCCGCTCCAGAATTTTGGCACCACGAGATGGCTGCCTTTGACAAGCCGCACATTGTGCGCGGAGTTGAGCCCGGCGACACCCTGCACTACATCCTGCACCCATGGCCCCGCGGCGTTGACCAGCGCCCGCGCGCGGACGATCTGCACCTCGCCATTCTCGGAGCGCATCTCCAGCCGCCAGGCATCGCCCTCACGCCGCGCGCTCACGGCGCGGGTGCGCGGCAGGATGATGGCGCCCTTGCGCGCAGCATCGACGAGATTGAGGATCACCAGCCGGGCATCGTCGACCCAGCAATCCGAATATTCAAAACCGCGCCGGAACTCGGGGCGCAGCGGCGCACCCTCAGGCTCATGCGCGAGATCGAGGTTGCGGCTGGCCGGCAGCTGCTTGCGGCCGCCGAGATGGTCATAGAGGAACAGCCCGGTGCGCACCAGCCAGGCGGGACGCTGCTCCGGCGAGTGCGGCAGCACGAAGCGCATCGGCCAGATGATGTGCGGCGCCGAGGCCAGCAGCACCTCGCGCTCGATCAGCGCTTCGCGCACCAGGCGGAATTCGTAGTACTCAAGATAGCGCAGACCGCCATGGATCAGCTTGCCCGAACGGGACGAGGTGCCCTGGGCAAAATCGTCCTTCTCGCACAGCAGCACCTTCAGGCCGCGGCCGGCGGCATCACGGGCGATACCAGCGCCATTGATGCCGCCGCCGATCACGGCGAGGTCCAACAGACCGTGATCGGATCCGCTGCGTGAGCCCGTCGCATTCATCGCTTGCTGCTGCGCTTCTTCTCTGGCTTGCTGCGCGCGGCCGCGCGCGCCTTCGTCGCGGTCTTGGCCGGCTTCGCCGCTTTCGCCTTGGGCTCCTGCAGGCCATAGGTGGAAAAGCCCTGCGCGGTCTCGGCGATCTCCGCGTCGCCGAGGATGTGCGGCTGGCCGAGCGCGAGCGACAGATAGTACTGCTTCGCGATGGTCTCGAGCTCGACCGCAAGCCACATCGCCTTGTCGAGATTGGCGCCGACCGCGATCATGCCGTGATTGGCCAGCAGGCAGCCGTTGCGGCCTTCCAGCGCCTCCAGCGCAAGCTCGGACAATTCGGCCGTGCCGAACCGCGCATAGCCGGCGCAGCGAATGTCGGTGCCGCCGAACGCCGCCATCATGTAGTGGCAGGCCGGGATCGGCTTGCGCGCGATGGCGAGCACGGTGGCGTAGGTCGAATGGGTGTGCACGACGCCGCCGACATCCGGACGGGCGCGCATGATGTCGAGATGAAAGCGCCATTCCGTCGAGGGCTTCAACGGCCCCTCCCAGGAACCGTAGTCCCCCTCGAGCGGCATCGCCGCGATCATCTCCGGCTTCATCGAGTCATAGGGCGTCGCCGATGGCGTGATCAGCATGCGGTCCTTGTAGCGGGCGGAAATGTTGCCCGAAGTGCCCTGGTTCAGCCCCGACGCATTCATCCATCGGCATTTGGCGATGATGGTCTCGCGGATCAGCCGTTCCTCGCGATTCATGTCGAAAACCTTTCGTCGTCAGCAGGGATTGAGCGGCGGCTCGCCGGCCAGATAGCGGCGAACCTCTTCGGCCGCCTGGTCGGCGGCAAAGGTGACGGTGCGCACGGAGGCGCCGGCGATGTGCGGCGTCAGCGTGACGTTGGGGAGCTGCAGCAGCGGCCAGTCCGGCGGGACCGGCTCGACCGCAAAGGTGTCGAGCATCGCGCCCGCCAGCCGCTGCGAGCTGAGCGCGTCATGGAGCGCGTGATAGTCGACCAGGGGCCCGCGGGCCGTATTGATCAGGATCGCACCCGGCTTGATTCTCGCCAGCGCGTCGCGATCGATGAAGCCGGTGGTCTCCGCGGTCACGCGGGCATGCAGGCTGATGACGTCGGCGCGCGACAGCAGCTCGGCCAGCGCGACATGCTCGACCCCGTCGTTGCGGTCCTGCGCGCTGAGCTGGACGTAAGGGTCGGTCACCAGGATCTTGCAGCCAAACGCCTTCAACAGCTTCACCACGCGGGTGCCGATCGCGCCATAGCCCACGATGCCGACTGTCATCTCGCCGAGCTCACGTCCCGTGCGATCGGCGCGGTAGAGATCGCCGCGCCACTCGCCGCCCCGCATCGACTCGTGGCCGCTGCGGATCAGCCGGGTCTCCGCGAGCATCGCGCCGATGGTGAATTCCGCCACCGCGCTGGCGTTGCGTCCGGGCGTATTGACGACGAGCACGCCGTGATCGCGCGCCGCCTGCATGTCGATATTGACCGGGCCGCCGCGCGACACCGCGATGAATTTCAGGCTCGGCAGCCGCCGCAGCATCGCGCGCGAGATCGGCGCGAGATGCGTGACCAGCAGGGGCGCCTCGCCGATGAACTCAGCGAGCTCATCAGGATCGCCCATGAACTCCTTGAGCCCGTCGAGCTTCGAGCCGGCATAGCCGTGCTCCATCGGCTCGTCCGGCCAGGGCTGCTCGAGCATGCGGATGTCGATGCCATCGCCGCAGATGGCGGTGATGCGCTCGGCAAACACCGAGGGCAGCATGAAGCGGTCGCCGATGATGGCGATGGAGCTAGACATGATCGGCACCCGTGCGCTGCGCGGCGAGCTGCTTCCAGACCGGCCGTGCCGCAAGACGGGCGTCGACATAGGCCGGGAACAATTGCGCATAACGTTCCGCCAGCGCCGCATCCGGCGCTTGCGGCTCATCCAGATACGGTCTCACCCACTCCTCCGCGCAATCCATCATGTCCGGGTAGAGCCCGGTCGCGACCGCCGCGATCATCGCCGCGCCCGATGCGCCGGCCTCCTCGCGACGGCAGACTCGAATCGTGCTGCCAAGTGCCGCACCAAGAATGGCGCCGAGCGCGCGGCTGCGCGCCGCGCCCCCGGTCAGGCGAATTTCCCTCGGCAGCGGTCCCATCGCCGCGTAGCAGTCGCGTGCGGCGAAGGCCAGTCCCTCCATCACGGCGCGCATCAGATCCCAGTAGCCGTGGCGGATGCGCAGGCCGACCAGTTGGGCGGACGCCTCGTGGGACACGAAGGGGCCGCGTTCGCCGGCGTCGGAGATGAACGGATGATACAGCAGCTCACCCACTTTCGCCGCGAGTACGTGCTCGTCGAGGCGCCGGATCAGATCATTGCGCGACCTCGCGATGCCTTCCATGGCGAGCACGCCGCGCGCGACGTCGAGCAGCCAGTCGATGTTCAAGGTCGCGGCCATGGTCGACTGCATCTGCGCATAGTGACCGGGCACCGGGAAGGGCATCGTATAGCCGGTCGCCTCGGCGTTCAGCTTGACCGCATCGGCGCCATTCACCAGCCGCATGTGCATGCCGGTCGAGCCGATGATGGTGCAGCCGACGTCGGGTGCGGGATCATACAGCCCGCCGCCAAGCGCATTGCAGATGACGTCGACATAGCCGAGCGACACCGGCACGCCATCGGGCAAGCCCGTCTCTGCCGCAGCCGCCGCGGTCAAGCCATGCGTCGTCATGACACCATCGACGACATCTGGAAACAGGCGCGCGGAATCGGCAATGCCGACGAGACGCGCGGCTTCGCCGTCGAAGCCGCGCCTGCGAAAGTCACCGCAGGAGAACGTCGCTTCGGACGGATCGGTCGCCCTCTTGCCGGTCAGCTTGAAGTAGAGCCAATCCTTGCAGTGGAACGCCGTGCCCGCGCGTCCCAGCAGCTCCGCGTCATGCGCCTGCAGCCAGGCCAGTTGCGGCCCCTGCTGGCAGGCGTTGAGCCCCGATCCGGTGCGCAGGTAATGCGCGGCGTTGCGCTCGCCGCCCCGGAAGGTCTCAACGAAGCCTGCCGCGCGCGAGTCGAGCCAAAGCAGCGCGGGCGCGACTGGACGGCCGTCCGCGTCGATCAGCCAGGTGCCGTCGCCCTGCCCGGTCACGGCGATCGCGGCGACGCGACGGGACAGGTCCGGCAGCGCGCCGCCCAGGCCGCGCAACGCCGCGACAGTGTCGGTCCACGTCCGCTCCATGTCCTGCTCGACACGACCACCGGGCAAGGTGGTGTAGCTGTTCGGAATCGCGAACTCGCCAAGCTGGCGGCCATCCCGCGCAAACGCGACCGCCTTGATCACCGAGGTCCCGGCGTCGATGCCGATGATCACGTCGCGGGTCGCAGCCGAGGTCATGGTCAGCGCGCCTCCGCGTGGCGGACGCAGATGCCGTCGGCGCCGAATATGTGGAGATGGCGTGACTCCAGCGCGCAGGGCACGACGTCGCCCGGCCGCGCCGCCACCCTGCTCGATGTCACCGCGACCAGCAGATGACCGGCGCACTCGCCCGCAATGTGCGACTGATCGCCGAGCCACTGGTTGGAGACCACGCGCAGCCTCGCCTCGCCGCTGCCGATCGCGATCCGCTGCGGCCGGATGCCGACCTTGATCCGATCGGCCTGCGCCAATGCCTTTTGTCCCGTCACGTCCAGCGTCTGCCGGGGAATTTCAAACGCCATCTCGGAACCCACCGCCAGGCGAAACCTCGCTTCGTCCTGCGTGACCACAGTCTCCAGCAGATTCATCGGCGGCTCGCCGATGAAGCTCGCGACGAACAGATTGGCCGGACGGTTCTTCAGCTCGCGTTCCCCAGCGAACTGCTGCAGCACGCCATCCTCCATGACGGCGATGCGATCAGCGAGCGCGCTCGCCTCGGTCTGGTCATGGGTCACGAAGATCGCGGTCATGCAGCGCTCGGCGAGCAGGCCCTTGATGCGGCCGCGCAGCACCGCGCGCAATTGCGGCTCCAACTGGCCCATCGGCTCGTCGAGCAGATAAAGGTCGGCATCGCGCACCAGCGCCCGCGCCAGCGACACCCGCTGCTGCTGGCCGCCGGAGAGCGCGCGCGGATGATGATCGAGAATGTCCTCGATCTCGACCAGGCGGGCGATGCTGTCGACGCGGTGGGCGATCTCGACGCGCGACAACTGCTGCGCCTTCAGGGCGAAGGCGATATTCTCGCGCACCGTCAGCGGCGGATACAGCGAATAGCCTTCGAACGCCATCGCGACCCTGCGCTTCGCCGGCGCCAGATCATGGATCGGCCGCTGCGCCAGCGCGATCGATCCAGAGCTCACACTCTCGAAGCCGGCGATCATGCGCAAGGTCGAGGTCTTGCCGCAGCCGGACGAGCCGAGCAGCGCGACGATCTCGCCGGCCTTCACCTCCATGTCGAGCGCGCGCACCGCGTGAACCGGCGCCTTGCCTCGGCTGTGATAGACCTTGTCGACGTTGCGGATCTCGAGCATGCCCATCTCACATCCTCACGCCGCCTGCCGACGCGGCAAGACACCAATACGGTCTCCCGTCGCATGGTCGAACAGCAGCGCCGCTTCAGGCACGAACCGCACGAACACGTCCTCGTCGGCGCCGGCTTCCAGCGCCTCGGGCGCCAGCGCCGCCAGCCACTCGGATCCGTCAGCAAAGCGCAGCAGCACCACGGCACGCTCATGAATCGGAGTGACGGCGACGGTGCGCGCGGGGATCGCGCCTTCACCGCCATGGCGCGTCACCGCGACATCGTCCGGCCGCACGCCCAGCCAGCAGCGCTCCCGCGCATCCGCCGGCAAATCGTCGACGTCGAGCCGGACCTGCGTCCCGGCGATAGCCGCTATCAACCGGCCCTGCTCCACCACCGGCACGACCTCCGAGAGATTGATGCTGGGATCGCCGAACAGGCACGCCACCGCAACCGACGCCGGCCGCGCATAGATCTCCTCCGGACGCGCCACCTGCACCAGGCGGCCATTGATCAGCACGGCAATGCGATCGGCGATCGCCATCGCCTCGCGATAATCCTGCGTCACATAAAGCACCGCCGCAGAGCTCCGGCGCAGCAGGCTCGGCAGCTCCAGCCGCATCTCGTAGCGCAGCTTGGCATCGACGTTGCGCAAGGGATCGTCGAGCAGCAGCACCTCAGGATTGCCGATCAAGGCGCGCGCCAGCGCGGTGCGCTGCTTCTGGCCGTTGGACAGTTCGCGCGGCTTGTGGCCGAGCACGTGCTCGATCTTCAGGAGCCGGCTCATCGCCGCAACTTTCGCGGCGACGTCGGCGCTCCCCGTCGCGCGCAGGCCGCTGGCGATGTTGTCGCGGGCGCTCATATGCGGAAACAGCGCAAAGTTCTGGAACGCCATGCCGATGCCGCGCTGCTCCGGCGCCGCATCGACGATCGAACGGCCCCCGACCAGGATGTCGCCCGCATCAGGCTCGAACATGCCGGCGATCATGCGCAGCAGCACGGTCTTGCCGCTCCCGGACGGGCCGAACACCGCGACGATCTCGCCGGGCTCGACCGCGAGCGACACGCCCTTGGCGCAGCTTGCGGCGCCGAAGCTCTTGTCGACCGATTGGAGTTCGAGACGGGCCATGTATCCTCAACCCTTCACTGCACCGAGCGAGAGACCTTCGACCAGATAGCGCTGCGCATAGAGCGCGAGCAGCAAGGTCGGCGTCACCGACAGCACGATTGCGGCTGCGATCTGGCCATACTGGATGCCGGACGCCGTCACGAAGGCGAGCGCGCCCACCGTCACCGGCTGCTTGTCGGCCGAGGCCAGGATCAGCGCGAACACGAAATTGTTCCAGCAGAAGATGAAGGACAGCAAGCCCGCAGCCGCGATCCCGGGTCCCGCCAGCGGGACGGCGATCCGGGTGAACGCCTCGCGCCAGGAATGCCCCGCCAGCCGGTAGGCGTGCTCGATGTCGGGGCTGATGTCCTCGAAATAGCCGCGCACGATCCACAGGATCAGCGGCAGCGCGATCAGCTGATAGACCCAGACGATCCCGAAATAGGTGTCGTTCAATCCGAGCTGCTGGTAGTACAGCGACAACGGCAGCAGCACCAAGAGCGGCGGCGCGAAGCGGAACGAGAGCAGCGTGAAGGCGATGGTCTCGCCGAGCCGGAACTTGAACCGCGCGAACGCATAGGCCGCGGGCACGCCGAGCAGCAGCGCCAGGATCACCGAGGCGCTCGACAGGATGAAGCTGTTCATGAGGTTACGCATGAACGAGATCTGCAGATTGCCGGCGGCCGTACGCAACTGGCCGGAGATCAGCGCCTCGTAATTGGCGAGCGTCGGCTCGAAGAATATGCGCGGCGGGATACGCAGGATCTGCTCGTTGCTCTGGAACGACATCATGAGGATCCAGACGATCGGGAACATGAAGAAGACGAGCACCAGCGAGAGCGCAATGCCGCGGAAGATGCGCCCGGCGAGACTGGAATGATCCATCGGCGGCCTCCTCAGGCGTGACCGTGGGCGCGTTCGCGCAGCCGCAGCCAGTTCTTGATGAAGATGTTCGACAGGATGTTGGTGATCAGCCACAGGATCATCAAAAGCGCCGCCGAGCGTCCGACATTGGTGTACTGGAAAAATTCCAGATAGGCCTGCACCTGGAACACCATCAGCCGGTCGCCGGGGCCGCCTTGGGTCATCGCATAGACGATGTCGAACTGCTGGATGGAGTCGAGCAGCCGGAACAGCGACGCCGTGATGATGTAGGGCGCGAGCATGGGCAGGGTGATGCGGAAGAACACGAAGCTCGCCGGCACGCCGTCGAGCGCCGCCGCCTCGAACGGCTGCCGCGGCAGCGAGCGCAGGCCGGCCAAGAGCAGGATCATGATAAAGGGCGTGTAGACCCAGACGTCGACCAGCACGACGGTGAACAGCGCGGTCGACGGATCGGACGCCCACTTGAAGTCGTGCGCGCCGAACAGGCCGACAAGATAGGACAGGATGCCGAAGCTCGGATTGGTCATCAGCTTCCACATCAGCGCCGCGATCGCCGGCGCCGTCATCAGCGGCAGCAGCAGCATGATCGAGACAGCGTTGTGGAAGCGCGTCGGCCGCCGCAGCAGCAGCGCGATGCCGAGGCCGAGCAGCAGCTCGGCGATCCCGGTCACCGCGGTGTAGACGAGCGAGATCCGCAGCGTATTCCAGAACGCCGGATCGGACAGGAAGTCGATGTAGTTGTCGACGCCGATGAAGCCGCGTAAGTAAGGCAGGTTGAGCCGGTAGCGCTGCAGCGAATAGATCGCCGCGGTCACGAACGGCACCAGGATGGCGATGCAGACCAGCAGCGCCGGCAGGCTCAAGAGATACGGCAGCAACCGCCCGCGCCAGCGTTTCGTGCGGCGCGGCACCGCCGGGGTCTCGATAACTTCAGCCATGCTCATGACAGACGTGATCACACATTCGCGGTGATGGGCCGGTCCGGACGCCCGTGGGGGAGCGGCCGGACCGGCGGGTGGTCGTGGAGAGTCCGCGTCCAGCCTCAGCCGAGGCCGGCCTGCTTCAACTGACGGTTGATGCTCTCGGCCAGCTTGTCGAGGCCCTCGTCGACGCTGATCTCCTTGGCCACCATCTTCTGCAGCGACGCCGCCCACTCCGTGGTGAGGTCGAAGAACAACGGCTGCGCCGTGAAGTAGATCTTCGCACCGGGGGCCGAGAGGTCATGCTGCTCGAGATAGCCGGGATAGGACTTGGCGATGCGGTCGCGGAATTCGCTGTCCTTCCACACAGAGGCGCGGACCGGATTGACGAAGTCCATCTTGCGGGCGCCGAACAGATCATGCTCGACGGAGGCCGCCCACTGCATGAACGTCCAGGCCGCATCCTTCTGCTTGGAGAAGCTCGACATCGCCAGCGACCAGATCCAGACGTTCGGCGTCGGCGCCTTGGCGGCCGGATTGGCTGCAAACGGCGCGTAGCCGAGATTGCCGCGCTCCTTGTTCTCGCCGCCGTTCATGAAGTAGCCGAGAATGTCGGCGTCGAAGATCATGCCGGAGGCGCCGGCGCCCAGATCAGTGCCGACCTGGTACCAGGTGTAGGTCGACCAGTTCTTCGGACCCGAGCCCTGGATCATCCTGACCCACTTCTCGTGGAAGTCCTTCGAGGCCTTTGTATTCATCGCGGCCTTGAGCTTGCCGCCCTCCATCACGAAATCCTTCTGGCCGAAATTGGCGTAGGCCGACAGGAAGCCCGGATGGATGGTGGCCCAGGAGCGCGAGCCGCGCACACCGACGCCGTAGGGACCGCCGGCATCCTTGGTGATCTTGGCCGCGACGTCGAGCATCTCGTCGAGGTTCTTCGGCGGCTTGACGCCGACCTTGTCGAATATCTTGCGGTTATAGGTGATGTTGTTGAGCTCGTAGCCCCACGGGATGCACCACTGCTTGGCCTTGCCGGAGCCGAGCTCGGAGCCGGCGACGCCATCCCAGGCCGTCGACGACCGCAGTCCGGGCAGCACGTCGTCCCAGGCGAACGCCGGATTGGTCTTGGCGGGATCCTTGATGTAGGTGTTGAGGTCCTCGATCCAGCCGGCCGGACCATAGGTCCAGGTCATGTAGGCGCCGGTCATGAAGGCGTCGTACTGGTCGGACTTCGACGACAGCGCCGCCGTCACCTTGTCGAAATAGACGTCCTCCGGGAAGATGTCGTAGGTGACGTTCATGCCGGTGAGGCTCTTGAACGCCTCGATGTCGCCGATCATCGCATCGACGTAAGGATGCTTGTTCAAGAGCAGCTTGACGGTCTTGCCGCTATGCGCCTTCCAATTGAAGTCAGCGGCCATCGCCTTCGACATCGCGGACGCAAAGGCGGCATTGGCGGCGACACCGGCGATGCCGAGCTTGGCGGCACCGTCGAGCAGATCACGCCGGCTGATGCGCTTGCCGGCATAGGACGCAAAGAGATTCTTCTCCCGATCGTACATTCAACCCTCCCTTTGTTTTTTGTAGAGACGTGTTCGCGTTACCTGCCCTTCCGACTCCTGTTCTTGGAGTTGCCGGATGTTTTCTCCGGCTTGTCAGTCGCCAATGCCTGAGCGGTCGCCTCGTCGATGATGAGGCCATTCAGGAAGCCGCTGCGCAGCACCGCGCGCAGGGCCGTGATCTTCGCCTCGCCGCCGCCGATGGCGACGATGCGGTGTTTCTTCAGATCGGCAGCGGCCATCGAGGTGGCCCGCGCCGAAAGATCGAGATCGAGCAGCTCGCCCTGGGCGTTGAAGAAATGCCCGAGCAGGTCGGCGCAGGCGCCGGCGCGCTTCAGGTCGACGACCTCGTCCGGCTTGATCATGCCGCTCGACACCAGGAAGCCGTCGGCATGGATCTGGCCGATGCCGACGAATAGCAGCGATGCCTTCTGCGCGAGAGCAAACACGTCGGCAATGCCGAACTGCTGCATCAGCACGCGGCGGTCGGCGACGGAGTTGGCGAACACGGGCACCGGCAGCAGATAGGCTTCGGCGCCGGTGCGCTCGGCCAGGCGATGGATCACGTCGAACGGATTGGCGGCGAATTTGCGCGTCAGGCCGCCGAGCAGCGACACGAACTGCACGTCGCGCGCCGGCGTCTGCGGCAGTTGCGCGACGACGGCCGCGAGCGTGCGGCCATGGCCGACGCCGATGATCTTGTCGTCGCCGCGCTCCAGCACCTGGCGCAGGAAGCTCGCGCCCTCCAGCGCCAGCGCCTTCAGCGGCAGGTCGCCCTCGCCGAGATCCGGCGCGACACGGCAGAAGTCGAGCCCGTAGCGTTCGGCCAGCGCGTTCTCGAGTGCGACGCATTCGGCGACGGGCCCCTCGACGAAGACGCGGATCATGCCCTCGCGGCTGGCGCGCGCGATCAGGCGATGCGCCTTGGTGCTCTGGATGTTGAGCCGGTCGGCGACCTCCGACTGCGTCAGCCCGGCTGCGAAATACAGCCAGGCGGCGCGCGTCGCCAGCGAGGCCTCGCCGTCCACCATGGGCGCCCTGTCGGAAGCTGTCGTCACGCCTGAATGCCTGCTTGCAAATTTCTTCACACCTTGCAAAAAATTGCAGACACCGATCCGGCCGTCAATCCCCCAAACGTGCTGCAGCGCGTCAGGGATGACGCGCCGGGCAAGCACAGGCATGCTCGCCGGCGCATAACGGGATGAGGTCGCATGACGGAGTTGTTTGTCGGCATCGACGTGGGCACGAGCGGTGTGCGCGCCTGTGCCATCGACGCGCGCCGCGAGATCAAGGGCGCAGCCGCCGTTCCGCTCGCCGCGCCGCGCCAGGATGGCAACGCCATCGACCAGGATCCCGAACCGTGGTGGCAGGCGACGGTCGCGGCGCTCGACAAGCTCGGCAGGATCGTCGATCTCGGCGCCATCGCGCGCATCGCGGTCGACGGCACCTCGGGCACCTTGCTGCTGATCGACGCCGACGGGCGGCCCCGCTCGCTCGGACTGATGTACAACGATGCGCGCGCGGTCGACGAAGCCAGGCGGATCGCCGCGGTGGCGCCGCCCGAAAGCGGCGCGCATGGCACGAGCAGCCCGCTCGCCAAGCTCATGCATCTGCTCGCCTCGACGGACGGCGCGCGGCACGCCGTGCACCAGGCCGACTGGATCGCCGGACGCCTCGCCGGTCGTCACGGCGTCAGCGACGAGAACAACGCACTGAAGCTCGGCTATGACCCCGTCAGGCGTGAGTGGCCGCGCTGGATCGATCGCCTCGGCGTTCCCCGCGACGTGCTGCCGAGCGTTCTGGTGCCGGGCACGCCGTTCGCCGAAGTGGATCCGTCGACCGCACGCGCGCTCGGTCTGTCGCCGTCTGCGCGCATCGTCGCCGGCACCACCGACGGCGTCGCCGCCTTCATCGCCACCGGCGCCGATACGCCGGGCGATGCGGTGACGTCGCTCGGCACCACGCTGGTGGTGAAGCTGGTCGCGACGCAGCCGATCTTCGCCGCCGATCAAGGCGTCTACTCGCACCGGCTCGGCGACAAATGGCTCGCCGGCGGCGCATCGAACTCCGGGGGCGCCGCGCTGCTCGCCCATTTCACCGCCGCCGACATGGACCGCATGACCCCGCTGCTGCGCCCGGACAAGCCCACCGGGCTCGACTACTATCCGCTGCCCAAACCCGGCGAGCGCTTCCCCATCGCCGACCCCGCCCTCGCACCAAAGATCACGCCGCGCCCGGCCGAGGATCACCGCTTCTTCCAGGCGCTGCTCGAAGGCATCGCAAGCGTCGAGGCGATGGCCTATCAGCGTCTCCAGGCGCTCGGCGCGCCGGCGCTGCGGCGCGTGATCAGCATCGGCGGTGGCGCCCGGAACGACGCCTGGACCGCTATCCGCCGGCGCATCATCGGCGTGCCCGTCAGCGTTGCCGCGCAGACCGAAGCGAGCTACGGCACGGCGCTGCTGGCGCTGCAGGGACCGCCACGATGACGGCGGCAGCGTGCGAGATCAGCGGCCTGTCCGCCATCGCCGACCGTTTCGATCACGTGCTGCTCGATCAATGGGGCACGCTGCATGACGGCCGGACGGTGCTTCCGGCGGCTCACGACTGCGTCCTGCGGCTGCGCGAGGCCGGCAAGCAGATCCTGGTGCTGTCGAACTCCGGCAAGCGCGCGAGCGCCAATGCCGAGCGCCTTGCCCGGCTCGGCCTGCCGCGCTCGACCTATGACGGCATTCTCACCTCGGGCGAGGTGACCTGGAGCGGCCTGCGCGACCGGACGCGCGCGCCGTTCACCGATTGCGGCAGCGCCTGCTTCCTGATCACCAGGGGCGGCGACTGCTCGCTGATCGACGGGCTCGATCTCGTCCTCGTGACGGATATGCGGGACGCCGACTTCATCCTGCTCGGCGGCCTCGATGACGACCTCGCCGAGCCGGACCTCTGGCGCGACCGCTTCACCGGAGCAGCGGCACGGGGCGTGCCGATGATCTGTGCCAATCCCGACCTGATGATGTTCGGTGCAGCCGGCCTCGTGCCGGCACCCGGCACGCTGGCCCGCGCCTATGAGTGGCTCGGCGGCCCGGTGAGCTTCGTCGGCAAGCCGTATCAGCCGATCTTCGCGGCTGCGCTGGAGCAGCTCGGCGATCCGGATCCGCACCGCGTGCTGATGATCGGCGACTCGCTCGACCATGACGTCGCCGGCGCCCGCGCCGCAGGCCTGCAGAGCCTGCTGCTCGGCGATGGCGTGCATCGCACGACCTTGGCCGGCGCGCCCGACCTCGCTGCGGCGACGCGCAAGCTCGCGGCTTCGCCCGGCCGCATGCCGAACTGGACGATGCAGCACCTGTCGTGGTGAGAAGGAGACGCGAGATGCGCCAGCCTGCCGAGCTTCATGAGTTGCGCCGGATGTCGGCGCGGGTCGGCCGCAACATCGAGCTGGTGCAAGGCGCCGGCGGCAACTCCTCGCTCAAGCGGGATGACGTGCTGTGGGTGAAGGCGTCCGGCACCTGGCTTGCCGACGCCGACGCGAAGGACATCTTCGTGCCTGTTCTGCTGCCTGCGGCGCGCGATGCGCTCGCCGCTGACGACGAGCGCATTCCGCTGGCCGCTCCCGGCCACTTGCGCGCCTCGATCGAGACGGCGCTGCACGCGCTGCTGCCGCACCGGGTCGTGCTGCACGTCCATGCCGTCAACACCATCGCCTGGGCGGCGCGGCGCGATGCGCGCGATGATTTTGCGGCCCGGCTGGACGGGCTCGCCTGGCGCCATCTCGACTACTTTCATCCCGGGCTGCCGTTGGCGCGCGCGGTGAGCGCCGTCGTCGCGCGCGACCGCATCGACGTGCTGATCCTCGGCAATCACGGCCTCGTCGTCGGCGCCGAAAGCTGCGATGAGGCCGAGGCGCTGGTCCATGACGTGGAGCGCCGGCTGGCGCTGCCGGTGCGCCCGGCGCCTCCCGCCGACGCAGCGGCCTTGCGCCGTCTGTGCGCCGGCACCGCCTATCGCCTGCCGCATGACGCTGCCGGCCACGGCATCGCGACCGATCCGTTCAGCCGCGCCATCGCGACCGGCGGCTCATTGTATCCGGACCACGTCGTGTTTCTCGGCCCGGGCCTGCCGACGGTCGAGGGCGCCGGCGGCCTCGCCACGCTGCTCGCGCGCGCGGACGCGAGCCGCCTGCCCGCGCCCGTCGCAGCGCTCGCGCCGGGTCTCGGTGCCATCATCCGCAGCGACGCCAGCCCGGGCGCCGAGGCCATGCTGAGCTGCCTCGCGCTCGTGACCAGCCGCCTGCCGCTATCGGCCGATATCGGCTATCTCTCCTCGCAGCACGAGCAGTTGCTGCACAACTGGGACGCCGAACGTTACCGCCAGCAACTGACGGCAAGCCGCCAGTCGTCGAATTGAAGCGGCGAAGGATCACGCGATCATCGCTCGAGACCGGCGGGGACGACGCCCTCGCCACGATCCTTTGGCGAAGTGCATCTCCGACCTGATCGATGACCTCGCGCCAATCGCGCCTTTCGCGCTGAGGGAACAGGCGAATGCGCGGATACCAGACGCTGTCGTCACGATCGAGCAGCCAGCGATAGTCCGGCGTGTACGACAGGAGCGTCCAGGTCGGACAGCCAAGCGTGCCGGCGAGATGAGCGACACTGGTATCGACCGTGATCACGAGATCCAGACATGAGATCAGCGCGGCGTTATCGGCGAAATCGGCAAGTTGACCCGTCAGGTCCATGATCCCGCTCGTCTCCTGGAGCACGGCCTTGTCTTCGGCCTTCGGCTCCTTCTGCAGGCTGATGAACGCCGCATCCTCGCGGAGCAGGCGGGAAAACATGCGCAAGGGGATGGAACGATTGTGGTCGTCGAGGTGGTTGGGATTGCCTGACCAGACCAGGCTGATCCGCAATTTCTCCGGGATGCCAAGGCGCTCCTGCCAGAGTTGGATCCGATCCGGATCAGGCGCCGGCAAATAGGACACCGGCGCTGGAATCGTGGCCAGTGTCGTCCGAAAGGCAAGCGACAAGCTCATGATCGGACACTGGACATCCACTCCCGCAAGGTCGCTGGCCTCCGCGACCGGAACACACTGCGAAATTCCTGGCATGTTCGACAACAGCGGAAGCAACGGCTCTTGAACGGCGAGGATCACGCGCGCGCCCAGCGCTGCGACCATCGGGACGTAGCGGACGAACTGGATCATATCGCCCAGTCCTTCATCGGCGGCGATGATGATGGTTTGTCCCGCGAAGGCCGGATGGCCGTCCGGTCGTTCATGATTGGACGCCTCCGGCCGGCTATTTTGCCCGATTGAACTGGTAGGAGCCCTGGAGGAAGACGCCATAGCGCTCCGTCGTATATCTCAGGACCTGGTTGAACGAATCGACAGCGTTGGTGCTGAGATGCCACCAGCGTCCACCGATGCCGATGCGGAAATTGTCGGTCAACTGGTAGTTCAGCACGGTCTCGGCCTGGAAGCCGCTTCCTTGCCCCGAGGCGGGATCACGCCCGAACGTGAAATAGTGCGTGTCGATCGCGTTCTGCGTGGTCCAGACATAGGCGGCCTCCGCCTGCCAGCTCAGCCGGTCCGACAGCCGCGTGTCGAGGGAGACACCGGCCCGTCCGCTATGCCAGCGATCCTGCTCGGTCACCACCTTGACGCCCGGCCCCAGCGCAGGAGCGCAGATCGTCGGATTGCCGCCCACCTGGGTGCAGCCGCGAGCATCCACCGTCTCCGTCCAATATTGATAGCCGACGAAGGCGCCGAGCCGGAAGCGTTCGGTCTCCAGCAGGTTGAAACCGACATCGAGATTTGCATATTGCAGCCCCCCGCCCACGCTGCTGACGGTCTTGGACGACGGATTGACGAACGGAGCGAAGTCCTCGTCGACGAGCGTACCCGAGCTGATCTTGCCCGCCCCTATATAGCCCTTCAGAAACATGTTGGTGAACGGACCGTCGAGCGCATCGATCCTGAAGAACATCTCGCCGCTGTGCCCGGTCATGCCGCCATAGGCGAGCCGGGAGACCTGAAGCGTCGCAGCCTGATCGGCGAAATAGCGGTAGCGATTCTGCCCGGAGCTGAACCAGTAGCGCACACCGGTCTCCAGCATGTAGGACGGCAGGATCGACGCGCGCGATTGCAGCGGCATGTCGCCCGAGCCTGCCCCCTGCCCGCCCTGCAACGCTGCAGGCCTGGCCCAGGCGCAACTGACGACCGAGGCGTTGCACTTGGTGACACCGTCGGCGTTGAAATCGCGCCGCAACGTGACCGTCGCGAACAGGTCCTTGGTCGTCGTCTTGACGTTGGCGAGCGTGCTGTCGACGAACCGATAGCCGATCTCCGTTTCCAGGCTGATCTCCTTCGACCAGAGATAGCTGACCAGCAGCGACGGCAGAACCGTGTACTCCTTCAGGTCGGTCCGTGTCCCGGACCTGTACCCCGCCCGCAGCCGCGGGCTGATGGCGAGATCGGGCGTGATCGGATAGCGCGTGGCAAGATCGAGAACGTAGAACTTGGAGTCCGCCAGGCTCGCGTAGCGCAGCGCACCCATGAACAGATCGCCCGGCTTGATGATGCCGTTCCCGGTCAGCTGGGCCGACAGATAATATTCGAGGCCGCTCGCCGGCGTGCCGTCGACGCCGCCGGACGGCAGCGTGCCGGTGAGATTGGTCACCGTGGCATCGGCAGCAACCTGCCAAGTCTCATTCAATGGCCGCGAGTAGCTCACCATCGCCGACTGGAACGTCGGCGTACGGTCGATCGCGAGCTGCCTGATCTCGCCCGCGGTATTGAACTTCATCATGTCGTAGAGGGTGAGGAAGGGTTGCCCCTGCAGCGCATTCCAGGTCGAGAGAAATGGCACTCTTCGATAGTCGAACGAGGCGTTGATGACCGACTTGTCCTCGAACGTATACGTTCCCGAGAACACGGCGGCGTTGAGCGCGCGGAAATGCGTGTCGTAGTCGATCAGGCCGAGCAGCGACTTGTTGGCGTCGAAATAGCGGAATTCGGCGCCGATGGCCTGGCGGTCGACGATGTTGCGGTCGTATTGCGTGATCAGGTAGACCGTGGTCTCGAGGCCACCCAGGATCTTGCCGAAGTCGATGCTTGCGCCATAGAGCGTCTTGCCATCCTTGAACGGTGCGTCGAAGCGGCTCCAGTTCGGCGAGCCCGCGAGCACGTTCAAGCGCAGCCCCGGGCTCTTCTGCCAGCTCAGCACCGCGCCGTCGAAGCGGCCGATCACGCCGCCGGTGTTGCGGGATTGCCGTCCGACGCGCAGCGTCACGTCGGCCTCCTTCAGCGTGTAATCGACCTGCGCGGTCGAGACGCCGTATTTGTCGTTCCCGGTATCGAACTGGCGCTCATGGGTGAACGCCAGCCTGAACTTGGTCCTGATGCGATCGTTATCGGCGGTGCCGAGAAAGTCGAAATTGGTCAGCAGCGTGTTCTGATGCACGCGGTGCGCGTCGGGATCCGCATTCGGATTCGGCGCAATCGCCCTGTCCTTGACGGCGCTGGTCGTGTCGTTGGTGATGAAGGTGGTCGAGAGGCTGCCCGACATCGACCAGCGGGTGTCGCCGTTCGGCCCTGCCGCCTTGGTCGGCATGCCTGCCCCCATGTCTCCGCCGTCGGGCGTGACGGAAGGCATGTCGCGCGGCCGCGCCGGCGCGCTGCTGGTTGCGGTGAGAAGCGCGGCGAGTCGCTGCCTCACCCGCTCGGCGCCCTCGCCAGTCGGATAGCGGCGCAGATAGTCTTCATACTCCGCCTGCGCGGCAGCGGTCTGGCCAGCCTTCTGCCGCGCCACGCCGAGCAGCTCCTGCGCCTCGGCGCTCGAGCCGTTCTCGGGGAGTTTCAGCACCTTCCTCAGGAGCTCGATCGCGGCGCTGAAATTACCTTTCTTGATCGACGCGCGAGCCTCGTCCATCGACGCCTCCGCAAACCGGATGTCCGCGGCGGAGGCCTGCTGCATCGTGCGATTGTCGTTGCGGACCGACGCCGCCGCACCGGGGACCGCAACCGGTTTCGGCGCATCCGGGGCGGCTACGCTCGGCACCAGGGCCTTCACCTTGCACGCCGACACCGGACCCTTTCGGGCCACCACGATCGCCACCTGCTCGAAGCTGCCGGATTGGACGATCTGATAGGTGAACTCGCCGGCAAACTGGACGACGAGGATCGGTCCCCTGTTCTGATCGAGCGTCAGATAGACGTCCTGGAGGCCGGAGCCCTGGGCATTGTCGACACGCACGCCTTCGCGCCTGACCAGGCGCCGCGCCATGATGGCGTCCCGGTCGACCAATTGCAGCGAGACGCTGAGCTGGCTGCCTTGGTCGAGCGGGAAATGCCCGGTGTAGCGGACACGAACGTGAAAATTGACCCGCAGAAGGCTGCAGTTTCCGATCGTCGTGGCATTTGCATTGGCGACGAACTGATCGATGACCGGCTGGGCCGGTGCAACGCCAAAGACCCCGTCGAGCAGGATTGCGAGCAAGCCGGCCAGCAGACCGATCAGCCATCCCGCCGACCTCGCTGCCGCGGCTTGTCTGAAGCAGCCGCGCATCACCAGCCACCTCCATTGACCCGGTGCTGCCGCTGGCGGCGGGTGACGATGGTGGTCTGCGACTTGTCAGCATAGATATGGCATGCGCCTGTGCAGTCCTTGAGCTCGGCGACGGTGTAGTCCATCGGCGCCGGCTTCATGAGCTTGGCGTGCTGCTGCGGGCGGAAATCACTGGCGTGGCAGGCGGCGCAGTCGGGCTTGTAGGCCGCGAACTTGAACAGAACGGCCTGCGAGTTGCCGCTGTGGCAGGCGGTGCAGCCGATGGCCGCGCTATGGTTCGGATAGCTCGCCGACATATGCCGGTAATTGACCGAGCTCCAGCTCACCGTCCGGTGGCAGCTCTCGCAGGGGACGTTGGTCACGAAGTGCTTCGGCGACTTTCCGGTGGCGTTGGAGCCGTTGTGACAGCTGGCACATGGCGCCGTCAGGCTGGTGTGATCCATCCGCGCGCCCGAGAACGACACGGTGTTCTTGTGGCAGCTTTCGCATGGCGCGCTGGTGACCACGTGCTTCTGGGGCTTGCCGCCCGCGGCCATGCCGTTGTGGCAGCTCGCACAGGCCGCCATCGTGCCGGTGTGGCTGAAGCGGGCGCCGCTGAACGTCGCCGTGCTCTTGTGGCAGGTCTCGCACGGCGCATTCGTCGTGACGTGCTTCTGCGGCTTGCCCGTCGCGGCCATGCCGTTGTGGCAGCTCGCGCAGGCCGCCATCGTGCCGGTGTGGCTGAAGCGGGCGCCGCTGAACGTCGTCGTGCTCTTGTGGCAGGTCTCACAGGGCGCGCTGGTGACCACGTGCTTCTGCGGCTTCCCGCTCGCGGCCATGCCGTTGTGACAGCTCGCGCAGGCCGCCATCGTGCCGGTGTGGCTGAAGCGGGCACCGCTGAACGTCGTCGTGCTCTTGTGGCAGGTCTCACACGGCGCAGTGGTCGCGACATGCTTCGGCGGCTTGCCGGTCGCGGCCATGCCGTTGTGACAGCTCGCGCAGGCCGCCGTCGTTCCAGTATGGCTGAACCGGGCGCCGCTGAACGTCGTCGTGCTCTTGTGACAGGTCTCACACGGCGCAGCGGTTGCGACGTGCTTCGGCGGCTTGCCAGGCGCGGTCATTCCGTTATGGCAGGATGCGCATGGCCCTTGCGCCGTCATGTGATTGAATCTGGAACCGGCCTCCGTGGTGCTCGATCCGGCAAGCCCTGCCCTCGGATTGAACGTCGGCAGCAGCGACGGAAGCCGACCGGCATTCTTCGCTTCCGGCGAGTCGCTGCCCGTATCGGTTGGAGGCAAGAGCCTACCGCGGGGATCATTCGGCGAGAGCGGTGATGTCGCGGATGTCATTCGGGGCGGCGTCCCCGACGGCTGCGGCACGGACGCCACCGCGCCGCCAGCTTTGGCCGAACTGTCGGGATTGGAGGAACCGGACGAACTGGCGGAGGCCCCTGCTTCGGATCCCGCTGTCGGGGCCGTCGACGTCGCAGCCGTGTTCGCCAGCGGCTTGCTGCTGAACAGGAGCGTCGAACTGGATGGCGCCGCAGGCTTGGCGGCAGCGCCGGCCTGAGATGCAGCCGGTGCAGCGTTCGTACCGGGTGCTGCATCGGGATTCGTTGCTGCCGTCATCGTCCGGTTGGCGGTCGAGGCCGGCGTCACCGCCTTGACGGCCGGGGCCTGAGCAGGAACCACCGACCGCGCCGTCGTGGAGCAGCCCGCTGCCGGCTTCTGCGGGTCGTCGTCCCAGGTGGAAAAGTTGGCGGCGGCGCGCACGTGGCAGCAGCCGCAATCCTGCGACTTCGCGCTATGATCCGGCCCCTGCGCACCCCTGCGGCCCTGGCTGCGATACGAGCCGTTGTGACAGCTGTCGCAGCGCGTGGCATGCACGGCAGCATGGCTCATGGTGTAGGTGGCGAAGCTCGCCGCGGTGTTGCTGTGGCAGTTCGAGCACTGCACACCCGTCACCGGAATATGCGGCGGGGTGGTCAGGCCTTTCGCGCTCGAACCATTGTGGCAGGCTGAGCAATTGGTGTTGGCCGCGGAGTGGGTGAACGCCGCGCCGCCCCAGCTCACATATCCGCCGCTGGCGGCCTTGCTGTGACAACTCACGCAATCGGCTCCGCCGGTCGCGACGTGGTTCGGGAACGACGCGGTGCCGAGCGCCCCCTTGGTGCCTTGGCCGGTGAAGCTGCCGTTGTGACAGCTGTCGCAGCGTGCCGTCGCCACCGCGGTGTGGTTCATGGTGTAGGTGGCAAAGCTCGCCGCGGTGTTGCTGTGGCAGTTCGAGCACTGCAGCGTCCCGGTCGGGA
>NZ_JAUEUL010000012.1:0-200613 GCF_032487575.1 Bradyrhizobium sp. SZCCHNRI1009 | reverse complement strand
ATGCCGGCGGCAACCGCCTTGGCGCCTTCGCGGACGATGGCCTGGGCCAGCACGGTCGCGGTGGTGGTGCCGTCGCCAGCCGCATCAGCGGACTTCGAGGCGACCTCGCGCACCATCTGCGCGCCCATGTTCTCGAACTTGTCGTTGAGCTCGATCTCCTTGGCGACGGTGACGCCGTCCTTGGTGATGCGCGGCGCCCCGAACGACTTGTCGAGGACGACGTTGCGGCCCTTCGGACCGAGCGTGACCTTCACGGCATTGGCGAGGATGTCCACGCCGCGCAGCATGCGGTCGCGGGCTTCACCGGCGAATTTGATGTCCTTGGCTGCCATTCTCGACGACCTCCTAGGGCTTCAACATCGGCAGACTGATCGCTTTCTGCATATGCCTGATGTTGACGAGACGCAGCTTGGATATCTTGGTCAGGCAAGCCTGGTCGCTGACGACATCGACCCTGAGCCGGTCAGGATCGAAGCCTGCCAGGATCAGCCTGTCCTTGAACTCCATGGCACGATCGAGATCGCATTCCGGCTCCTGGTCGGAGGCCACGATGTAGATCTCGAATCCCAATATCGCGATTTTCTCCCTGTCCAGGCGGTTGCTGAACTCGACGAACTGGCCGTCGATGTAGCGCCTGTTCTCCGGCTTCAGGTATTTTGCGTCGATCAGACACCCGATGGTCTGCGACAGCGCTTCGTCCGGGATGGCTTCGTGCTTCTCGCACAAGATGGAGACGCTGAAATGCTTCGAATTGGAGTACTTCGACTGCATGATCTCCTTCTTGCAATCCTGCATCTGCCGCATCGGAACGCCGAAGGGGGACCAGGCACATGGCTGCTCGCCGTCGAGCGTGGCGAAATAGAGAGGAATGACTTCGCGCATCTTATCTAAGCCCCTGATTCAACACCGTCAGAGTTTCGACGAGCGACTCCTGACCTTGCGTCGCAGCCGCCATGAAGTCGGCATGGCTGGCCATCTTGCTGTAGGCAATGAAGGATCGGAGCTTCTTTTCCACCCCCCTGGGCAACCCCGGCTCGACAAGCTGCGAGGCGGCCTCCTTCAGCTCCTTGGCGAGCGACTCCACGTCTTCGACCAGCTCCGCCCGCTTCACCTTGAAATCCGTCTTTTGGACGTCCGTATCCTTGAGACGGCGGACATGGGCCTTTGCCCGTCGCCAGAGCACCCCGATTTTTCCGAGGTCCGGTCCGCCCGACTGCACGAGCCGGCCGATCAGCGACAGGGCGGCGAATGCTGATACGCTGGCCTGCATCAGCGCGGCGTTCATGTCCGATCTGGGCCAGGTTCCGAGCAAGCTCAGCACAGTGACCACCAAGACCGTGACGAGGCAGGGAATGATCGCCGCGACGACCGAGATGTAGTCCGCTCTTGCGGCGTTGATGCATACGACCAGGCACAGGAGTAAGACGACGACCGTGATGCGCGCTTCGTGCCCCGCAGCCTGCGTGCCGAGCGAGGTGAAAATATCGATGGCCTTGATTGCTCCGGTTGCGGCCACCAAGAACAGCAGCGCCATCAGCAGCGGCCCCACCAGCGCATGCTCGGGGCGATACGGAAACCAGATCAGCCGGTGGAAGACGACCTTGTACAATGGCGTATCCCGTCGTGAGACGAAGCCCCGTCTCGCAGGCTGCAGGCAATGGAGACCTCGGGGGCCTCAAATCGAGTATCCAAACCAATCCGAATTAGAGAATAATGATGCCAACTCCAACGTTCTTGCAAGTCCGTCCTGCCGTGCGGGCAATTGCACCTGCGCTGTTGCGCTGCCCGATCCAGCCGTGCCATCGAGGATGATCGGGCTGTGGCTCTGCCGCCTGCAGCGACGTCCGGAGACGTAGAAACTCATGACAGACCAGACTGCGGCCGGGCGTCCATGGACGCTGCTCCGCTCCCTGCAATCCTACCGGTTGAGCGCCCTGCCCGCCGATCTCGCCGCCGGACTGACGCTGGTGGCGATCGCGATCCCCGAGCAGATGGCGACCGCCAAGCTCGGCGGTTTCGCGCCCGAGATCGGCTTCTTCGCCTTCATGGCGGGATCGCTGGGGTTTGCGCTGTTCGGCGCCAACCGCTTCCTGTCCTGCGGCGCCGATTCCACGATCACGCCGATCTTCGCCGGCGGCCTGGCGCTGCTTGCGGCCGGCGGCACGCCCGAATACGGCAGCCTGGCCGCGGCGCTGGCGCTGCTGGTCGGGGTCATGCTGGTGCTGGCCGGCGGCTTCAAGCTCGGCGGCATCGCCAACCTGCTGTCGGTGCCGGTCACCGTGGGCTTCCTCGCCGGCATTGCCGTGCATATCATCGTCTCACAATTGCCGGGCGTGCTCGGCCTGCCGTCACCGAGCGGGCCGACGCTGGCGCGGATCGCGACCCTCGCGGGCGAGCTCGGCAAGTCCAACGCATACACGATGCTCATCGGCTTCGGCGTGCTCGCGACCATCACGGTCTGCGAGCGGATCAGCGCCCGCATACCCGGCGCGCTGATCGCGCTGACGGCCGCGACCCTGTTCGTGATGTCGGCCGGGCTGCAGGGCGGTGGCGTGCCCGTCATCGGCGAGATCGCCGGCACGGTGCCGATGCCGTCCGTGCCGCTGATCGGACCGGAACAATGGGCGAAGCTGGTCCCCCTCGCCTTCCTGATCGCCGTCGTGGTGATGGTGCAGACCTCGGCGACGACGCGCTCGTTCCCCTCCGATCCCGACCGGCCGGCCGACGTCGACCGCGACTTCCTCGGCGCCGGCGCCGGCAGCCTGCTGGCCGGATTGTTCGGCGCCTTCCCCGTCAATGCCAGCCCGCCGCGCACCGGCATCGTGGTCGAGACCGGCGGCCGGTCGCAGGTCGCAGGCCTGCTCGCCGCCGCGATCGTGCTGCTGCTCGTGCTGTTCGGCGCCCGGCTGCTTGCGAATGTGCCGGAGGCGGCGCTCGGCGGCGTGCTGCTGTTCGTGGCCTTGCGCATCATCCGCGTCGCGCAGATCACCAGCGTCTATCGTGCGTCGAAGGGCGAGTTCCTGCTCATCCTCGCCACCGCGGTGGCGATCATCGCGCTGCCGATCGAGCAGGGCGTCGCGATCGGCATCGCGCTGTCGCTGCTGCACGGCATCTGGAGCACGACGCGCGCCCACCTCATCGCCTTCGAACGCGTGCCAGACACGACGATCTGGTGGCCGGCGCATCCGCAGATCAGAGGCGAGGAGCTGTCCGACATCGCCGTGGTCGGCTTCCAGGCCCCGCTCAGCTTCCTCAATGCGGCGACGTTCCGCGCCGACATGCAGCGCCTGCTGCGCAGCCGCAAGCCGCGGCTGGTGGTGTTCGAGGCCAGCGCCATCGTCGAGATCGATTTCACCGCCGCGCAGACCCTGCGCGAAATGATCCATATCTGCAACGAGGCCGGCATCGTGTTCGCGGTGGCGCGGCTGGAGTCGCTGCGGGCCCAGGCGGCCTTCGAACGGTTCGGCCTGTACGACGTGCTGCCGCGGGAGCGCGTGTTCCACAGCGTCGATCACGCGCTGCAGAAGCTGCGCGGCAGTGCCTCGGATATGCACGCTTGAGGGAATGGCGGCACGAGCACCGCCGTGGTCGAACGACGTCTCCGGGACCAAGCGGACGCTTGCGCGCAGTGACCTCGTGATACAAACCGTTACACGTTGCGGCGACGCTCGACATATGCCCGCTAAATTGATCGGCGAGACAGCAGCCTCACAAGGCCCGGCGCGTCGGCCGCGGCAAGAGAGGAATCATCGATCATGCACAAGCTGTTTCCGCTGCTGTTGATAGTCATCTTCAGCGCTGCCGCCCAGGCTCAGGACAGGAGCGCGATGCGCCAGGCGTGCGGCGACGACGTGCGCACGCTTTGTACGGGAATCATGCCGGGCGGCGGCCGCATCAAGCAATGCATGATCGAGAAGTTCGATAAGCTCTCCGACGGCTGCAAGACGGCGCTGAAGGACGCGAAGGCGCAGCCTGGCGGCAAATGATGCCGGCTGCGACGAAAGCCGGCGGCAGACGTCGCTCGTCGTTCATGTTCCTTGCAGCGAATGTCTGCTAGAATATCCTAAGATGGCGACGATGCCGTAGCGATGCGCTCCATGATCAGCAGAGCTGCATCGCGCGATCGGTGTCGTGGAGGTCTCTATGGTACTAGGAAGAGGTTTCGCGGCGTCGAAAAAATTGCGAAACCAAATCCTGTCCGAGGACGTCTAAGGACTGCACTGCTTCGAAACCAACGAGAGGACCGCACTGCAATGCGCAATCTGTTCACCTCCGCCCTGCTCGCCGCGACCGTCATGCTGGGCGCGTCGGCCGCGCAGGCCTTCACGCTGCCGGCCCAGCCGGCTGCTCCGGACGGCAATGTCGAGCGCGTCGCCGGCGGCTGCGGTCCCGGCTGGTTCCCCGACCGTTGGGGCCGTTGCCGGCCCGCCCCGCGCGTCTATCGCCCCTACGGTTATGGCGGCTTCGGCCCGCGCACCTGCTGGGTCCGGCCGACCCCGTGGGGACCGCGCCGCGTCTGCCGTTGATCTGCACGGAAACAAAGCGCCGCCGCGTGTCGAACGCGGCGGCGTTTTCTATTTGGTGAATCGTGATGCATTCCGACATCTCCCGCGGGCTGGGAGATGTGAGCAGCAGCCCTATGTGAGCAGCGGGCCTGCACGCCGAACCCAAATCCCAGCTCGGCTTGGATTGCCGATCAGCGCGCCGGGATGATCTTGCCTGGATTGAAGATGTTCTGCGGATCGAGCGCCTGCTTCACCGCGCGCATCGCATCGAGCGCTTCCGGGCCGAGCTCGGACTCGAGATATTTCTGCTTGCCCTGGCCGATGCCGTGCTCGCCGGTGCAGGTGCCGCCCATGGCCTGCGCGCGCTCGACGAGGCGATGCATGAACTCGTCGCCGCGCGCCATCTCGTCGGCGTCGTCGACGTCGCACATCAAGGAGCAGTGGAAATTGCCGTCGCCGACATGGCCGACGATCGGCGAGGTCAGCCTGAGACGCGCGAGGTCCTCCTCGGTCTCGGTGACGCAGTCCGCGAGCCTGGAGATCGGCACGCAGACATCGGTCGCGACCACGCCGACACCGGGCCGGATCGCCTTCACGGACCAATAGGCATCGTGACGCGCCTGCCACAGCTTGGTGCGGTCTTCCGGCTTGGTGGTCCAGGCGAAGTCGCCGCCACCGCACTCCCTGGCGATCTCGGCAAAGTTCTTCGACTGCTCGGCGACCTCGGCCTCGCTGCCGTGGAACTCGAGCAGCAGCAGCGGCGTCTCCGGCAGCGTCAGCTTGGAATAGGCGTTGCAGGCCTTGACCTGCGCTGCATTGAGCAGCTCGATGCGCGCCACCGGAATGCCGGTCTGGATCGCGAGGATCGTCGCCTGGCAGGCGCCCCGCACCGTCTCGAACGAGCACGACGCCGCGGCGATGGTCTCGGGGATGCCGCGCAGGCGGATCGTCATCTCGCAGATGATGCCGAGCGTGCCCTCGGCGCCGATGAACAGGTGCGTCAAATCGTAGCCGGCCGCGGACTTCTTGGCGCGGGTGCCGGTCTTGATGATCTCGCCGTCGCCGCGCACGACCTTCAGCGCCAGCACGTTCTCTCGGATGGTGCCGTAGCGCACCGCATTGGTGCCGGAGGCGCGGGTCGAGGCCATGCCGCCGAGGGACGCGTCGGCGCCGGGATCGATCGGGAAGAACAGGCCCTGGTCGCGCAGATATTCGTTCAAGGTCTTGCGGGTGATGCCGGGCTGGATCACGCAGTCGAGGTCCTCGGCATGCACCTCCAGCACCTTGTTCATGTCGCGCATGTCGATGCAGATGCCACCGGCCGGCGCATTGACCTGGCCCTCCAGCGAGGTGCCGGTGCCGAACGGAATGATCGGCACGCCTCGGGGGGCACAGATGCGGACGACGTCCTGGATGTCGGCGGTCTCCTGCGCCAGCACCACGCCATCCGGCGGCTGCGTCGGCAGCCAGGTCGTGGTATGGCCATGTTGCTCGCGCACGGCCTGCGAGGTGATGAGCCGGTTGCCGAAGCGGGCCGCGAGTGCGTCGAGCGCGCTCTTGAGCGCCTCCGGCGCGGGCCGCTTCAAATCGTGATGGGGGATCGTCGTCGCCACTGCTTCCTCCGAAAGTTGGGCGGACCGTGGCAAAGGACGCAACAGGGGTCAAGGGAGCAAACGGAAGAGCCGATGAGCGATAATGCAGTGCCCACGACGCAGGAGGCCGGGCCGTTCCTGTCACAGGTCATGCAGATCGAGCCGCAATGGATCGACTACAACGGCCATCTCAACATGGCCTACTACAACGTGATGTTCGACCGCGCGATCGACCAGATCTGGGCCGAGCTCGGTATCGGCCCCGCCTATATGAAGGAGCGCCAGGGCTCGACCTTCACCGCCGAATGCCACGTGCGCTATCTGCGCGAGATCCATCTCGGCGATCCCGTCCAGGTCGCGGTCTGGCTGATCGCAGCCGACGAGAAGCGGCTGCACACCTTCGAGGAGCTGCGCCATGCCGAGGAAGGCTGGGTCTCGGCGACCTCGGAGAACATGTCGGTGCACATCGACATGACCAAGCGCAAGGTCGCGCCGTTTCCGCCGGACATCCAGGCCAACATCGCCCGCGTGCTGCAGGCGCATGCCGCGCTGCCGCAGCCCGACGGGCTCGGCCGCGCCATCGGCATGCCGCGCAAGTAGGACCAGCGGGCCATGCGGGCGCGCCGGCGTCCCGCGCTCAGCTACCGCCGGCCGCCCTCTTCTTCGCAGCACCTGACTTGGCGACGCGCGCCTTCGCGGCGCGCGGCTTGGGACTGGTGGCCCTGACCGCCAAGCGGGCCTGCGGCCGGATGCGGTAGCGCCCCGACCCGGCCGGATCGCGGTTGCCGACCTGGTTCTGCGGCACGCCGCTCAGGACCTGGACGATGTCGTCACGGACGACCGGAAAGATGCGATAATACTGGTGCTCCTGCGGGTCCTGCGCGAACGACGTGACGTCAGAGCAATCCACCGCGGTGACCTTGTCGCTGATGCTGCCCATGTTGTCGGGGCCGTCATTGCCGAGCCGCGGACCGTTGAATTTCGTGCCCGCGCTCAGCGTGTTCAGCACCCAATCCTTGGTCGAGTGATAGACCGTGACGCTGCTCGCGGTGCGCGGCAGATATTTCAGCTTCGCCGGGTCGTCGAACGCATCCGCGTCCTCGTCGGCTGCCGCGAGCACGATCTTGTCGAACGTCCTGCGCAGTCCGGTCAGCGCCGGCTGCGTGCCGTCCATCCGCACCATCGCCGGCACGCTGCCAGCCATGGCCGCGCCGGCCGCGGGATCCGGCATCTGCATCAAGGCCTGCAGCGCGCCGCGCAGGACATAGACGCCCATGCTGTGACAGATGAGATGAATGCTCTGGTTGCAGCGCTCGCTCTCCGGCAGCCCGTCGACGAAATCATAGAGACGCCGCAGCGTGCGTGCCACGGCCGGGCCGGATGCCGCCGCCGTCTTGCGATCGTGCTGGTAGTCCACAAAGGGCAGCGGCACGCCGACCGGCGAGGCCACCGACGGCCAACTGAACACGAACATGTTGGCGTCGATCCCGTAGAACGCCGATATCCACCCGGCGCGTTCGATCGAGTCGACGAAGCTGTTGCTGAAGCCGTGAATGAACGCGATCGTCGGCCGCGCCTTCGCCAGCATGTCGGTACGCAGGGCGCCGAAGATCGTATTGCTGCCGAGGACGGCTCGGGAGCCTTGCGGAAAGATCAGTTGCTCGTCCTCGACATGAAGCGATCCAGGCACCAGGCCATAGCTCGATGCCTGCAGATCGACGGCGATCTCGGCCCGGCCATACCTGATGTTCAAGCCGTTGACGGGACCGAGCTCGGAGCTGAACCCGGTAATCTGATTCGTGCCTTCAGCCGTGATCGGTTGCCTGTTGGTCGCGAAATAGACCGTGACGTTCATGATCCCGCCCTCTGAGAATATCGCCAGCAAGCATGGCACGGCACCGGACGAGCGGATCGTCGGAAGCGGCGCGAAATGGCTTCCGCACCACGGCAGTCACGCGCGATGGGCCGGATCCGAACAACGTCGCCGTCTGAACAACGTCGCCGAACCGGCGCGGCTTCCGCAACCGCGCTCCACCTCAGATAGAACACCACAAACAGCGCGCACGCAATCGCGATGGATGCGCACGGCGTCTTGCGACGCACGACCGCGCTGCGCAAACCGGCCCATCTCGTCTGGTCAGCCCTGCATCACCCAATCGGGCAAGCGCGCGAACCAGGGCTGCGCCTGCTCGAGCTGGCGGGCGAGCTGCAACAGTCTCGTCTCGTCGCCGAGCCGGCCTGTGAACTGCACGCCGAGCGGCAGGCCGTCGGCGGTCCAGTGCAGCGGCACGCTCATCGCCGGCGTTCCCGTCAGATTGGCGAGCTGCGTGAACGGGACATATTGCAGGCTGTCGCGGGCGATCTTGTCGATCATGCCGTCGAGCAGGCCCCAGCGCGTCAGCAGCCCGAGCAGGCCGATGCGGTCGAGCATGTCGAGCAGGGTCTGTTCGGCCGTGCTCGGATCGCCCTCGCCGTGCCGGATCGGAGGGTGTGCGAGCGTCGGTGTCAGCAGCAGGTCGTAGCGCGCATGGAAGCGCGCGAGCGCGCGAGCGAACTCGTTCCATTTGAGCAGCTGCGTCGTCAGCGCGCCGGCCGAGATCGCGCCGCCCAGCGTCGACAGCACCCGCGTCAGCAGCTCGAACTCCTCGCGCCTGGCGCCCTTGCCGCGCGCGTCGGCGACCAGCGCCGCGACCTGGCCGAAATAGATGTGCAGGAACGAGGTCGCGAGCGCGGCGCCGTCGATGTCGGGGGTGGCCTCCTCGACCTCGTGACCGAGGCCCCGCAGCAGCTTCACGGCGTTGTCGACCGCAAGCTTCGCCTCGGCATGCACCTCGGTCCCGATCGGCGACGCCGCCGTGTAGCCGATGCACAGGCGGCCGGGGTCACGCGCGACCGCATTGGCATAGACCACGCCGGGCTCGGCGGTGAGAAAGGGATCGCCGGGCTCGCTGCCCGCGATGACGTCGAGCGCGAGCGCGGTGTCGCGAACGCTGCGCGACAGCACGCCCTCGCTCGAGGCGCCGAACCAATACTCACCGAAGCCCGGGCCCGACGAGATCAGGCCGCGCGACGGCTTCAGCCCGAACAGGCCGCAGCAGGCGGCGGGAATGCGGATCGAGCCGCCGCCATCATTGCCGGCGGCCATCGGCACGACGCCCGAGGCGACCGCCGCCGCAGCACCGCCGCTGGAGCCACCCGGCGTATGCGCGGGATTCCAGGGGTTGCCGACGCGGCCAAAAGCGCGGGAGTCGCTGACGCCCTTCAGCGCGAGCTCCGGCAGGTTGGTCTTGCCGAAGATCACCAGGCCGGCTTCGAGATACCGCCTGACGACCGAGGCATGCTCGGCGGCGGCGAAGCCGGACAGCGCCTTGCTGCCATAGGCCGTGGGCAGGCCCGCATAGTCCTGGGCACAATCCTTGATCAGGAACGGTACGCCGGTGAGCGGGCCGGTGGCGGGCTTGGCAAGCTGCGCACGGGCCTCGCCCTCCATCAGCCTGCAGACGGCGTTGGTCCGCGGCTGGGCCCGCTCGTTCTGTACCAGCGCGAGCTGCAGCAGCTCGGCCGCATGGGTCTCGCCGTCCTTCACCGCGGCGGCAAGCGCCGTTGCATCTCGCTGCACATAGTCCCCGAAGTTCACGCCGCCCTCCCCGCACCGCAATCGTTGCCGTGATCGTAGCTGATTCTGGCTGCAACCGAGGCGCAGTTGCGCCGAACGCGGCGTCAATGCGGCCCCATCGGGGCGATCACGGCGACATGATGATCAACCCCGGTCGGAACGAGGGCCGGATTGCGCAGCTTGGTCCCGATTTTAGTTAATTTGATTCAGATCATTCGTCGCGTCTCTTGTGCCGACCTAACCTTACGCATCGTTAGTTGCGTAGAGTTGACGAGAGAGCGATGGGACGCCTCGCAAGCCTGCTGAGCCGAGCGCACGGTCCGCATGAGGATGCGGCGGCCCTGCCCGTGACCACCGCCGACTACTTCATCCTGTTGTCGCGCGCGATGGAGAACCTGCCGGATTCCTCCCCCGAACGCCGAGCCGAAGTCTACCAGTCGGCCCGCCAGGCGCTCGTGACCCAGTTGCAGGCGATGGATCCGCCGGTCTCGCGATCACGCATCAAGGCCGAGCAGCGCGCGCTCGACGACGCGGTTGATACGATCGAGACGCGCGCGCTGACGACACCGGACGGCAGTCCGGAACAGACGATGACGCTGGTCCCGGATGACCCGCTGTATCCCTCCGCCGTTACTGCACAGATCGACATTCCCGCCGTTTCCGTTTCAACAGCTCAAGATGATGACCAGGACCCCGCCATGGCTCAAAGTCAGTTTCATTCCAAGTTTGCCCCGCGCGCCGTCGAGGAGAAGCCGATGTCACGACTCGATGAAATCAACCGCGTCCTGCGCAAGCTGCAGAGCGACTCGTTCGGGGTCGAGGCCTGCGCGCTGATCTCGGAGGACGGGCTGATGATCGCGAGCGTGCTCGCGGCTGACATGGAGGAGACGCGGGTCGCCGGCATGACCGCGACCTTGCTGTCGCTGGGCGGCCGCGCCGCCATGGAGCTCGGCCGCAGCCATCTGCAGGAGGTCATCATCCGCGGCGAGTCCGGCTACGCCGTGCTGGTCAGCGCCGGCCGCGGCGCGCTGCTGCTCGCGCTCACCAACGAGAACAGCAAGCTGGGCTTAACCTTCTTCGACATGCGCGAAGCCGTCCGGTCGCTGCAGAAGGTGCTGTAGCGCATCGTCGTCAATGAGCCGGCGCGCGGCGATCGCGCGGCGCCGGCGGGGAGTCATTTCATGGCCAATACCGTCCTCTATGACGACGGCGTTCACAAGAACATCCTGCTGGAGGATTTCGGCGCCGGCGACCTCGCGGTGCAGGCGAACCAGCATCTGATCATCCACGACCGCATCGGCATGCTGCTCGATCCGGGCGGCCACAAGGTCTATTCCAGGGTGCTCAGCGAGACCTTCAGCGAGCTCGCGGGCGGGCGGCTGAAATATCTGTTCCTGTCGCACCAGGATCCCGACATCGTCGCGGCGATCAACGGCTGGCTGATGACGACCGACGCCGACGCCTACATCTCGGAGCTGTGGACCCGCTTCGTGCCGCATTTCGGCTTCGACCACATCGTCGCCGACCGGCTGAAGCCGATCCCCGATGAAGGCATGGTGTTCGATCTCGCCGGCAGCAGGCTGTATGCGCTGCCGGCGCACTTCCTGCACAGCGAGGGCAATTTCCAGCTCTACGATCCGATCTCGAAGATCCTCTACAGCGGCGACCTCGGCGCTTCGATCGGCGTCGACTACACCGTCGTGCGCGACTTCAAGGCGCATACGCGCTTCATGGAAGGCTTTCACCGCCGCTACATGGTCTCCAACCGCGTCATGAAGGCGTGGGCGCAGATGGTGAGCACGCTCGACATCGAGATCATCGCCCCACAGCACGGCGCGCTGTTTCCGGATGCTGCAATGTCGCGCCAGTTCATCGCATGGTGCGCGGGGCTCGAATGCGGCATCGACCTGATCACGCCGAAGTTCAAGGTACCCGTGGGCTGAGATGCTGGCGCCTTCCCCGAACTCCGTTCCGCCCTCGCCCGCGATGCGCGTCGATGCGTGCACCGTGGCCGGCGAGGAGGCGCCGATCTGGCTCGCCGCGGCCTTCGCCGTCGCCGGCACCCTGATCGCCGTCATGTCGGCAGCGCTCTGGCAGCAAGGCAGCGCTACGCCGCCGGTCGCGACGGCCGCAATGCCGGTGATGGCCGTGCCGCAGCGCGACGACCGCGTTGCCGACGCGGCGCCCAAGCGACGGGAGGCGCGGATCGTCGACCCGGCACCGGTCGCGGCGCCGCCGACGCCGCCCGCGCCCGCTCCCGTCGTAATCGCGCCACCGACTCCGCCGGTCGCCCCGGCAGCGCCCCCGGAGCCCCAGAGCCCCGCGAAGCCTTCCGCCGAGTGCTTCGCCCCGCTGGCGGTCGGCTTCGAGCGCGGCAGCGCCCGACCGAACCCTGCCGACATGAAGCGGTCGCTGGCGATCCTGCAACGCACGCTCGCGCGCCACGGCGATGCGACCATCATCATCGAGGGCCATACCGACGCCAGCGGCACCGAGGATCTGAACGTGCTGCTCAGCTATTCGCGCGCCAAGGAGATCGCGGCCCAATTGAAGCGCGAGGGTCTCCCGGCGCAGCGGATGTCGGTGCGCGCCGCCGGCGCCGGCGAGGCGCGCGGCGATGCCCTGGCGGTCGCGGGCGACCGCAAGGCCGTGCTGCGCATTGCGGGCGTCGATGATTGCAGTCAACTCACAGCGACGAAGCGACCATGACGATCTATGCCATCGTGAGCGGCCTCGGCGCCGCCATCCTGCTGCTGACCTCGGGCTATCTGTTCGGCGCCCGCCAGGGCGCGCTGTCCCGCGAGCTGCTGCGGCGGCAGGTGCAGATGCAGGCGGCCAGCCTCGACCAGTTGCAGGAGCAGAGCAGCCACGACGCCATTGAGCGGGAGACCAGCCTGCGCAGCGCGATCGAGGACGTGCTGGCGCCGCTGGTCGAGCGCGAGCGCATCTCGCTGGATCTCGCGCAGCTCGCGAGCCGGCCGGGCCGGCGCCGCGAGCTGGTGCCGCTGCTCGACCGCATCGCCGAGGTCGGCCGCTTCCAGACCGTGCTGCTCACCAACGAAGAAGGCCTGCCGCTCGCGGCCAATACGACCGCCCACCGCACCGAGCAGCTTGCGGCGGCGGCGACCCGACTTGCGCTGGTGGCGGAGAAGATCGCCGACGAGACCCACATCGCGCCGTTGTCGGTGATGCTGCGCGACGCCTCCGAGGCGACGACGCTGTGCCGGATCTTCCGCGTGCAGGACCAGACGCTCACTCTGACCGCGCTCTCCAACGATACGCGCCTCGCCTCCGTGGCGCTCGATCCGGCGCTCGCCAAGGTGCAGGTCGCGCTGACGGCGCCGGCCTGACACCTCCTCAAAACGCAAAGAGCGCAGCACCTCTTGCGAGGCACTGCGCCCTTCGCCGACCTCATTGTCAGGGATGAGGCCGACTACACGCGGCTGCGGCCGCGGGCGAGGCCCACGACGGCCGAAACCAGAAACAGCACGACGGCGATGAAGAAGATGATCTTGGCGATCTCGATGGAGGCACCGGCGACGCCGCCGAAGCCGAGAATGCCGGCGATCAATGCGATAACCAGGAAGGTGACAACCCAGCCTAACATGACACGACCTCTGTCTCTCGATTGCGGTTCAAAGCGACGCGGAGCTTGCGCCGTTGCCAGGACAATCGTGGCTCGGAACAAAGGTTCCGGCCGCGCGGGCCGGTAAAAATTCGCCATTTGCCGGAACAAATGCCCACCGAGGCTGGAGCGGCGTCCGTCTGCCCCGATTTAGGGCTGTAAAACGCCGCCGCCGGCCCCATATAGCCGTCAATCCCTGCTATGAGGGCTCCTTCCTGCAGACCTCGTGATGCCGTCATATGATGCCATCCGAGGGACGAGACTGATTCGCTGATGACCGAGCCCAACCGCGTGAGCCCTTTTCCTGCGCCCGACCACCAGCCCGTTGCCGGCGGCATTGCCGCGCGCGCCCGCGCCGCCGCGACCGGTGGTGCACGCTATCTGGCGGGTCTCAATCCGGAGCAGCGCGAGGCGGTCGAGACGCTCGATGGCCCGGTGCTGGTGCTCGCGGGAGCCGGCACCGGCAAGACCCGGGTGCTGACCACGCGCATCGCGCATATTCTGAGCCAGGGCCGCGCGAGGCCGAGTGAGATTCTGTCGGTGACCTTCACCAACAAGGCCGCGCGCGAGATGAAGACGCGGCTGGCCGAGATGCTCGGACAGGCGGTCGAGGGCATGCCGTGGCTCGGCACCTTCCACTCGATCTCCGGCCGCATCCTGCGCAGCCATGCCGAGCTGGTGCAGCTCAAGTCCAATTTCACCGTGCTCGACGTCGATGATCAGATCCGCCTGCTCAAGCAGTTGCTGCAGGCCGAGAACATCGACGACAAGCGCTGGCCGGCGCGCATGCTGGCCGGGCTGATCGACGGCTGGAAGAATCGCGGCCTGGCGCCGTCCCAGGTGCCCTCGGGCGAGGCCGCCGTGTTCGCCAACGGCAAGGGCGGCAAGCTCTATGCGAGCTATCAGGAGCGGCTGAAGATCCTCAACGCCGCCGATTTCGGCGACCTGCTGCTGGAGAGCATCCGGCTGTTCCGCGAAAATCCGGACGTGCTGCGGCAGTACCAGAGTCGCTTCAAGTTCATCTTGGTCGACGAGTATCAGGACACCAACGTCGCACAATATCTGTGGCTGCGGCTGCTGTCGCAGGCGCCGTCGTCGTCCAACTCGTCATTGCCGGGCTCGACCCGGCAATCCATCACGTCTTCGGAAGAAGATGGATCACCGGGTCTCGACGCTCCGCGTCGGCCCGGCGATGACGACAGAAGTGTTGCCGCGCCTAGCTCCGCCCCCGCCCTCAAGAACATCTGCTGCGTCGGCGACGACGACCAGTCGATCTATGGCTGGCGCGGCGCCGAGGTCGACAACATCCTGCGCTTCGAGCACGACTTTCCCGGCGCCAAGGTCATTCGCCTCGAGCGCAACTACCGCTCCACGGGGCACATCCTCGCCGCCGCCTCGCATCTGATCACGCACAACGAAGGCCGGCTCGGCAAGACCTTGCACACCGAGGACGTCGAGGGCGAGAAGGTCACCGTCACCGGCGCCTGGGATTCGGAAGAGGAAGCGCGCGGCATCGGTGAGGAGATCGAGGAGCTGCAGCGCAAGGGCGAGCATCTCAACGACATCGCGATCCTGGTGCGCGCGTCCTACCAGATGCGCGAGTTCGAGGACCGCTTCGTCACGCTCGGCCTGCCCTATCGCGTCATCGGCGGCCCGCGCTTCTACGAGCGCGCCGAGATTCGCGATGCGCTGGCCTATCTGCGCGTCATCAACTCGCCGGCCGACGATCTCGCCTTCGAGCGCATCGTCAACGTGCCGAAGCGCGGGCTCGGCGATGCCACCGTGCAGATGCTGCACGACCACGCCCGCAAGCGCCGCATCCCGCTGTTCGAGGCGGCGCGCGCGGTGGTCGAGACCGACGAGCTGAAGCCGAAGGCACGCGGCTCGCTGCGCGGGCTGATCCTGCAGTTCGAGCGCTGGCGCGCCCAGCGCGAGGTGACGCCACATACCGAGCTCGCCGAGATCGTGCTCGACGAGAGCGGCTACACCGAGATGTGGCAGAAGGACCGCTCGGCCGATGCCGCCGGCCGCCTCGACAACCTCAAGGAGCTCGTCCGCTCGATGGAGGAGTTCGAGAACCTGCACGGCTTCCTCGAGCACATCTCGCTGGTGATGGACCGCGAGGGCGCAGCCGACGAGGAAGCGGTGTCGCTGATGACGTTGCACTCGGCCAAGGGGCTGGAGTTCGACAACGTGTTCCTGCCGGGCTGGGAGGAAGGCCTGTTCCCGAGCCAGCGCACGCTCGACGAACAGGGCCGCGCCGGGCTGGAAGAGGAGCGCCGCCTCGCCCATGTCGGCCTGACCCGCGCGCGGCGTCGCGCCAAGATTTATTTCGCCACCAACCGCCGCATCCACGGCACCTGGACCACGACCATTCCGTCGCGCTTTCTCGACGAGCTGCCCGCGGCGAGCGTCGAGATCACCGAATCGAAGGGCGGCTCGGGCTGGGGCGGTGCTGGCGGCTACGGTCCGTCGCGCTTCGACAACGTCGAATCGTTCGGATCGAGCTATTCCACGCCGGGCTGGCAGCGCGCACAGGCGCGTCGGCCGGGCGCGGCACGCGGTTCGTCGGAGAGCGGCTTCAAGGAAGAGCCGTCGCCGTTCTCGGGCCGTGATCCGTTCGGCAGCGGCTTCGGCGGTAATTTCGGCCGCGGCAAGCGCGGACCGATGACCATCGAGGGCGAGCTGGTGGCGAAATCCACCGGCACGACGTCGGAATTCGCCCTCGACGACCGCGTCTTCCATCAGAAGTTCGGCTATGGCCACGTCGTCAAGATCGACGGCAACAAGCTGACCATCGCGTTCGACAAGGCCGGCGAGAAACACGTCGTCGACAGCTTCGTGCAGCGGGCGTGACCCGGCGGCCACGATAGGTACTAATCTACCCCCCAAACTTTCCTAAGTCTGCCGACCCTAGCATCAGCCCGCATTTGTTTTCCATCGGGCTTCACCAATTGAACACTGCCTTCCGGCAAGCCGTATATCTTCTCAATGTGTTTCTTGATTGTTCGGAGAGAACCATCTCCATGAGCCCGCTGGTATCTTAGCCCCTTCAATGAGCGCTTGACCTGCTTTGCCACAACTCCTCTCCTTCGAGTTATTCATTTCGCAACGCACGCGAATTCACCAATCGGCAAACCTCTAACACTTGATCAGCATTGACCATATCGGGTGCAAAGCAATACTTTCAACTTAAAATTCGAATCGAAAGGAACAGACTCCTTGTTAGCTCGCAGCGAAAAGGAGAGAACAAAACTTTTAGTAGTTACTGATGCTGACATGCGCTCACCTAAAGCGGATGCACTCGAGGTCGCGCATAAATTCATCTTCGATTATATTCGATCGAAGTTTCCTGACGTTCCCAACGACCTTTTCGCAAGAGACTCCTTCGACAGCGACGCCGGACTCGTCTTGTTCGAGCATATTCAACATGATAATTTTGAGATGTGGGCACTACGCCTAAACGAACCGGACTCTACAATTCCGGGCCGGTCCTGGCATCTTGAGATAACTACAGCGCGAACGCCATCGAGCTTTCGATTCGGCAGCCGCTTGAGCTGCTTCTCTCGAAACTTTGACTTTGAGTTTGCACCAGCCGTCCCCCGCGTCTATCGAAGACTTGCGTCGCAGGGGATACTTCACGGGGACGGTACTAGGCTTACAGATTCACCAGTAGATGTGTCCAACGACGACGATGTGGACTGGTTGTTAGCCTTACTAAACAACCCAGATCGCTGGCGAAACATTATCGCCATAGCAGTCGACGAGCGTGGAATGTCAGCCATCGACCCCTTCAAGCTTTCGGACAAGCTTTGCGGGACGGCTCACGTGGTACGGATCTTCCCGCCAGCGTCTTTCCTGCTTTCCGACAAGATCGAAAAGTACTTATCTGTATTCGACTACGGCATTAGGATCTATCGGCCCACGAACAATATTACTGAAGACGAGATATATCGGCATACACTATTCACGAAGCAACACATATCCAGATTGGATAAAAGCCGGCTTCTGACGAATATTTCGCTGGATGCGTTTCGGGCATCAGTCGAAAGAAATCTTCAGCGCGAAGCGATACCAACATTCGCAAAAATAAGGTCAGCCAGCGCAACTCTCCGCTTAGAAAGCGCTCGCAAACACGGGAGAGACAGTACTTCCTTAGAAGAACAGCTGAATGCAGCACTGGCTGCAAAACGAGCCTCTGAAGCTCAAGCTGAGGAAGCCCTGGCGCTATCCGTACAAGAGGAGACCGAGCGAATACAAGCGGAGGCTGAGCGAGATCAAGAACGAGCTCGAAGCGCCGCTATGAGCGCTAGAATTCGGGCCCTAGAGGATCAGCTCCAGTCCTTAAAAAGCAGCGCAGAAGTCTCAAAGCGACCAGCCAACTATCATGAGATGATCGACTGGATTCAATCCGAATTCGCCGGAAGGCTGCAACTCACAGGGAAAGCGCAACGCGGATTGCGAGACTCCAGATTTAGCGACATCAATCTCGTTTGTGACGTCCTAGAACTTTTAGCAACATTATACGTCGACAGCAGGCGGGGAACCGAGAGCGTTTGGCACAAATTTGACGAAGAGATCAAAAAGTGGGGAATCGAGTTTTCAAGATCGATTTCTGGCAACAGAGCCGGCGAGGAGGGGGACGAATATTTCGTCAAGCACAGAGGGCAGAAGCGATTTCTTGAGTGGCATCTGAAGAAAGGAAACTCTCGCGATCCTAGGCGAGATCTTCGGATTTATTTCTTTTGGGACGAAGAGGACGAAGAAGTCGTTCTGGGATACTTGACAGGACACCTCGACAATCGACTCACGTGAACAAAAGATAAACGGGGGAACCCGAGTACCTGCCGACGCTCGCATCGCTCCTTCAGAGGATTGCTTAGTCTTGGAGGCATGAACTTTTAAGGAGCACTTGGAAAGTTTCCACGCCCGGCTGGCAGCGCGCTTAGGCGCGCCCCCCCCCCCCGGGCACGGCACGCGGCTCGTCGGAGGGCGACTTCAATGAGCCGCAATCGCCATTCGGCGGCCGCGATCCGTTCAGGGGCACCTTCGGCTGCGGCAAGCGCGGACCGATGACTATCGAGGGCGAGCTGGTGGCGAAATCCACCGGCACAACGTCGGAATTCGCGCTCGACGACCGCGTCTTCCATCAGAAGTTCGGCTATGGCCGCGTCGTCAAGATCGACGGCAACAAGCTGACCATCGCGTTCGACAAGGCCGGCGAAAAGCACGTCGTCGACAGCTTCGTGCAGCGGGCGTGACCCGGCGGCCACGCCGCCTTTGCCGCGCGGCGCAATCGAGCTTCACACTTCGCCTTGGTTAGGCCTTGACCATGGCAGCGTGCATCGTATGAGATGCAATCATGGTCCGAGGATACATTCTGTTGAGTGTTGCGGTCGCGCTGTGTGTGCCCTCGCTGGCGGCGGCGCAGACGATGAGCTTTGGCGATTCCGCGGGGCTGATCGCCTCGAGCTGCGGCGCAGACATCACCGCCAATTGCCGCGGCGTCAACCTCGACTCCAACCGCCTCAAGGAATGCCTCTCGCGCAACCAGGACGTGGTCTCCGCGCAGTGCAAGGCGACCTATTTCAAGGCGTTCGAGGCGATCCAGAAGCGCATCGCGGCGCGGGTCACGGTCGCCAATGCCTGCCAGCGCGAGATCGTCAAGCTGTGCGGCGGCTCCACGAAGGAGACGAGCAAATCGATCCCGTGCCTGTTGACGGCCAACGGCGTGAGCGCGCGATGTCAGCAGGCGATGGGCGAAGCGGGGTATCGCTGATGCGGCGGACCGCGAGATCACTGCTGTCGGGGCTGATCGCTGCTTCGCTGGTGGCCGCGAGCGCGCCCGCGTGGTCGCAGGAGCTGAGTCGCGAGGACATCGTGCGCCAGCTCGGCCGCTTCGAAACCGCGCCTGCGCTGGATCTGCCGGCGCTGAAGCAGCAGACGCAGGAGCGTTCCAGGTCGCGCGGGCGCAACGAGCCGCCGCCGCAGAAGCGCCCGCCGATCGCGCCGGAGCTGATGAATCTGCCGGCCTTCAACGTCGACATCCAGTTCGACGTGGACACGCCGATCGTGCGTCCGGAATCCTACCAGACCGTCGGGCGGATCGCCGATGCGATGGTGTATTCCGACCTGCTGCCCTACACCTTCCTGATCGTCGGCCATGTCGAAGCCAACGGCAAGCGCGAGTCCAACGTCATCCTGAGCCAGCGCCGCGCCGACGCGATCCGCGACATCCTGGCAAACACCTTCAAGATCTCGGTCAAGCGGCTGCAATCGATCGGACTTGGCGAGGAGCAGTTGCTCGACCCGTCCAAGCCGACCGCCGCCGTCAATCAGCAGATCCAGATCATCCCGATCGCAAAAACCGTCGAAGAGGCCGCAGCGCCGCCTTCGCCCCCTGCTCCGACGACGCCCGGCAAGCAGGGCCCCCGCAAGCATCGCAATTGATGCAATTGGGACCCGCGCGCAGGCCATGAACCCGGAGCGCTGCGGGCGCGACTGTTGTTTCAGCAGGTGCCGATGCGCTCTTCCCGACAGGCGCGAATGGAACCGGTTTTCAAGTCGGGTTGCGCGCTCGTGCGGATGGGCCGCGATTGCCGGGTTTGTCGATGCAGCCGCTTGATGGTATAGCCCCCTCTTTGCGGCCGTCGATTGAGCGGCGGTCGATCTCATTGACGAGCGAGCCAGCCATGAACGCCATGTTCCGACGCCAGATGGTCGACTACGTCGAATATCATCGCGATCCGCGCAACGGCCTGATGCATGTGTTCGGGATCATCCTGTTGTTCCTGGGCGCCGTGCTGCCGCTGAGCTTGTGGCATTTCGACGCGTTCGGCATCCGGATCGGCCTCGGCGCCGTGCTGGCGCTGCCCGTCCTGCTCTACTGGCTGCTGCTCGATGCCGCACTCGGGGCCGGCATCCTGGCCTTCGCGGTGCTGTTCCTTGCTGCGGCCATGATGATCGCCGATCACGTCCATGGTGTCGCCTTCTGGGCGCTGTTTGCCGCGCTCATCATCTTCGGCTTCGTCTCGCAGGCCGTGGGCCATAAGGTGTTCGAGCGCAACAATCCGTCTCTGCTGGATCATCCGGCGCATCTCTTTCTCGGTCCGATGTTCGTGATGGCGAAATTGTACATGGCGTTGGGCCTGCGGCCTTCGGTGGCCGACCTCATCGCGCCGAACTGGTCGCCGGATCGGCTTGCATCGGACCGGCTTCAAGGCGATCAGCACTCGCGTCCCTAATGAAAATCCTCGTCACTGGCGGCAGCGGTTTCATCGGCCATCACCTCGTCTCTGCGCTCGTGACGCGGGGCGCCGAGGTGCGTGTGCTCGATATTCGCTGCCCCAGCCACATGATCGCTGACGTCGAGTACATCGAAGGCTCGGTGCTCGATGCGGGCCTGGTGAAGCAGGCGGTCGCCGGCGTCGATCAGGTCTATCATCTCGCCGGACTGCCCGGCATGTGGATGCCTGACCGCGAGGACTTCTATCGCGTCAACTGCATCGGCACGGAAACGGTGCTGGCGGCCGCACGCGCCGACCGGGTGCGCCGGTTCCTGCACTGCTCGACCGAATCCATCCTGTTCGACTATCCCCGCTCGACCGGTGCCGCATCGGCGCCAACAGCACCGCCGGCCGAGGCGATGCCCGGGGCCTATACGCGCTCCAAGGCGCTGGCCGAGGCGCGCGCCATGACAGCCGCCGCGGAGGGCTTCCCCGTCGTGGTGGGCACGCCGACGATGCCGATCGGGCCGCATGACAGCAATCTGACACCGCCGTCGCAGATGCTGCGGCATTTCCTGGACAGCCGGGTCCAGCTCTATCTCGACTTCATCGTCAACCTGGTCGACGTCCGCGACGTCGCGGCGGGCCTGATCCTGGCGATGGAGCGCGGCAAGGTCGGCGGCCGCTACGTGTTCGGCGGCGAGAGCCTGCGCCTCAGCCGTATCCTCGATCTCATGGCGGCGATCAGCGGCCGCAAGCATGTCGCAGTCGCCGTGCCCGGCCGGCTGGCCGAGCTGTCGGCGGGCATGCTGGAGTTCGTCTCCGATCACCTCACCAAGCGCTGCCCGTCCGGCACCGCCGAGGGGGTGCGGATCGCCCGCGCGGCCTCGGATCTGTCGATCGACAGGGCCAAGCGCGAGCTCGGCTACGTCCCGCGCCCGATCGAGCCGACCTTGCGCGAGACCATCGCCTTCCTGCTCGGTTCCGAGCCGGGAAAGCGGCTCGACGGTAAACAACACCCTTTTCGCACTGCGGCCGAATAGCTAAGAGCAGCCGGTCCCACGTCCCATAACGGTTTTGCAGACATGTCCGGCGATGCCAGCCCCATCTCGTCAGTTGCGTTCAGCGGCTGGACCACCACTTGGCCCACCTCGCTGCTGGCCATCATCTGGCTGATCTGGCTCGCGAGCTGGGTCGGCGCCTCATTCTGGTCGGGGCAGACCCGCAAGCATGTGACGGTGATCAAGACCAGCCGCTATCACGCGCTGATCGTGCTCGGCGGCATCCTGTTCACGCCGTGGACCTCGCGCCTGCTCGGCGAGAAGCCGTTCTGGACTCCCGGCGAGACCGGCGTCTACCTGCTGACCGTCGTGACCCTGGCCGGCATCGCCTTCACCTGGTGGGCGCGCATCCATCTCGGCCGCTTCTGGTCCAACGCGATCACCCACAAGGAAGGCCACAAGGTCATCGACACCGGCCCCTACGGCATGGTCCGTCACCCCATCTATACCGGACTGATCCTCGGCATGATCGCCACCGGCATCGCGGTGGGCACGGTGACCGCCGTGCTCGGCGCCGTCCTGATCTCGCTCGGCATGGCCTGGAAGGCGAAGATGGAAGAGGTCTTCCTCGCTCAGGAGCTGGGGCCGGATTACGTCACCTACCGGCAGCGCGTGCCGATGATCATTCCGTTCCTGCCGCCGGGCTAAGGCCGCTCAGCGCCTGGCCTGGGCTGCCGAAGGCGGCTGCGGCGCCTGGTTTGCCGCCTGCGGCAGCAGGTGGCGCGGCAGGATGATGCGCTGGCCCGGGACCAACGGCTGGGTGGCGAGGCCACGGTTGGATTGCTGGAGCGCCCAGAGCGGAACGTGATAGTTGGCGGCGATCTGGTCCAGGGTCTCGCCCGGCCTCACCGCCAGAGCAGTGCCGCTGTCCCACAGCTCCACGGAGGCTGTCGGCGGCACCAGATATCGCAGCGGCACCGGATCCGCGTCGGCAGTAGCCGAGGTCTGCGACAACTGGCTGATCATGGTGACCAGCTGGGCGTGCACGTCCTCCATCTTGTCGATGTTGATGTGCGTGACCTCGTCATGATCCTTCATGTCGAAGCTGGCGTAGTGACCGCGAAAGCCGGGCTCCGGCTTGACGTCGCCGCCGCCGAGAATGTTGTCGGACAGGAACAGGTTGATGAAGCGCTGCACGTTGGGCGGCACGCTCTTGGTCGCATGCGCCGGATCGACGGTGACGACGAGGGCGACCGGGATGTTCTGCTCCTGCAGCGTGATCGCGATGCGCACGCTGCACAGCCCGCCCATCGAATGGCCGATCAGCACGATCGGGCCCGGCTCCTGGCGGTAATTCTTGGCCACCTGGAGCGCGATCAGGTCGCACAGCGTGAATTCATAGACACTGGCCCGGTAGCCGGCCGCCTCGATCTTTTCGGCCAGACGATCCATCCCGGTCGAGAACAGCGGCCCGAGCGCGCCGCGGAACAGGTACACCCGCGGCGGCGGCAGCGGCTGGCTGATCTCGGGCGGCGCAGCGGGTACGGCGCGGATCGCCGCGGGGGTTACTGCCGGGGATGCCTTCGCGGATCTGGTCGGCGCGGGGGCGGAAGCAGCGCCGGGCTGGGCGGCCTGCGAGATGCTCGGCGCCGCAAGTCCGGCGAGGAAAGGTGCGGCGAGGAGGATCGCAAGCCGTCTCCTGCCGGCAGCCGCCTTGGCTGGACCGAGCCACCGTCTCGCGATTCGCGCCACGCTGGTCATTCGCGCTCCCGGGAAAGCTCACAAGCTCAGATCGAGCAGGGTCTCATCTCCCCCCTGCCATACCGCTTGTCGCCACTGAATGGGAGCATTTTGGGGCGCGCGCCCAGTGGCGCGGTCGCAGATTACCGGTAGCCGGCGACGTTCGCAGCGCGCTGCGGAGCGGCCATGCGGGTCGCCGGCGCCGCCGCCGGGCGGCCCCGACCGCCGAACACCACGCCGTCGATCGCACCGATCACCTTCTGCTGCATGATCTGGTTCTTCTCGATCGTGACGTGGCCAACACCGGGAACCGATTGGACGTCGACATTCTCGAGCTTGCCGCGGAAGCCGTCGTCGCGGCGGACCGGCTCGCCGGCGCCGCTGGCGATGTAGAAATTGATGTAGCGCTCGGCGTTGCCGCCGACGAGCTTGGTCTTGAACACCGAGTCCAGACCGATCGCGAGCTTCACGGGCACGCCGAGCTGGCCGAGCTTGTTGATCATGTCCGGCAGCGCAGTCGCGCCCGAGGAATGCCCCACCAGGATGATGGTCTTGATCCGGCCGGCGCGGTAGGCGGCCGCCGCCTCGTCGGCGAGCGACGACCACGACACGAAATTGGCGACCGTGTTTGGAATGCCCTGCGAATCCAGCTTGGCGGCGATGTCGTCGAGCCCCAGCGAGAAGATGTTGAGCACGCCGCGCAGCAGATAGACATGCGTGGTGCTGGCGGTGCTTGCGGCCGCCGGGCTCGGTGCCGCCCTGGCCGATCCGGCGCCGAGCGGCAGAGCCAGCGCAACGGCCAGGGCCACCATGCCAAAGCAGCGCGCCGAGAGGCTGCGCTTGAAGGTGGGTCGAACGGTGCTGGCGCGTGGCGTCATCGGTCCTTCTCCGCGGCGGAAATGTCGAGACGGCGCGACCGTACTCAAGATGCTCGCGGACGCAACATTGTCGGACATCGCGAGGCGGCGATCCTCGCCAGCCGTGGCTGAGCGGCAACACCTAACCGTATTGGCCACGGAAAAGCCCAACAAGCGACACGATCGAGGGTCGCGCGCATGATTGCGCGAACGCCCCCCCGTTCCTATCTGAGCGCTTCGCCTGCGCCCCTCCTCCGCGCAGCTCCCCCGCTCTTTTCGAATCCCTCGCATCGAATCCCCGTGATGGCTCCCGTCATTTCCGTTACCGGCCTGTCGAAGACCTATTCCTCAGGCTTCACCTCGCTCAACAATGTCGATCTCGCGATCGAGCGGGGCGAGATCTTCGCGCTGCTCGGGCCCAACGGCGCCGGCAAGACGACGCTGATCAGCATCATCTGCGGCATCGTCAATGCGTCCAAGGGCAAGGTCGCGGTCGGCGGCCACGACATCAACCGCGGCTATCGCGCCGCGCGGGCGCTGATCGGACTGGTGCCCCAGGAGCTGCACACCGATTCATTCGAGACCGTATGGGCCACGGTCAGCTTCAGCCGGGGGCTGTTCGGCAAGCCGAAGAACCCGGCGCTGATCGAGAAGATCCTCAAGGACCTGTCGCTCTGGGACAAGAAGGACGCCAAGATCATCACGCTGTCCGGCGGCATGAAGCGCCGCGTCATGATTGCGAAAGCGCTGTCGCACGAGCCGCAGGTGCTGTTCCTGGACGAGCCGACCGCGGGCGTCGACGTCGAGCTGCGCAAGGGCATGTGGGACGTCGTGCGCGAGCTCAAGGCCGCCGGCGTCACCATCATTCTCACCACGCATTACATCGAGGAAGCCGAGGAGATGGCCGATCGCGTCGGCGTCATCAACAAGGGCGAGATCGTCCTGGTCGAGGACAAGGCCAAGCTGATGGCGAAGCTCGGCCGGAAGCGGCTGAGCCTGCATCTGCAGCATCGGATCGAGACCATCCCCGAGGCGCTCGCGCCCTATCAGCTCGCGCTGTCCGACGACGGCTGGCGGCTCGCCTACGACTACGACACCAAGGGCGAGCGCACCGGAATCACCAGCCTGCTCGGCGATCTCAGGACTGCCGGCATCCGCTTCGTCGATCTCGAGACCAAGCAATCATCCCTTGAAGACATCTTCGTGAGCCTGGTGCGGCAATGAATTTTCGCGCGGTCGCCGCAATCTACAAGTTCGAAATGGCCCGCACCTGGCGCACGCTGCTGCAGAGCATCGTGTCGCCGGTGGTGTCGACCTCGCTCTATTTCGTCGTGTTCGGTGCCGCGATCGGCTCGCGCATCAGCGAAGTGGACGGCGTGAGCTACGGCACCTTCATCGTGCCCGGCCTCGTGATGCTGTCGGTGCTGACCCAGAGCATCTCCAACGCCTCGTTCGGGATCTACTTCCCGAAATTCATCGGCACGATCTACGAGATCCTGTCGGCGCCGATCTCGCATTTCGAGATCGTGCTCGGCTATGTCGGCGCGGCCGCGACGAAATCCATTATTCTCGGGCTGATCATCCTCGCCACCGCCGGGCTGTTTGTGCCGCTGCACGTCCAGCACCCGGTGTGGATGCTGTCGTTCCTGGTGCTGACGGCCGTGACCTTCAGCCTGTTCGGCTTCATCATCGGCATCTGGGCCGACGGCTTCGAGAAGCTGCAGATGGTCCCGATGCTGGTGGTGACGCCGCTCACGTTCCTCGGCGGCAGCTTCTACTCGGTCAACATGCTGCCGCCGACCTGGCACTCGATCGCGCTGCTCAACCCGGTGGTCTACCTGATCTCCGGCTTTCGCTGGAGCTTCTACGAGATCGCCGACGTCAGGGTGGAAATCAGCGTCGGCGTGACGCTGCTGTTCCTGGCGATCTGCATGGCGATCATCTGGTGGATCTTCAAGACCGGCTACCGGCTCAAGCATTGAGCCGGCGCCTCAGCTTGGTGGTGACCGCTCAGCGGTAGCAGTGAAAGCGGCCGTAGCCGTCGCGATATCCGCGGCAGCGATAGTGCCGGTGGTAATACGAGCGGTGCGGGACGCCGAGCACGCCTTCGACGGCGCCCACGGCTCCGCCGACACCGGCACCGACCGCGCCGCCGACGACGCCGCCCACCGGGCCGGCGATACGGTTGCCTTCGTGGGCCCCCTCATGGGCGCCACGGATGATGCCCTGGGCGTGGGCGAATTGCGGCAGCGCCAGCCAGGCCAACGCCAGGATGAACAGTGCGAGCGCAGCCAGCAGATAGGTCAACTTATGCGGCGCGCGATCGTCGAGCACCGCCGTCTTGGCCTTCATCGTCAACATTTTGAGTCCTGGGAACCGCATGGAGGAATCCTTGAAACGCGGATGCGGCCAAAAAGTTGCGCGGTCATGACAAATTGGACCGATTAGAGAAGTCCCAAACGCCGGAATGAAAGACCGTCCGCGGTCGCGAAAATGTCAGCGCCGATGAACGCGGGGAGCCTTTGTCCCGCCCCCGCCCGCCATTAAGGTTGAGGGTGCCCTCGGCTGGAACAAATCCGGCAATTCCGACATAGTGCAGGCCGAGGCGATGACCTGGGCGTTGACGTCCCGTTTTGAGGTCTCTCCACAGTCGAGGGCCCTGGAGGCCAGAGGTTAGATGCGTACCATCCTTTTTGCCGTTGCCGGCTTCGCCTTTCTGTCGGCCACGCCGGCTCTGGCCAAGATCGACATCACCGTCGACAAGAACAACCAGATCATGACGGTCGCCGTCGACGGCGTCGAGCGCTATCGCTGGCCCGTCTCGACCGGCATTCCCTCGCGGGAGACGCCGAATGGCTCGTTCCGCGCCTTCCGCATGGAAGCCGATCATTTTTCCAAGGAATTCGACGACGCGCCGATGCCGCATTCGATCTTCTTCACGAAGGTCGGTCACGCGATTCACGGCACGGATTCGGAAAGCCGCCTCGGGACCCCGGCGTCCCACGGCTGCGTCCGGCTGTCCAAGGCCAACGCGACGACGCTCTATGACCTGGTACAGAAAGACGGCGTGCTGAACACCACGGTGACGCTGACCGGATCGGCCGAGGTGGCGCTGGCGCGCAATCCACGCCGCGGCACCGCTGTTGCCCGGCGCGAGGCGCCGCAGCAGTATGACGACAGTGGCGAGCCGGTCGTGCTGACGCCGCAGCCGCAGATGCTGCCGGGACGCCCGGTCGTGCCGCAGCAGCGGCCCGATGACGGCTACATCTATCCCGCCGACGGCAGCGACAACGGTGCGCGCTATCCGGCACCGCCCGGCACGGCCCGCCGCGTCTATGACGCCCAGGCCTATCCGCAGCAGCAGCCGCAGCAGTACTATTACGACAACGGCAATCCGAGCTACGCCCAGCCGCGCTATTACCAGCCGCGCTCCTACTACCAGCCGCGCGGCTACTACACCTATCAGGACTGATCGCGCACTGATCCCAGCAACCGGGCGTCGCCACCAGGCGGCGCTCGGTCCGTTGCGATCTTCTCACTCGGCGTTGACGCGCCCGAGCGAGGCCGACGCGCGATCGGCGCTGGCCTGCCCGCGGGCCGTCGGCATGCGCTTGCGCCGCTGCACGAGATACTGGTCGGCCAGCACGCCGATCAGGATCACCGTGCCCATCACGGCGAAATTGAGCGAGCTGGGGATGCCCAGCAGGTTGACCAGGTTCTGCAACACTTGCAGCAGGACCGTGCCGAGCACGACGCCGATGATCGAGCCTTCGCCGCCGCGCAGCGAGCAGCCGCCGAGCACCGCGGCGGCGATCGCATAGAGCTCGTAGAACGAGCCGTGCACCGCCGGCGAGATCGAACGGGTATACATCGCCAGCAGGACCGCGGCGAGCGCGGTCAGGGCCCCGCAGATCACATAGGCCGCGATCGTCACCCGGTCGGACCGGATGCCGGAATAGCGCGCCGCCTCCTCGTTCTTGCCGACGGCGTAGAAATAGCGGCCGTACACCGACCGGTGCAGCACCAGCCAGGCGATGCCGGCGACGATCGCGAGCGCCACGACGCTGTGCGGCAGCGGAAAGCCGAGGACATCGGTGCGGCCGGCGGCCAGCCATTCCAGCGCCGGGAAGCTCGCGCCATAGCCGAAGCCGGCCGTGGCATCCTCGGTGTAGTAGCGCGCCGCGCCGCGATAGATCAGAAGTCCGCACAGGGTCACCACGAAGGGCTGGATGCGCATCTTGGTGACCAGCGTGCCATGGACCAAGCCGATGGCGATGCCGCCGGCGAGGATGAGGAACAAGGCAGCGACCCAGTCGACGTCCCGGTTGACGATGAGGTCGATGAACAGCACGCCGAGCAGCGCGATCACCGACCCCACCGCAAGCTCGATGCCGCCGACGATGATGACAAAGGCCTCGGCGATCGAGAAGATGCCGAACATGCCGACCTGGTTGGCGGTATTGGAGAGGTTGCCGACCAAGAGGAAGCGTGGGTTGATGAAGGCCACGACGGCGCCGACCACCAGGATCAGGATCAGCAGGCTGAGATCTTTCTTCTGCACGGGCGCCCTCGCTCAGACGGTATGGCCGACGGCGAGCTGAAGCACGTTGTGCTCGCTGAACTCGTCTCTCGCCAGGAAACCTGAAATCATGCCTTCATGCATCACGGCGATCCGGTCGCTCACCCCGATCACCTCCTCCATGTCGCTCGAGATCATCAGGATCGCAACACCGGAATCCGCCAGCCGCCGCAGCATGTCATAGATCTCCTGCTTGGCGCCGACATCGATGCCCCGGGTCGGCTCGTCGAAGATCAGGACCTTCGGCCGCATCGACAGCCATTTGGCGAGCACGACCTTCTGCTGATTGCCGCCCGACAAGGTGCCGACCGACACCTTGACGTCGGACGCCCGGATCTTGAGCCGTTCGCGCTGTCGATCGGCATTCTCGGCCTCGCGCCTGATGTCGACAAGTCCGAAGCTCAGATAGGAGGCGAGATCCGGCAGCGAGACGTTCTCGGCGATCGACAGGTCGAGCAAGAGGCCGCAGGTCTTGCGGTCTTCCGGAATGAGATAGATGCCGCGATCGATCGCCGCGCGCGGCGTCGAGATGCGGATCGGCTCGCCCTCCAGGCTGAGGCCCCCGGCCAGCAGCGGCTCGACGCCAAAGATGGCGCGCGCGAGCTCGGTCCGGCCGGAGCCGACGAGGCCGGCAAGTCCGAGGATCTCGCCGCGCCGGAGTTGCAGGCTGACGGCCTGGTTGGGATAGGTCGCGGTCACGGCCTCCATGACGTCGAGCACGGCCTCGCCAGGCGGCGCGGCCGGCGGCACGTAGAGCGACCGCAGGTCCCGGCCGATCATCAGCCGGATCATCGCTGCAGGATTGAGCTGGTCTCGCGTCAGCGCGCCGACCATGCGACCGTCGCGCAGCACGATGGCGCGATCGGCGCATTGCATCACTTCGTTCAGGCGATGCGTGATGAAGATGACGCTGACCCCGTCCGACTTCAAGCCGGCGATGACATGCATCAGCCGCTCGGTTTCCGACAAGGTGAGGCTGGAGGTCGGCTCGTCCATGATGACGCAGCGCGCATCGAGCGACAAAGCCTTCATGATCTCGACCAGCTGGCGCTGCGCCAGGGACAGTTCGGCAAGCGGCGTATCCGGCTCGAAATCGGCCCCGAGACGCGCGATCAGCGGGCGCACCCTGGTCCGCAGCGTCGCGCGGTCGATCAGCCGCAGCGGCCCGCCATAGACCGGCTCGCGCCCGATGAAGACGTTGCCCGCGACGTCGAGATTGTCGAACAGGTTCAGCTCCTGGTGGACGAAGGCGATGCCGGCCGCGATCGCGTCCGCCACCGCATAGCTGGCCCGCGCCACGCCATCGATCCGGATCGTGCCGCTGCTCGGCTCCACCACGCCGCCGAGCACGCGCATCAGGGTCGACTTGCCGGCGCCGTTCTCGCCGACCAGGGCGATCACCTCGCCGGGCGCGACCGACAGGCTGGCGTGGTCGAGCGCGACCACGCCAGGATAGGTCTTGCCGATGTCGATCAGCTCGAGGAAGGGCTCGCGCACGCCGGCCGTCGCGTCACTTCTTCAGCATCTGCTTCATCTGCGCCATGAAGTCGTCGACGTTCGACTTCTCGATCACCTTGCCGGGCACGATGATGATGCCGTTGGCCGGCACACCCGACTTGTCGCCCTCAACGACCTTCGCCATCAGCTTCATGCCCTGATAGCCCCATTCGAACGGCTGCTGCACCACCGTGCCCTCGATCGCGCCGTCCTTCACGCCGCCGAGCGTGATCGGATCCTCGTCGAAGCCGATGATCTTGATCTTGCCGAGCTTGCCGGCTTCCTTCAGCACCTCGTAGATGCGCGGTGTGTTGTAGGAGTAGAAGCCGACCAGGCAGCTCACATCGGGCATCGCCGCCAGGATGTCCTCGACATTGCGCTTGGCCCGGGTCTGGTCGATCTCGTCGCCGCGCACGTCGACCAGCTCGACCTTCGAGCCCTTGATGGTCTCCTTCACGCCCTCGATGCGCTCGCGGGCGTTGTCGGCGCCGAGCAGGCCGACGAAGCCGACGCACTTGCCCCCGTTCGGCAGCGCCTTCAGCATCAGCTTGCCGGCGTCCTTGCCGAGCTCGGTATTGGAGGAGCCGATATAGGCGATGCGCTTCGATTGCGGCGCGTCGCTGTCGGTGGTGAAGAGCACCGTCTGTGCCGCGATCTTGTTGAGGTGCTCGGTCTGGTTCTTCGGATCGACGGCGCTCACCATGATTCCGGCGGCGCCGGCCGCGACGAGGTCATCCAGCATCCGCTGCTGCACGGCGGCGGCCGCCTGCTCGGGATATTTGAGCTGCAGGTTGTAGTTGGGCAGCTCGCCCTGCGCCTTCTTCACGCCGGCCTCGGCGATCTTCCAGAAGTCGGACGCGCCGTTGACGACGAAGGCGAGGACCTTCTTGTCGGCCGCTCCCGCCGAGCCCACACCGAGCGCCATCGCCAACAGAGCAGACGCGCCGACCATCCAAAGACGCTTCATCAAACCCCTCCCATGTCAGCCGGCCTGCTTGATGCGACCGGCGTTTTGTACTCATTGAAGACACGTTCCGCGCCCGGGACGAGGCCTGCACCCGCACGGCACCGCAGGTCTCGACGTGAACTCGACAAAACCCGAGGCGCACGGGCGTCGCCAAAATCGACGTCACCCCTCGAGTCGTGAAGATGTCGTGTGAGACTTACCGCGCCGCGTACCGAGCCGCCGCTTTCCTCCCGAGAGCCTCATCGTCGTGGAACTTTCATGAGGCACGCACCTCAAGGTAGCATGATCGTGACAGCTCCGCAACAAAGCCGCTGAAGAAAGCAGATCGTGCTATGTTCTGCGATGCAATATCGCTCCATCGCGATGAACCAAGCGGCGAACATTTGACGCGACGCAACCGGCGCCGATTCGGAATCGAGGAGCGCACCTCTTTCCGAACGCGCATGCCGCACGGCGCGCGCCACACGAATCCTGACGGCCGCCCAACCGGCGGGAACGCGGCGTGCGCCCTCGCCTACTCGCCGTCGCGAAGCCGCCGATACACCGCGCCGAGAATATTCGAATAGTCGTCGGTCCAGACCCGCTCGCCGTCGGTCGGCTCGGTCTCGGTCCACTTGTCCGAGGAGGCGAGCTTGCCGACATCGGCATCGTCGCGCGCGCTGACGACGACGTCGGTCGGGAAGATGTACTCGTCGTCGCGGCCGGAGTCCTCGTTGTAGACCCAGCTCTTCAGGTCGTTGGCGTCGGCGATGCCGACCACGACGCTCTCCAGCTCCAGATGGCGATTGGAGACGTGCATTACGACAGCGCCCTGTGGCGCCAGCTTCGCCTTGTAGATCGCCATCGCCTCCTCCGTCGCGAGGTGGATCGGAATCGCATCAGACGAATAGGCGTCGACAATGATCAGATCGTAGAGGCCGTCCGGCTCCTTGGCGAAGGTCAGCCGGGCATCGCCGATGACCGGCTTGAAGTCCGGCGCGCAGCTCCTGATGTAGCTGAAATATTTCGGATCGCTGGCGGTGTCGACCATGGTCTGGTCGATCTCGAAGTAATTCCAGCTCTCGCCGGGCTGGGCCGCGCAGGTCAGCGTGCCCGCGCCGACGCCGATCACGGCGACCTTGAGCGGCGCGCCCTTGCGCTCCCGGATCGCGGTGATGGCGCGGCCGATGCCGCCGTCCTTGTGATAGTAGGTGATCGGCTCGGGACGTCCCGTCACCTTGGAGCCGTCGGCGTTGAGATATTTCTGCGCGCCGTGGATGGTCGTGCCGTGCATCAGCACGTGGTAGTGCCCGTCCGATGTCACCACGATCTTGTGCACGCCGAAGAAGCTGCGCACCGTTTCGACGCGGCCGTCATCGGCCGGATAGGCGCGGATCAGGACGAGCGCGAGTGCGGCCGTCGCGAACACCTTCCAGCGGCCGCCGTTCAGCAGCAGAGCGAGCAGCGCGGCGAGCACGCCCACGGCGCCCGCGACATAGACGCGGTGGTCCTCGAGATAGGTCGTGACCTTGCCGGTCATGCCTGAAGGCACCAGCAGCGCGACCGCAATGACCGCGAGCAGGAGCCAGTACCAGCGCGTGAGCCCGGGCAGGCGCTCATTGGCAGCCGGGCGGCACAACGCCGCCAGCGCCAGCAGGATCGGATACTCGGCGACCCAGGAGAAGGTGAACGGCGCGATCAGCCCGGCGAACAGGCCACCGACCATGCCGCCGAACGACAGCGCGACATAGAACCCGGTGAGATACTTGGCCGGCGGGCGCGTGCGCGCGAGCTCGCCATGGCAGGCCATGGCGATGATGAAGAAGCAGAGCTGATGACCGCCGAGCGTGAGCGCGAGATTCTGTTCGCCGCCGAAGGCGAGCAGCACGATCACGCCGGCGATCGCCAGCGGCTGCAGCGCCAGCATCCATTTGTGCGGCAGCAGCGGCCGCGACTGGAACACCAGCACCCAGGTGAGCAGATAGAGCGACAGCGGCAGCACCCACAGCAAGGGCGCGGCCGCGACGTCGGTGGAGATGTGCGCGGTCACCGCGATCAGCAGGCCCGAGGGCACCGCGGCCAGGAATATCCAGCGCAGGCGCAGCAGCCAGCGTGGCGCCGGGGCATGGCTGTCCTCGGTGTGCAGCAGGCTCGCGACGATCACCGGCGACCGCAGCAGCAGGACGCCGCAGCCGGCGATCAGCGCGATCAGGAGGCCATAGCCGCCGGTCCAGATCAGGTTCTGCATGCGCAGGCTGAAGATCGGCTCGATCAGCAGCGGATAGGACAGCAGCGCCAGGAAGCTGCCGATGTTCGACGACGCATAGAGGAAGTACGGGTCGGGCGCGGCTGGATGGCCCGTGCGTACGAACCACGCCTGCAGCAGCGGATTGTTGGCGGCGAGCGCGAAGAACGGCAGGCCGATCGACACGGTGAACAGGCCGAGCAGCCACAGCCCGTAGCCTGAGGTCGGCGGGTCGCCCCAACTGCTCGCGATCGACAACGGCAGCGTCAGCAGAGCGAAACCGAGCAGCAGCAGATGGATCGCGATCGGCAGCACCCGGCTGGGCAACTGGGTGAGAAAATGCGCATAGGCATAACCCGCCAGCAGCAGGGTCTGGAAGAACACCATCGCCACCGACCACACCGCCGGCGAGCCGCCGAGCCGCGGCAGCACCATCTTGGTGAACAGCGGCTGCACCGAGAACAGCAGCAGCGCGCTGACGAAAATGGCGGCGGTATAGACGACGAGCACCGCCCGGTTGCGTGCGGCGGAGGGCTGAGCGACGGCGGCGGGCGAGGCGATTGAGGTCATGACAACTCCGGCAGCAGCGCGGCCGGCATCAATTGCCGAGGCCGGACCGCGATGAGCAGACGAGACATAGCGGATCGCAGGGCGGTATGGCGAGCAGCTGAGGCAAAATGGAGTTTTCCTTGACGTCGCAGCCTTCCGGCGCGACAGCACCAGCCGAGGTTCCCGGTGCGGGTGATTAAACAGGGCTTTTTGAAGCTGACATGAATGAAACCGACGTCATCATCATCGGCGCTGGCCACAACGGCCTGACCTGTGCGGCCTATCTCGCCATGGCGGGCCTGCGCGTGCATGTGGTCGAGCGCCGCAAGGTGGTCGGCGGCGCCGCGGTGACAGAGGAGTTTCATCCGGGCTTCCGCAACTCCGTCGCGTCCTACACGGTGAGCCTGCTCAATCCGCGCGTCGTCTCCGACCTGAAGCTGCATGAGCACGGGCTCGAGATCGTCGAGCGCCGGGCGCAGAACTTCCTGCCCTCGCCGGACGGTCGCTATCTGCTGACGGGCGAGGGTCGCACGCTGGCGTCGGTTGCGCGGCTGAGCCCGCGGGACGCCGACGCGATCGGCCCGTTCTCGGCCCGGCTCGAGGCGATCGCGGACGTGCTGCGCAGCCTCGTGCTGCGGGCGCCGCCGAACCTGGTCGCCCAGTTCGGGCTATCGGCGATCCGCGAGGCGTTCAACGCGCTCGGCACCGCCAACACGTTGCGCGCGCTGTCGCTGGAGCAGCAGCGCGACCTGCTCGACCTGTTCACGCGCTCGGCCGGCGAGATGCTCGACGAGATCTTCGAGACCGACCTGGTGAAGGCGCTGTTCGGCTTCGATGCCATCGTCGGCAACTATGCCAGTCCCTACGCCGCCGGCTCGGCCTATGTGATGCTGCATCACGCCTTCGGCGAGGTGAACGGCAAGAAGGGCGTCTGGGGCCATGCGATCGGCGGGATGGGGGCGATCACGCAGGCGATGGCCGGGTGCCTGAAGGAACTGGGCACGCTGGTCGAGCTCGAGGCCGGCGTGCGCGAGGTGATCGTCGAGCGTGACCGCGCCGTCGGCGTCGTGCTCGAGGATGGCCGCACCATCCGCGCCCGCCACGTCGTCGCCAACGTGAACCCGAAGCTGCTCTACACGCGCCTGGTGCCGGCCGGCGCCGTGCCCGAGCCGTTCCTGAACCGCATCCGGAACTGGCGCTGCGGTTCGGGCACGTTCCGCATGAACGTGGCGCTCGACCGGCTGCCCTCGTTCAGCGCGCTGCCGGGCGACGGCGACCATCTCTCCGCCGGAATCATCCTCGGCCCGAGCCTCGGCTACATGGACCAGGCCTATCTCGATGCGCGGGCGCATGGCTGGAGCCGCGATCCCGTGGTCGAGCTGCTGATCCCGTCCACACTCGACCCGACGCTGGCGCCGGCAGGCCGGCACGTCGCCAGCCTGTTCTGCCAGCATGTCGCGCCCGAGCTGCCGGACGGCCGCTCATGGGACAATCACCGCGACGAGGTCGCCGACCTCATGATCGCGACCGTGGACCGCTATGCGCCGGGCTTTGCCGCCAGCGTGCTCGGCCGGCAGGTGCTGTCACCGCTCGATCTCGAGCGCCAGTTCGGGCTGATCGGGGGCGACATCTTCCACGGCGCGCTGACCTTGAACCAGTTGTTCTCGGCCCGCCCCATGCTCGGTCACGCCGACTATCGCTCGCCGCTGAAGGGGCTCTACCATTGCGGCTCGGGCAGCCACCCCGGCGGCGGCGTCACCGGTGCCCCCGGCCACAATGCGGCCCAGGCGATCCTGGCGGACCATCGCGCTCTGTTCGGCTGAGGATAAGGGGTGGAAAGGCGGCGGACGTCCGTGTGGACAAGCTGTGGACGCACTGTAGATCGACTGCCAAAGAATCAGTGCACGGCCGTGTGGATATGCTGTGGACCCGGCGGTTGATATGGCCTCAAGCAGAAAAACCGGGCGCAGGGCCCGGTTCTTCGAGAACGCCGCGTCGGGCGGATTACTTCAGGGACGTGTTGATCGAGTCGAACTTGCTGCTGAGCGAGCTGCCCAGGCCGTTGACGGCGGCGATGATCGCCAGCGAGATGCCGGCTGCGATCAGGCCGTATTCGATGGCGGTGGCGCCGGATTCATCACGCAAGAACTTCGACAGAATGGACTTCATCTGAACCTCGTTTCCCAACCCAGGAACCGAGGATCATCCGGTTCCCATGGCGGGAACATTAGGGGCCAAGACCCTAAAGTCGGGATAATCCCCCCAGGTCAAGTTGCAGAGATTCTTCGCTGCAATTGAACCTCAACTTTTATTCGGATGAGGAAAGGCATTATACAACCGCTGGATGCGCAGATCCGGCAGAATTGCGGTCCTATCGCTTGCGTTGGCAGGCAATTCCCTTAACCACGCCGTCAAATCTCGCCAGGATCCACCTTGATGACCTCAACGACCACGCCCGCCACCCACAAGGCCAGCTTTACGGTTGCCGATGAAGCGACCGCCCGCCCGGCGGTCGACGTCCTGACCGAAGTGTTCTTCGAGGGGGACGCGGCGGTTGCGGCGTTCGAGCGTCCGGACGGGCGCTGGGACGTCACGGTGCATTTTGCCGATCCGCCCGACCAGGCGCTGGTGCGCGAGCTCGTCGGCGGGGCGGCGGGCGCCGACGTGGCCCGGACCCTGACGTTCGAGGTCGTCGAGGCCAAGGACTGGGTCAAGGCCAGCCTGGACGACCTCGTTCCGGTCCCGGCCGGTCGTTTCATGGTGCACGGCAGCCACGACCGTGCCCGCGTGCCCGGCAACAAGCTCGGGATCGAGATCGAGGCGGCGCTCGCCTTCGGCACCGGCCATCACGGCACCACCCGGGGCTGCCTGCTGCTGCTCGATCACGTGCTCAAGACGCGCGCGCCGCGGCGCGTGCTGGATCTCGGCACCGGAACCGGCGTGCTCGCCATTGCCGCCGCCAAGGCAACGCGCCGGTCCGTGCTGGCGAGCGACATTGATGCGCCCTCGGTCATGGTGGCGCGGGAAAACGCCCGGCTCAACGGCGCCGGCCCCCTGGTCCAGGTGATCCGGGCCACCGGCTTCGCCGCCGCGGAATTTGCCGAAGCCGGCCCGTTCGACCTGGTGCTGGCGAATATCCTGGCCAATCCGCTGCGCCAGCTGGCTGCGCCGATGCAGCGCCACCTCGCGCCGGGGGCCTTCGTGATCCTGTCGGGCCTGTTGACCCCGCAGGCACGCGCCGTCCGCGCCGCCTATCGTGCCCGTGGCCTGGTTCCGATCCGGCATTTGAGAATCGAGGGATGGAGCAGCCTGTTGCTGCAGAAGCAGCAGTGAGGCGGATCAGCTCACGGCATGGATCGAACCTGCGCGCTGGGTGCGGCAAGTTCGCGATTACGTCTTCGGCTGGCTCTGCTGCGAGGTGGAGTCGGACTGATTACGCGGGGCACGTCGACCGCGCGGCGCGACGAGACGATTGACGAGATCCGCCAGCGCGCTGCGCGGCTTCTCGGCCGGTGCGGACGCCAGTCCGCTCGGCGCGGGCGCCGATAATTTTTCGAAGGTAAAAGCAGGCATCGTGCATCCCCTCGCCGTTGAGTTGAGGCACTCCCCGGATCATGCGACCGTGGATGATCTTTACGATCGTGGTCGTCACGTCCATACGTTTCCTCGCCGCACCTCTTTCGGATGACTGGCATGCGACAGCAAATCTTTTTGCACAGGCGAATGCAAGGAGATTCTTCGTGCACTGCACTGTCTGCTGAAGGAGTATTCGCCGACGCGGCAGGATTCACTTCTAAAGTATGAGACCGATGTTCGAAGCTCTGTTCCAGACGTTCGAAGAACCCGAAACCGGCGTGGCACTGACCGCGCGGCTCGCCGCGCTCCGCGAAGAGCTGGCCAGACGCAAGCTCGCCGGCTTCATCGTGCCGCGCGCCGACCAGCAGCAGAACGAATATGTGCCGCCATCGGAGGAAAGGCTGGCGTGGCTGACCGGCTTCACCGGCTCGGCCGGCCTTGCGATCGTGCTGTCGCAGGCGGCCGCGCTCTTCGTCGACGGCCGCTACACGCTGCAGGCCGGCAAGCAGGTCGACGGCAAGGCCTGGATGGTGGAATCACTGATCGAGCCGCCGCCGGAGAGCTGGCTGACGCGCCATTTGCAGAGCGGCGACCGCGTCGGCTTCGATCCGTGGCTGCATACAACGGCCGCGGCCGAACGACTGGCCGCCGCCTGCGCCAAGGCGGGCGCGGAGCTGGTTCCGGTCGAGCGCAACCCGGTCGACAGCATCTGGACCGAACGGCCGCTGCCGCCGCTCGGCGCCGTCGCCATCCACGGCGCGGAATTGTCCGGCGAGAGCGAGGCCGACAAGCTCGGCCGGATCCGCCAGGAGATCGAGCGCCTCGGCGTCGAGGCGCTCGTCCTGTCCGATTCCCACAACGTCGCCTGGACCTTCAACATCCGCGGCGCCGACGTCTCGCACACGCCGCTGCCGCTGTCCTATGCGCTGGTGCCGAAGACCGGACGCCCGACGATCTTCATCGATTCCCGCAAGCTCTCGAACCTGACGCGCGATCATCTCGAGCAGAGCGCCGAGGTGGCGGAGCCGGACGCGCTGACACCGCGCCTGTCCGAGCTCGCGCAATCCGGCGCGGCCGTCGCGCTCGACAGCGCCACGGCCGCCGATGCCCTGACGCGCCTGATTCAGGGCGCCGGCGGCAAGGCGGTGCGCGGCGCCGATCCGGTCAGCCTGCTCAAGGCCGCCAAGAACGCGGTCGAGATCGACGGCACGCGGCGCGCCCATCAGCGCGATGCGGTCGCGCTGGCCCGCTTTCTCGCCTTCATCGATCGCGAGGCGCCGAAGGGCTCGTTAACCGAGATCGATGCGGTCGAGGCGCTGGAGAGCTTTCGCCGCGACACCGGCGCGCTCAAGGATGTGTCGTTCCCGACCATCTCGGGCACCGGTCCCAACGGCGCCATCGTGCACTATCGCGTCACCCGCAAGAGCAACCGCCGCATCATGCCGGGCGATCTGCTGCTGATCGATTCCGGCGCGCAATATCAGGACGGCACCACCGACGTCACCCGCACGATCGCCGTGGGCGCGCCGACCGAGGAGATGCGCGATCGCTTCACCCGCGTGCTGCGCGGCCACCTTGCGATCGCGCGCGCGATCTTCCCCGACGGCACCACCGGCGCCCAGCTCGACACCCTGGCGCGGCAGTTCCTGTGGCAGGCCGGCATCGATTTCGAGCACGGCACCGGCCACGGCGTCGGCAGCTATCTGTCGGTGCACGAGGGACCCGCGCGGATTTCGAAGCTCGGCACCACGCCGCTGAAGCGCGGCATGATCCTGTCCAACGAGCCCGGCTACTACAAGACCGACGCGTTCGGCATCCGCATCGAGAACCTCGAGCTGGTGGTGGCGAAGGACGTCGCGGGCGCGGAGAAGCCGATGAACGGCTTCGAGGCGCTGACCCTGGCGCCGATCGACCGGCGCCTGATCGAGGTCGCGATGCTGAGCGCCGAGGAACGCGCGTGGCTCGACGCCTATCATGCCCGGGTCAGGGACGCCGTCCGAGCGGCGCTCGACGACGGCGACCAGCGCTGGCTCGATCAGGCGACAGCGCCACTGTAGTCAGCCGTACGGTCCGGCTGCGCGCCGTCCCGCTGCCTGCATGGGCGCATGCCGAAACAGGCATTTCCGCGAAATGGAAGGCCGCTACAGTCGGGGCGTTCACCTGATTTGAGCGGCACCATGCATGGAATGATCAGCAGACCGCCTGGAGCGGCGCCACCGCGCGCCGTTCCGTCGCGCACGATGCTGGTCCTGCTGGTCGTGATGACCGGGCTGGCGCCGATCTCGCTGTACCTGCTGGTACCGGCGCTGCCGATGCTCGCGACCACCTTTGGCCGCGACGCCTCCGTCGTGCAGATGACGGTGTCGTTCTACATGGCCGGCATTGCGATCTCGCAACTGCTGCTCGGGCCGCTGTCGGACCGCTTCGGCCGCCGCCCCGTGATGCTCGCCGGGCTCGCGCTGTCGATCGTCGCGAGCGTCAGCTGCATCTTCGCCGACACCCTGGCCCAGCTGATCGCGGCGCGCTTCTTCCAGGCGCTCGGCGGCGCCAGCGGCATGGTGATCAGCCGCGCCATCATCCGCGATCTCTATCCGCGCGAGCGCATCGGGGCGATGATCAGCCTCGTCGTCGCGGTGATGATGATCGCGCAGATGCTGTCGCCGCTGACCGGCGGCCTGATCGAGATCGCGCTCGGCTGGCATGCCATCTTCTACGTCGTGGCCGCGCTGTCGATCGTGATCGCGATCGCCGTCACCATGGCGCTGCCGGAGACCCGCCCCGCCCGCGTCGAAGGCGCGAGCTTCCGGCGCGACGTCGCGATGCTGGTGAAGAGCCGCGCCTTCCTCGGCTATATGCTGTGCCAGGTGCTGGCGTCGCAGATCATCTTCGCCTTCGCCGGCGGCGGGCCGTACCTCGTCGAGGTGCAGATGGGCCGCTCCTCGGCGGAATATGGCGCGTGGTTCGCGACCACCGGCTTCGCCTATTTCGTCGGCAACCTGTTCTGCGTGCGCTACGCGCCACGGCACTCGCTCGATCGGCTGATCTGGTTCGGCCTGGGACTGCAGCTCGCCAGCGCCGCGCTGAACTTCACGTGGAGCCTGTTCGGCTTCAACCAGGTGCCCTCGGTGCTGTTCGGCACGCAGATGCTCTTGATGTTCGCCAACGCCGCCGTGATGGCGAACTCCGCGGCCGGCGCGATCAGCGTCCGGCCGGGCGCGGCGGGCACCGCTTCCGGCGCGATGGGGTTCCTGCAGATGGGCGTGGGCGCGCTGACGTCGCAGCTCGGCGCCTATCTCGGCGGCCACTACGCAACGACGCTGCCGCTGACGTCGGCGATGCTCATGTTGTCGCTGGCCTGCGCCTGCAGCATGATCTTTCTGGTTCCGCGCACGCAGATGAAGGTGACGAAGGAGCTGATCGAGACGGCGGAAGAGGATGAGGCCGGGGTGATGTGAGGGGCGGCGTGAGGACCGTACGCCCCCACGCCGCTCTCGGGGTCTTACCCGCGTAGGCGCCGCGACCTGCACAGCCTCGCGAACAAGCGGTGTCATGCCCCGCGAAGGCGGGCATTATTCCGAGGCGCCTCGATCCAACCACTGCGGCCTCTGAAATACTGCATCATCCGCTTTCGCGGATGATGACAGTTGTGGTGCCACAACCACCTTCTGCACCAGACGAGCGCGCGAGCTACTCCCCGATCAGTTGCAGCCACTCGTCCTCGGTCAGCACCTGGACGCCGTGCTTCTGTGCGTCCTTCAGCTTTGAGCCCGCGCCGGGACCGGCGACGACGTAGTCCGTCTTCTTCGACACCGAGCCCGATACTTTCGCACCGAGCCGCTCGGCCGTCGCCTTGGCCTCGTCGCGCGTCATCTTTTCCAGCGTGCCGGTGAACACCACCGTCTTGGTCGCGATCGGCGAATTGCGCTTCGGCTTCTCCGCGTCGAGGATCTTCACCTCTTTCGTCAGCCGCTCGACGATGCCGCGATTGTGGTCCTCGCCGAAATAGGCGGCGACGCTCTTGATCACGGTGTCGCCGATCTGGTCGAGCGCATCCATCTCCGCGATCGCCTCCTCGTCGCCGCTGGCGACCTTGAGACAGGCGTCGTGGAACGCATCCCATGAGCCGTAGCCGCGCGCGAGCGCCAGCGCCGTGGTCTCGCCGACATGGCGCATGCCAAGCGCGTAGATGAAACGCTCCAGCGCGATCTCGCGCCGGGCGTCGATGGCATTGAAGAGATTGCGCACCGAGGTCTCGCCATAGCCCTCGACCTCCTCGAGCTTCAGCCTGGCGTTGCGCGCGGCCAGCGTAAAGATGTCGGCGGGCTCCTTGACCCAGCCCTGGTCGAAGAAGAACTGGATCTGCTTCTCGCCGAGACCGTCGATATCGAAAGCGCGGCGCGAGGCGAACAGCTTGAGGTGCTCGATCTTCTGGAACGGACAGGCGAACTCGCCGGTGCAGCGGGCGCGCGAGCCCTCCTCGCCGGTCGCGATCTCCTCCCGCACGACGTCGGTATGCAGCGGGCACGGGCACGTCTTCGGGAAATGGAATTCCTTGGCGTGCTTCGGCCGCTTGTCGATGAGGACGTCGACCACCTGGGGGATGACGTCGCCGGCGCGCTGGATCACCACGGTGTCGCCGATCCGGATGTCGCGGCCTTCGCGCAACACTTCGCCCTTGTTGCCGATGCCCTTGATGTAGTCCTCATTGTGCAGCGTCACATTCTGCACGATGACGCCGCCGACGCCGACCGGCTCCAGCTTGCCGACCGGCGTGAACGAGCCGGTGCGGCCGACCTGGATCTCGATGTCCTTGAGCACGGTCATGGCGCGCTCGGCCGGAAACTTGTGGGCAATGCCCCAGCGCGGCGTGCGCGACACGAAGCCGAGCCGCTCCTGCCAGTCGATGCGGTCGACCTTGTAGACGACACCGTCGATGTCGTAGTCGAGCTCGGCGCGCTGCTCCTCGATGTGGCGATGGAACGCGATCAGCTCCTCGACGGAGTGGCAGAGCCTGGTGAGCGGATTGGTGGTGAAGCCGCAGCGCTCGAACCATTTGATCATGCCGCTCTGCGTCTCCGCCGGCATCGCGCTCATCTCGCCCCAGGCATAGGCGAAGAAGCCGAGGGGGCGCGAGGCGGTGATGGTCGGATCCTTCTGTCGCAGCGAGCCTGCGGCTGAGTTGCGCGGGTTGGCGAAGATGGTGTCGCCCGCTTCCTTCTGGCGCTCGTTGAGCGCGAGGAAGGCCTGCTTGGTCATGTAGACCTCGCCGCGGACCTCGCAGATGTCGGGCAGGTTGCGGCCGTGCAGCTTGTGCGGCACGTCCTTCAAGGTGCGGATGTTGGCGGTGACTTCCTCGCCCTCGGCGCCGTCGCCGCGGGTCGCGGCGGTGACCAGTTCGCCGCCCTCGTAGCGCAGCGACATCGACAGCCCATCGATTTTCGGCTCGGCGGAGAAATCGATGCGATCGTCGGCGAGCTTGAGAAAGCGCGCAATGCGGCCGACGAAGTCGCGCACGTCCTCTTCGGCGAAGGCGTTGTCGAGCGACAGCATCGGCACCGCATGCCGCACCTTCTTGAACCGGCCGGAGGGCGCCGCGCCGACCTTCTGCGACGGCGACTCGCTGCTGACGAGCTCAGGGAAGCGCTTTTCGATCGCATTGAAGCGGCGACGCAGCTCGTCATAGGCGGCATCCGAGATCTTCGGCGCATCGTCCTGATAATAGAGCCTGTCGTGGGTCTCGAGTTCCAGCGCCAGCCGCTTCCATTCCACCTTGGCCTGGGCCTTGGTGAGATCGGCAACGTCGACGGGCTGCTTCGGTTTTGCTGTCTTGGGCATGCGTATGATCTGCTCGTCATGGCGGGACCGCCCGGAGGCCGTCCCGAAACGACGGTGTACACAATGCGCGCCCGGAGCCAAAGCGTTCGGCTGCTCCGTTTCCAGCTATGCCGCTGCGGCCTCCAGCAGGCGGTCGGCGGCGGCGCGGGCTTCGGCGGTGACCTCGGCGCCGGCCAGCATGCGGGCGATTTCCTCGCGGCGGTGCAGGGTGGCCAGCGTATTGACCCGGGTGACGACACGCTTGCCGCGATCGAGCGCATCCTTGGAGATCAGCAGATGCTGGTCCGCCCTGGCCGCGACCTGCGGCGCGTGGGTCACGGCCATCACCTGAACCCCGTGCGCGAGCCGCGCCAGCCGGGCGCCGATGGCGTCGGCGACCGCGCCGCCGACGCCGGTGTCGATCTCGTCGAACACCAAGGTCGGCGCCGAGCCGCGGTCGGACAGCACGACCTTGAGCGCCAGTAGGAACCGCGACAGCTCGCCGCCCGAGGCGACCTTCATCATCGGGCCCGGCCGCGTGCCCGGGTTGGTCTGAACCCAGAACTCGACACGGTCGATGCCTTCCGGCCCCGGCGCCTCGGCGTCGCTGTCGACCTGGGTCATGAACTTGGCCCGCTCGAGCTTGAGCGGGCCGAGTTCCGCAAGGACGGCCCGGTTCAGCTTCTCGGCCGACTTGGTCCGCGCTGCCGACAGCTTGGCAGCCGCGGCGCCATAGCGCCCATCGGCTGCCGCCGCCGCTGCTTCCAGCTTCTTCAGCTGCTCGGCGCCGGCATCGATCAGGACGACGTCGGCGGCATATTTGGCAGCCAAGGCAGCCAGACCGTCCACCGGCGTCGAATATTTGCGCGCGGCCGCGCGCAGCGCGAACAACCGCTCCTCGATGCGCTCCAGCTCCAGCGGATCGAAATCGGTGGCCGCGAGTGCCACCGTCAGATGCTGATCGGCCTCCTCCAGGGCGTTGATCGCCGAATCGATCGCCTTGACCGCCGGGTCGACCAGCGCGGGCGAGCTGACCGCGCGGCGCTCCAACCGGCGGACCGCCGCGGCTAGCGCGGCGATCGGCGACTGGTGGCCGCTGACGGCATCCTGCGCGTCGCGCAGATCGCCCGCGATCTTCTCGCCCTGCATCATCGCCGTGCGGCGGGCGGCGAGCTGCGTCTCCTCGCCCTCCTTCGGCGCCAGCTTCTTCAGCTCGTCCGAAGCATGCCGCAGATAATCGGCCTCGCGGGCCGCGCGCTCCATGCTCGCCCGATGCTCGTCGAGCGCCGTGACCGCAGTCCGGCGCGCTGCCCACAGCGCTTCCACCGCGGCGACGTCCTTCTCCAGGCCCGCAAAGGCATCCAGCAGCCGGCGGTGGGTGGCGGCGTCGACCAGCGCACGTTCGTCATGCTGGCCGTGGATTTCGACCAGCGTGGCGCCGATCGCCTTCAGCGTCTGCACGCTGACCGACTGGTCGTTGATGAAGGCGCGGGTGCGGCCATCGCCGAACTGAACGCGGCGCAGGATCATCTCGCCATCGGCATCCAGGCCGTTGGCGGCGAGAATCCTGGCGGCCGGATGATCTTTGCCGATCTCGAACACGGCCGTGACCTGCCCCTGGTCGGCGCCATGGCGCACCAGGCTGGCGTCGCCACGACCGCCGAGAGCCAGAGCAAACGCATCGAGCAGGATCGACTTGCCGGCACCGGTCTCGCCGGTCAGCACCGCAAGTCCATTCGAGAATTCGAGATCGAGTCGTTCGATCAGGACGATGTCACGGATCGACAGTCGCGCCAGCATGGAACCGAAGTCCTTCGTAACGGGGCGGATCGCCCCTGAGCGAACGACTCGATGCTAGCAGCAAAAAGAGAACAAAACAAGAATATAGAACAAAGCAAGATCAGACGAGTGATCCGGCCGATCGCTCAGCCCAGGCCGAGCTTCTTGAAGGCGCGCGAGATGTAGGAGCCCTTGTTCTCCTCGGGCTCGACGCCGCCCGACTTCACGAGATTATAGGCGTCCTTGTACCACTTGCTGTCGGGGAAATTGTGCCCGAGCACGGCCGCCGCGGTCTGCGCTTCGCCGACGATACCGATCGTCATGTAGGCCTCGGTCAAGCGATACAGCGCTTCCTCGACGTGCCGCGTGGTCTGGTACTGCGTCACCACCGCCTTGAAGCGGTTGATGGCGGCGGTGTAGTCGCGCTTCTGCATGTAATAGCGGCCGACATCCATCTCCTTGCCGGCGAGCTGATCGCGGGCGCCCTCCAGCTTGGCCTTGGCATTGGTGGCGTATTCGGAGGTCGGATATTTGCGCACCACCTCCTCGAGCGAGGCGATGGCCTTCTCGGTGCGGCCCTGGTCGCGGCTGATGTCCGGGATCTGGTCGTAATGCGAGGCGGCGATCAGGTACTGCGCATAGGCCGCGTCCGGGCTGCCCGGGTGCAGGGTCACGTAGCGGGTGGCGGCGCCGATGCAGCCGTCGTAGTCGCCGGCCTGATAGGAGGCGTAAGCCGACATCAGCAGCGATTTGCGGGCCCAGTCGGAATAAGGATGCTGGCGATCGACCTCCTCGAACTTCTTGGTCGCGCCTTTGACGTCTTTCTTCTCATTCATCAGGTACAAGCCCTCATTGTAGAGCTTGTCCGCGGGCTCATCGACGAAGGTGTCGTCCTTGGCCAGGAATTTGTCCCACAGTCCGCCTGTTCCGCAGCCGCTCAGAGGCAGCGCCAGCAGGATCAGCGATGCGGCGAGCCTAAGCCGGCCGATGCTTGCTGCGGGATGACGGAGGTCGCGCGTGAGACGCTGTATCGACATGCTTCTTTGGAACCCGATGCCTGTGATCTGATCTACGCCGCGCACCATGAAGGTCGCTTCATGACCGCGAGGGAAGAGCCCCGCCGGTGGCACGCATCACGCGGCCCCGGCCTCTCTAGCCGAAAACACTTCATCAACCAACCGCATAGGAAGCCAATCCGCCCGGATTAAGGCAACACCGAGGCTGCCGCCACGCATCATGGTTACCGCTGAAGAAGCCGTTGGAAAACATCGAAATGCCGAGGGTCCAGCCGCTGAGAAGGACGCGGCCGGCAACAAACATTGACAAAAAAGCAGACGGAAAAATCTGAACCACGCCGAAAGCAAAGCTCCCGGCGATGTCGCGCGTTGCGTAGGTCAGCCGACGGAATCAGCCGATCGGGACGCCGCCGCTCAGGACACGTCCGGGCCGTAGGCCGGGGCGACCATGCCACCGACCATGCCGCCGACGACCTCCGCGGCCACGCGGGGACGACGCACGGTCTCGCCTTCGACGATCCGCCAAGCGGTGCGATCGGCCATCAGAGCAGTCAGCACCGCATGGTTGAGCTTGTGACCGCCACGGACCGAACGATAGGTTCCGAGCATCGGCAGGCCGGCCAGCGCCAGATCGCCGATCGCGTCCAGCACCTTGTGGCGGGCGCATTCGTCGGCGTAGCGCAGACCTTCGGGATTGAGCAGGCGGTCCTCGTCGAACACCAGCGTGTTGTCGAAGGAGGAACCGAGCGCGAAGCCGGCGCTCCACAGCCGCGACACGTCGCTCATGCAGCCGAAGGTGCGGGCGCGGGCGATCTCGCGGCGGAAGCGCTCGGGGCTGAGCTCGAAATGATAGGCTTGGCGGCCGATCACGGGGTTGGTGAAATCGATTTCAGCTTCGACCCGGAAGCCGGAGCTGTTCGGACGCAGCTCGCCCGTGGAGGCGCCCATGGTCACCTGGACCGGCTTGAGCACCTGAAGGTAGCGCCGCGGGGCCGACTGATTGACGATTCCGGCCTGGTCGATGGCAGCGACGAACGGCGCAGCGCTGCCGTCCATGATCGGAACCTCGGGGCCGTCGACCTCGATCAGGGCGTTGTCGACACCCATGCCGCGCAGCGCGGCGAGCACATGCTCGGCAGTGGACACCAGCGCACCGTGGCGGTCACCGAGCACCGTCGCCAACTCGGTGGCGATCACCGAGCCGAAGGACGCCTGGACCTCGCGGTCAGCGCCATCGAGGCCGGTGCGGAGGAACACGATTCCCGCATCGATCGGCGCAGGCCCGATCGTCAGGCTGACAGGCGCGCCAGAGTGGACGCCTACACCGGTGACGGTGGCTTGCGAACGAAGCGTTGTTTGCCGGCTGAATTTCATCGACGATCGCCCAAGACCCCGCCTGATCCCTTATCGGCCGCCCCTCGCGAACCGACTCAGTTTCAGGCATCCCCAAGTCACGGCAGAACTTAACGAGAGCCCCAAAGAGCGCCAACTCACGCTTCTTTACGGATTGTTACCCCATCTCTGCCGTATTCGCGCCAACCCTTAACCAAACTGGAACGTGGCCTTAACCCTCCTGGTTCCCGATCTAAACACCGAAAGAATAATTAATCATTTAAAATCAGTTAGTTGAACGGCGATCGACGGGCCCCGGACAGCCATGGAAAAGGCCCGGCTCTCGCGAGCCGGGCCTGTTCAGCACCATCAGGGCTGTAACAATTCTCAGGTGGCCTGCCGGCGCAGGAAGGCCGGGATATCCAAATGGTCGTCTCCCTGTGGCGCCGGGGACACAGGCGCGGGACGGCCATGGACGTCCAGACCCTGGGGTGCGGGACGGCGGGCATATTCCGAGACAGGCGATTCGTGGCTCGCAACCTGCTGAGCAACGTTCCGCTGCGGCTTCCGTTCCGGCAGCGGCGGCATCTGCGGCATGGCAGGACCCGCGGTCCGCACCGGCAGCGGCGGCTCGGCATCCTCGTCGCGGCGGCCGAGACCGACATTGGCGAGACGCTGCAGCAGCGACATCCGGGTCTTCTGCGGATGCTCATCGCCCTCGTCGCCGCGCGCCTGCCGGATCTCGGCCTGGGCCGGCATCGGCAGGTCCTCGAACTTCGGCATGCGCGGCGCGCGCGACGGAACCCGCTCCGCGGCCTGCGGGATGAACGTCTCCGGCGGGGCCGCCGGCTCGATCGGGGCCGCGCGCTGCGCCTCCGGTTCCGGGAACAGGGACGGCTTCTGCGCGATCGGGCGCACCGTCACATCGCCATAGGAGGCGGGCTGGACCGGCGCAGACGCGGGCGCGGGCTCGCTGGCCATTGCGGCGGCAACGGCGGCCAGCGTGTCGCGCTCGAGGTTGGGAGCCGGACGCGGCGCAGGCGCCATCGGCGCGGGCGCGGCGACGGCCGGAGCCTGCGACGCCTGCTGCTCGAGCTTGGCGGCGCGTTCAGCCAGGCGCTGATTGTCGGCGCGCAGGCGCGCAGTCAGATCGGCGAGGCGGCTTTCAGGGAGACCCGCGGCAGCGGTCGGGGCGGCGGCAATCGGAGCGACAGCCGCCGCCGGCTGTGCAGTCGTCGTGACGCCGCGGTTGAACTGCGCCTGCTCGATGCCGGTGGCGACCACCGAGACCCGGATCAGCCCGTCGAGCGATTCGTCGAAGGTGGCGCCGACGATGATGTTGGCGTCCTGGTCGACCTCCTCGCGGATGCGGGTCGCAGCTTCGTCGACCTCGAACAGCGTGAGATCCTTGCCGCCGGTGATCGAGATCAACAGGCCGCGCGCGCCCTTCATCGAGGAATCGTCGATCAGCGGGTTGGCGATGGCGGCTTCGGCGGCGGTCAGCGCGCGCTTGTCGCCGGAGGCTTCGCCGGTGCCCATCATCGCCTTGCCCATCTCACGCATCACGGCGCGAACGTCGGCGAAATCGAGGTTGATCAGGCCTTCCTTCACCATCAGGTCGGTGATGCAGGCGACGCCGGAATACAGCACCTGGTCGGCCATCGCGAAGGCGTCGGCGAAGGTGGTCTTCTCGTTGGCGACCCGGAACAGGTTCTGGTTCGGGATGATCAGCAAGGTGTCGACGACCTTGTGCAGCTCGGAGATGCCGGACTCCGCGGTGCGCATGCGGCGCGCGCCTTCGAAGTGGAACGGCTTGGTGACGACGCCCACCGTGAGGATGTTCATCTCGCGCGCGGTCTTGGCAATGACCGGGGCTGCACCGGTGCCGGTTCCGCCACCCATGCCGGCGGTCACGAACACCATGTTGGCGCCCGAGAGATGATCGCGGATCTCGTCGATCACCTCCTGCGCGGCGGCAGCTCCAACGTCCGGCTGCGAGCCGGCGCCGAGGCCCTGGGTCACCTGCGTGCCCATCTGAATGATGCGCTGCGCCTTGGACATGGTCAGCGCCTGCGCGTCGGTATTGGCGACGACGAAGTCGACCCCCTGCAGGCCGGCCGTGATCATGTTGTTGACGGCATTGCCGCCCGCGCCGCCGACACCGAACACGGTGATCCGGGGCTTCAGCTCGTGGATATCAGGAGGTGTAATAGTGAGTGCCATGATTGCCTCTCGATCACGCGCGGGTGGGTTCGCCCCGGCCGCCGGCCGCGGTTGGTGTTGTTGAAAATCGCATGGGGTGGAAACCGGTCATCAGAAGCCCTCGCGTAGCCATCGTCCGACCTTTCCGAAGTAGCCGTCGGTTCCTGTCCCGACCTGCCGCGTATGCCGCGGTTCGACGTGTTCGAGGTGCGCGTATTGCGGATAGACCAGCAGCCCCGTCGGCACCGCGAAGGCGGCGTTCTTGGCCTCGTTGGGGAGACGACCGAAGCCGAGCGGGCGGCCGACGCGCACCGGGCGGTCGAGGATCCGGGTCGCAAGCTCGACCAGCCCCGTCAGCTGAGAGGCGCCTCCGCTGAGGACGACGCGCGCCTTGGGTTCTGCCGCAAAGGGCGAATCCTTCAGCCGGTCGCGGACCATTTCAAAAATCTCCTCTGCGCGGTGCCTGACGATGTTCGCGATGGTGGCGCGGGACACGATCTGCGGAACATCCCGCTCGTTGTCACCGGCCGTCGGAACAGACATCAACTCACGCGCGTCGGACCCGCCAGTCAGCACCGTGCCATATAACGTCTTGATTCGCTCGGCATCTGCAATGCACGCTGATAGTCCGCGCGCAAGATCCATGGTCACGTGATGCCCGCCGAGCGCAAAACCGGAGGCATGGACGAAGCGGCCGCCGGAATAGATCGCGATCGTGGTGGTGCCCGCCCCCATCTCGACCACGGCGGCGCCGAGATCGGCCTCGTCGTCGGTCAGCACCGACAACCCGGCAACATACGGGCTTGCCGCCATCGCCTCGACGTTGAGGTGGCAGCGCTCGACCACGAGCATCAGGTTCTTGGCCACGGTGGCGTCGGTCGTGACGACGTTCATGTCGACGCCGAACTGCCGCGCCAGCATGCCGCGGGGATCGCGGATGCCCTTTACGCCGTCGAGCGTGTAGCCGACGGGCAAGGCATGCAGCACCGCGCGCCCGTCGCCGGTGGCGTGGTGCATGCCGGTCGAGGTGACGCGACTGACATCGGCCTGGGTGACGGCGCCGCCGCGAATGTCCGAGGTGGCCTCGATCAGGTGGCCCATGACGCGGCCGCCTGCGACCGGCAGCAGCACGGATTCGACCCGCACCTTCGCCATGCGCTCGGCCAGCGCGACCGCCTGCCGCACCGCCTGCTCGCATTCGACGGGATCGACGACGGCGCCGGCCTTGACGCCGCGCGACTGGATCTGGCTGTAGCCGATCAGCTCGACGGCGTGGGTGCGGCCGCGCAGCGCGTCGCTCGGCGGCGCCGGCTTCAGCCGCGCGATCATGCAGGCGATCTTGCTGGTGCCAACGTCGAGCGAGGCCACGAGCGCGGTGCGCTTCTGGCCCATCGGGCGCGTCTTCGGAGTCTGGCGATCGAAGCCGGTCATGCGTCACCGGCCTTCTTCTTGGACTTCTTGTCCTTGAACAGCTCGTCGCGCGCCTTGCCCGCATCCTCGGAGAGCTGCACCGTCAGCCGGTCCGGCAGCCGCAGGTCGATGGCGACGATGTCGCGCGAGAACAGCTTGTCGTCCTGATCGAGCTGGGTCAGGGTCGCGAGCGCGTTGCCGACATCATGTTCGGGCAGGCGAATGTCGAGGCCGTCCTTGGTCCGCAGGTTCCAGCGCCGCTCGCCGACGAATACGGCGGCCTTGGTGACCGCGCGCACCTGCGGGTAGCGGGCGAGCAGCGCCAGGAAATCGCGCGCGCGGCTCTCGGCTCCCTTGCCGACCACGAGCGGCAGCGTCAGGAAGCGGCGCGAGACATATTGCTCGAGCACGGCGCCGTCCTCGGCGATGACCGAGAGGCGACCGTCCTGCTGCCAGAGCGCGAACGCCTTGCGCTCGACGACATCGATCTGCAGCTGGTTCGGAAAGAACTTCTGCACCGTGGCGTCGGCGATCCAGGGGTTGGCTTTGAGCCTGTCACGCACTGCGGCGGCATCCAGGAACAGCAACGAGGAGCGGCCGGTAACGCCGCCGACCGCGAGGATCTCGTCCTGGGTAAGCTGCTTCCGGCCGTTGATCGCAACAGCCGTGATGCGGAACCCGGCCGCATTGGCGAGCGCGTTGCGGGTGTCGGACAACGCCACACTGACGTCCTGCGCATGGCCGCCCTTGACGATGCCGAGCCAGACACTGCCGAACAAGAGGACCACCGTCGCCACGGTGCCGAGCCGGCGCGGCAGATAGCGCTCGACGAGTTCGACCACGCGCGGCGGCGCCTCGCGCTCGACCATCGGCGCGAGCGCGGCCTGCGCCGGCGCAAGGTCTCGTCGGATGGATCGCCTGCCTTGCTTCGTGCCTCGCGCAAAGCGAACACGCGGAAGGCGGGCCGAGACATACTCGCGCAGCAGGATTGCCGCGCCAAGGGCAGCGGCTTTCAGGTCAGCTTGAGGCCTCTGCGATCGAGCGAGGCGTCCTGCACCATCCATTGCACGAGCTCATCAACTGTTGCGCCCGCAGATACTCGCGGACCCACGCCCACGGTCCCGGCCGACCGGATCCCTTCCGACCATCGCGACGCGGTTCGTCACGACGGCCCGACCTGGCAGCCGAGCACCACTGAGGCGCCAGCGTTAACCTTCGGACGTCCTGGTAAACAAAAAGTAAAATCGGTCCGAGGAGACGAATTTTTTCTCCGATTTATGAGGACCTTGCCCGGAATTCTTAAGCATTTTACGGGTTACAGGAACCACCGGGGGACGCCGGGCCGGGTTCCTCCGGTGCGCCTACCGCACGCCGGATCGGCGGCTGCGCCTCTCGGCCAGGGCGATCTGCTGATTGAGGAAATCGACAATGGCGATGCCCTGGGCCGCCAGAGCCTTCGGGTAGAGCGAGGCGGCCGTCAGGCCCGGCAGGGTATTGGTCTCCAGATAGACCGGACCGTTGGCCGCGACGATGAAGTCGGTGCGCGAGTAGCCGCCGCAGGACAGCGCGCGATGCGCCTTGATCGCCTCAGCCTGGAGCGCCGCAGTGATCTCCGGACTGAAGCGGCCCGGACAGATTTCCTTCGTCGCCGCCGCGAGGTACTTCGCGAAATAGTCGAAGGCGCCATCGGCGGGGAGGATCTCGATCGGCGGCAGCGCGATCAGCGAGCCGTCGGCCTGCTCGAGCACGCCGCAGGTCGCCTCGGTCCCGGTGACGAACGGCTCGATCAGATATTCCTCGGTCGCGGCCGCTGCCTTGACGGCGACGAGGTCCTGGCTGGCGTTGACGAAGATCAGGCCGAAGCTCGAGCCGTCCTTCACGGGCTTCGCGATCAGCCGGCCGTAGCGCGCGAGCGCGGCCTCGGCATCATCCAGCGCGACACCCTCGGCCGCCGTGACACCGCCGAGCACGGCGAAGCGTTTGGCGGCAACCTTGTCGAAGGCGAGGTGCGAGGCCGCCGAGCTCGAGCCAGTGAACGGCACGCCACGAAGCTCGCACATCAGTTGAAGCTCGCCATTCTCCGCCCGGCCGCCATGCAGGCCGAGCACCAGGACCCGATCTTCGGCCCCGGCGCGATCGATCGCCTCGCTGAGCGTGCCGATCCTGGCGCCATCGGCGGTGAACGGCTCCTCGAACGGCTTGGCATGCGCGGCCAGCGCTTGGCCGCTGGCCTGATGCACGGTGTCATCGACGTCCCAGAACCACAGCTCAGCCTCGGGCAACGCGGCGTGCAGGGCTTTCGCGCTCGCGACCGAGACGAGGCGCTCCTTGTTGGAGCCGCCGAACAAAATCGTGGTGCGCATCAATGTCTTCTCGATTGATCTCACAATCGCGGTCGCGATTGCGCTGACGTCACGTGAGCAGGCGGCTCGATCAGCTCGCCTTGATTCCAATCCGCTTGATCTCCCACTGCAGCTCGATCCCCGAGCCCGCCTTGACCCGCTCGCGGACGGTCTCGCCGAGCGTCTCGATGTCGTCGGCGGTGGCGTTGCCGAGGTTGATCAGGAAGTTGCAGTGCATTTCCGAGACCTGGGCGCCGCCGACCCTGAGTCCACGACAGCCGGCGGCATCGACCAGCTTCCAGGCGGAATGTCCCGGCGGATTCTTGAAGGTCGAGCCGCCCGTCTTCTCGCGGATCGGCTGCGCCGTCTCGCGATGCGCCTGCACCTCCGCCATGCGCGCCCGGATCGCCTCCGGCGCCGAGGGCGTGCCGCGGAAGCGCGCGGCCGTGAAGATCAGCGCCGGATCGACGCCGCTCGCGCGATAGGTGAACTTCATCTCGGCATTGTTGAAGCGGTGCGTCTCGCCGTTTCGGTCGACAGCGATCGCTTCAATGAGAATGTCTTTGGTCTCGCCGCCATTGGCGCCGGCATTCATCCGCAGCGCCCCGCCGATGGTGCCGGGAATGCCGAACAGGAATTCCAGGCCCGCGAGGTTGGCCGACGCGGCGACCTCCGCGACGCGCTTGTCGAGCGCGGCGGTGCCGGCCGTGACGATGTCGCCTTCCGCCTTGACCTCGCCGAACGCGCGCGGCGCCAGCCGGATCACGACACCGGGGACGCCACCATCACGCACGATCAGGTTGGAGCCGACGCCGATGACGTAGAGCGGGATATCCGTTGGGAGGTGCTTTAGGAAATAGGCGAGGTCGTCGGCATCCGCCGGCGTGAACAGCACCTGCGCCGGTCCGCCGACACGAAACCAGGTGAGCGGCGCGAGCGTCTCATTGGCGAGCAGCCGTCCGCGCAGCTCCGGCATGGCCGTTTTGAGATCGGGGGTGATGTCGGGAAAGGTCATGCGGCGGCCTGCCTCGTTTGGGCCGACGTCGTTGCGACGTAGCACGCTCCGTTCCCTCCCCCCTTGTGGGGGAGGGCTAGGGAAGGGGGTACCACGCACTCCGGAGTCTGCGGCTCACCCCCCTCCCTGCCCCTCCCCCACAAGGGGGGAGGGAACGGAGAGGCTACGTCGAGTGGCCTGACTTTCTCGGTGAACCGCTGGTTCAACACCGCCCTCACCCCAGTGCCTTCAACTCGCCGGGCAGCGCGTAGGCCCATTGCGTGATGTTGCCGGCGCCGAGGCACACGACGAGGTCACCGGGCTTGGCGAGGTCCTTGACGATACGAGCGAGATCGGCGGCCTTCGGCAGCGGCACCACGTCGCGATGGCCGTGGGCGCGCAGGCCCAGGACGAAGTGGTCGCGATCGATGCCCTCGATCGGCGCCTCGCCGGCCGGATAGACGTCGGCCACGACGACCGCATCGGCGTCGTTGAAGCAGGTGCAGAACTCTTCGAACAGCGACTGCAGCCGGGTGTAGCGATGCGGCTGCACCACGGCGACGACCTTGCCGTTGGTGGATTCGCGCGCCGCCTTCAGCACGGCGGCGATCTCGACGGGGTGATGCCCGTAGTCGTCGATCACGGTGACGCCGTTCCACTCGCCGGTGCGGGTGAAGCGGCGCTTGACGCCGCCGAAGCCGGCAATCGCCTTGCGGATGGCCTCGTCGGACAGGCCGAGCTCGCGCGCGACCGCAATGGCCGCCGTTGCGTTCGAGGCATTGTGCCGGCCTGGCATCGGCAGCGCGATGTCGGCAATCTCGTGCGTCTCACCGCTCTTGCGGTCGCGGAACACGACCTTGAACGACGAGCCGCCGCCCATCGGCGCGAGGTCGACGAGCCGGACATCGGCCTGCGGGTTCACGCCATAGGTGATGATGCGGCGGTCCTCGATCTTGCCGACCAGCGCCTGCACCACCGGATGATCGATGCACATCACCGCGAAGCCGTAGAACGGCACGTTCTCGACGAAGGCGCGGAACGCGTCCTGCACGGCCTCGAAGGTCTTGAAATGATCGAGATGCTCGGGATCGACATTGGTGACGATGGCGACATCCGCCGGCAGCTTCAGGAAGGTGCCGTCGCTCTCGTCGGCCTCGACCACCATCCATTCGCCGGCGCCGAGCCGCGCATTGGTGCCGTAGGCATTGATGATGCCACCATTGATGACGGTCGGATCGAGGCCGCCGGCATCGAGCAGCGCCGCGACCATCGATGTCGTCGTGGTCTTGCCATGGGTGCCGGCGATCGCGACGCAGCTCTTCAGCCGCATCAGCTCGGCCAGCATCTCGGCACGCCGCACGACCGGGATGCGCTGGGCGCGCGCGGCCATCAGCTCCGGATTGTCGCGCTTGATCGCGGTCGAGACCACCACGACGTCGGCGCCCGCGACGTTCTCGGCCTTGTGCCCGACGCTGACGGTGATGCCCTTCTCGCGCAGCCGCGCGACATTGGCGTTGTCGGAGGCGTCGGAGCCCTGCACCGTGTAGCCGAGATTGCACAGCACCTCGGCGATGCCGCTCATGCCGATGCCGCCGATCCCGACGAAGTGGATGGGTCCGATCTCGCGCGGCAGTCTCATGGGGCGTCTCGTCTCAAGGGTTCCGGGCGTCCCCACCGGAGGGAGCGGCCGCGAATCATCAGCCCTTCTTGCAAGACATGGCCGACCTGGACAAGTCCGCCCGGGCAGTAAGAAGTGCCAAATTCGCAGGCGTTCGCCCGGTTTTAGCCGATTTTGGCAGCCCGGCCGGCGGCGATCGGCCAGGAGTTCCCGCTCGATCCCTCCCTTCACGAATTATTAAGCGCGATCACATGCCGCCCCCTCCCAACGGGATACCTGCAATTTTTGCGCGCTCACTGCGTCAGTTCGCGTGGCATGAGTAGCCGTGCGGCCGGCGTGCCGGGCACGCATATTTCAATCTTTGATGGAGAACCCTCGCCGATGTGCTCGCTGTGTGAAACGCACCCTCCCGTATTGTCCCGCCGCCGGCTGCTCGGCGGCGGCGCAGTGCTGGCTGCCGCGGCGGTCGGCGCACTTCCGGCGTTTGCCAAGGAAGCCAAGCAGGCGAACGACAGCGCAATGCCGCCCAACGCCATCTCTCCGGATGACGCGATGAAACGCATCGTCGATGGCAATGCGCGCTACGTCGCCGGCAATCTCGACAACAAGGATTTTTCGGCCGGCCGGGCGGCGCGCGCCGCGGCCCAATACCCGATCGCCGCGATCGTGAGCTGCGCAGATTCCCGGGTCGCGCCCGAGCTGGTGTTCGATCAGGCGCCCGGTGAGCTGTTCGTGGTCCGCGTCGCCGGCAATTTCGTCAATGACGACGGCCTCGCCAGCCTCGAATACGGCGTCAAGTTCCTCGGCACGCCTCTCGTGCTGGTGCTCGGTCACAGCGGCTGCGGCGCCATCGATGCGACGATCAAGGTGCTCAAGGACGGCACCAAACTGCCAGGCCACCTGCCCGCATTGATCAATGCGCTCAAACCCGGCGTCGAGGCAGCGATCGCGAAGAAGCCGCAGGATCTGCTGGCCGAAGCCACCGCGGAGAACGTCCGCAACAATGTCCGGCGCCTCTCGACTGCCAAGCCGATCGTCGGCCGCATGGTCGCCGAGGGCAAGGTGAAGATCGTGGGCGGCATCTATGAGATCGGCACCGGCCGGGTCACGATGATCTGACGCCCTCAAGCCGGCCGCAGCACGCGATCCGCACGTGCGGCTGCGGCCGCGAGCCAGCACACCTGGTGGCAGAACCAAGCTTCCACGGAAGCCACGAAACCCGGCGTCAGCGTCAGATGCCGGCGCCCGTCGCCGAAGCGCAGCAGACCACGGCCCTCCATGGTCGCCAGCAGATTGCGGATATGGGAGCGCGAGACGCCGAGCGAGGTCGCAAGCTCCGCCGTCGAAATCGCGATGGCCTCGCGCCCAACCGCGGACCGGGCGACGAGCGTCAGGGCCAGATGGATGCCGCTGTCGTGCTCGTCGGTCCAGGCGAGATCGGGAAAGCCCGTCAGCGGCCGGTTGTCGCGGCAGAGCCAGCCCGCACATTGCCGGATCGTCTCCGCAAATAACGCGGCGTCGTCCTGCAGACGAAGGCTCAGTCCATCGGACTGCGTCAACCGCGCGTGGCAATCCAGGTGCATGGCAAGCCAGCCTCGCAGTCCCTCGAGGATGACGGGGCCAGGCACCAGATAGCGGATACGAGCGTCCTCGGGATCTCGCTCGACGGTCACCAGCGACAGACCGCGCAACACCGCGACGAACGCCGCCGTCTGCCGCGGACCCGGCAGCCGCATCTGCAGACGCGTCAGTGTCGGCCGCTCGACCGGCTTGCGCGCCGACATATGCATCATCACGATATGCGCAGCGATTTCCGTCGGAGCGCGCTGACCGAACAGCTTGATCATCAGGCGCTGGCCGCGCAGCGGCGCAATCAGCCGGTCGCAGAATTCCACGAGCACAGGCACGAAGGACGGATGCCGCCGCAAGCGCATCGGACGATCGTCGGGCAGGATGCCGCCATCGTCGGAGCTCCGGTTCATCTTGGGATCACCGTGCACTCGCGCGACTAGAGCGCCGCCGTCCTGATCACGAGATCGGCCAGACGTTCCGCGGCATCGAGCCGGCCGGCCGCGCGCGCGGCCTGCGCCATGGCGGCGAGGCGCGCGGGCTCGGCGGCGAGCGCCGAGATCTCGGAGGCCAGCCTGTCGGAGGTGAATTCGGTCTGCACGATCCGGATCGCGGCGCTCGCGTCCGACAGCACGCCGGCATTGGCGAACTGGTCCTGGTCGATGGCGCCGGGCAGCGGCACCAGGATCGAGGGCCGGCCGATCGCGGCGAGCTCGGCCACGGTACCGGCGCCTGAGCGCGAGATCACGAGATGATTGGCGGCGAGCCGCGCCGGCAGGTCGGTGAAGAACGGCTGCAGCTCGGCGTTGATCTTCAGCCGGTCGTAGAGCGCGCGCACCCGCGCCATGTCCTCCTGGCGCACCTGCTGGGTCAGCATCAGCCGGCCCCAGAGCGCCGGCTCCAGCCGCTCGATCGCGCCGGGCACGATGTCGCTCATGATGCGCGCGCCCTGGCTGCCGCCGACCACGAGCAGCCGCAGCGGCCCGGCGGTCTCGGGCGGAACATAGGGCACGGCCGCGGCTTCCAGGATCGCGGGGCGCATCGGGGTGCCGACCGTGGTCGTCTTGGCCGAGAGCGCCGGATCGCGGTCGAGCACGCCCGGCAAGGAGGTCGCGATCGCCTTCACATGCGCGGACAGGAAGCGGTTGGCGCGGCCGAGCACGGCATTGGCGTCGTGGATCAGGCTGGGCACGCCGGCGAGGCGTGCCGCCAGCAGCGGCGGCACGGTCGGATAGCCGCCGAAGCCGATCACGGCCGCGGGCTTGAGCCGCCGCATCAGGTTGAAGGCCGCGATGGTGCCGGTGCCGAGCAGCAGCGCGGTCCGCGCGAGTGCGACCGGCGAGCGGCTGCGCACCGTCTCGCTCGGCACCACGTCGATCATGTCCTTGGTGAACAGGCCACTGTAGCGCAGCGCGCGCGCATCGGTGACGAGACGGACGCGATAGCCGCGCCTGATCAGCTCGACGCCGAGCGCTTCAGCAGGAAACAGATGGCCGCCGGTGCCGCCGGCCGCGAGCAGAATGAGAGGCGCGGTTGAGGTCATGCGGGCTTGTTTACAGGCAATGTGTCGTCATTGCGAGCAAGGCGACCTCAAGCGTAATTGCGCACCGCGCCGGCTGCGTCGCCTGCCTCGACCTCCATCCGCGGCCGCTGCCGGGTCAGCGCCAGCATCATGCCGACGCCATAGGCGAGCGACACGATCGAGGAACCGCCGTAGGAGATGAAGGGCAAGGTCATGCCCTTGGCCGGGATCAGCTGCAGGTTGACGGAGATGTTGATGGCCGCCTGGATGCCGAACAGGATCGCGAGGCCCGACGCTGCGAAGCGCGCGAAGCTGTCCTCGGTCGCATAGGCGCGCGACAGCGTGCGGATCACGATGAACGCAAACAGCGCGACCAGCGCCAGGCACAGGATGATGCCGAACTCCTCGGCGGCGACCGCGAACACGAAATCGGTGTGACTGTCCGGCAGGCTGCGCTTGGCGATGCCCTCGCCCGGCCCAAGGCCGAACCAGCCGCCATTCGAGAACGCCTCCATCGCGGTGTCGACCTGGAAGGTGTCGCCCGAGGCCGGGTTCATGAAGCGCTTGATGCGGCCGGCGACGTGCGGGACCAGGAGATAGGCGCCGAACAGGCCGGCGGCGGCGGCGCCCGCGAGACCAGCGACCCAGATCATGCGCATGCCGGCGATGAAGAACAGCGAGCCCCAGACCATCAGGATCAGCATGGTCTGGCCGAAATCCGGCTCCATCACCAACAGCGACACCAGCATCAGCAGCAGCACCAGCGCCATGGTGGTCGCCGGCATGTCGGGCCGCCGCGCGGATTCCGAGAACAACCAGGCGGAAACGACGACGAAGGCCGGCTTCGCCGCCTCGGACGCCTGGATGTTGACGCCGATCAGCGTGATCCAGCGCCGCGAGCCCTTCACCTCCGGGCCGATCGCGAGCGTCAGCACGATCAGCACGATGGCGATCGCGAACACCACCAGCGCGCTGCGCCGGATCTGGCGCGGCGACAGGAAGGACACGCCGATCAGCACGATGAACGACGGCAACAGGAACAGGACGTGTCGGTTGAAGAAGTGGAACGGATCGAGCCCGATCCGGGTCGCCACCGGCGGGCTGGCCGCGAGCGACAGGATCACCCCGCACAGCATCAGCGCGAGGATGGAGCCGAGCAGCGGCTTGTCGACCGTCCACCACCAGTCGGACAGCGGATTGCGTTCTTCACGGGAGAGCATCGGGCGTCCACCTGAGCCGAGACATCGGCCCATTGGCGCCCAGGATGGTTATCGAAGGGTTAAGGGCCTCTCAACTGTCGTCCCGGACAAGCCGTGGCGCGCGCCAGCGCGTCGCGGCGCCGATCCGGGACCCATACGCCGTAGCCGTCGTGATGGGCAAAGAGCCAATGGCCGGCGTGCCTCAAGCTGCTCCCTGCGGGTATGGGTCCCGGCGTTCGCCGGGACGACAGCGGTGTTTGCGGCCTAGACAACCCGCTCCACACCCGGCAGCGCCTGCACCAGGTCGCGGAAATGCGTGCCGCGGATTTCGAAGTTGCGGAACTGATCGAAGGAAGCGCAGGCCGGCGACAGCAGCACGACGGCATCCTTTAATCCCGAGGCCTCCGCATCGGCGGCAGCCTGCGCGACCGCGACCTCCAGCGTGCCGGACATCTCGTGCGGCACCTTGTCGCCAAGCGTTCCGGCGAACTCGGAAGCCGCCTCGCCGATCAGATAGGCCTTGCGAATGCGCGGGAAGAAGCCGGCGAGGCTGGTGATGCCGCCCGCCTTGGGCTTGCCCCCGGCGATCCAGAAGATGTCGGCAAAGGACGACAGCGCATGCGCGGTCGCATCTGCGTTGGTGCCCTTGGAGTCGTTCACGAACAGCACGTTGCCGCGGCGGCCGACCTGCTCCATGCGGTGCGCCAGACCTGGGAAGCTGCGCAGCCCCTGCTGCAGCACATCCTCCCTGACCCCGATCGCGAGCGCGGCAGCGGCGGCGCAGGCGGCGTTCTGGGCGTTGTGTTGACCGCGCAGCGAGCCGATGCCACCGAGACGTGCGACCTCGCTGCGCGCGCCCCCCGCGCTGCGCACGATCGTCTCGTGCTCGACGTACAGCCCATCCGCCAGCGGGTTCTTCACCGAGATGCGCACGACGCGCTTGCCGCCCCGGTCGAGCCGATCGGCGATCGCCCGCGAAAAACCGTCGTCGACACCGACGATCGCGGTGCCTTTGGACTGGACACCCGCCACCAGCCGCTCCTTCACCGCCGCATAGTTCTCGATTGTGCCGTGCCGGTCGATGTGGTCCTCGCTGACATTGAGCAGGATGCCGACGCTCGGATCGAGCGACGGCGTCAGGTCGATCTGGTAGGACGACATCTCGATGACGTGGACGCGGCCCATGCGCGGCGGCTCCAGCGACAGGATCGCGGTGCCGATATTGCCGCCCATCTGGGTATCGTAGCCGGCGACGCACATCAGATGCGCGATCAGCGCCGTCGTGGTCGACTTGCCATTGGTACCGGTGATCGCGACGAATGGCGCATCCGGCGCGTGCCGCCTGCGCTCGCGGCAGAACAGCTCGATGTCGCCGATCACCTCGACCCCGGCCTCGCGCGCCTTCAACACGCTCCAATGCGGGACCGGATGGGTCAGCGGCACGCCGGGCGCCAGCACCAGCGCGGCGAAGTTCGCCCAGGAGACGGTGCGCAGATCGGCGGTGATGAAGCCTGCCTTCGCCGCTTCCGTCATCCGATCGGCGCCGTCGTCGGCCGCGATCACTTCGGCCCCGCCGGCCCGCAGAGCATGACAGGAGGCCAGCCCCGAGCCGCCGAGCCCGAAGACGGCGACGGTCTTGCCGGCAAATGAGGTAACGGGGATCATGTCAGCGCAGCTTCAAGGTCGAGAGACCGACCAGGGCCAGCATCACCGAGATGATCCAGAACCTGATCACGATCTGCGGCTCGGTCCAGCCGAGCTGCTCGAAATGATGGTGGATCGGCGCCATCTTGAAGATGCGCTTGCCGGTCAGCTTGAACGAGGCCACCTGCACGATCACCGACACGGCCTCCAGCACGAACAGGCCGCCGATGACCGCCAGCACGATCTCGTGCTTCACCGCGACCGCGATCGATCCGAGCATGCCGCCGAGGGCCAGCGAGCCGGTGTCACCCATGAAGATCGACGCCGGCGGGGCGTTGAACCAGAGGAAGCCGAGGCCCGCGCCGAGCACCGCGCCGCACAGCACGGCAAGCTCGCCAGTGCCCGCGACATAATGGATCTGCAGGTAATCGGAAAAAACCGCGTTGCCGGCGAGATAGGCGATCAGACCGAAGCTGGCGGAGGCGATCATCACCGGGACGATGGCCAGGCCGTCGAGTCCATCGGTCAGGTTGACGGCATTGCCGGCGCCGACGATGACGAACGCGCCGAAGATGACGTAGAGCCAGCCGAACTTGATGACGAGTTCCTTGAAGAACGGAATGGCAAGCCCGGTCGCGGACGGATCGCGCCCGAGCCGCACCAGCGCATAACAGGCGACCAGCGCGATCGCAGCCTCGATCAGCAGACGCAGTCTGCCGGCAAAGCCGGAATGCGACTGTTTGGTCACCTTCAGATAGTCGTCATAGAAGCCGACGAAGCCGAAGCCGAGCGTCACCGCGAGCACGATCCAGACGTAGGGGTTGAGCGGATTGGCCCACAGCACGGTGGAGACGACGAGGCCCGACAGGATCATCAGGCCGCCCATCGTGGGCGTGCCCTTCTTGCTGATGATGTGCGATTGCGGGCCGTCGGTGCGGATCGGCTGGCCCTTGCCCTGGCGCAGGCGCAGATGATCGATGATCCACGGCCCGAACAGGAACACGAACAGCGCCCCGGTGACGACCGCGCCGCCCGTACGGAACGTGATGTAGCGGAACACGTTCAGCAATCCGCGAAACACGGACAGGCTCGGAAACGTATTCGTCAGCTCGATCAACCAGTAGAACATCCAACCCGCCTATGCCGCCTCACCGAGACCGCGAACACGGATTCGCTCGCGAATCCGGTCCAGCCTCTTTTAACCATGATCGGGGCCGGGTGCGAATCATAGGCCGGCGGAAAGACCCGTCCGGCACGATCGCTTCGACCGCCAGTGGAAAATATCGTTCTGCCGCGCCGCGATATCGCCCGATTTTCAAGCGGGCCGCTGCAGCGCCGCGGCGAGCTTCGACACGAACTTGTTGACCCAGAAGATCTTCTTGCTGCCCTTGATGACGACGACGTCGCCCGGCGCCAGCAGCGCCGCGACCCGGCCGGGATCCAGCGTCACCGGATCCTCGTGCCAGCCGAGCCGCTTTGCGTGCGGCAGGCTGTCGAACAGGTGACGCATCAGCGGACCGACGCAATAGACGCCATCGACCCCGGCGAGATGAGCCACCATCCCCTGATGATAGGCCGGCGCCTCGGCGCCGAGCTCGAGCATGTCGCCAATCACGGCGATGCGCCGCCCCCGCACCGGTCGCGCCTGCAGACTGTCGAGCGCTGCCGCCATGCTGGCCGGATTGCCGTTGAAGCTGTCGTCGATGAGAACGATGTCGCCGACGGTCTGCTCGACGCCACGGCCCGTCATGATGCCGACATGGCCGAGCGTCGGCGCGAGCAGCGCCGGATCGAGCCCGGCCGCTGCGATCGAGGCCAGCGCCGCCAGCGCATTGTGCAGGCGATGCGGCGCACCGGGCGTCAGCGCGAATGCGACGCGACGACCGGCGACATCGGCGATCACATCCCAGGCTTCGCCGCGCGAGTTGTGCGAGAGCTCGCGCACCTCCGCATCGCCGCCGAAGCGGATCACCTTGCCCGTCCATTCCGGCGCCGCGAGATCTGAGGGAAGCACGAGGACGCCATCGGCTGGCAGACCGCGCGCGATCGAGACCTTCTCTTTCCTGATCGCTTCCAGGCTGCCGAGCTTCTCCAGATGCACCGGCTGGACGTTGACGACCAGCGCCACCGTCGGCTGCGACAGCTCCGTCAACCGCGCGATCTCGCCTGTCTGGTTCATGCCCATCTCGACGACCCAGACCGAAGCGGAGGGATCGGCGTTGCACAGCGTCAGCGGCACGCCCCAGAAATTGTTGAAGCTGGACGGACTCGCGGACGCGCCGGGATAGGCGGCGATGAATTCCTTGGTCGAGGTCTTGCCGGCGCTGCCGGTCAACCCGATCACCGGGCCGTGGAAGCGCGCCCGCGCGGCGCGCGCCAGCGCCCACAGCCCATCGATCAGCGTGTCCGGCACCACGAGCTGCGGCACGGTGACGCCATCGATCCTGTGCGGCACGATCATCGCCACCGCGCCAGCCGCTTCGGCGTTCGCCGCAAACTCCCAGCCATCGCGGCTGGAGGCAAAGCTCGACACGAAGCCGCCACTCGGCGTGCCGCTCAGCGCCACGAACAGGCTGCCGGGCTTCACCGCGCGGCTGTCCTGCGTGACGAAGTCGATTCGAGTCTCCGGATAGTCGCCGGTGAGGCCGAGCGCGCGCGCCGCCTCTGCCACGGTCCACAGCGCCTTCGTCATGATGTCCTCGATGCCAACGCGTCCGCGACCGCTTCATGATCGCTGAAATGCAGAATATTGCTGCCGATGATCTGTCCGGTCTCATGGCCCTTGCCGGCGATCACGAGCGCATCGCCGAGCTGCAGCTCGCCGATGGCGACCCGGATCGCCTCCGCCCGGTCGCCGATCTCGCGCGCCCCGGGTACGGCCGCCAGGATCGCGGCGCGGATCGCAGCCGGATCCTCGCTGCGCGGATTGTCATCGGTGATGATGACGCTGTCGGCCTCTTCGGCGGCGATCGCGCCCATCAAGGGACGCTTGCCGGTGTCACGGTCGCCGCCGGCGCCGAACACGACGACGAGTTTTCGGGCGGCATAGGGCCGCAGTGCATGCAGCGCCTTGGCGAGCGCGTCCGGCTTGTGCGCGTAGTCGATGAAGATGGGCGCACCATTGTGCTCGCCGACCAGCTCAAGCCGGCCCTTGGCGCCCTCGAGCTGCTCGAGCGCTTCGAACACGGCCTGCGGATCGCTGCCGGTGCCGATCGCAAGGCCCGCTGCGACCAGCGCATTCTCGATCTGAAACGCGCCGACCAACGGCAGGCGGACCGCATGCATGCGGCCGCAATGCTGGATCTGGAGCTGCTGCGCAAAGCCGTCGATTGCAGCGGCCACGAGACAGATGCCCTCGCCCGCGCCATCGCCATGGGTCCCCACCGTCATCAGGCGAAGACCGCGCGTCTGCGCCGCAGCGATGACCTCCGGCGAGCACTCATGATCGGCCGAGATCACCGCAGGCCCGCCCGGCGGAACGAGATCGCGGAACAGCCTGAGCTTGGCGTTGAGGTAGTGCGTGATATCCGGATGATAGTCCATGTGGTCGCGCGACAGGTTCGTGAACCCGCCGGCCGAGACCCTGACACCGTCGAGCCTGAACTGATCGAGCCCGTGCGACGAGGCCTCGAACGCCAGATGGGTGACGCCGTCCTGCGTGATCTCGTCGATCTGCCGATGCAGCGCGATCGGATCGGGCGTCGTCAGCGAGCCGTAGACGGTGCGCTTGTCCGACACCAGCCCGACGGTCCCGATGCTGGCCGAGCTGCGGCCGAGCTTCTGCCAGATCTGCCGCGTGAAGGCGGCGACCGACGTCTTGCCGCTGGTGCCGGTGACGGCGGCAATCGTTGCCGGCTGGCGCGGATAGAACCGCGACGCAGCCAGCGCGAGCGCCCGCCGCGGGTTCGGCAGCGCGATGAATGGAACGGCCAGCTCTGTTCCAGGACCCGCCCCACCGGCTACGGCAACCGCGCCGGCCGCGATCGCCGCCGCGATGAAGCGGGAACCATCGGTCTTGGTGCCGGAGAGTGCAAAAAACAGGTCGCCGGGCCGCACGGCGCGGCTGTCGACGGCGAGGCCGGATATCTCGACTGCGGCGATGGGAGCGTCGAGCGTCGCCTGATCGCCCAGGAGGTCGTGAAGTTTCATCCTGGTTCCGTGCCAGTCCTGGCCCCGCCCGGGGATGGCGGCAGCTCCAAAGCCTGCGATTCGACGACGGCTTACTGTGTCAGCCGCGATGCCGCAAGAATTTGGCGGTCGGACGGCGGCAGGTCGAACCGGGGCTCGATTCCCAGCAGCGGCCCGATCCGGGAGATCACGTTGCCGGCGGTCGGCACCGCGTTCCAGCCCGAGGTGATGAAGCCATAGGTTTCCTTCAACGGCTGCGGCTCGTCCAGCATGATCAGCAGCTGGTATTTTGGCTTGTCCGCCGGGATCACTGCGGTGAAGAGGGTCAGCACCTTCTTCTTGGCGTAGCGGCCGTTGATCACCTTCTCGGCGGTGCCGGTCTTGCCGCCGATGTAGTAGCCCTTCACGTCAGCCTTGCGCGCGGTGCCGATCTCGGCGTTCAGACGCATCAGATAGCGCATCTTTTCGGAGGTCTCCGGCTTGATCACGCGCTTGGCGACCTGCATCGCCTCCGCCTCGGTGCGCTTCATGAAGGTCGGCGGGATCAGATAGCCGCCATTGACCAGCGCGCTGACGCCCATCACGCCCTGCAGCGGCGCCACCGCCATGCCGTGACCAAACGCGATCGTGATCGTGTTCAATTCGCTCCAGCGCTTGGGCAGGATCGGCGAGGCACTCTCCGGCAACTCGGTGCGCAACCGGTCGAACTGGCCCATCTTGCGCAGGAATGCCTTGTGGCCCTCGACGCCCTGAGTCAAAGCGATCCTGGCGGCGCCGACGTTGGAGGAGAAGGTGAACACCTCCTTCATGGTAAGGAAGCGGCCCTTCGGCTCGTCGTCGTGAATGGCGAATTTGCCGTAGTGCAGCGGCCCGCGTGCATCCCACAGCGAGTTGAGATCATACTTGCCAGTGTCGAGCGCCATCGCGAGGGTGAACGCCTTGAAGGTCGAGCCCATCTCGTACACGCCCGTGGTCAGGCGGTTGATCCGGTCTGGATCGTGCGCTTCCTTCGGGTTGTTGGGATCGAAATCCGGCAGCGACACCATGGCGATGATCTCGCCGGTCCTGACATTGACGACGAGACCGGAGGCCGCCTTGGTCTTGAACTTCTCCTTGGCCTTGAGCAGTTCGTCGCGCAGCGCATGCTCGACGCGTAGGTCGACCGACAGTTCAACCGGCCGCTGCAGTCGGTCGGTGGCGAAGCCGGCGCGATGCAGGTCGGCGAGGCCCTGATTATCGAGCCACTTCTCCATGCCGGCGATGCCCTGGTTGTCGATGTTCACCAGGCCGATCAGATGCGCCACCTCGTTGCCGGTCGGATAGACACGCTTGTTCTCGCGCAGGAAGCCGATGCCCGGCAGGCCGAGGCGATGAATGTCCTGCTGCTGCTTCGGCGTCATCTCGCGCTTCAACCAGACGAAGCCCTTGCGCGACATCAGTCGGTCGCGGACCTCGCCCGTATCGAGATCCGGCAAGGTCGCCGTCAGTAGCTCGATCGCCTCGTCCTTGTCGATGAGGCGACGCGGCTCGGCGAACAGGCTCGGCGTCTTCACGTCGGTGGCGAGAACGGCGCCGTTGCGGTCGACGATATCGGGGCGCGCGGTGGCGATGGCGTCCTGCTGCGCGGCGCGCCGCGCGCTCGGACCATCCGAGCCGATCGCGAACATCACGAGGCGGCCGCCGATCACCGCGTAGACGGCGGCAAAGGCAATGATCGCGAGGCCGACGCGCGCGCGCGCCTTGGCAGTCCGATCGACATCGCGCCCATACAGCAGCGTGCGCACCAGACGTTGCCGCCAGGGTTCCTGCGGCTTGACGTCGGGCCGAAGCTGATCGGTCATTGCTGATCCTCCGGGCGACGCACTGACCCGGTCACGGGGGGCTCTTCGTTGATCGCGTCGATCGCATCGATCATCGATCCGATCGGATCCGGATTGTCCGGTCGCGCAAATCGCGGGGGCCGCTCCGGCAGATTCTTCAGGCTGTCGTATTGCGTGGCGTTGAGCGGCTTCAGCGGCAGATGCCGCTCGACCAGCCCTTGCAGCCGCAGCGGCGCGTCGAGCTTGGCCCATTCCGCGCGCAACACTGCGATGGCCTCGCGCTGCTCGCGGATCTCGGCGCGCAATTGCAGCACGCGCTCGACCCGTGCCGTGGAGTCCATCTTGATGCGATAGACATAGGCCGCCGCGAAGATCAGCGAGCAAATCACGACGAGGTGCAGGAGGCGCATCGGTCAGCCTCCTCGCAGGACATCGGCCAGGCGCGGCCAGGGCGAAGAAGATGCCGAAGCGTGCGCCGGCGCGGCCGTACGCTCGGCACCGCGCAGCTTGGCGGACCGCGCCCGCGGATTGGCGTCGGTCTCGGCCTCCGCGGCCACGACCGGCTTGCGGTTGAGCAGTTGGAAGCTCGGTGCCTCCTGCGCGATCTCGGGCAAATGGCGCGAGCCGCCGCCGGTTCTGCTGCGCTCGGCGAGGAACGTCTTGACGATGCGGTCCTCGAGCGAATGGAACGAGACGACCGCCAGCCGGCCGCCCGGTGCCAACACGCGCTCCGCGGCCGACAGCGCCTGTTCGAGCTCGTCCAGCTCCTCGTTGACGAGAATGCGCAACGCCTGGAACGTGCGCGTCGCCGGATGGATGTCGCCAGGCTTGGATCTCACCACGCGCGCGACGATGTCGGCAAGCTGCCGCGTCGTCGTGATCGGCTGTTCCTTGCGCGCGGCCACGATGGCCCGCGCCACGGCGCGCGAGTGCCGCTCTTCGCCAAAGATATAGATGACGTCGGCCAGAGCGCGCTCGGCAGCGTGGGCGACGACATCGGCGGCCGTCGGTCCCGTGCCGCCCATCCGCATGTCGAGCGGGCCGTCGAACCTGAACGAGAAGCCGCGCGCGGCGGAGTCGAGCTGCATCGAGGAGACGCCGACATCCATCACGACGCCGTCGACATGCGTGAGGCCTTGCGATGCACAGATGTCGGCCAATGCCGAGAAGCGGTTCTCGACCAGTTTCAGGCGATCGCCCGCTTCGGCGAGGAGACCAGCGCCGCCGGCGATTGCAGTGCTGTCGCGATCGATCCCTATGACCCGTGTTCCCGCCGTCGCCAGGATCAGGCGCGTATAGCCGCCGGCGCCAAAGGTCGCATCGACGTAGGTTCCGCCGTCGCGCGGCGCCAGCATCTCGACCGCTTCGGGGCCGAGCACCGGGACGTGTCGCTGGTCAGCCGTACTCACGCGGCCGCTCCGCGAGCGCGCCGTTGCTTCAGACTGATTTTGGTCGGCAGCGAGCCCATCGCGCCTTCGATCCTCGCGCCCCGTCAACTCGCCAAGCCATCTCTCGGGACGCTCCGTCATCCGTGGAGCCGTCACGACATCAGCAGCACGATCCGGCCATGTCGAGACCCTCGATCCGACAGCGATCGCACGGCGCCGGAGCGCCCCGGAACCGGTTTCGATCGTAATCTGCCGTGCAGGACCTTGCATCGTGGCGGCTTGCCGTCCCGAAAGCCGGCTTGGCTCTTCACCACTCAGTAACGGCGTTTAGCGTTAACAAACCGTTGACGGTCTGTGGCGGATGTTAGGCACTTGGAGTGCGAAGCAGAGCCGGCGCGCCGGTCGGCGGACGTGCCGTCGCGATACAACGGTCGGCTCAATATCGAGGGCTCGCATGCGATTTCGATTGCGGCTGGGACATGTAAAAGAGTAGTGCCTGCCCATATCCGGTTTGAGCCATCGCCGCCGCCGTCCGCTTCGAGTCGTTCATGCCCAATCCCTCCGACAAGCCGGAATCGAAGCGTTCCCGTGCGCTGCCGATCCCCAAAGGCGTTGCCGACCTGCCGGTCTTTACGCCGGACTCGTCGGTCGCCTCCGACGTCATCCCGTCGGCCAATTTCGGCGAGCGCAAGGGCGGGCGCCAGCCGGACATGATCATTCTGCACTACACCGGCATGCCGGATGTCGAAGGGGCGATCACCAAGCTGTGTACCGCCGGCAGCGAGGTCTCCGCGCATTACGTCGTGCTCGAGGACGGACGCATCGTCCAGTGCGTGCCGGAGGCCTTGCGCGCATGGCACGCGGGTCTCTCGTCATGGGGCGGCGAGGAGGACATCAATTCGTGCTCGATCGGCGTCGAGATCGTCAATCGCGGCCACGATTGGGGCTATCCGGATTTCCCACCGCGGCAGATCGCGGCGGTGATCGCGCTGTGCCGGGGCATCATGCTCCGCCGCAACGTCCCGGCGCATCGCGTGCTCGGGCATTCCGACGTCGCGCCCGCGCGCAAGAAGGATCCGGGCGAGAAATTTCCGTGGCATTCGCTGGCGAATTCCGGCGTCGGCCATTGGGTGCAGCCGGCGGCGATCACCAAGGGCGAGACGCTGAAGCTCGGCAGCATCGGCGACGACGTCAAGGGCCTGCAGAAGGCGCTCGCCAAATACGGCTATGGCGTGCCGATCACCGGCAAATTCGACGGCATCACCATGGATGTGGTCACGGCGTTCCAGCGACACTTCCGCCCCGAAAAGATCGACGGCATCGCCGACCGCTCGACCTTGTGGACGCTGCATGCGCTGCTGACGAGCCTTCCGGCCGAGGATCAGGCGCCGCGCGCCTGACGCGTCAGGCCTCCGCGTCGAGCTCCCCGAGCCGGCGTGCATAGAGACGCCTGAGCGGCGCGAGCTGCGTCGCTGCGCTCGCCTCGCGATAGGCCGCGCTTGCCTCGTCGCGCCGGCCGAGCCGCCGCAGGAGGTCCGCCCGCACTGCCGGCAGCAGATCGTACTGCTTCAATCCGCCACGGGCGGCCAGCGCATCGACCAGCGCCAGCGCCCGCGCCGGGCCGTCGACCATCGAGACAGCGGCTGCATGATTGAGCTCGATCACCGGCGATGGTGCGATCCGCAGCAGAACCTCGTAGAGGCCGACGATCTGCCGCCAGTCCGTTTCAGCGTAACTGGACGCCTGGGCATGAAGCGCGGCGATCGCCGCCTGGACCGTGTAGGACTGCGGCAGCCCCTTCATGCCCAGCGCCTGTTCGACCAGCCCCAGCCCTTCGGCGATCTGCTCGCGATTCCACAGCGAGCGGTCCTGCTCCTCCAGCAGGACGATGTCGCCCGCCGCATCGGTTCGGCCGGCGCGCCGCGCATCGTGCAGCAGCATCAACGCGAGCAGGCCCTTGATGTCGCGCGCCTCCGGCATCAAGCCAAGCAGCAGCCGACCCAGCCGGATCGCCTCGCGCGCGAGATCCTCGCGAATCAGCTCCGTGCCCGAGGTCGCGAGATAGCCCTCGGTGAACACCAGATAGATCACGGTCAGGACGCCGCGCAGCCGCTCCTCGAGCGCGTCGCGTCCCGGCACCTCATAGGGAATGCCGGCAAGGCGGATCTTCTGCTTGGCGCGGACCAGGCGCTGCGCCATCGCCTCCTCGCCGGTGACAAAAGCGCGGGCGACCTCGGCGGTGGTGAGGCCGCAGACCGTGCGCAGCGTCAACGCGACCTGGACCTCCGGCGCGAACGACGGATGGCAGCAGGTGAAGATCAGCCGCAGCATGTCGTCGTCGAGATCGGCCGGCGCGTCGGCGTCGTCGTTGGCGGCATCACGCTCGATCGCATGAACGATCTCCGCCTCCTTGTCGCGAAAATTGCTCCGCCGCCGGATGCGATCGATGGCCTTGTTGCGGGCGACATTGACCAGCCACGCCCGCGGGTTGGCGGGAGCGTCGGACCCCCGCCATTTGAGCAGCGCCGCAGCGAACGCATCCTGCAGCACGTCCTCGGCCAGATCGAAGTCACCGACGAGCCGGATCAAGGTCGCGAGTGCGCGGCCGGCCTCATCGCGGAACACCTTGTCGATCGCATCGGGCGTCATCGGTGACCTTCTCGGCAGCGAGCCGCACCGGTCTCAATGATTGTATTGCCAGACCGGCCGCACCTCGATCGAGCCGAGCCGGGCGCCGGGAATCCGCGCGGCAATCCCGATCGCCTCGTCGAGATTCTTGGCCTCGATCATGTAGTAGCCGCCGAGCTGCTCGCGGGTCTCGGCGAACGGACCGTCGGTGGTGAGGATCTTGCCGTCCCGCACCCGCACGGTGGTCGACGTCGTGGTCGGCTGCAGCCGATCGCCGCCCTTGTAGTTGCCGCTCGAGATGATGGACTGGGTGAAGGCCTGATATTCCGCCAGCATCTTCCCTTCGGCCGCCTTCTCCATCTTCGCGTATTCGACCTCGTTCAGATAGATCATCAACAGATACTGCATCGGACTTGCTCCTCATGTTCGGCTGGATCGCCGACATCCAGTCGAACGGCGCCGACATGGAACGACACGCGAAGGATAATATTTTTCGCCGGCATGGCGATGGCTTGACGTGCTGCTCGGAAAGCCCCATTCAGGCCGCATCAGTCGGCCGGACGGCCGCTCCGGCAAGCGCCGAAAGGCCGCCGGGGAGGAAAGTCCGGGCTCCATCGACATGCGGTGCCGGATAACGTCCGGCGGGGGCGACCCCAGGGACAGTGCCACAGAGAACGAACCGCTTCCTCCCGCGAGGGAGGCAAGTAAGGGTGAAAAGGTGCGGTAAGAGCGCACCGCGGGGCCGGCAACGGAACCGGCATGGTAAACCCCACCGGGAGCAAAACCGAATAGGGACGGCCACGCGGAGACAATCGCCCAGGCACTTTGTGTCAGGCGATGACGTCCGCGGGAGCGATGTCAGGCTCGCCGTCCGGGTAGGTTGCCCGAGGTCACGCGCAAGCGCGATCCCAGAGGAATGGCCGTCGCGTATCGTCATGCGCAAGTGTGGCGGTGCCCTACAGAACCCGGCTTACAGGCCGGCTGATATGTTCATGAGGGGCTCGGCGCCGACAGCGCCGGGCCCCTCACCATTTGTGTTATCCCGCCGCCGAGAGCTGGCCGAACTCGATGGCCTGCCGCTCGAACAGGCTGCGATAGAGTCCGCCAGGCTTGCCGACCAGCGCGGCGTGGCTGCCCTGCTCGACGATGCGGCCACGATCGAACACCAGGATGCGGTCGAGGCTGCGCACGGTTGCCAGCCGATGCGCGATCACGATCGCGGTCCTGCCCTTCATCAGCCGCTCCATCGCCTCCTGGATCAGCGCCTCCGATTCCGAATCCAGGCTCGAGGTCGCCTCGTCCAGGATCAGCACGCGCGCATCCGCCAGGAACGCGCGCGCCAGCGCCACCCGCTGCCGCTCGCCGCCCGACAGCTTGACGCCGCGCTCGCCGACGAGCGTACCGTAGCCCTTCGGCAGCCGCGTGATGAACTCATGCGCGTTCGCAAGCCGCGCCGCCTGCTCGATCTCCGCCTGGCTGGCGCCCGGCCGGCCATAGGCGATGTTCTCGGCCAGCGAGCGGTGGAACAGGATCGGCTCCTGCTGCACGATCGCGATCTGGCTGCGCAGCGAGTCCTGCTTCGCATGGGCGATGTCCTGCCCGTCGATCAGGATCCGGCCGCCGCTCACGTCGTACAGCCGCTGTACCAGCTTGACGAAGGTCGTCTTGCCGGAGCCGGAGCGCCCGACGAGGCCGATCCGTTCGCCCGGCCGGATGTCCACCGACAGCCGATCGTACAGCGGCGCACGATGGCCGCCATAATGGAACGTCACCGCATCGAACACGATGTGGCCGCCCGTCACGGCGATCGGCTTGGCATCGGCGGCATCGACGATGCCGATCGGCTCGCCATGGATCGCCACCAGCTCGTCCATGTCGTTGACCGCACGCTGCAAGTTGTTGATGTGCATGCCGACGTCGCGCAGATAGGCATGGATCACATAGTAGCTGGTCAGCACATAGGTGACGTCGCCCGGCGAGGCCCTGCCCGCCATCCACAGCAGGACGGCGCCGCCGATCACCGAGGAGCGCAGGCACAAGAGCACGCCGAGCTGCACCGCAGCCGTGGTGTTGTAGCGCAGCCAGGTGCGGTTGACGCGCCGGGACCAGCGGCTGACGACGCGCATCAGCCTGGAGTCCTCGCGCGCCTCGGCGCCGAACGACTTCACCACCGCATTGCAGCTCAGCGCGTCCGCCAGGGTGCCGCCGACCTTGGTGTCCCAGGCATTGGAGATGCGCGCCGCGGGCGCGATGTACCGGGTCGAGAACGCCACCGTCATCGCGACGTACAGCACCGCGCCGACGGCGATGACCCCACCCAGCGCGCCCCAATGCAGGCCGAGCAGCACCATCGAGCCCAGCAGCACCGACAGCGACGGCAGCAGGGCCAGCAGGATGGTGTCGTTGTAGAGGTCGAGCGCCCACATTCCCCGGGTGATCTTGCGCACCGTGGAGCCGGCGAAACTGTTGGCGTGCCAGTCGGTCGAGAACCGCTGCACGCGCACGAAGGCGTCGCGCGCCACGTCGGACATGATGCGCAGGGTGAACGGCACGATCAGTTGCAGGCCCGACAATCGCAGCACGATCGAGGCGAAGCCCAGCGCGACGATGCCGGCGAATGCCACCAGCGCGGCATGTCGCGCATCGCCGTTTGCCGGGCCGAGCGTCAGCGCATCGACGAGCTTGCCGGAGAACACCGGCATGAACAGGTCGGCGGCGGTGGCGCCCAGCAGCGCGCATGCAATGCCGAGGGTCATGCGCGGCTGCTTCCGCCAGTGGCGGAACACGAACGGCATCACGACGCGGATGGCGGCGGGACGCTTGTCGGCCTTCAGGCCGGAGACGTCGACGGTCATGGCATCATCCGGCCGCGCGCGCAGCGCCAGCCGGCTCCAAATAATGCAGACGTGACGCGGCGCGCGGTCTGCGGATGAGTAATCAGGCGTTGGGAAGTTAGGCGGTGGTGCTCAAAGCGAGCGGCCGAACACCAGAACAGGCATCGAGCGGGTGCACGCGATCTGCAGATGCGATTCAGTCATGCAAATCTCCCCGGTTCGAGCGACAATTTTTGTTCCATACCATCGAGGGTATGATTTGGCAACCCGCGGCGCGCGCGGGGCCGCTCACGTCAATGTGCGTCGCCGCCGCCGGCCATCGGTGAGCTCGGCTTGTTGAGCAGCATCACCATGAAGCTCAGCGCGATGTAGAAGCAGGTCAGCATGAAGAACGCATCGCCATAGCCCATCACCACGGCCTGGCGGTGCACGATCTGCGAGAGCTGCTTCATCGCCATCAGCGCCGAGTCACCCATGCCTTGCAGCTTCTGCTGCAGCATGTTGAGCGTCTCCACCGCAGTGGCGTTGCCCCAGTTGACGCGCTCGTGCAGGCGGGAGATGTGCAGGTCGGTGCGGTCGTTCAGCACCTGGTTGATCACGGCAAGGCCGACGGCGCCGCCGAGATTGCGCATCAGGTTGAACAGGCCGGAGGCGTTCTTGACCCGGTCGGGCGCGAGCGTGCCGAGCGCGATGTTGTTGGTCGGCACCATCGCGAACATCATGCCGACGCCGCGCAGAACCTGCGGCAGGAACAGCTCCCAGAAATCGTAGTCGCGGGTGATGCCGGTCATCTGGTAGGAGCCGATCGCGAAGATCACGAGGCCGAACGCGATCATCAGGCGCATGTCGACCTTCAGCATCAGCCGACCGACCACCGGCGCCATCAGGAACATGGTGACGCCGGAGACGAACATCGTCTCGCCGATCATCAGCGCACTGTAGCCGCGGACCTCGGCGAGATAGCGCGGATAGATGTAGGTCAGGCCATAAAGGCCGATGCCGATGCAGAATTGCAGCAGGCAGCCGACCGCGAAGTTGCGGTTGCCGAACGCGAAGAGGTCGACGATCGGCTCGTCGGCCGTCAGCACCCGCCAGAAGAAGCACACCGCCGAGACGGCACAGACCGCAGCGAAGATCGCGACCGAGGTGTCCTGCAGCCATTCATATTGCGGCCCCTCCTCCAGCACGTATTCGAGCGAGCCGAGGAAGCCGGCCATGAACAACAGGCCCCACCAGTCGAAGCGATCGAGCAGCTCGAAATGCGGCTCGTCGAAATCGACGAGCGCCAGCACGCCGATCGTGATCAGGATGCCCGGCGGGATGTTGACGAAGAACAGCCAGTGCCAGGACATCGCATCGGTGATGTAGCCGCCGACGGTCGGGCCCACCGTCGGCGCCAGCGTGGCGACGAGGCCGATGATCGGCCCGACGATGTGGAATTTGGTGCGCGGAAACACCGTGTAGGCCGAGGCGAACACGGTCGGGATCATGCCGGCGCCGAGGAAGCCCTGCAGAGCGCGCCACAGGATCATCTGCTCGATCGAGGAGGCGAAGCCGCACAGGAAGCTGGAGATGGTGAAGCCGGCCGCCGAGATCGCGAACAACAGCCGCGTGCCGAGCGCGCGCGACAGGAAGCCGGACAGCGGGATCGCGATCACCTCGGCGATCAGATAGGCGGTCTGCACCCATGACACTTCGCTGGAGCTTGCCGACAAACCCGCCTGGATCTCGGTCAGCGACGCCGACACGATCTGGATGTCCAGGATCGACATGAACATGCCGAACACCATGATCAGGAACGCGATCAGACGCCGCGGCGCGATGCGGTCGGACGGCGCCGCCGGCGCGCTCATGGTGGGGTTGGCTGTGGTGGCGGTGGCCATGGTCAGTTAGTCCGCTTGGATCGAGGACCGCGCCGCATTCCCAGTGCGCTCCCCTCCCCCTTGTGGGGAGGGGCTGGGGGAGGGGGCCCACAACGGCGGTCTCGCCCGGAGTACCCCCCTCCCCAGCCCTCCCGCACAAGGAGGGAGGGAGCTGACTTCCGATGACGCGGCAGCTCGTGCCCTCGCATCAGTTCAAAATACTTTCCCTGTCCAACTACTTCCCCTGCACCGTCGCCGATGCGTCGAGGTCGGCGTCGGTGTCGGCATCCTTGGCGTCGGTGGTGTCGACGGTGACGTAGACCGACATGCCGGCGCGCAGCAGGTTCTGCCGCGCCACCTCCTTCGGCACGCGGATGCGCACGGGCAGGCGCTGCACGATCTTGGTGAAGTTGCCGGTGGCGTTATCCGGCGGCAGCAGGGTGAACACCGAGCCCGAGGCCGGCGAGATGCTGTCGACCACGCCCTTGAAGCCGCGCGCGCCATAGGCGTCGACCTTGATCGTGACCGGCTGGCCCGGACGGATGCGCCGGAGCTGGGTTTCCTTGAAGTTCGCGTCGATGAAGACCTCGTCGAGCGGCACGACGTTGCCGAGCCGCTGGCCGACCGCGATGAAGTCGCCGGTGTTGACGAGGCGGTTGGAGAAGGTGCCGTCGACCGGCGCGCGCACGGTGGCGAATTCGAGATCGCGCTCCGCCTTGGCGAGCGATGTCTTGAGCTCGGCGAGCTGCGCCTGGGCCTCGACCTGCTGCGCCTTCGTCACCTCGACATTGTCGCGCGCGGCGTCGTACGCGGCGCGGGCGGCGCGGACCGCGGCCATGCCCTGGTCGCGCGCGGCTTCCGACTGCTCGAAGGTCGCGTGCGAGGCAAAGCCCTTGCTGCTCAGCGCCTGCTGGCGCTCATAGTCGAGCCCGGCGCGCTTCATCGCGGCTTCGGATGAGGTGAGATTGGCCTGCGCCTGCTCGGCGGCGCTCTGCTGCGCGGCGACCTGGCGGCCGATGCGCGCGATCGTCGCCTCCTGCGTGGCGATCTTGCTGCGGGCGGCGTCGACCGCGATCTTGTAGTCGCCGTCGTCGATGCGGAAGATCACGTCGCCCTTGCGGACCACCGAATTGTCGCGCGGCACGATCTCCTGGATGTGCCCGGAGACGCGCGCGCCCAGCATGGTGTTGTTGGCGCGGACGTAGGAATCGTCGGTCGAGACCATGAAGCGGCCGACCAGATAATAGTGCGTGGCATAGCCGGCGGCGGCGAGCGCGAGCAGCACGCCGATGCTGGCCAGCACCCGCTTGCGCTTGCCGGATTTCGGAGCCGCGGCGGCCACGGCCTGCGGCTTCGCGCCCGCGGGAGCGCCGGCCGGCGCGGGCCGTTCGGATGGAGCCTCGGTGCTGACGTCGGCCTTCAGGTCGGCAGGCTTGGCATCAGCAGGCTTGCGCTGCGCCGTGTCGCTGGCCTGCGGCCGGACCGGCTCAGACCTCGTCTGTTCCGGCGCTTCATCAGCGTCCGGACGGCGCGCCCGTACAGCCTGGTCTCTCGCAGCGGCCATCAGAGACTCCCACCCATGACAGCGGGGCCACCCAGGCCCCGAAAATTCCGACCGAACCGTTCGGTCAATCCACATCTACCATTGACCGAACCGTTCGGTCAATCTATATCTTCGCTACCGCAACATATCCGCGCAGATGCTTTTGTGACGTTGGCACCGGCCAAATCTTCGGGAACAGCCTAAACCAATGATTGAGCCGGACCACACCACCACCCAGGCGACGTCGGACGACGATTCCTCGAAGCGCCGGCAGATCCTCCAGGGCGCCCGCAAGGTGTTCATGGACCTGGGTTTCGACGGCGCCAGCATGGGCGAGATCGCGCGCGTCGCCGGCGTCTCCAAAGGCACCCTCTACGTCTACTTCGCCGACAAGTTCCGCCTGTTCGAGGCGATCGTCGAAGAAGAGAGCGTGCATCGAGGTGCCTCGAACTTCAGCTTCGATCCCGCCCGCGATGCCGCGACCGTGCTGTACGAGTTCGGCACCGCCTGGATCGCGGTCGTCTGCCGCCCCGGCGGCGGATCGGCGATCCGCACCGTGATGGCGATCGCCGAACGCATGCCTGAGGTGGGACGGCGCTACTATGATTGCGTCATCGAGGGCACGATCGGCCGGCTCGCCGCCTATCTGCAGGCCCGCGTCGATGCCGGGGAGCTCGCCATCGACGATTGCCACCTCGCCGCATCGCAATTCCAGCTGATGTGCCAGGCCACGCTGTTCCTGCCCTTCATCTTCCAGGGAGCCCCCGCCCCCTCGCCCGACGAGACGCACAAGGTGGTGGCGAGCGCCGTCCGCATGTTCCTCGCGGCCTACGGCATCAAGAGTTGAGACGCCGCTGACCGCCGCGATGCGCGCGCCGATGTCGGCACAACGGATATCGGCGCCAGACATGTCAGCCCGAGATATGTCAGCATGAGACATGCGCTCTCCTTCTCGCGGCTGGCGACGCCCGAGCTTTGCAATCGGATCACCCTCGAAGCGATCGGAGGGTGCAGGGAAGGCCGGGCGCCGGCCGCGCCCGTGGCCCGCCTGCGGAAAAAAATGCAGGCGGCAGGTACCACAGGTTCAGCCGAGATCACCCGGCCCTCCCTGCGCGATGGGCTTACGATTTATACGTACTCTTGTGTGTTCGAAACCTGCCAGAATGTGCGAACGGGCGGTTCTGACCAACCGCCCGTCGCTGGATCTGAGCCCGATCGTGCTCAAAGGCCCTAGAGCCTGTCGGGGAGCGTGGGACAGGTCCGGTGTCTTCCTTCAACCCGAACAGTTGCACGGGCTTCGAGCCCGCACCTTGCAAGGAAGGGAGCTGGATGATGGCACAGAATGATCTCGTTGTCGCGGGTGTCGATGTCGCCAAGGATAAGGTCGATGCTTGTACCCGAGCGCCCGGGTCCAAGCAGATGTTTGAAAGGACGAAGGAAGGCCAGCGCGACTTCGTGGCGTGGCTGCGCCGGCACGGCGTCACCAAGGTCGTGATGGAGGCCAGCGGCGGCTACGAGCGGGAGTGGGCCAAACTGGTGCGAGCCGCCAAGATCGACGTTCGTATCGTCGATCCAAAGCGGGTGCGGAGCTTCGCTCAATCGGCCGGGCGCCTGGCCAAGAACGACAGTATCGATGCGGACACGATCGCCTGGTTCGCCGAGACCTTCAACGAAGCTGCGGTGCAAGCCTACGATGCCGCCCGAGAGAAGCTTCAGCAGATGGTCAATGTGCGCCAAGCGACGAAAGATATGCTGGTCAGACTGAAGAACCAGGGCGAGCATAAATTGCCTGTAGAAGTACAGCGTCTGCATACGCGCATCGTCAAGGCGATCAGCGCCGAGCTGGCCGAGCTCGAGGCAGAGATCTCCGCCCTGATCGAAAGCACGCCGCATTTTGCGGAGCTCGCCGAGATCATCGAAAGCGTTCCGGGCATCGGCCGCACGACGTGTGCTACGCTGATAGCAACCATGCCGGAGCTCGGCCAGACCAGCGACAAAGCCGTCGCGGCGCTGCTGGGTGTTGCGCCGTACGATGATGACAGTGGCCGGCGTCGCGGGGATCGGCACGTCAAGGGCGGACGCCGCAGAACTCGCAACACATTCTACATGGCCTGCGTGGGCGCCGCGACGCGGTGCAATCCAGTCCTGAAGGCCTTCTACGAGCGCCTGCTCGCCCAAGGTAAGTTGAAGAAGGTCGCGCTGACCGCCTGCATGCGCAAGCTGATCTGCATTCTCAACGTCATGGTCAAACGCCGCCAAAAGTGGAATCCGGCGCTCCACGTTGTGAACGGGTCGAGCGCCTCATAGCCGCTCGGGCTCCGCCCGAGCGCACGCCAAGCCAACAGACCGGCGAGCGGACGGGGTCAAGGCCGTCAGCCGCCGAAGGCGGTGGCGCGCCTTCGCGCCAGCCTTGAGGCCGGCCGATCACCGGTCTACAAAAAAGACAGTTGCTCCCCGGTGTCCGGGCTTGTAGCCACCGTCGCCGTCCGGCTCATCACCGAACGACTTAGCGCCAGCATCGGGGCGCCAGGACCATACGACTTCATCGTCCTGCCGGTCGCGTTCGTCCGCTCGCGATAAAGCGCGCTGCGCGCCGACAGGCCACCGCTCCCCGCCTCCAACGCTCGTGACGACCGCGAAACGTCCCTCTTCGATCGAGGCGGGATGGTCAGTAGACAACCATGGAATTCGGAAAAATGGAAGATAAAAATTTTTGCGCGAGGGACTGGACAGGGCAAATCAGCTTGAGCGGACTGATGAAATCAGTTTTTGCGCGCAGATGGTTTTGTGGTGCGCGAGCGTGGCGCAGCCCGTCATCGCGAGCGACAGACCGTCGTACGGACGAGCACAGCGATATCCGGGAATCGAGTCACGCTTGTCGCTGGAGTCCATGCGAGCACCCTGGCAGCGTCGCAATCGCGAGCGACAGCGAAGTGATCCAAGGCCGCATCAAGACTCTCGATTGCTTCCGCCTACGCCCGATTGGCTTCGGCGGACAGGTCGGCGCAAGGGGCCTCGCAATTACGGAAAGTGGGCAGGGTATGCGCCACAACCTCAATCGTCATCGCCCGGCTTGACCAGTCGATCCAGTTCGCCGCGGAGTCTGTAATGAAATCGATGGGCCGCGGCATACGGGATGCCCGCCTGCGCGGGATGGCAAAGGAGTGCTTGACTGTGGGCAGGGGTGGGCAAAGCACCGCCATCGAGCGACGCGTGCCCCCATCCTTAACGCTTGAATTTCTCCAAATGCTTGTCGACGCCTCCAAATAAAAAGACGTAAGTTATTAAGGCAGAATGGACAAGACAACTCACAGCACTCTGATGTAGATCATGTCGGTACTAGACAACTTAGATTGGATACGAATTGCACTTGCGGTCTTGTTGATCGGTTGCAACGTCGGCGTTTGGTGGGGCGTTGCTCTCGAAGAGAACACAAGCACCCTTGAATTTGGCAAGAAACTACTGATCCGCAGTCTTGCGCTCGAAGCGCTGATCGCTGCCCTGCTGTTTGTTGTCGATACTGTCGGCCTAGTTGACCAAAAATCGGAAATCTTGGCTCTCACCAAGAAGGCAGGCGACGCCGAACAACTCTCCGAGACGGCAAGCCAGACGGCCAAAGCCGCGCAGGAGCGCCTAAGGAAGATTGCAGAAGCCGAAACCAACCTAGAGAAGCGGCAATCAGATTTCCTGGATTCAATAACGCCTCCCCAATTGGAATACATGAAGTTTTGGGGCGACCTCGCAGGCGTATCGCCGGTATCGGTTGTGATAGAAGCGGAGCCTGACCCAAACTCGCAGTATTTTGCACGAGATCTGGATGCCGCATTTAGGCAGGCAGGTTGGCCGCCGCGCACCATTGTGAACCAGCCAATTTCCTTTATCACCGGGATTTGGGTGAAATTTTTATACCCCGCAACTGCTACTGAACCACGAGCAGCGGCAGTCGCCATTTGTAACGCACTTAGCGCGCAATTGATAACCAGCGTACGTGTTATGGGAGCGATGACTCTGGAAAAGCAGCGCGAACGTTTTGCCACTCCGGACAACATCTGGAATATTCAACATCCGAATGGCTCAAGCGCTTTAGACTGGCCGGATTCTGCCCCGCCCGCAGCTGTCGTTATCCATGTGGGACCCAATTCAGGCGATCTCTTTTTTAACAATGCACGAACTAAGAAAGGGCTACCTCCAATTGTAGCCTCTCCTGTGAGCACAGATTTGGCTTGCAAGCCGTAATAGCGTCCTTCAGGCTTAGGATTACCGCCGAGGCGACGTGGCAGGTCATTTCAGACAAAGTCAAATGTCGTCGCCCGGCTTGACCGGGCGATCCGATACTCCGAGGCGGCGGTCATGACATCGATGGGGCGCGGCGTACTGGATGCCCGCCTGCGCGGGCATGACGGCGGAGTGCGTGGCACCAGGCGGGTTCTACTTCTTGCCGCTCTTCGTCGTGTGGGAATGCGAATGGCTGTGACTGTGCGAATGGCTATGCGCGTGCCCATGCCCCGCCGCCGCCTCGATCGGCATCAGCGCGACGTGGCCGTGGCGGACGCCGCGTTCGGCGATGACGTGGTCGGCGAAGGCCTTGACCTCCGCCCGCTCGCCCTTGAGCACGGTGACCTCGAGGCAGCTCTCCTGGTCGATGTGGACATGCAGGGTCGCCTGGGCGAGGCCGGAATGGTCATGCGCCTCCTGGGTCAGCCGCTTCGGCAGCTCGCGCGCGGCATGGTCGTAGACGTAGCTGAGGGTCGCGATGCAGGAACGGCCGTCACTGGCGCCGGTATCGGCGGTTTCGAGGCCGCTGCGCAGCAGATCGCGAAACGCTTCCGAGCGGTTGTCGTAGCCGCGCCGGGCCATGAAGGCGTCGACCTCGGCGAGCAGGTCGTCGTCGATCGTGATCGTCAGGCGCTGCATGTCCCGTCTCCCTGAGCTGCGCGGCAAGCGCCTATCCACCGCATGAGTATGATGTATTCACGTTGACATCATACCGGTGTCACCTTAGCGTTCTTTAACATTCGACAGTGGGGCGATCCAAGCGAGCATGTCGCGGGCCAACGAAGGCGCGCGGCAGTTGATGATGCATGCCCTGTGGCGAGTTCTAGGGGCGTGACGATGCGGTGGTGTGGGGCGAGTGTTGGCGTGCTGATGGCGGCCTTGGCGCATCAGGCACAGGCACATCCGGAACGCCCCCCCGCAGAGCTGCCGACAGTCGATGTGGATGCGCCCAAACGGACCGCCAAGCCCAAGCCGCAGGCGCGACGCACGGCACAGCGGCCGGTTTCGGATGCACTACGCCCGCGCATCGGAGCGACGCCGGCCGCGACAGCCGCGGCAGCGACGCCCCCATCCGGCACGCCCAGTGCCGGCTCCGGTGCGCCGCACCCGCAGGGCATGGCGAGCGAGGTCGTCATATCAGGCGAGGAGATCAACGCCCGCCCAGCCACGCGGCCCGGCGAGGTGCTCGAAGCCGTGCCCGGCCTGATCGTCACGCAGCACTCCGGCGAAGGCAAAGCCAACCAGTATTTTCTGCGCGGCTATAATCTCGATCACGGCACCGATCTCGCGTTGTTCGTCGATGACGTGCCGGTGAACATGCGCACCCATGCGCATGGCCAGGGCTATGCCGATCTCAACTGGCTGATGCCCGAGACGATCGGCCGGGTCGACGTCCGAAAGGGCCCCTACTTCGCCGACGAAGGCGATTTAGCCTCGGTCGGCAGCGTCCATATCGGCCTGGTGGACAGCGTGCCGAAGGCGATCGCACAGATGACGGCCGGCAGCTTCGGCTATCGCCGCTTCTTCGGCATGGACTCGGTGCATGTCGGCGACGGCCATCTGCTGATCGCCGGCGAGGCCGGCCGCTATGACGGTCCCTGGACCACGCCCGACGACGCCAAGAAGCTGAACAGCCTGGTGCGCTACTCGCAGGGCACGGCGACTGACGGCTTCTCGATCACCGGCATGGCCTATGCGAACCGCTGGACCTCGACCGACCAAGTGCCGGAGCGCGCCATCACCTCGGGAACACTCGGGCGCTACGATTCCGAAGACCCGACCGACGGCGGCAAGACCAACCGCTTCGCGCTGTCGGGCCGCATCGCCGGCACCGACGAGGCCGGCTCCTGGAAGGCCAACGCCTATGCGGTGAAGAGCCAGCTCGATCTCTACAACAACTTCACCTACGCGCTCAGCAACCCGACCTACGGCGACCAGTTTCACCAGCATGACGACCGGCTGATGCTCGGCGCCAACGCATCGCGCACCTTGAACGGCAGCTTTGCCGGCCGGCCAATGGAGACGACGTTCGGCGTCCAGACGCGCTACGATGACATCGCGCTGGCGTTGACCAACACCCGCCAGCGGGTGCTGCTCTCCGACATCGATCCCTTGAGCACCGGCGTCGTTCGCGCCGACAAGGTCGGCGAAGGCAGCGTCGGGCTGTATGTCGAAAACACGGTGCGCTGGACCGACTGGCTGCGCACCACGGTCGGCTATCGCGGCGACTATTATCAGACCCACGTGTATTCGCTGACCAATGGCAACAACACCGGCGATGCCGCAGCCAGCCTCGGCAGCCCGAAGTTCCGCATGGTGATCGGGCCGTTCGACAAGACCGAGTTCTTCCTTGGCGCCGGCTACGGCATGCACAGCAACGACGCCCGTGGCGCGACCACGACCGAGGATCCCGCCGATCCGACCAACAAGCTCGCCTCCTCGCCGCTGCTGGTACGCACCAAGGGCGCCGAGGTCGGCGTGCGTACGCGCATCATTCCGGGACTCGATTCGTCGCTGAGCGTGTTCATGCTCAACCAGGATTCCGAGATCCTGTTCTCCGGCGACGCCGGCGACACCGAGGCGAGCCGGCCGAGCCGGCGCTACGGCTTCGAGCTCACCAACCACTATCGCCCGGCATCTTGGATCGACATCGACGCCGATCTGGCGATGACCCACGCCCGCTTCGTCGGTGACAATGCCGACCAGGCGGCGGTCTACGCCTCGCTCGCCGGCTACCCGCAGGCCCAGCTCGGCAATGCGCCGGGCAACTACATCCCCAATGCGCCGTCGATGATCGCCTCCGCCGGCATCACGCTCGGCGAGAAGACCGGCTGGTTCGGGTCCTTGCGCTGGCGCTATCTCGGCGCGACGCCGCTGACCGAGGACAACTATTTCCGCTCGACCGCGACCAGCGTGTTCAACGGCCGCATCGGCTTCCGCGACGCCAATGGCTGGCGCATCCAGCTCGACGTGCTGAACCTGCTCAACACCAGGGCCAACCAGATCTCCTACGGCTACGGCTCGCTGCTGCCGACCGACCAGCTGTACCAGGCGTGCTACGGCAACGCGCCGACAGGGGTGCCGGCCCAGGTCTGCCAGACCGGCGTCATGGACCGCGTCCTGCACCCGATCGAGCCGCTGACGTTCCGGGTGACGGTGGCGGGGACGTTTTGAGGCCGACCGCTATCGCCGCAACAGCGGTCGACTCCCCTCCCCTTGCGGGCAGGGCGATCGCACATGGTGAAAGAGGCCGGGCGCGCAGTCTTTCCGCGACCATCCTTCGAGACGCCCGCCTTCGGCGGGCTCCTCAGGATGAGGGCCTTTCTCCGCCGCAAAGCTGTTGATCCTCATGGTGAGGAGCGTCGCTCTTGCGACGCGTCTCGAACCATGAGGCCATGAAAGGTCCGCCCGGGAAAACCATATGCGATCGCCCTGCCGCAAGCGGGGAGAGGTCGGATTGCATCCGTCAGATGCAATCCGGGTGAGGGGCTACAGGTCTATCCACGTGCGCTTCCCGTGCGTCTGCCCTTCACCCCAACCCTCTCCCCGTAAAGAACGGGGAGAGGGAGCCCACCGTCCTCGCCGCAAGAGCCTGCGTTACATCTCAGACCGCTCGGATTTCTTCGTGCAGCATTCGCAGCCTGCGACGATATTGCGAACTCATGATAGGATGAGCCTCCTCTGCACCAAACGGCCATACCATGCCCGACCGCGCCAGCCATTGGCAGAACGTCTACACCACCAAGGCCGAGACCGAGGTGAGTTGGTACCAGGACGATCCGGCGACGTCGCTGCGGATGATCCGCGAGGCCGGTGCGACGGCGGCGTCGCGGATCATCGATATCGGCGGCGGCGCCTCGCGGCTGGTCGATGCGCTGCTCGCGGCCGGCTACGGCGCGCTCAGCGTGCTCGACATCTCCGACGCCGCCCTGGCGACGGCGCGCGGCCGGCTCGGCGCCGCGGCGGCCGGGGTGACGTGGATCGCGTCCGACGTCACCACCTGGACGCCGGACGCGCGCTACGACGTCTGGCACGATCGGGCCGCCTTCCATTTTCTCACCGCACCTGAAGACCGCGCCGCCTATGTCGATCGCCTGCGCGCGGCGGTGGTGCCCGGCGGGGCCGTCATCATCGGCACGTTCGCGCCCGATGGTCCGGAGAAGTGCAGCGGGCTGCCGATCGTGCGCTACGACGCCCACAGCCTGGCCGCAACGCTGGGTCCTGCCTTCACGCTAGAGAACAGTTGCACCGAGGCGCATCGCACGCCGTGGGGCGCGACGCAGCAGTTCCAGTTCTGCCGCTTCCGCGCCGGTTAGAGCATGATCCGGAAAAGTGGAAACCGGTTTTTCCTCGCGACAAACGCCGAAGGCGTTTGCGCGGAGATCATGCTCAAACAAGGAGATGAGATCATGATGCGATTCCGTGGAATCGTATCATGATCCAGTCAGCAGCACAGAGGCGGGCCATCCGACACGACGGGAATCTCGATGTCCTTGTCCTCGCTGCGCGCGGCATCGTCCGCGCCGCCAGCGGCGGTCGCCGGCTCCGGCGGCACACGCCAGGGGATCGGCTTCGGCGGCATCCGCTCCAGGCGCTGCGCATCGGCGACGGCGCGGCGGGCGGTCTTCAGCGAGCGGCAGACCAGCACAGCCTGCTCGGCGGTGCCGACCTCGAAGCCCGCCCCAATCGCCTTGATGCGATACGATGCCATCTCCGCCTCTCCCAATCCGGCAGCAACCAGAACCCCGCGCGCCTTGTTCCTGGCGACTGTGGCAGGTCTAGTGTCGGCCAATGGCGGACGGCAAAACTGGTCAACGGACTCCTAATGCGCAGCGCGCGACATCGGCGTTTCCGTTTCGGGGCGGGACAGAGCGCCTTCAGGCGCGGCTGACGGCGAAAGAAATCCACAGCCGCGCACAGCGCGAAGCGAATGACAAAGAGTGAGGAGATGGTCGGGCCGGGAGATGCGACGCGCTATTCGCCATTGCCACTCAATAGTCCCGGAATTCGTCTTCCTCGTTGATCAACTGACCAATCGACTTGGCTTGCTTGCGCGGCGGGATCGAGCTGGTGACGTCCGGCTCGCGCTGGCCGTAGCCGTAGCGCCGCTGCTGCGCGCGCGCCGCCACCGCCTCGCCGGATTGCGCGGCCGGCTGACAGATCAGGCGGCGGCTGGCGCGGCGCATCAGGTCCACATGGATGTGGTCGTAGTGATAGACGTTGGAGCCCGGCGCCAGCACCGTGGTGAACTGCTGGCACGCGCCGCCCTGGACGTCGCGCAGAAAGCCCTGCTCCTCCGGCAGGCCGATCCAGCCGTCCTTGACGGTGATGCGGCGACCGTCGGCGAGCATGAAGGCGGAGATGTCGAGCGCGTTGCCGAAGGCATGCTCCGAGATGTGCGCACTCGGATTGCCGTTCATGCCGCGGCAGGAATAGGCCGAGATCTGCTTGATCTCGACGACCTTGGTGCCGAACCAGCGCTGCGCCGCCGGCTGCACCGATTCAGCGATCCAGCGGTCCAGCGCCGAGACGATTGGACAGGCGAGCGTCGCGGTCGGCTTCACCGCGACCGGGCCGACGGTGCCGACCGGATCGCGCGACGGACCGAGCCGCGGCGGTGCTTCCTGCTGCGGATAGGCGGTGCGCCCGGCAGGCTGCCCGCGATAGGGCGCGGCGGGATAGGACGCGTCGGCCGGCTGGTTGACGTCGTCCTCGCCGGCCGGTGGCTCGAGTTGCAGCGGCGCGCCGGGCGGGGCGCCGTAGGACGGCGATGCCGGACCAGGATAGGCCGCGTTCGACGACGGATAGGCCGGCTGCGGCGCGGCCTGCGGCTGATAGGTCGCAGGCGGGGCATAGCGTTGCGGCGGCGGGTTGATCGGCCAGCGCGGCTGGCCGCCGATCGCGGCCGGCGGACGCAGGCTTTCGTCGGCGAAGCCGTAGCTCGCGGTCGATTCGCCGAGCGCCGCCACCTTCAGCGGATAGTCGGCGCCGCACATGCCGGGGCCGGTGATCGGGTCGATGCGGACGATGTCCGCGCTCTCCTTCACCGCGCCCGATTTCAGGCAGGCGATCTCGGCCTCGGCCCGCCACGGCTCGCGCTCCTGGAAAAATCCACGGCCGCAACCCGCAAGCGAGACAAGGACGATGGAGCCGACGAGATACAAACGAACTCCGCGCGTCATATGCAGAGGTTTGCGGCAATTTGCTTAAGGACCTGTCAATGCCGTCCCTTTACGGCACGCAAACCATCGCGACGTGAAAGGCAGTCGTTTTACGGGGAAGCGACAGCCGCGCTGTCTTTTTTGCCGATGCCGATCTTGTATGTGTGGCGCGCGCTCTGCGGAGCGCAGGCGTCAAGAGCCAGCGCACGCCAGGTGCGCGAGCGATGCGAAAACGGGAGCCGTCCCATGAGCCTTGCCGATCGGCTGAGCATGGTGGTCACGTATGTCGTGTTTGCATTTGTCGGCGCGATCATCGTCGGGATGATCTGATCGCCGCGATCCGATCGATCAATTGACGGGCCGTGTGCGGCCCCGGCCCCATCGTCTCTTCGGCTCTCCGGCTGTGACCCTCGTCACAGATCGCGCGGTCGCCCGCGTCTAAGAGTTCCCTCAGGTTCATGACGCCGTCCGAGGGAGCTCATTCATGAAGACCGTGTATCTGGCCGCAGCAGCCGTTCTGATCGCGAGCAGCGCCGCGCAGGCCGGCAGCTCGATCGCGTTCAATTTCGACGGGCACAAGATCCGTGTCACCGTGCCGCGCAACTGCCAGTCGCTGTCCTGCCTGCAAGTGTCCGGCATCGACCTCAGCGGGCTGAAATCCTCCAAGCTCGACGATGACGATGCGCAGGCGAGCGGCGCGCCTGCGACCGGCGCTCCGGCCGCAGCGGCGCCCGTGGCGGCTCCGCCGGTCGTCAACGCACCGGCGCCCGTCGCCGCCACGCCAGCCGCGGCCGAGCCGGCCCCCGCAGCGCCCGCCGCCGCCGCGCCATCCACGACGGTGCAGATGCCGGTGCCGCCGGCTCCGGTCGCTACGACCGCGCCTGCTCCACAGCCGGCGCCAGCACCCGCGCCGGTCACGGTTGCCGCGGCGCCTGCCGCAGTTCAGCCGGCTCCGGCGCCGGCGCCGGCAGCCGATCCGAACTCGCCGCTCGGCCTGTGGGCCACCGAGGGCGGCAAGGGCAACGTCGTGATCGAGCCGTGCGGCGCCAACATCTGCGGCTTTGCCGAGAAGACGCGGGAGAAGATCCTGATCAACATGAAGCGCAAGGACAGCAAGTGGGTCGGCCGCATCCACGATCCGGACGGCGGCGGCAACTACGACTCCACCGTGGTGCTGAAGAATCCGAGCACGCTGCGGGTCCAGGGCTGCGCCTTCGGCGGCCTGTTCTGCGGCGGCCAGACCTGGAAGCGCGTGAGCTGACCGCCATCCCTCGACATCGGCGAACGCAAAGGCCCCGCCGGGATCAGCACCGGCGGGGTTTCCTGCGCGTGGCGCCCGCTACGCCACCTTGGCGGGGATCGCCGCGGGCATCGCGACGCGCAGCGGCAGCGACAGCCGCACCCGCAGGCCGCGCGGCGCGTTCGGCATCAGCGCGATGCCGCCGTCATGTTTCTTCATGATCTCCTGCGCGATCGACAGGCCGAGGCCGAAGCCGCCGGCGGAGCGCGCCTGGTCGAGCTTGACGAATGGCTCCAGCGCGCGCGCCTGCAGCGCCTGCGGAATGCCGGGACCGTCGTCGGCGACCTCGATCGCGATCATGCCGTCGGCCAGGGTCGACAGGCTGACCACGACCTCGCTGCCGTGCTTGACGGCGTTCTCGACCACGTTGGTGACGGCGCGCGACAGCGCCCGGGCCCGGCCCTCGCAGACCAGCCGCGACGGTCCATCGAAGCTGACGGCGTGGCCGACATCGGCGAAGTCACAGCAGATCGTCTCCAGGAGGCTCGACAGCTCGATCCGCGCCGGCTGCTCGGCCTTGGTGTCGTCGCGCAGATAGTCCAGCGTCTCGTCGAGCATACGACTGACCTGGTCGATGTCGCGCAGCATCGCGCTGCGCATCTCGCCCTGGGCGATGCGCTCCGAGCGCAGCCGAAGCCGCGTCAGCGGCGTCCGCAGGTCGTGGCTGATCGCCGCCAGCATCCGCGTGCGGTCGTCGAGCAGCGCGCGGATGCGCGCCTGCATCTCGTTCAGCGCCTCGGCGACCTGGGCGATCTCCCGCGGGCCACGCCGGCTCAGCGGCTCCTGCGCACCCGGCGAGCGGCCGAATGCGGCGGCCGCGCGCGCCATCTCCGACAGCGGCCGGATGATCGCCCGCGCCGCGTAGATCGACAGCAGCACGCCCAGGATCAGGATGAGGAACAGGAACACCGCCGCCGGCTTCAGCACCATCGACCAGAATTCGAGCCGCGGCACGTCGTCGAACACCAGCGCACGCTCGCCGTCGACCTGGACGATGATCTGGGTCGGCGGCGCCGCTCCATAGCCGACGCCGTGGAGCAAGGTGACATCGCGCAGCACGCTGAGCTGGCGGCGCGCCAGCCGCGAGGTCCATGGCACGTCCCTGACCGGCTTGGCGAGCAGCGTCAGCGAGCTCAGCGGCACCAGCTCGACCTGGATGCCGGAGCTGCGCAGGCTCGACAGGCTGCTCTCGACGGCCACGGGGTCGTTCGCGGCGCGGACGAAGTGCACCGCCTCGGCGACGCGCGCGATGCCGTAGGCCGGCGATTCCTGCTCATCGGGCGGATCGAGAAACAAAAGCGCGGCCGCGATCATCAGCACCATGCCGAACAGCACCGAAAGCGACGCCAGGGTCACGATCTGCGTGGTGAGGCCGAGGCGCGGGCACGGCTTGCTATCAGGCGTCATCAATGGTCTCGACTCTTGGCGTGAAGACGTAGCCGCCGAGGCGCACGGTCTTGATCAGGGTCCAGCTCCTGGCGCCGGGCTCGATCTTCTGGCGGATGCGGCTGATGTGAACGTCGATGCTGCGCTCGACCGGCCCGGCCTGCCCGCCATGCGCCAGCTCGATCAGCTGCTCGCGCGACAGCACGCGGCCGGCGTTGCGGCAGAACGCCAGCAGGATGTCGAACTCCGCGCTGGTCAAGGTGATCTTGACGCGGTCGGGATCGAACAGCGTGCGCGTCGCCGGCTCGATGCGCCAGCCGTCGAACGTCATCGGCGCCTGCCGCGCCGCGATCACGGCGGGATGCAGTTGCGAGCGGCGCAGCAGCGCGCGGATTCGCGCCACCAGCTCGCGCGGATTGAACGGCTTGACGACGTAGTCGTCGGCGCCGAGCTCGAGGCCGAGGATGCGATCGATGTCCTCGCCCTTCGCCGTCACCATGATGATCGGCACCGTCGAGATCTGGCGCAGGCGGCGGCAGATGCTCATGCCGTCGTCGTCCGGCAGCATCACGTCGAGCATGATGAGGTCGACCTGCTCGCGCTGCAGGAGGTCGTTCATCGCGGCCGCCGACGACACGAAGCGCGGCGCGAAGCCGTGCTCCTGCAGGAGCTCGGTGAGCAGCGCCGCGATCTCGCGATCATCCTCGACGCAGAGGATCCGCGCGGCGGCCGGCATGTTTGCGTCTGCGGCCACGACGGTATTGTGTGACGACATCATGCGCGGAACATGGTCGATTTTGGCCGAAAAGAACAGCCCGAAGCAACGCGCGATCGTGGCGAAAGTAAGCTGTATTGTTAAGGCGGAAACATTTCTTCACGCGACTTAACCCTGCGCAATCGTTAACCTGCCTAGGCTCTGTGCATCAAACAAACATCAACGGGGAAGTCCTGCGGCGTGGCCGACCAGCCTGCGCGGCCTCCTTTCGAACCGCGATCGTATCAGCCGCCGTGAAGCCCGTCCTGCTCGCACTCTGCCTCGCCACGCCGCTGCTCGCCGGCTGCGCCGTCGGCCCCGACTACGTGACGCCGGAGTTCGGCGTGCCACAACGTTGGAGCAGCGACCGCAACCAGCCGGCGCAGACGCTGAAGCTCGCGCAGTGGTGGCGCAACCTCCACGATGGGCTGCTCGATCAGCTGATCAGCGAAGCGGTCGACGGCAATCTCGACGTCGCCGCCGCCAAGGCGCGCATCCGCGAGGCGCGGGCGACGCAGCGCCAGGCCGTCGGCGCGCTGTTCCCCACCGTGAGCGGCACCGGCACGGCGACGGAGACCCGCAGCGCCGGCAGCACCACGAATGGCATCGCGATCGCTCCGACCACCTATAGCCAGTACCAGGCCGGCTTCGATTCGAGCTGGGAGCTGGATCTGTTCGGCGCCAACCGCCGCGCCGTCGAGGCCGCCGGCTACGGCGTCGACGCCGCCGAGGACGATCTGCGCGCAACGCTCCTCACGCTGATCGGCGACGTCGCCTCCAACTACATCGATGCCCGCGCCTATCAGGCGCGTGCGGCGCTGGCCCGGCGCACCGCGGCCTCGCAGCGCGAGACCGCGGCGCTGACCGAGCGCAAGCAGAATGCCGGCTCGGCCTCGGCCGTCGACACCGCCAAGGCGAGCGCGCTGGCCGCCAGCACGGAAGCAACCATCCCGACCTATGAGAGCAGCTATCAGCAGGCTGTCCATCGGCTCGGCGTGCTGCTCGGCCGCGACCCGACGGCGCTGAACCTCCGCCTGTCGCTGGTGACTCCGATCCCGTCGCCGCGCCTGCCGCTGCCCAAGGGCATCCCGGCCGACGTGCTGGTCATGCGCCCCGACGTGCGCAAGGCGGAGCGGCAGCTCGCGCAGTTCACCGCCAAGATCGGACAGGCGACGGCTGCGCTGTACCCGGATGTCAGCCTGACCGGCACGGTGTCGACCACGGCGTTGAAGCTCGGCGATCTCGGCAAGAGCTCGACGATCGGCTGGTCGATCGGCCCGAGCCTGTCGGTGCCGATCTTCAACGGCGGCAAGCTGCAGGCCGCGGTCGAGGTCGCCGAGGCGCAGCGCGACGAATACCACGTCGCCTGGCGCAGCGCGGTGCTCAGCGCGCTCGAGGACGTCGAGAACGCCATCGTGAGCCTCGGCCAGGAGCGCATCCGCATCCGCAGCCTGAGCGAGTCGGCGCGGCGCTATGGCGAGGCCGCACGGCTGTCGCGCTCGCTCTACCAGACCGGCTCCAGCACGTTCCTCGACGTGCTCGATGCCGAGCGCTCGCAATTCACGGCCGAGGACAGCCTGCTCGCGAGTCGCGCCACTCTGGCGAAGAACTACGTGGCGCTGGCCAAGGCGCTCGGCGGCGGCTGGACCGGCGCAGTCGACAGCTCGGTTCCCGAAATCGTCGACGGCGGCACCGGCCCGCATCTCGCACAGGTCGGCGCGCCCAGGTAATTTCCGCAGCCCTTTCGAAGTCAAGGCGATGAACGCACCCCTGCCCCACATGCCCCGACCGTCCGCTACGGAAGACGGCGTCCCGCCGGTGCTGAAGCCGAAGCGTCCGCGCCGCCGGGCTGTGCTGATCATCAGCCTGCTCGTCGCGCTCGCGCTGGCCCTCCTGTTCGTTACCCGGTTCACACGCAATCCGAACGCCAACCTGGTGACGGCGCCGGTCACCCTCGGCGATATCGAGCAGACCGTGCTCGCCACCGGCACGCTGAAACCGGTCAAGCTGGTGGCGGTCGGCGCCCAGGCGTCGGGACGGCTGGTCGCGCTCAACGTCAAGCTGGGACAGAAGGTCAAGGCCGGCGATCTGATCGCCGAAATCGACTCGCTGACGCAACAGAATACGCTGCGCACCAACGAGGCGAGTCTGCGCAACGTCCGGGCGCAACGCGACGAGAAAGTCGCCACCCTGGCGCTCGCCGAGGCGAACCTGGCGCGGCAGCAGGTCACGCTGGCGCAGAAGGCCTCGTCGCGCGCCGACTACGACAGCGCCGAGGCGACCGCGAAGCAGACCCAGGCCCAGATCGCGCAGTTGGACGCACAGATCGTCGAGGCCGAGGTCGCGATCGAAACCGCGCGCGTCAATCTCGGCTACACCAAGATCACGGCCCCGATCGACGGCACCGTGCTGTCGATCGTCACCCAGCAGGGCCAGACCGTCAATGCGGTGCAGTCGGCGCCGACCATCGTCGTGCTCGGCCAGGTCGAGACCATGACGGTGCGCGTCGAAATCTCGGAGGCCGACGTCGTCCGGGTCCGGCCGGGACAGAACATCTACTTCACCATCCTCGGCGATCCCGACCGCCGCTACGAGGCCACGCTCGGCACGATCGAGCCGGCGCCGGAATCGATCAAGAGCGATTCGAGCTTCTCCTCGAGCTCGACCACGACATCGAGCAGCAGCAGCACGTCGTCATCATCCACATCGTCGGCGATCTACTACAACGGCGTGTTCGACGTCGCCAATCCTGAGGGGCGGCTGATGACCTACATGACGGCCGAGGTCCACATCCTGCTCGGCGAAGCGCGCAACGTGCTGACGATCGCCTCGTCGGCCCTGGGCAATGCCAATCCGGACGGCAGCTACAACGTCCGCGTGCTCAATGGCGCAGGCGCCCTGGAGAAACGCGCGGTGCGGATCGGCCTCAACAACAAGATCAGGGCCGAGGTGCAGTCCGGCCTGCGCGAGGGCGAGCGGGTCGTGATCTCGGCGCCCGAGCAGGGCCCGAAGCAAACCGTGATGCCGCCGCCGCCCGGAGGCGCATGATGACCGAGGTCCTGATCGACCTGCAGAATGTCGGACGGTGCTACGCGTCCGGCGAAGGCACGGTCCACGCTTTGCGCGGCGTCGACCTCCGGATCGCGCGCGGCGAGATGGTGGCGATCATCGGCCAGTCGGGCTCCGGCAAGTCGACGCTAATGAACATCCTCGGCTGTCTGGACCGTCCGACGTCCGGCAGCTACCGGATCGCCGGACGTGAAATGAGCTCGCTCGATCCGGATGAGCTGGCGGCGCTGCGGCGCGAGCATTTCGGCTTCATCTTCCAGCGCTATCATCTGCTCGGCGAGCTCACTGCCACCGAGAATGCCGAGGTGCCCGCCGTCTATGCGGGGCTTGGCCCGTCGGCGCGGCGCCGCAAGGCCGAGGCGCTGCTGCAGCGGCTCGGCATGGGCAGCCGCACCGATCACAGGCCGGGACAGCTCTCCGGCGGGCAGCAGCAGCGCGTCTCGATCGCCCGCGCGCTGGTCAACGATCCCGACGTGATCCTCGCCGACGAACCGACCGGTGCGCTCGACCGCGCCAGCGGCGAGGAGGTGCTGCGCATCCTCGACGAGATCAGCGCCTCCGGCCGCACGGTCATCATCGTCACGCATGATGCCGGCGTCGCGCAGCGCGCGCGCCGCATCATCGAGCTGCAGGACGGCCGCGTCATCTCGGACAAGCCCAATCCACTTTCGCCCGGGCCGGCGGCTGCCGCCGCGGCCGAGGACGCCGGATCGCCGGCGCCGTCATGGTGGCGCAGTCATCTCGACCGCTTCCGCGAGGCGGCACGGATGGCGCTGCTCGCCATGAATGCGCACCGGCTGCGCGCCTTCCTCACCATGCTCGGCATCATCATCGGCGTCGCCTCCGTCGTCATGGTGCTGGCGCTCGGCCGCGGCTCGCAGGCGCGGGTGCTGGAGAACATCAACCGGCTCGGCACCAACACGCTGGAATTCTTTCCCGGCAAGGATTTCGGCGACACCCGTTCCAGCAAGATCAGGACGCTGGTGCTCGCGGATGCCAAGGTCATGGCTGAGCAGCCTTACGTGGATGCGATCTCGCCGACGGTCTCGACCACCAGCACCTTGCGGTTCGGCGCCGTCGAGGTCAGCGCCCAGATCTCGGGCGTCGGCGAGCAGTATTTCCGCGTCAAGAACACCGAGCTCGCGGAAGGCAGCTATCTCGATGCCGACACCGTGCGATCCTACGCCCAGGACGCCGTGATCGACGACAATGCGCGCAAGGCGCTGTTTCCGGATTCCGACGTCAGTCCGCTCGGCAGCGTCATCCTGATCGGCAAGGTGCCCTGCCGCGTCGTCGGCGTCACCAAGCAGCAGCAGGCCGGGTTCGGCTCCAGCTCCACGCCGATCGTCTATCTGCCCTACACCACGGTGCAGGCGCGCTTCCTCGGCAACCAGGTGCTGCGCAGCATCAGCGTCCGCGTCGACGAGGCGACGCCGATGGCGGCGGCCGAGCGCGCCGCGACGGCGCTGCTGACGGCACGGCACAACGCCAAGGACTTCTTCGTGCTCAACACCGACGACATCCGCAAGACCGTCGAGAGCACGACGCAGGTGCTGACCCTGCTGGTGGCGGCCATCGCCGTGATCTCGCTCTTGGTCGGCGGCATCGGCGTCATGAACATCATGCTGGTGTCGGTGTCCGAGCGCGTCGGCGAGATCGGCGTGCGCATGGCGGTCGGCGCGCGGCGCAGCGACATCCTGATGCAGTTCCTGATCGAGGCCGTGCTGGTCTGCCTGCTTGGCGGTGCGCTGGGCCTGGCGCTCGCGGTCGGCTTCGGCACGGTCTTCAACGCGCTCGACGTCGGCTTCCAGCTGATCTATTCGCCGATGGCCATGGTCGGCGCCGCGGTCACGTCGATGGCGATCGGCATCGGCTTCGGCTACATGCCCGCCCGCGGCGCCTCGCGGCTCGATCCGGCAACGGCGCTGGCGAGGGAGTAGGTTGAGGCGCGCATGAGCGACCGGCAGAGTAGGTGCTCGCCACGACGGTAGTGCGCTCCCTCTCCCCGTTCTTCACGGGGAGAGGGAGCCTGCCACGCTCTGCCGAACTAGCTGCTTTCCATCGCTGCGAACGACAGCAGACCATCCTACTTCACCGGGCGCTTCTCCAGCTTGCGCGCCAGAGTCCGGCGATGCATGCCGAGCCTTCTTGCGGCTTCGGAGATGTTGAAGTCTGTCTCGATCAGGGTCTGGTGGATACGCTCCCACTCCAGCGTCTTGATCGAGGTGGAACGCTCGGCCAGCGCCACTTGCGCATTGCCCTGCGCCTTGCGGAACGCTTCCTCGATATCGTCGGTGTTCGACGGTTTGGCGAGATAATGGCAGGCGCCGAGCTTGATCGCCTCCACCGCAGTGGCGATGCTGGCAAAGCCCGTGAGCACCACGATCAGCATCTCCGGATCACGCGCGTGCAGCTTCTCGACGCAGACGAGGCCTGAGGCGCCGCCGAGCTTGAGATCGACGACGGCATAGCCGAACGTCTTCTCCTTGACGGCCTGGTCGACGTCCTCGAGCGACGCCGCGATCACGGCCTCGTAGCCGCGCCGCTCGAACGAGCGCTTCAGGGTTCGTGCAAAACCGTCATCGTCCTCGACGATCAGGAGAGACATGTCATTCGCCATCGCGCTCTCCAATCACAAGCGTCGACAACGGCAGCGACAGCCGTACGGTCGCCCCACGTCCCCGGTGGTTCCAGGCCGAAACGCTGCCGCCCAGCTTGCGGATCACGTTGACCACCAGGAACAGGCCCAGCCCGCGCCCCGGGCGGCCCTTGCTCGACTGATAGGGACGTCCGAGCTGGCCCAGCATCGCCGGATCAAAACCCGGACCGCGATCGCTGACGCTGAGCAGCAGCTGATCGCCGTCCCGTTCGGCGACGAACTCCACCCACTCGCGCGAGACTTCGAACGCGTTGTCGAGCACGTTGACGATCGCCTGCTTCAGCGCGACGTCGGAGACGATCGCCGGATCCGAGCCGAACTCGTTGCGGAACGTCAGATTGCGCGCCGAGCGCGCCGCGCTCCATTCGGCGACCAGCGTCGTCAGGAACGCCTTCAACGTCGTGGGCGCCGAGCCTTCGCCGCGCGCCTGGCCGGCCGAGACCAGGATGTCAGTCACGATCGACTTGCAGCGCTGCACCGCCGCTTCCATTTCGGTGAAATCCTCCGCGAGCGTCGGATCGGCAGAGATCGCGGTCATGCGCCGCCAATCGTTCAGGATCACCGAGATCGACGCCAGCGGGGTCCCGAGCTCATGCGCGGCACCTGAGGCGAGCAGGCCCATGCGGATGATGTGATCCTGCTCGACGGCGTGCTGGCGCAGATCGGCGAGCTTGGCGTCGCGCTCGCGCAGGTTCCGGTTGATCCGGGTGACGAACACGACGAGCAGCACGGCGTCGAGCACGAAGCCGACGAACATGCCGGTGATGTGCAGGGTGAAGGCATCGCTGACGTGATGCTGCGGCAGTTGCAGCGGGCGGTACTCGATGGTGAGCCAGATGAAGCTGAGCACCGTCAGTGCGACCAGCGACCAGGACGAGCGCGCATCGAGCAGCACGGCCCCCAGCGTGACCTGCAACAGATAGAGGCACGTGAACGGATTCGACGCACCGCCGGTGAGATAGAGCTCCGATGTCAACGCCACCACGTCCAGCATCAGGGCGATCAGCAAATGGCGATTGCCGACGTCGTCGCGCCTGCGCAGCCAGATGTGGCTGGCGACGTTGAGCGCCACCAGCGCGCAGATGATCGCCACCATCGGCAGCACCGGCAGCGCGATGCCGAACCAGGTGGTCACGAAGCCGATGGTGACGATCTGGCCGACCACGGCGATCCAGCGCAGCTGGATCAGCAGCACCATGTTCTTGCGGTTGGTCGCGTCCCTGGTCGGCAGCGGCGCGTTGATCTCGGGTGTGGCGATCGCGGCCACGGCTCCGAACGGCAGGTTGGGCGCCTCGCTTCTCATGAGGCCACGTCCGGTCTCCGCCGCCAGAACGGGAAGCTTCGATCCCTCAACAAGTCACCCCGCATCCACCCATGTCCTGCCGCCGCTGATCCCATTCCACATCCTGCGCCGCCGGCGCTTCGGGTCACGCTGCGCGCGGCGGAGCCGCTGCAGCCCGGCGCCGGCCAGCATGAGAGCCAATGTAAACCAGGTGAGCGCGTAAACCAGATGGTTGTTCGGAAACGAGATCACGGTGAGTCCGCCGATCGGAAGCCCGCCGGGATTCGGGGTCGCATCGGCATCGACGAAGAATGGCGCGACGTCGGACAGACCGCGCGCCGCCGCGATCGCCCCGACGTCACGTGAATACCAGCGATTCCCCGCGGGATCGTTGTGGCGCAGGAAGCCGCCGCCCGGCTCGGAGAGCCGCAGCAATCCCGTCACGCTGACCGTGCCATCCGGGTTCCCGGCGCTGCGGCTTGCGCGGGCGCGGCGATCCGCGGGCACGAAGCCACGATTGACGAGCACGGTGCCGCCGGCGGTCTGCAGCGGCGTCACCACCCAATAGCCGGAGCCCTCGACCGTCAGCGCCTGCACCAGCGTCTCGCGATCGTTGAGAAAGCGGCCGCTCAGTGTCACCCGCTTGTACTCGTCATCGCTGCGATTGATCGCCGGCCAATCCGCCGGGCCCGGCGCCGGCACAGGTTCGGCATGAACGCGGTGCTCGACACGATCGATCAGGTCGAGTTTCCAGGCCCGCCGCTCGATCTGCCAGACGCCCAGCGCCAGCAGAATCGCGACGCACGCAACCCACGCCGCGCCGATCGCGAGCCGCAGCGCGCCGGATCGCCCGCGGCCGGCCTCATCGTGTTCCCCTGCCCCGTCGGCAGGAGCCGACATCACGGCGTCTGGCCCATCTCGTGCACCGGCATCATGTTGGTGGTCAGGTGATGCATGACCCAGAGCGAGCCCGAGAGCGCGATCACCACCATGATGATGGTGAAGATCAGCGCCATCATGGTCCAGCCGCCCTCGGCCTTGGTGTTCATGTGCAGGAAGAAGATCATGTGAACGACCACCTGCACGGCCGCGAACGCCATGATGATCAGCGCGGTTGCCTGCTTGTCGAGCGAGCCATTCATCACCAGCAGAAACGGAATCGCAGTGAGGACGACGGAGGCGCCGAAGCCAATCAGCTGGCCGGAGCGCGTGCCGGCATGGTCGTCGGCCGAGCCGTGCGCGTGTGCATCAGAGCTCATCGCAGCATTCCCATCAGATAGACGAAGGTGAAGACACCGATCCAGATCACGTCGAGGAAGTGCCAGAACATGCTGAGGCAGACCAGCCGGCGGCGGTTGGCCTCGATCAGGCCGTGGGTCCTGACCTGCACCATCAGCGTGGCCAGCCAGACCAGACCGAACGTCACATGCAGGCCGTGGGTTCCAACGAGCGTGAAGAACGACGACAGAAAGGCGCTGCGTTGCGGCGTCGCGCCCTCATGGATCATGTGCGCGAACTCGGTCAGCTCGATGCCGAGAAAGGCGAGGCCGAACAGCCCGGTCACCACGAGCCAGGCCTGCATCGCGCCAACGCGGTTCTGCTGCATCGACAGCATCGCGAAGCCATAGGTGAGCGAGGACAGCAGCAGGAACGAGGTGTTGACCGCGACCAGCGACAGGTCGAACAGGTCCTTCGGCGCCGGACCAGCGGCATATTTGGCGCCGAGCACGCCATAGACGGCGAACAGGATCGCGAAGATGAGACAGTCGCTCATCAGATAGATCCAGAAGCCGAGCATGGTGCTGCTGCCTTCGGCGTGCTCGTGCTCGTCGACGACGTAGAAGACCGGTTCCCCCGCCTTCATCGTGCCCATCGCGACCGTCATGACTTGGCTCCTGCCGCGAGCAGCTCGGTGCGCGCACGCTCGGCGCTGACGACCTCATCGGCCGGGATGTGGAAGCTGCGGTGATAGTTGAAGGTGTGGCCGATCGCGACCGCGAGCAGCGCGACGAAGCTGCCCGCCGCCATCCACCACATGTACCAGATCAGGCCAAACGCCATGGTGGTGCTGAGCGCTGCCAGGATCACGCCGGTGCCGGTGTTGCTCGGCATGTGGATCGCCTTGAAGCCGGCGAGCGGACGGGTGTAGCCACGGCGCTTCATGTCCCACCATGCGTCGTTGTCGTGGACGACAGGCGTGAAGGCGAAGTTGTAGGCCGGCGGCGGCGACGACGTCGCCCATTCCAGCGTACGTGCATTCCAGGGATCGCCGGAGACGTCGGCGAGCTGCTCGCGGCGCAGGATGCTGACCGCGATCTGGATCAGGAAGCTCGCGATGCCCAACAGGATCAGGAAGGCGCCGATGCCGGCGATCACGAACCAGATCTGCAGGCTCGGATCGTCGAAGGTGCGCAGGCGACGCGTCACGCCCATCAGGCCGAGCACATAGAGCGGCATGAAGGCGAAGTAGAAGCCCACCGTCCAGAACCAGAACGACATCTTGCCCCAGAACGGGTCGAGCTTGAAGCCGAACGCCTTCGGGAACCAGTAGGCGATGCCGGCGAACAGGCCGAACAGCACGCCGCCGATGATGACGTTGTGGAAATGCGCGACCAGGAACAGGCTGTTGTGCAGCACGAAATCGGCCGGCGGCACCGCGAGCAGCACGCCGGTCATGCCGCCGATCACGAAGGTCAGCATGAACGCGACCGTCCACATCATCGGCAGCTCGAAGCGAATGCGGCCGCGATACATCGTGAACAGCCAGTTGAACATCTTCGCGCCCGTCGGGATCGAGATGATCATCGTGGTGATGCCGAAGAACGAGTTCACGCTGGCGCCGGAGCCCATGGTGAAGAAGTGGTGCAGCCAGACCAGGTAGGACAGGATGGTGATGACGACGGTGGCGTAGACCATCGAGGTATAGCCGAACAGCCGCTTGCCCGAGAAGGTCGAGGTCACCTCGGAGAAGATGCCGAACGCCGGCAGGATGAGGATGTAGACCTCCGGATGGCCCCAGATCCAGATGAGGTTGACATACATCATCGGATCGCCGCCGAAATCATTGGTAAAGAAGTTGGTGCCGACGTAGCGGTCGAGCGACAGCAGCGCCAGCACCGCTGTCAGCACCGGGAAGGAGGCGACGATCAGGACGTTGGTGCACAGTGACGTCCAGGTGAAGACCGGCATCTTCATCATGGTCATGCCGGGGGCGCGCATCTTGACGATGGTGCAGATCAGGTTGACGCCGGATAACAACGTTCCCACGCCGGCAACCTGCAGCGCCCAGATGTAATAGTCGACGCCGACATCCGGACTGTAGGACAGGTTCGACAGCGGCGGATAGGCCAGCCAGCCGGTGCGCGCGAACTCGCCGACGAACAGCGAGCACATCACCAGCACGGCGCCGGACGTGGTCATCCAGAAGCTGAAATTGTTGAGGAACGGGAACGACACGTCGCGGGCGCCGATCTGCAGCGGCACGACGTAGTTCATCAGGCCGGTGACCAGCGGCATCGCCACGAAGAAGATCATGATCACGCCGTGGGCCGTGAACACCTGATCATAGTGGTGCGAGTTCAGGTAGCCTTCGGAGCCATTGAAGGCGATCGCCTGCTGCAGGCGCATCATCAGCGCATCGGCGAAGCCGCGCAGCAGCATGACGATGCCGAGCACCATGTACATGATGCCGATGCGCTTGTGGTCGACGGTGGTGAACCACTCTTTCCAGAGATAGCCCCACAGCCGGAAATAGGTGATCGCGCCAAACAGCGCGAGACCGCCGAGCGCGACCATGGCGAAGGTGCCGACGATGATCGGCTCGTGCAGCGGCAGCGACTCCAGCGTCAGCCGGCCGAAGATGATCTTTGTGAGCTCTGCTGTATCGAACATGATGGACCCTCACGAATCCGACTTTGAGGTTGGCCCCGTGATGAAGGATGCCTTGGACGGCCGCAGCAGGCCGGGCCGCGCCAGCCCGCGCCCCTGCAATGGCGTCCAGTCCAGCGGCGCCAGCACGGTCGGCGAAGACTCGTCGGCCATCCGCGTGACCTGATCGCCCGGCAGGCAGACGCCGCCGGCAACGAAGCTCGGCTCGGCGCCGAACACGGCGCCGCGGCCGGCGAACTTGTCATAGGCGAGCGGCAGCGTGTTGCGCACGCCGGCCATGCCCATGCCGCCCTGCGCGTCGATCGCCATCATCTCGCTCATGCACATCTTGCCGGGCTCGACGCACATGTTGAGGATGGCGCGGAACAGGTCGCTGTCAACCGAGGCATAGTGGCGAACCGGTTCATTGGCGCTCGGACGCTCGAGCGCAAGATAATCCTGCTTGTTGAGCTCCTGCCCACTCGCCTTGGCCTTGTCGACCCAGCCGGCGAAGTCCGCATCCGACAGGCCACGGAAAGCGAAGCGCATGCCGGAGAAGCCGGAGCCGCTGTAGTTGGCCGAGAAGCCGCGATAGACGCCGGGCTTGTTGATGACGGCGTGCAGCCGGCTCTGCATGCCCGGCATCGCATAGATCTGGCCGGCGAGTGCCGGAATATAGAACGAGTTCATTACCGAGGACGAGGTGATCCTGAAATCGAGCGGCCGGTTCACGGGAGCTGCGAGCTCGTTGAGGCTGGCGATGCCGTATTCGGGATAGATGAACAGCCACTTCCAATCGAGCGCGACGACGTTGACCTCGAGCGGCTTGTCCTGCGGCGTCACCGCGCGCTCGGCGGAGATGCGTCCGAGCGTGCGATAGGGATCGAGCAGATGCGTACCCATCCACGTCACCGCGCCCAGGCAGATGATGATCAGCAGCGGCGCCGCCCAGATCAGAAGCTCGAGCTGGGTGGAGTGATCCCAATCCGGCGTGTAGGTCGCTGCCTGGTTCGACTGGCGGTAGCGCCAAGCCACGATGGCCGTGGCCGCCATCACCGGGATCACGATCAGCAGCATCAGTACGGTGGCGATGATCACGAGATCGCGCTGCTGGGCGGCGACGTCGCCGGAGGGCGCGAGCACGACCAGATTGCAGCCTCCGAGCGCGAGCCCCAGCGGCAGCATGCCTAAGAATTTCCAGTAACGCACGCTCAACCTCGTCGCACGGCGGATCTCTGAACGAGGCCTCACCTAGCGATCGGACGACACGGCCGGTATTGGACAATTTGTCCAATACCGGAGCGGCGCCGAGGACGACAATTACGTGGCGAAAATAGAGTACGAGAGGACTGCAGGCAGCGCGATGACACAGGCAGCGGCGACCGCCGACGGCGAAACCCATCTGTCCCGCACGCATGAGGCGCATCCGGGCGAGATCGCGATCGGCGTGATCGTCGGGCGCACGTCGGAGTTCTTCGACTTCTTCGTCTACGCCATCGCCTCGGTGATCGTGTTTCCGCGCCTCGTGTTTCCGTTCGCCGACGAGCTGACGCAGACGCTGTATTCGTTCGCGCTGTTCGCGCTCGCCTTCATCGCCCGCCCGTTCGGCAGCGTGATCTTCATGGCGATCGACCGCCGCTACGGCAAGAGCGCCAAGCTGATCACCGCATTGTTCCTGCTGGGCACCTCGACGGTCGCGATCGCCTTCCTGCCGAGCTATCACACCGTCGGTGCGGCCGCGATCTGGCTGCTGGCGCTGGCGCGGATCGGCCAGGGCCTCGCCTGGGGCGGCGCCTGGGACGGGTTGGCGTCGCTGCTTGCCATGAATGCGCCGGAGCACCAGCGCGGCTGGTATGCGATGATCCCGCAGCTCGGCGCGCCGCTCGGGCTGATCGTCGCCAGCGTGCTGTTCGCGTTCTTCGTCGGCTATCTCTCCGCGGCCGACTTCTTCGACTGGGGCTGGCGCTACCCGTTCTTCGTGGCGTTCGCCATCAACGTCGTGGCGCTGTTCGCGCGGCTGCGCATGGTGGTGACGCCTGAATATGACGAGCTGTTCCAGTCGCGCGAATTGCAGCCGGCGCGCGTCATGACCACGATCCGGCACGAGGGCCGCAACATCGTGATCGGCGCGTTCGCGCCGCTGGCGAGCTTCGCGCTGTTCCACATGGTGACGGTGTTTCCGCTGTCCTGGGTGTTCCTGTTCACCAAGGAGACGCCGGCGCGCTTCCTGGTCATCGAGGCGGTCGGCGCGGTGTTCGGCGTCGTCGCCATTGTCGGGTCCGGCATGCTGGCCGACCGCATCGGCCGCAAGTCGCTCCTGATCGGCTCGGCGATCGCGATCGCGGTGTTCTCGGGCTTCGCGCCGCAACTGCTCGATGCCGGCCCGATCGGCGAGACCATCTACATGGTGCTCGGCTTCATCCTGCTCGGCCTGTCGTTCGGCCAGTCCTCCGGCGCGATCGCCGCCAATTTCGCGCGCACCTATCGCTATACGGCATCGGCGCTCACGGCGGACCTCGCCTGGCTGTTCGGCGCCGGCTTCGCCCCGCTGGCGGCACTGGTGCTGGCCGCCAATCTCGGCCTGCTCTCGGCCGGCGGCTATCTGCTGTCCGGCGCGGTCTGCACCCTGCTCGCCCTCTGGCTCAGCGCGCCGCGGCAGCTGCAGCAGGTGTGAGTCCTCACGCGCCGCGCCACTTGCGCTCCGCCTCGTCCCACGCTGCCAGCGGCTGCAGATCCGGCACCCATGCGAGCCCGGTCTTGGCATCCGACGACACCGCTTCCGGCGTCACCACCACATCGAGCAGCGCCGGGCGATTCGCGAGCGCGCGCTGGATCGCAGGTCCGAGCTGCTCCGCGGTTTCGACCCGCTCGGCATGCATGCCGAAGGCGCGCGCCATCGCGGCGTGATCGGCGAATTGCAGCCTGGTGCCGACCACCTTGCCATGGGTCACGGTCTGGTCGTGCACCTCGATCTGCCAGGCGCCGTTGTTGGCGACGACGATCAGCACCGGCGCGTTGTGGCGCACGGCCGTGTCGACCTCGATCGCGTTGAAGCCGAAGGCGCCGTCGCCGGTCGCGACCACCACGGGCTTGTCGGGAAAGGCGAGGCTCGCGGCGATGCCATAGGGCACGCCGATGCCGATGCAGCCGAACGGGCCGGGATCGAGCATCAGCGGCGCGCTCAGGCCGACGCGGGCGAACGAGAGAAAGTCGCCGCCGTCGGTGATGACCACGGCATCATTGCCGATCGCCTCCTGCAGGGCCGACAGCACGCGGTTCGGATGCAGCCGCCCGTCGCTGCCGGCCGGCGCTGTCGCCATGCTCTGGCGCAGCTTGGCCGCGCGCTCCTGATGCGCGGAGCGGAGCTTGCCGGCCCATTGCTTGTCGACAGCCGACTCGCGATTGCCCGCGAGCGCAACCATTGCCCGGAGAGTTTCCGCAGGTGATGCGAGGATTTCGGCTGCGCCGCGGCGATTGTCGCGCAGCTCGCTCGCGGTGTCGCTGATGCGGACGAATTTGGCGTCCTTGAACACGGCCGGCGAGCCGTAGGCGAGCTGGAAGTCGAGCCGGCGGCCGACCGTCAGCACCACGTCGGCATCGCCCATGACGGCGCCGCGCATCGCGCCGACCACCGAGGGGTGATCGTCGGGCACGAGCCCCCTGCTCTCGCCGGTGTCGAGATAGACGGCGCCGAGCCGGTCGAGCAGCGCGATCAGCTCAGGGCCGGCGCCGCGCGCGCCGCGGCCGGAGATGACGAGCACGCGCCGCGCCGACCACAACAGCTCGACCGCCTTCTCGACCTCGGCCGCATCCGGCCGCGGCGCCGCCCGCGGCTTCGGCGCGAGATGCTCCTCCAGTTGCAGCGCCTTGGGCACGATGCCGCGCAAGGTGTCCACCGGGAAATCGATGAACGCAGGTCCTGGCTCGCCGCCGTCGCCGAACGCGCGCGCGATCGCCTCGTCGAGCTCCTGCAGCACCAGCGACGGCTCGCGCACGGTGCGCGCGTAGCGCGTAATCGAACGCACGAGCTGGGTGTGGTCCATGTCCTGCAGGCCGCCGCGGTTCTCCTGCGGACGCGGGTTGCCGCCCGAGATCACCAGCACCGGCGCGCGCGAGACGTGGGCGTTGGCGATGCCGGTGATCGCGTTGGTCATGCCGGGCCCGGCCGTGACCAGGGCGACGCCGAGCTCACCAGTCAGCTCCGCATGCGCCTGCGCCATATGCACGGCCGCGCGCTCGTCGCGCACGTCGATGATGCGGATGCCCTCGGCATCGAGCCGCATCCAGATCGGCATGATATGGCCGCCGCACAGCGCGAACACGCGGGCAACGCCGCGGCGCTTGAGCAGGCGGGCGATCAGGTCGGCGGCACTGTCGGGGGAGATCTTCATCGGACCACTCCAGCGAACGAAGTTGCGATCAGCCCGGCGCGAGCCAGGCCACGAGCAGCGAGACGGTGAGGACGGCGAAGATGTGCGAGACGAGGATCGAGCCCGACGTGACACCCGCCTCGAGCCCATACAGTTTGGCGATCGTGAACGGCCCCGAGCCGATCGGCAACGCGCTGAGGATGACGGCCGAATGCGACCAGAGAGGCGGCATCGAAAAGACGTGGAAGGCGAGCAGCGCGGTCACCGCGGGCTGCATCAGCAGCTTCAGCGACACCAGGATCGCGATTGATGTCGCATCGTGCGTGACGACGCGCTCCTGCGCCAGGAACAGGCCGATGCAGACCAGAGCGGCCGGCGAGGCCGCGCCGCCGAGCAGGCTGGTGAAGCTCATGAACGGCGCCGGCAATGCGAAGCCGCTGAGGCCGACCGCGAGTCCGGCGACGGGCGCGATGAACAACGGACTTGTCAGCAGCGAACGCGCCACCTTGGCGATCGTTGCGCCCAGGGTGGCGCCCTTCTGCAGATCCATCTCGACGACGACCATTGCGAACAGGAACAGCACACAGGCCGTGAACAGGGTGGCGATGATCGAGGCCGGCGCGCTGTCCGGGCCGAACACCAGCAGGCACATCGGAATGCCCATGAAGCCGACATTGCTGTAGCCGGCATCGAGCCCCTCGATGCTGGCATTGGCGGCGCGGCGGCCGCGCAGACGGCTGATCACGAAGCCGGTCGCGAAGGTCGCGGCGATGCCACCGCAGAACGCGCCGATGAAGCCGAACTGGCTGACCTGCTCGACGCCGATCTTGGACATCGCGGTGAAGATCAGCGCAGGCAGCGCCAGGTACACGGCGAAACGATTCAGATTGTCGGTCGCGGTGCGGTCGAACACATTGAACCAGCCGCACAGGAACCCCGTGAGGATCAACGCGAAGATGGGAAGAGCGGAATTGAGGACAGCCTGCATCGCAGCTACATATCAGACGCGCCGCGCATTGCAGCGACCAACTCACGAAAATCTCTTCTTCAGCTCGCGATGCAGGATCTTGCCGGTGGCGTTGCGCGGCATCTCGGCGTCGGTGATGAAGGCATAGGACCGCGGCCGCTTGAAACCGGCCAGACGTTCCTTGGCCCAATCGACCAGCTCGCGCTCGTTCACTGTCATGCCGTCGCGCGGCACGATCACGGCGTGGACCCGCTCGCCCCATTTGTCGTCGGGCAGGCCGATCACGGCGATGTCCTTGACGGCCGGATGGGCTCCGACCTGCGCTTCGACCTCGGAGGGATAGATGTTCTCGCCGCCGGAGATGATCATGTTGCTCTTGCGGTCGGCGAGATGGATATAGCCGTCGGCATCGCGGCGGGCCATGTCGCCGACTGAGCAATAGTCGCCGCGGAACGCCTCCGCGGTCTTCTCCGGCAGGCGCCAGTAGCAGTCGAACGTGTGCGCGTTGCTCGAATAGAGCTCACCCGCCTCGCCGTCCGGCACCTCGTGGCCTGCCTCGTCGAGGATGCGGATCGGCGCGGCGCCGACGCATTCGCGCCCGACCGAACCCAGCTTGGTGAACTGCTCGTGCGGATGCAGCATGGTGACCCAGCCGGTCTCGGTCGCGCCGTAGAGCTCGTAGAGGCCGGACTTCGGAAACATCTCCATCACTTCGCGCTTGGTCTCCGGGCGCGCCGGCGCCGAGGAGATCATCAGCTTGGTGACCGCGCTGAAATCGTGCTCCGCGCGCAACCCTCGCGGCAGATCGAGCATCATGATGTAGTGCGTGGGGACCAGCGAGGTGAAGGTGGAGCCGCCATCGGCGAGCGTCGTCACCGCGTGCTCGGGATCGAAGCTCTTGCGCGAATAGATCGAATTGACGCCGCCGATATAGCCGAACGCGCCGAAGAAGTTCAGCGAATTGGCATGGCACATCGGCATCACCAGCAGCGCGCCGTCGTTGCGGCTCAGCTTCAGCTCGATCTCGGTGACCATCGACAGGAGGACGGCGCTGCGATGGCTGCGCAGCACGCCCTTCGGCTTGCCGGTGGTGCCCGAGGTGTACATCAGGGTCCAGGGATCGGACAGCGCGACCTGCTGATCCGGCTCGCGGTCCGCAGCCGCGGCGATGATGTCCTCGTAGCCGCGATAGCCTGCCGGACGCGGCTTGGTGCCAAAGTGGATGAAGCGGTCGTCGGCGATGCCGAGATCCTTGCGCGCCTCCTCGACCAGGCCCACGAGTTCGTCCTGCACGATGACGGCGGCCGCTTCGGCATTCTGCACGATGAACTGCATCTCGGGCGCGGTGAGGCGGAAATTGATCGGCAGCGCCACCAGCCCGGCTTTGGCCGTGGCCGCATAGATCTCGCACCATTCGACACAATTGTAGGCAAGGATCGCAACGCGATCGCCCTTGGCAAGGCCGAGCCCGAGCAGCGCGTTGGCGAGCCGGCACGCGCGCTCGTTCCACAGCGCAAAGCTCATCGCACGTTCGAGATCGCGGGCACCGGTGCGCTCCGGCGACATGCGCGCATGGGCCGACAGCATCTGCCCGAAATTCAAGATATCCCTCATCGTCGTTTCCTCCCGGCAGCCGGGTTCACGACGCCGACTGGCGCGCGCCTCCAGCGGAGCGCGATGAAGATCGGCGACGGACTAGTTGATATCCCTCGTGATCCGCACCAGCGTCTGATCGACGAAGCTCTTGATGTCCTGGTCCGGCTTGCGGAACAGCTCGCGCTCGACCGTCAGCGTCCGGCCGGGCACCGTCTTCTTGCAGACCTCGCGCAGGAACACGCCCCCGACCGGCTGCTCGCCTGCGGTCGGCTGCTGCTCCTTGCACTCCCAGCCCTCGGCGCCATAGCGCGACTTCACCTGGTTGCCGAGCAGGAAGGCCTTCTTGCGAATATAGAGCCGCGCCTTCGGATCGGTCTCGATCGTCAGGCCGGTGACGGTGCCCTTGTCGTCGACCAGGACCGTCAGCAGCACGGGATGACCGGCCACCTTGGTGCCGTCCTGGCTGGTCTCCGGATCGAAATCGAAGCGCACCGCGTGCCGCGCCTGCGCGTCCGCTGGACAGTCGCGCCACGCCGACCACGCATTGAGCTTGCGATTCGGATCCTTGGCGCAAGTCAGATTGACATAGCCCTCATTGGGCAGGTCGCCGACGGGCATGCCGACGGTGATGTCGCGCAAATCGTAGTTCGGTACGGCCTGCGCCGAGGCCGCATGCATCACAAACGACAGCACGAACGTGGCGAAGATCGCAGCGCAGGTTGACCGCTTCATTTCGATGGCTCGCTTGCAGGCTTGGCGGCATTCGTCTTGTAGATGTCGCAGACCCGCGACGTGTTCCCGAAGAACGCGGTACACTCGTCGTAGTTCGGCTCGCCGCGGCCCTTGATGTGCGCGAGCACGTAATCCGCGACCGCCTGGATATCGTTGGGCCGCAGGAACACGCCGCCCTCGGGCGGAATGCGCTCGCCGACATCCTGGCGGCTCATGTCGTAGCACTTCGCCGTGTCATAGGAGTCGCGCGCAAAGTACGGCATGCCCGTCCCGGGCCGGCCGCAGGTCACGGTCTCGATGATCTGGTCACGGGTGAGCTGCGTCTTGCGCAGCGACAGCGCGTCGCCGCCATAACCGCCACCGCCATTGCCGTGCCATTTGTGGCAGCCGACGCAATTCGCGCGCTTGAACACGGCCTTGCCGGCCTCGGTCGGATCCGTCGGCGCCGCGGACTGCGCCGACGCGAGCGAAGCGGAGCCGAGGACGACAGCCGACGCCACAGCGAACGTGATCGCACTGAATTTCATCTGATCTTCTTGTCGAACAGGGGATAGGGGCGGAGCGGAGGACATGCCTCCGCTCCGCTGTCGACTTCACAGCGAGAAGACGTAGAGCATCGAGCCGGGCTGGATCTTCTTCAGCTCGGGCGTGGATTCGATGAACCACTTGTCCCAGGCGCCGCCGAGACCAACCAGGATCGCGACGTATTGCTTGCCGTCGACCGAGAACGTCACGGGAGGCGCATTGACGCCGCCGCCGGTGTTGAACTCCCACAGCTTCTGCAGGGTCTTGGCATCGAGCGCCATCACCTCGCCCGAGGGCTGGCCGGTGAAGACGAGATCAGGCGTCGACAGCATGCCGCCGAGATTCGGGAACGGCGTCTCCATCTTGCCGGCGATCTTGCCAGTGGTGACGTCGATCGCGGTCACGCTGCCCGTGATCTTGAATGGCTGGCTCGGTCCGCCGCCGGTCCAGAACTCACGCGGCTTCAGCTTGTCCTTGGTCGCTTCTTCCACGGTGATCCGGTTGCAGCTCTCGATGACAGGGATGTACCAGAGCTTCAGGTCCGGATTGTACGAGGTCGGCGGCCAGTTCTTGCCGCCCATGTTGCCCGGGCAGATGTCCGCGACCTTGTTCTCACGATGCGGCGACACCGACGCATTGTAGCGCTGCACCGGGTTCTTCGGATCATACTCGATCGGCTTGCCGGTCTCGGCATCGAGCCCCTTGGTCCAGGTGACCTTCTTGACGAAGGGCAGACCCCAGATGAACTTGCCGCTGGTGCGGTCGATCGCATAGGCAAAGCCGTTGCGGTCGGCCTCGAGCGCGAGCTTCAGGGTGGAGCCGTTCGGCGCGGGCACATCGACCAGGACGTTCTCGGCGACGCTGTCATAGTCGAAGGGATCGTTCGGCGTGTGCTGATAGTGCCACTTGATCTTGCCGGTGTTCGCGTCGAGCGCCAGCGAGCTGTCGGTGTAGAGGTTGTCGCCGGGACGATAGGCGTTGTCCCAGTCCGGGCCGGGATTGCCGACGCCCCAGATGATGGTGTCGGTCGCCGGATCATAGGTGCCCGTGACCCAGGTCGAACCGCCGCCGGCCGCCGCCGCGTCGTTGCTGTCCTTCCAGGTCTCGCTGCCGGGCTCGCCCTTGGCCGGAATGGTGTGGGTGCGCCAGACCTCCTTCTGCGTGGTGAGGTCGGTCGCCGCGATCCATCCGCGGATGCCGTATTCGGCGCCGGCGACGCCCGAGATCGCCATGTTCTTCACGATCAGCGGCGCGCCGGTGATCACCTCGCCCTTGTCGGGATCGGCGACCTGACGCTGCCAGGCAACCTGCCCGGTTTCCTTGTTGGTCGCGACCAGGCGGCCGTCGAGCGTGTGCGACACGACGAGGTTGCCCCACAGCGCGACACCGCGATTGTCGACGCCGCAACAGGCGATCGCGCCGGCCCAGTCGTGATCCGTCTTCGGATCCATCTTCCAGACCATCTGGCCTTTGCCACCGCGCGCATCGATCTTGTACACCGAGCCCCAGCCGTCGGTGACATAGATCATGCCGTTCTCGACGATCGGCGTGCCTTCGAGACCGCCGTGGCTCCAGATGCCGCCGCCCTCGACGCCGCCGAGATGCATGGTCCAGGCGACCTTCAGGTTCTTGACGTTGTCCTTGTTGATCTCCTTCAGCACCGAGAACCGCGTGCCCGAGTAGTTCTTATGATGGTGGAGCCAGTTGCCGGCCTCCTTGTCGGCGTTGAGCAGCCGCTCGGGGGTCATCTCGTCGGCGGCCTGCGCCGGCGACGCAAGCTGGAAACAGGCGAAGGCTGCGCTGGCCAGCAGCACCGCCCGCAAGGTTGACCTGACGTTTATCCTCATCGTTTCCTTCTCCCATTATTGATTATGAGTTGGAGCGAATACCGCTCCGCCGAGCCCGAAGGCGGAGAGCAGCAGGCGACAAACACGCTTCAAGGGGACTTGCGAACCTCGACCTCCGTTTCGATGGATCCTGCTTTCTGGAACACGATCGTGCAGGTGAAGCGCCTGCCTGGCTCGAGCGGCTCCCGCGTCTGCAGCAGCATGACGTGATAGGCGGTCGGCAGCAGCACCAGCGTGCTGCCTGCAGCGATGGGAATGTTGGGAATGGAGCGCATCGCCGGAGCGCCTTCGCCGCGATCGACGGTGTGCCGCTCAGAGAAATTGGCGACCGGACAGCGCACGCGCATCAAGGCTTCCGGCGCGGTCGTGTCGTTCTTGATCGTGATCAGCAGCGGGATGTCGCGCCCCACCTCGGGCGCCGCCGGCACCCAGGCATCGGACAAGGTCAACCCTTCTCCGGCTGCGGCGAGCGCAGGCGTCATCGCGCCGAACGACGTAACCGACGCCACCAGCAATGCGCGCGACACCGCCGACATCACACCGGCGCGCACGCTGCCCTCCGGGCGCACGGACCAGACCTGACCGCACTCCCGACTGGTCGGATCTTCCGACAACGGAGTCCCTCCCCTGTTTGGCCGCTCTTTAACTTGCCTTAGTGCGGCGCCTTTTCTGAATTCGTACTCTGAATTCGAATGCATCGCAAATCGATTTTCGGACTTGACATGCTAATGTCCGGCAAAATGTGATGGCCCATGCGAATCGTGCCCGCCGCTCCCTCTCTGGTCGACCAGGTCGTCGAGGCGATCACTGACGAGATCGTCAGTGGCGTTCTCACGCCGGGCTCGCGGCTGATCCAAGATGATCTGGCTCAGGCTTACGGGGTGTCGCGCCAGCCGGTTCAGCAGGCGCTGATCCTGTTGCGCGGCTGCGGGCTGGTGCAGAGCGCGCCGGGCCGCGGCCTGATCGTGGCGCCGCTGGACCCCGCCTTCGTCCGGGATCTCTATGAGATGCGCGCCGTTCTCGAAGGCCTCGCGGCGCGGCTGGCCGCCGAGCGCGCGAGCGAGCGTGCCGCGCGCGAAGGCCCGGCCTACATCGCGGCCGGCCACGAGGCGGTGAAGAGCGGGCTCGTCAACCGCAAGATCGAGACCGACATCGCCTTCCATCAATTCCTCGGCGACCTCTCCGGCAACGCGCTGATCGGCGAGACGATGGCGCCGCATTGGCCATGCCTGAAGCGGGTGATGTCCGACGTGCTGCAGAAGGAGCAGAGCATGTCCCGGATGGTCTGGGACGAGCACGAGGACATTCTTGCAGCCGTGATCGAGGGCCGCAGCGCCGAGGCCGAACGGCTGAGCCGCGAGCACATTTCGCGCGCGGCCAGTGTGTTCATCCATCACCTCAAAATCCAGCAGGACAGCAACTCCAAGCAGCGGCGGACGCTCGCCGCGCGGAAACTCTCGGTATGACCCCATTCAGACCGACCTCGTCCGCCATGCGAGCGCCGGGCTCCGGGACGGCAGTCTCACACGCGCGACCGGACATCACACCTGATCCCGTGGAGGCCGTGTGCCACCGCTGAAGACACAGCCGAGCCTGACCGAACGCGTCTACGAGCGCATTCTCTCCGACATCGTCGGCGGCGAGCTGCCGGAATCCGCCCGCCTCATCCAGGACGATCTCGCCCGCGACCTCGGCGTCTCGCGCCAGCCGGTGCAGCAGGCCCTGCTGCTGCTGCGCAATCAGGGGTTCGTCCGCGACGCGCCGGGCCGCGGCCTGGAAGTCGCGCCGATCGACACGGACTTCATCCGCAACCTCTATGAAATACGCGCCGTCGCCGAGGGCCTCGCCTGCCGGCTCGCGGCGACGCGCGGCGCCGAGCGCGCGGCCGAGGAGGGCCCCAAGCTGATCGAGCAGGGCCGGCGCGCCGAGCGCGAGCATTCGGTCGAGAAGCTGATCGAGGCCGACGTCAGGTTTCATGAATTCCTCTACGAGATCTCCGGCAACTCCGTCATCCAGGACACCACCCTGCCGCATTGGCTGCATCTGAGGCGCCTGATGGGCGAGGTGCTGATGCGCGACGAGACCCCGCGGCGGATCTGGGACCAGCACGAGGACATCCTGCGGGCGGTGATCGCAGGCGATGCGCAGACAGCCGAGGATCTTGCCCGGCAGCACATCACGCGGACCGCCACGGTGCTGCTGGCGCGGCTGTCGAAGCAGCGCGAGCCCGTGCCGGTCGCGACGGCGTCCTGATCACGTCGGACTTGGCCTTTGCCGGCGACGTCCAGCAACCCCGCGTCAGGAATCCCGGCATCGCCTCGGACGTTCAAGGAAGATGAGGACGCTCAGCATCCCATGTCGGCGTCGGCGGCAGCCCCTGCGCGCATCGTCAAGCCGCCGGCAAGGTGAAAGAGAACGTGGCGCCGCCCTGCGGCTCGTTGCTGGCCAGCAGTTCGCCGCCGTGCTCGCGAACGATGCCGTAGCTGATCCACAGCCCGAGCCCCGTCCCCTCCCCGACGCGCTTGGTCGTGAAGAACGGCTCGAAGATGTGGGTCAGATGATCCTTGTCGATGCCGGGGCCGTTGTCGGTGATGCGAAAGGCGATCTCGCTGCCCTGGCGCATCACCGCGACCAGAAGGCGCGGCAGGTCGGTCGATCGCATCGCGTCGATCGCGTTCTCCACGAGGTTGACGATCACCTGATGCAGCTGGCCTTCGTTGCCGGAGATCCACAGATCCGGCTCGACCTCGATCTGGATGTCGACACGATGCTGCTTGGTGCGCCCCGCCCACAGCACGGCGGTATTGATCAGTCGCTCGATGTTGACGCGCTCGACCTCGCCGAGCTTCGAGAACGACAGGCGGCGCAGGTTCTTGACGATCTCGCTGATGCGCACCGCGCCTTCCAGCGTGCCATCGATCAGCGGGCCAAAATCCTCCAGGATGGCATCGATCCTGAGATCTTTGCGAAGCGCAGCGACATCATCCGCGACCGGCTGCTCGTGGATGGCATCGAGATAGCCGACCAGCGAGGTGCGGTAGCGCATCAGGGTGTGGATGTTGCCGTAGACGAAGCTGATCGGATTGTTCAGCTCGTGGGCCACGCCGGCGACGAGGCGGCCGAGGCTCGCCATCTTCTCCTGCTCGACCAATTGCCGCTGCGCCCGCTGCAGCTCCTGATGCGCCTTGTGCAGGGCCTCATAGGCGCGGCGCAGCTCGCCGATCGGGCGCCCCGTCAGCACCACGCCGATGAAGCGGCCGCGGTGATCATGCCGCGGCGAGCTGTTGATCGCGAACAGGTCGGAGCTGACGCCGGCGGCCGCGGCAAAGCGCAATTCACCGTCGACCACATCGGCGCTGCTGCGCGGCGTCAGCAGCGCGGCGAGCTTGGGCCGATGATCGGGATCGATCATCTCGGCGATGTTGCGACCTGCGATGTCGGCCAAAGCCCGTCCCGATGTCTGCAGAAAGGCGGAGTTGGCCTGCTGTACCGTGCCCCTGGCGTCACAGACGACCAGGATGTCGGAGACGGACTCGATGACGTTGGTGACGAACGCCTGGGCTTCCTCGAGCTCGGCGTTCTTGTGCTCGAGATCGACCTCGTAGCGCAGCAGGTCGGAATAGACCTCGTCCATCTTGCGGATCACTTCGATCCACACGCCTTCGCGCTCGCTGTCGAGTTCGAGCGTGCTGCTGCTCGCGATCAGCTTGAGCAGCGTGTCAGCCCCGGACTCAGGAGAGTGAGTGGCCTTTGCCATGTTTCTTCAGATCGTATCTCGACAGTTTGTTCCGGAGCCCCACCCGGGACAGGCCGAGCTCGCTGGCGACGCGACTGATGTTACCATCATATTTCTCCAGACAGTGAACGATGATGGTCTTTTCGAGATCCTCGACCTTGTCCTTCAGGCTCCCGGAACCATTGAGCTTGCCATTGGCGATCGCGGGCGCGGCGCGGCGGCCGCCGCGCCGGCCGGCAAACGGCGGACAGCGCAGTTCGTCGGCATCGGCCAGCACGGCCATGCGCTGGATCTCGTTCTGCAACTCGCGAACGTTGCCGGGCCAGTGATAGCGGGAGAATTCCTCCAGCGCCGCCGGTGCGAACCGCAGATGCGGCCGGTTGAACGATGTCTTCACCGCCGATAGCACGCCCTCGGCGATCAGCGGAATGTCCATCGGCCGTTCGCGCAAGGACGGCATGTGCACCGGAAACGCGGCGAGCCGGTAGTACAGGTCGCGCCGGAAGCGGCCCGCCTCGACTTCGGCCTCGAGATCCCGGTTGGTCGCGGCGACCACGCGCACATCGACCTGGCGCACGCGCTGCGCGCCGAGCGGCCGGATCTCGCTCTCCTGCAGCACGCGCAGCAGCTTGACCTGAAAGGCGGGGGATGTCTCGCCGATCTCGTCGAGAAAGATGGTGCCGCCGTCGGCGACCTCGAACAGGCCGATGCGGTCCTGATAGGCGCCGGTGAACGCGCCCTTCTTGCAGCCGAACAGCTCGCTTTCGAGCAGCTCATCCGGCAGCGCGCCGCAATTCTCGACCACGAAGGCCTTGGTGGCGCGCGCAGAGCCATAATGAATCGCACGTGCGAGCAGCTCCTTGCCGGTGCCGGATTCGCCGGTGATCAAGACCGAGATGTCGTAGTCGGCAGCGCGCCGGCCGAGCTCGATCACGTTGCGCATCGGGCTCGCGGCCGAATGCACGATGCGGTCGAAATCATAGAGCTGTTTGGCGGCGCCGCGCTTGACCGACACGACCTTCTTGATATGGGCCGGCGTGGCCTTCACGTCGACGCCGGCGGTCTCCGTCTCCTTCTGCAGCCGGTAGAGCTGCACGGCCTCGCGGACGATCTCGATCAGGCGGTCCGGCTGCCAGGGCTTCGTGATGTACTGATAGATGCCGGCCTCGTTGAGGCCGGCGATGATGTCCTCGGAATCCGAATAGCCCGAGATGATCATCCTGACAGGGTCGGGCCACATCTCGCGCACGCGCTTCAGGAAGCTGACGCCGGATTCCTGCGGCATGCGCTGGTCGCAGATCACCGCATGCACGATCTCGCCTTCGAGCAGCTTCTCGGCATCGTTGGTGTTGCCCGCACACAAGACCTCGAAATCCTGGTTGAGGACGCGCCGCAGCGCCTCCTGTGACCGGACCTCGTCGTCCACGACCAGTATCGTTCCCTGGATGCCCATCGCGCGTCTCAGCAGATCCGCGGCAGCTGCTCGCCCGACAGCCAGTCGACGATGCGGCCGCCGCCGAAGCTCGTCGCCATCTGGACGAAGCGATGATCATCGGCCACAGCTTCGCCGATCTCAGCCGCATCGCGGCCGAGCGGATGCGCCCTCATGGCGGCGAGAACGGCGCCGGCCAGCTCAGGCGCGACGATCGCGACCAGCTTGCCCTCATTGGCGACGTGGAGTGGATCGAGCCCGAGCAGCTCGCAGGCGGCCGCGACCGCCGGCTTCACCGGAATCGCTTCCTCCTGCAGACGGAAGCCCAGATTCGACTGCTGGGCGATCTCGTTCATCGTGGCCGCAACCCCGCCGCGCGTGGGATCGCGCATCAGCCGGATGCCGGCGCCGCCGGCTGCGACCATGTCGGCGACGAGACCGTGCAGCGAGGCCGAGTCGGAGACGATCTCGGTGTCGAAGGTGAGGTTCTGCCGCCGCGACATGATCGCCACGCCGTGGTCGCCGAGGCTGCCGGACAGCAGCACGCGGTCACCGGGCCTGGCCTTGTCGGCAGAGAGATCGAGGCCTTGCGGCAGCACGCCGACACCGGCCGTCGAAATGAACACGCCATCCGCCTTGCCGCGCTCGACCACCTTGGTATCGCCGGTGATGATCGCGATGCCGGCCTCGCGCGCCGCCTCGCCCATCGCATCGGCGATCCGCTTCAGGTCGGAAAACGGAAACCCCTCCTCGATGATGAAGCTGGCCGACAGATACAGCGGCCTGGCGCCGGCCATGGCGATGTCGTTGACCGTGCCGTGCACCGCGAGCGAGCCGATATTGCCGCCGGGGAAGAACAGCGGCGAGACGACATAGCCGTCGGTCGTCATCACCATGCGGCCGGCCGCGACGTCGAACGCCGACTGGTCGTTGCCGCGCGCCAGCCATTCGTTGCCGAACGCCTCGTGGAACAGGCCGGCAATCAGTTGCGCCATCGCGCGGCCGCCGGCGCCGTGCGAGAGGTCGACGCAACCGCTCTTGATGTCGAGCCGGCGCTGGTGAATGCTCATGATGCGAGCCTCCGCTGATGGTCGCGGAAGCGGCCATAGGTCCAATGCGCCGCGCAGGCGCCTTCCGACGACACCATGCAGGAGCCGATCGGCGTCTCCGGCGTGCAGGCGGTACCGAACAACTTGCAGTCCACCGGCTTCTTCAGGCCGCGCAGAATGGCCGGACACTCGCAGGCTGGATTGTCGGCGACGATCAGCTCGGACATCGCGAAGCGCAGCTCGGCGTCGAGATGCGCAAAGGCGGGCCGCAATTTCAATGCGCTCACCGGAATGCTGCCGAGCCCGCGCCATTCGAACTGATCGCGCAACTCGAAGATCTCGGCGACCTCGCGGATGGCGCGCTGGTTGCCGCTGCCGGTCACCGCGCGGCGATACTGGTTCTCGACCTCGTGACGGCCGTCATTGACCTGCTCGATCAGCATCAGGATCGCTTGCATCATGTCGAGCGGCTCGAAGCCCGCGATCACGACCGGCTTGCCGTCATTGCGCGCGAACGGCGCATAGGGCTCGGTGCCGATCACGGTCGAGACATGCGCCGGCCCGACGAAACCATCGATCTCGATCGGCGTGTCGCTGTCGAGGATCGCGCGCATCGCCGGCGGCGTCAGCACGTGGTTGCAGAACACGGTGAAGTTCGACAGCTGCTTCTTCTCGGCGGCCCGGATCATCACGGCGGTCGGCGGCGTCGTCGTCTCGAAGCCGATGGCGAAGAACACCACCTCGCGACCAGGATTCTGCTCGGCCAGCGCGATCGCATCCAGCGTCGAGTATACCATGCGGATGTCGGCGCCGCGCGCTTTCGCCTTGAGCAGCGAGGACCCGCGCGAGCCCGGCACGCGCATCAGGTCGCCATAGACGCAGAGGATGACCTCGGGGCGTTCGGCGAGCGCGATCGCCATGTCGATGCGCCCGGCCGGCAGCACGCAGACCGGACATCCCGGGCCGTGGATCATGCGCACATTGTCCGGCAACATGTCCTCGAGGCCATAGCGCGCGATCGCATGGGTATGGCCGCCGCAGAACTCCATGAAGCGATAGGCGCGCGCCGGATCGGCCTTGGCGCGGATGGCGCGCGCAAGCCCGATCGCCAGTTCCTTGTCGCGAAACTCGTCGGCATATTTCATGGTCTGACCTCCGCCACAACCTCGCCCATCTGCCGGAGCAGGTCGAGCGTCTCGCGCGCCTCCTCCGGATCGATCCTGGCCAGCGCATGGCCGACATGAAGAATGACGTAGTCGCCGACGGCGATCTCCTCGATCAGCGCGATCGAGACCTCCTTGCTGACGCCGTCGATCGAGACGATCGCCATGTCGTCAGGCAAGAGCTTGATCACCTCGGCAGGAATGGCCAGGCACATCAGACGGTCCCTCCAGACACCATATTGTTTTGCGTGAGATGCAGACCCGCCACCCAGGCCTGCCCGAGGCTGAGGCCGCCATCATTGGGCGGCAGCCGGCGCGGCAGCAGCGGGTCGAGGCCCGCGGAACGGCAGCCGCGCACGATCTGTTCGGCCAGATGCGCATTGAGGAAGCAGCCGCCGCTCAGCACGATCGTGCCGATGCCGGTCGCGCGCGATGCTCTCACGGTCCAGTCGACGCAGGCCGCGGCCAAGGTGCCGTGAAGCAGCTCCGCCGCCGCGACGGCGTCGAGATCTCGCGCGATCAGATGCGCGAGCAGCGGCCGCAGCGACAGCACGCCATCGGCAATGGTCCAGCCGCGCTCCAGCGCCGCCGGTTCGCGCACCAGCGCCTCCAGCTTCATCGCCGCCTCGCCTTCGTAGCTCTGCACCGTGTTGACACCGAGCAGGCCGGCCACGGCATCGAACAACCGGCCGGCACTGCTGGTGACCGCGGCATCGGCACGATCCAGCAGCATCGGCATGTTTCGCGCCTGCGGCTGGGTCGCAAAACGCCACCCGATTTCGTCACCGCGACCAATATCGTGCAGCACGGAAGCCGCCATCCGCCACGGCTCCCGTGCGGCCCGGTCGCCGCCCGGCATCTTCAATGGAGCGAGATGGCCGAGGCGCTGGAAGCCCGCTCCGTCGCACGACAGCAACTCACCGCCCCAGGCGCCGCCATCGCTGCCATAGCCATAGCCATCCAGCACCAGCGCGAGGGCGGGGCTGGTCACGCCATGCTCGGCCATGACCGAGGCCGCATGCGCATGGTGATGCTGCACCGGCAGCGTCGGCAGACCGTGTGCCAGCGCGAACCGCGTCGACGCCATGTCCGGGTGCAGGTCATGCGCGATCGCGACCGGCTCGACGTCCAGGATGGAGGTGAGATGCGCGATCGTCTCCTCGAAGAAGCGGATCGCAGCCCCAGTGTCGAGATCGCCGAGATGCTGCGACACGAATGCCTCGTCGCCGCGCGTCACCGTCACCGTCGCCTTCAGCTGAGCGCCGACCGCGAGCACCGGCGGCATGGCGCGCGCGAGCCGGATCGGCTCCGGAACATAGCCGCGCGCGCGCCTGACGAAGCGGGGAACGCCGGCCACGACAGCAAGCACGGAATCGTCGGCGCGGATGACGATGTCGCGATCGTGGGTGACGATCAGATCCGCAATGTCGGCGAGGTCCGCGCGCGCCTCGTCATTGTCGGTCAGCAGCGGCTCGCCACTTGGATTGGCGCTGGTGCAGACCACCGCCCATGGTCCATCAGCGGCCGGCCGGCGCGCCTCCAGCGCATGGAAGATCAGATGATGCAGCGGTGCGAGCGGCAGCAACACGCCGATCTTCGAAAGGCCCGGTGCGACCGAGGACGCGACACGTTGGCGCGAGCGCAGCAGCACGATCGGTCGCGCCACCTGCTCCAGCAGCGCGCGCGCAGGCGCATCAATCTCGGCAATCTCGGTTGCAGCGTCGACCGTAGCGAGCATCACGGCGAACGGCTTGCCATCGCGCTGCTTGCGCGCGCGCAGCCGCTGGACGGCCTGCTCATCCCGGGCGTCGCACAGCAGCTGATAGCCACCGAGACCCTTGATGGCCACGATCCTGCCATTCGCGAGCACGGCTGCGATATCATCGATGCCATGGCTGAGCTGCGGACCGCAGCGCGGACAAGAGATCGCTTCGGCATGAAAGCGGCGCCCGGCGGGATCTTCGTAGTCGGACCGGCACGCCTCGCACATCGGAAAGCGCTTCATCGAAGTGGACGCGCGATCGTAAGGCAGGCGCTCGGCGATGGTGAAGCGCGGGCCGCAATGGGTGCAGTTGACGAAGGGATAGAGATGGAAGCGGCTATTGCGATCGAACAGCTCGGCCAGGCACGCGTCACAGGTGGCGGCGTCGGGCACGATCCGCGTCGTGACGCGCCCGCCCGTGCTCTGGGCGATCCGGAAGCCCGTGCTGCAATCGGCCACGATCGGCTCGACGGCGATGTCGTCGATGCGGGCCAGCGGCGGCGCCTGCTGCGGCAGCGCCGCGACGAAGTCAGCGACCTCGTCGCCCTCGACCTCGATCAGCACGCCATCAGCGTCATTGGCGACGAAGCCGCCGAGCCGATGGCGCGTGGCCAGGCCGTGGACATAGGGACGAAAGCCGACGCCCTGCACGGCGCCGCGGACGCGGAGCCTGAGGCGCGCATGGTTCGCCGCCGATGTCCGGCCGGGCGTGTTCATCCCCGCACCGCGTTCGCTGCGCTCGCCCGCATCCGCTCAGACTGCTTCCTGATCCAGGCGTAGAACGCAGAAAGGCCCTCGCCTGTCTTCGCGGAGATCGTCAGCACCTCGATCTTCGGATTGACGCGGCGGGCATATTCGATCGTCTGCGCAAGATCGAAATCGAGCACCGGCGCCAGATCGATCTTGTTGATCAGCATCAGCGATGATGCCGCGAACATGTCGGGATATTTGAGCGGCTTGTCTTCGCCCTCGGTGGTCGAGAACACGACGATCTTGCAAGCTTCGCCGAGATCGAAGGCGGCCGGACAGACGAGGTTGCCGACATTCTCGATGAACAGCAGCCCGCCGCGCAATGACGGCAGCCGGCCAAAGGCTTCGCCGACCATGGCCGCGTCGAGATGACAGCCCTTGCCGGTGTTGATCTGGATCGCCGGCACGCCGGTGGCGCGGATGCGCTCGGCATCGTTGGAGGTCTGCTGGTCGCCCTCGATCACCGCGACGGGCCGGCTCTGCTTGAGATCGGAGACGGCGCGCACCAGCAGCGAGGTCTTGCCGGCGCCTGGGCTGGAGACGAAATTGAATGCCAGCACGTCATGCGCGGCGAAGCGCGCGCGGTTTTCTGCCGCGAGCCGGTTGTTCTTGCCGAGAATGTCGCGTTCGATCTGGATGATGCGCCCGCTGGAGAGACCGGCAACCTCCTGTCCGGCCGGATTGGCCGAACAGTCGACGTGGTCGGCAGCATGATCATGATGATGATCATGCGCGCGACCGTGATCATGATGGTGATCATCGTGATGGTGACCATGCTCGTGATCATGATGGCCGTAATGGTGATGATGTCCGGACTGATCATGGCTGTGATCATGTCCATGAGCATGATGATGCTCGCCGTGATCGTGATCATGATCACCGGTCTCGATGGAGGACTTGCCGTCACTGCAGCCACACACCGTGCACATTACTCGACCTCCAGCTCCTTGACCCGCATGTCCTCACCGCCCGTGACCTGCAGCTGATGACTGCCGCAGACCGGACAAGGCTGATAGCGTTGGCTGATCTCGATGCTGCGCGAGCAGCCCAGGCACCATGCCGTGCCCGGCTGTTCGATGATCTCGAGCGCTGCCCCCTGCAACAGGGTCTTCGCGGTCACCGCCTCGAAACAGAATCGCAGCGCCTCCGGCGCGACATGGCTGAGCGCACCGATCTCCAACCATACGGTCTTCACCGTGGAGAAGGCGCCCTTGCGTGCCTCCTGCTCGACGATCTCGACGATGCCTTCGCACAGCGCCATTTCATGCATCGGCCATCCCCCGGAACGCCAGGTGATAGCCGACGCAGGGATCGAACGATCCGACCATCGTATGGACGGCGTGGCGATCGACGGTGCCGCGCAGCGCAACTCCCGTGAGGCTCCTCACGACAGGACCGCGCGGGTGAAAGTTCCATTCCGTCGGCGCCAGATACTCGAAACGCGAGACCGTGCCGTGCGCATCCAGCTCGATCGCGTGATGCAGCCGGCCGCGCGCGCATTCGACCGCGGCGGCGCCGCGCCGCGGGCCAAGCCCGTAGCTTGCGACGGCATGCGGGTCGGCCGCGGCGGCCTCCGCCTCACCCGCCTCGATCAAGCGGAGCAGCTCGGCAATCTCAGCGATCTTGGCTGAGAGGCGTTCGACGGGGCCGGCTGATGCCAACTGATGGCGCTCCGCATAGCGGGCCCAGACTCCGGTCTCCGGAACGCGGCCGTCAAGTTCGGGAGCCTCAGCAAAGGCAGATCCCACGTCGATCAATAACGTGACGATGGCGCCATCATCGGCGGCCGACAGGATGTCGTGCTCGGCCGGCATGTGGCTCCATCCTCCATCATCGGCGGCCTTCCGGGCCGCGTCCATCATCGATGCAAGCGGAGTTCCCGGCAGAACCGGCTCCGCTGGCCAGCCTATGCCCAGAGCCACCATGCCCATCTTGATTTGAGACAAGGTTGCAGCGCGAGATTGCTGCGGGGCATCAGCGTCGGAAGGCGTCTGCAGCGAGGCGATCGCCTGCAACAGCCGTTGCACCGGCTGCGCGACACTGCGATTGTCCGCCATTGAAGCAATCAGCAGACCGCGCATGAGTTCGGCGAAGCGTTCCGCCAGCACGGCCTGGATCCGACGATGGCGCGTCGACGGCGCAGCCTGCTCGCCGCGGGCCGCCTCCAGCGCCGAGAGCAGCGCGACCTGGTGTGCACCGGCGCACAGCGAGAACAGCCGCGGCAGGGCCGCAAGCAGCATCTCGGCCGGCTTGCCGGCGAACAGCCGTTCCAGCGGCGGCCGCGTGCGCGGCTGAATGTCGACGCCGACGATCAGCTGATCAGCGACCGACAGCGTGACGTCGATGCGGTTGCGGAACGTGAGGGTCATGCGCGGCCCTCGGAAAGGGTCCCACGCAGGAACGCCCGGCGATCGATCGTGCTCGACGCCTTCGCAGCGCGTTCGGACGACAGGTCATCCTCCGGCGCCGTCATCAGCGCGGCCAGCGCGGCCTCAGCCGCCGCACGCGCCGCGGCCATGTCCGCGAACTCGAACATCGGCGAGAACAGCGAGCAGCTCGCGATCCGCCCGATCCCGGCGATATCACCGATCGTGAACTCGAACGAGCCGGCCGGAAGCACGATCTTGACGACGGATCCCGCGGAGCCCTGGGCGGCCGGAGTGACCACGTTCATGAACCACGGCGTGACGACAATGCCGAGGATGCGGCCCTCGACAACCGAAAATCCAATCGCCTCGACGTCGAGCGCGTCGTGATAGATCGGCAGATCGCGCATCGCACGCGCGCCGATCTCGCGATAGAAGCCGGCGAGACGCTCGCCCCACGCGACCGGCGTGACGTCAGACGTGCCCTGCCCGGCCGCCTCAGCGCTCATGGCTCGACCACCATGAACTTGGCTTTCGGCGCATCGCAGTTCGGGCAATGCCAGTCGTCCGGCAGCGCCGCGAACGGCGTCCCCGGCGGAATCTGCGCGACGCCGTCACCTTCGGCCGGATCGTAGCGCGTCCAGCAGATGCCGCACTCCAGCAACACGTCATCAGCGAGATCACTGCGGACACCGAAATTCTCGAAGCCGCCGCTCATGTGAAATAGGCCTCGATGATCTGGGTCAGGCGCTCGGCCGAATCCTCGAAATCCTCAGCCGCGGCGAGCGCGACCACAGGCACGCCGCCGACTTCGAGGGTGTCGAGAATGATCGTATCCATGGCGTTGAAGAACTGCACCGACCAGACATGGCGGATGCCGGTCGCGAGCACGCGGCAGGTGCCGTAGCCGCGCGACATCAACTGGATCGGGCCGTTGCCGAGCGTCTGCTGCAGGAAACTCATGTCGGCCGGGCTCATCGGCAGCAGCGTGAAGTTGATGGTCTGCGAGCGCTGGCCCGGTCGCCAGGACAGCGCGCGCTCGCGGATCTCGGCGAGCACCGGCAGCGCGTTCATCGTGCCCTCGGGCACAGGGCCGATCACGATGTCACCCGCGGTCAGATCGGCGGCGGCGCGCGACACGATCTCCGGCACGGCGCCGACCTCGATGTAGTCGTGGCGCTCATCCGCTTCCAGCCGCACCCGCCAGATGCCGGCGAGCACCGATTCCTGGATTTGAGCCAGCGTCCCGTCGGGAAGAGCCACGACGCCCGCGACCTCGCCCTCGCCCAGCACGTCGTCGATCAGCCGCCGCTCGAGATCGTTGAGGCCTTCGAGACGGAATAATTGCGTCGGTGCGCCGGCAGTCTGCGCCGCGATGGCGGATGCAATCGTCGACAGCAATTCGACCGCGCGCGGGCAGCTCCGCGCCAGCGCCTCCGAGTCGAGCGAGGCCAGCTTGGCCAGCGCTCCGGAAGCGGTCAGCCCCTTGTGGGAGGTATCGAGCGCCTCTTCGCCGATCGGAAAGATGTTGACCGGCTCCTCGGCTCCTTCAGGCGCGATCCAGAATCCCGGCTTCATCGCTCGACTCCCGCAGGCTGATGGACTGGGACGATGCTGGCGACGACCGCCGCCGTCGCGCCCTGCGGCCGGTCGATCAGCCGCGAGATGCGGTCGACATAGACAGACCAGTCCTGGATCTTGGCGATCAGGCCAAGCGTCTCCGCGCCGCGGCACAGGATCAGGCTCGGCTGCACGCGCACGCCAAATCGCGCCCCGAGCTCGGCCTCCGCGTCGCGCGCGATGATCGCGCCACGCAGCCGGCCCTGAAACGCCGTGATCAGCTCCGGCAGCACGATGGCCACGTCCAGCGCCTCCGGAAATCGCGCGGGATCCCCGGCCGACAGCAGCACGGCGACAAGCCCGGCGCAATCAGCCTCGGCGAGAAAGGCATCGACGGTGCCGGTATCGACCTCCGGCAACCCGCCTCGCGCGCGCGCGGGGTCACGCTGCTGCATTTCCATCGGTGTTTCTCCCTGACCAGTTATCGTTGCCATATTCCCCATGATCAGCAATCGACGTGCCAGACACCCACGCGGGGCCGGTAGCATCCAAGACATTGAAACATATTCGGTTTTTATTGCAACTAAGGATTGCGCAAGAAATCGGAAAGATGCTTTCCAGAGAAAGCCTGCAAACTTACTTCATCTATGGAAATTCTGTTATCAGCAATCCGGCGCTGCCCGAGGGCATCACGCCGCTACCGCAAATGCTCCGGCAGCTCCGGCTCGCGCCCGATCAGATCCGCGAAGAAGTCATCGCAATTCTCGCCGTTCACGGCCGCCTGCAGGCCGCGCAGCGCCTCACCGATCAGCCGCGCTTCTTCGTCATCGAGCAGGCGAACGGCGTTGTCGATATAGACGAGCACCTTGGCCCCCACCGGCGGGTTCGACAGCAACAGCACCGAGACGCGGCGCTCCTCGCCGTCGAAGCTGCACAGTGCCGAGACGCCATCGGTCTCGAGGATTGTCATCGGCAGGCCAAGACACATGGCGGATTTCCTCGCGGCGCGGTCACTCGGCCGGGCGCGCCCGCAGCTCGTAGCTGTGATGGTCGATGTCGTTCGCAAGCAGGCGTTCGTCGCCGGCGAGCGGTTCACGCCGCGGCACGGCGGGTGCGCCCCATTCCGCCAGCAGGGCGCAGGCCAGCTCGATCGACGGCCCGATCTGCGCGAGGACAGGCGCGGTCAGCGGCCCGCCCCAATCCTCGAGGTCGAGCGGCTGGCAGCCGATCAGCGCAAGCCGTTGCGGATAACGGCCGAGCAGGTCGGCCGCGCTCAGCACTTCCTGGAAGCCCGTCTGGTGCAGGCTCATCTTCTTGGCGCCGGTGAAGCGCGGCACCTCGTCGTCCCGGACCAGCTTGAGCTCGCCCGGCACGAGGCCGTAGTCGATGGCGTCGAACACGATCAGGCTGTCGGCTTCCTCGACATAGTTGACGAGGTAGAGTCCCTGCGTGCCGCCATCGAGGATCGTGACGTTGTCGGGCACGGTGAAGCGGCGGTGGAATTCCTCCACCACCCGCACACCGAAGCCTTCGTCAGCCCAGAGAATGTTGCCGATCCCGAGCACCAGAATGCGGTCGCGCCCGCGCTCATCGACCATGCCGGCCCCCCTCTGTCAGTCGCGGAACTGCCGCTCGCCCGAGATCATCGAGGAGATGATGCTCTGGCGCGACATGATGTCTTCGCGAATGGCGGCATAGACGTGCACCATCACGAAGGTGACCAGCGCCCACATCCCGAGATGATGCCAGGTATGGACGTCCTGGCTGTTCGGCCAGATGGCGAATACCCAGCCGAACAGCTTGTGCTGCCAGCTGTCGATCCCGGTGCCTTCCGAATAGAGCGCAAAGCCGGTGACGATCATGAAGGTCACGAACAGCGTGAAGCCGGTGAACATCGCCGTCTGCGCCAGCGGATTGTGGCCGACATACATCTTCGGCTCACGCTCCAGGAACGCGTACCAGCGGATCTCGTGCAGCACCTCCTTCCAAAATTGCTTGCGATGCACCGGAATGTAGAAGATCTGCCGGGAGTGGTGGTTGCCGACGAAAGCCCAGAAGATGCGGGCGAGGAAGAACACCGCCAGCACCTGTCCGGCCGCGAAATGGGCAAAGCGGATGTAGCCCATCACGAAATTCGCCGACGCCTCCCCCGACACTGTCGGCAGCGGTGATCCGATCAGATAGCCGGTGATCATCAGAACGATGATCGCGAACGCGTTGACCCAGTGGCAGATGCGCACGGGCGCTTCGTAGACATAGACCGTGGGCCGGCCGACCGCATGCTCGCCGGCGGCGTCGGCTGCGATCGCGGCGATGTCCGTCCCCGACTCGGGCGGGCGTGCAACTGCATCCATCATGACCCTGCTCCCCGTGCTACCTGACCTTGACCTTGGCCAGCTCCTGGCCATCCGGACTCATGACGTGCGTCGAGCAGGCCAGGCACGGATCGAAGGAATGGATCGTGCGCAGGATCTCCAGCGGCTGCTCGGGATTGGCCATCGGGGTGTTCATCAGCGACGCCTCGAATGCGCCGATGTTGCCCTTGGGATCCCTCGGCGAGCCGTTCCAGGTCGTCGGCACGACGCACTGGTAGTTGTCGATCTTGGTGTCCTTGATCTTGATCCAGTGCGCGAGCGCGCCGCGCGGCGCCTCGGTGAAGCCGACGCCCTTGGCCTCCTTCGGCCAGCTCTCCGGCTTCCATTTGTCGACATTCGCCGTCGAACTGTCGCCGGCCTTGATGTTGGCGATCAGCTTGTCCTGGAAGTAGCGCATCTGCCGTCCGGCCCAGACCGATTCCAGCGCGCGCGCCGCGGTGCGGCCGAGCGTCGAGAACAGCGCCGTCAGAGGCAGGTCGAGATCCTTCAGGAACTTGTCGACCGGGTCCTTGAACTCCGCCTTGTTCTGCGCATAGCCGACGACCCAGCGTGCGAGCGGCCCGACCTCCATAGCGTGGCCGCGCCAACGCGGCGCCTTGATCCAGGAATATTTGCCGCCCTCGTCGAGCTCCTTGATGTCCGTCTTGGTGCCCTTGGCATTCGGACCGAGCACGTAGTTCGGCTCGGTGATGCCGTCCCAGGGATGCAGCCCCTTGGTCTCGTCGGGATACTTGTACCAGGAGTGAACCACGAACTCCTGGATCTCGTCCGGATTGGCATGATCGACCGGAAACACCTCCGACAGATTGCCGTTGATGATCGCACCGCGCGGCAGCTTCAGGCTCTTGGCCGAGTAGTCGTTGGCATGCTCGGGCACGTCGCCATAGGCGAGCACGCTCTTGCCGGACAGGCCGCCGCCGTAGAGCCAGTCCTTGTAGAACGAGCCGATCGCGGCCACGTCGGGAAGATAGACCAGCTCGTTGAACTCGATCAGGCGATCGATGATCGACGAGACGAGATTCAGCCGCTCGATGTTGATGGCGCCGACCGCGCCGGTGCCGTCGATGTTGATCGGACACGGCACGCCGCCCACCAGCCAGTTCGGATGTGGATTCTTGCCGCCGAAGATGGTGTGGATCTTGACGATCTCCTTCTGGAAATCGAGTGCCTCCAGATAGTGTGCCACGGCCATCAGATTGGCCTCAGGCGGCAGCTTGTAGGCCTTGCTGCCCCAATATCCGTTCTTGAACGGACCGAGCTGGCCGGACTCGACGAACTTCTTGAGACGGGTCTGCAGGTCCCTGAAATAGCCGGGCGACGACAGCGGCCAGCTCGAGATCGACTGCGCCAAGGTCGACGTCGCCTTTGGATCGGCCGAGAGCGCCGAGACCACGTCGACCCAGTCCAATGCGTGCAGATGATAGAAATGCACGACGTGGTCGTGCACCTGCAGCGCAAGCTGCATGAGGTTACGAATGGAGTTGGCATTCTCCGGAATGGTGATGCCGAGGGCGTTCTCGACCGCGCGCACCGATGTGAGCGCGTGCGTTCCGGTGCAGACGCCGCAGATCCGCTCGGTGAAGGCCCAGGCGTCGCGCGGATCGCGGTTCCTGAGGATCACCTCGATACCGCGCCACATCGTGCCGGTGGAGACCGCATTGCGGATCACGTTGTCGGAATCGACGTTGACCTCGACCCGCATATGTCCCTCGATGCGGGTGACCGGATCGACGACGATGCGCTTGCCGGAATTGTCGAGATTGAAGCCGTTGGGAGTCTGGATGCCCATCGTTGCCTGTCCTGAATTCGATCAATGATCTTGCTTGGCGTTTTCCTTGGCGTCGTCGCGTTTGGTCGCGAGACGCTTGACCGCCGTGACCGCCGCATGCGCTGCGACCGCCGCACCTACCGTGCCCGCGGCCACCATGCCGACCTGGTCGGCGTTGTGCTCGATGCCGAACTGCTTGATGTTGGTGAGGCGGTCGTAGAACGAGCCCTTGTCCCAGAAGCCGTCCTCCGAACAGCCGATGCAGCCATGACCCGACTGGATCGGGAACGATACGCCGCCATTCCATCGCACCGTCGAGCAGGCGTTGTAGGTGGTGGGGCCCTTGCAGCCCATCTTGTAGAGGCAGTAGCCCTTGCGCGCCGCCTCGTCGTCCCACTCCTCGACGAACTGGCCGGCGTCGAAATGCGGCCGGCGATAGCACTTGTCGTGGATGCGCTGTGAGTAGAACATCTTCGGCCGGCCCTGGCGGTCGAGCTCTGGCAGCTTGCCGAAGGTGGTGATGAAGGTGACGACGCCGGTCATGACCTCGGCGATCGGCGGGCAGCCCGGCACCTTGATGATCGGCTTGTTGGTTATGACCTTGTCGATCGGCGTCGCCTGCGTCGGATTCGGCTTCGCCGCCTGCACGCAGCCCCAGGAGGCGCAAGCGCCCCAGGCGATGATCGCCATCGCGTCCTCGGCCATCATCTTCAGCTTCTCGACGAACGGCTTGCCGCCGTCGATGCAGAACATGCCACCTTCGTTCAGCGGCGGATTGCCCTCGACCGCGAGAATGTACTGTCCCTTGTACTTCGCGCGCGTCTCTTCGAGGATGGCCTCGGCCTGGTGGCCGGCCGCCGCCATGATGGTGTCGTCATAGTCGAGCGAGATCATCGACAGCACGGCATCCTTCACCAGCGGATGCGCCGAGCGGATGAAGCTCTCCGAGCAGCAGGTGCATTCGAGCCCGTGCATCCAGATGACCGGCGTGCGCGGCTTGGTCTCCAGCGCATTGGCGATGCGGCTCGCCGCGACCGGCCCGAGCCCGAGGCTCGTCGCCGTCAGGCTGCAGAATTTGTGAAAGCTGCGCCGCGTGATGCCCTGACGCCGGATGACGCTGTAAAAAGTTTCCGTTGCCGCGCCCATGAGTCCTCCCCCTGATATCGCGTTGGCGATCGTGTGATCGCGTTCTGGCGAGAAGGACAGCAAGATGCGGGCCAGCATCATCCCTGGATTTGAATCATAATGATTCCAGATGCTTGAAGCAGTGAGGCCGCAGCGGCTAAGGCTTCGACAGCGGATCGCGCGCGATAATCGGAAATCACGCGCTTTGCACCGACAAGCTTGTTTCCGCTTGCTGCCTTACTGTGTGCAGCGCGCTTAATGCGCCGTGCAGACCATGCACGGATCGAACGACCGCACGACGTGCTGGATGCCGACCGCACGAGCGCCGGCATCGCCGACCTCGGTGCCGACCAGCGCCTGTTCGAGCGGACCGGCTATCCCATCCGCGTCGCGCGGAGAGAAATTCCAGCTGGTCGGCGCGATGATCTGATAGCGCTCGATGCGGCCGGAGCGCACCGCGAGCCAGTGGCCCAGGCTGCCGCGCGCAGCTTCCACGAGCCCGACGAAATTGCCGTCGGCCGTACTTGCGCTGTTGTCGCAGAACGGCTCGTTGAGACGCAGTGCCTTGATCCAATGCTCGATCGCCAGCGCGAGGCGCGCGGTCTCGATCAGCCGGGCGATGACACGATTGCGGACATTGCCGCGACCGCCCGCGAGCAGCGCGGAGATCAACGGCTGACCGTCGATGGCCTGCCTTGCGAGAGCGCCGACCTCGACCGGTTCTCCCGCAAGCCGCGGCGCCTTGCACCAACTATAGGCGTCGGGCTTGTCGGCGTCGGGCTCGGTCCGGCTCTCGGCCGGATCGAGCGAGGTCGCACGCATCCAGGCGTGCGACACGTCCTCCGTGATCCGATTCGACGGCAGCGCTTCGGTCGTTCCATCGCGGGTGCGAAGCCCGGCGCGGAAGTGCGCACTGTCAGACTCGTGATAAGCGCCGAAACTCATCAGCAGGCCGGAGCCCGGGCCAAGATGCGCCAGATCGAGCGCGTCGGCGATGCGCAGGAAATGCGCGAAGTCGCCGGCGCGGCCCTCGCGCCAACGGTCGAGCTCGTCCGACGTCGACAAGGCGAGCACATTCTCCAGCCTGTCGGCAAACACGGCGCGTTCAAGAAAACCGCGAAACGACGCCGCGATCGCGTTGAGGCGCACGCGCTCGCCGAGCTCGATCGCGCGCGTGGTCCCGCCCGGCTGGAAGGCAAGACTGTGCGGCCATTTGCCGGCGATCAGGCCCATGATCTCGAGCAGCCGCGCGCGCGCCGGCAACGCTTGGCGAGCAGCGCTGCCCTTCGTCGCCGCGAAACGCTCGGCCGCAGCCGAATGCCAAGCGTGCGCGACGTAGGCGTCGCGGGCGAAGTCCGGCATGAAGAAGATGTAGAAATGCGTCAGATGGTCCGCCGCGTTCTCGGCCGCATGGGCAATGTTGGCCGCGAGGATGCCGTTTGGCGCTGCCGCAATGCCCATGGCCTGGCGCAACGCGGCGGCGGCGGCGATCGATTGCGACACCGAGCAGATGCCGCAGATTCGCGGTGCGATCACCAGCGCGTCCAGCGGCGGCCGCCCCTCCAGGATCTGCTCGAAGCCGCGATAGAGCGGCGCCGTCACTTCCGCCCTGGTGACGCGGCCGCTCTCGATATCGAGCCTGACCTCGAGGTCGCCTTCGACACGATTGAACGGTCCGACCGTGATCCGCGTCATGGACGGCGCTTGTCACTGGCCCGGCCCGGCGGCACCACGACGTGATCCGCCGTCGCATTGACCCGTACGCGGCGCGGCGTGGCCGATTTCGACAGCGCGGCGAGCGCCACGAACCAGGCTTTCGGCATGTCGGTCGGAAGGCCTACGGGAATGCCCGCGAGCTTCGCCGTCTCCAGATAGTTCTGCGTGCTCTCGAAGCCCGGCGAGGTGCAGGCGATGCAGGCGTACCCGCCCTTGGTGCAGGAGCCGCCGCCATTCCAGGAGCGCTGATTGCAATCGCCGACCGCCTGCGTCGCCCGGCAGCCGAGATGCTCCATCAGGCAGCCGCGCTCGGACATCGTCTCTGCGCTCGCCTTGAACTCGTAGAACTCGTTGCGCGAGCAGCCGTGATGAGCCAGGTGATTGGCGATGAAGGTCGGACGGCCGACTGCGTCGAGGCCGTCTGCCGTCAGATCGCCCGAGGTGAGCGCCAGCAGGCTTTCCATCATCCAGCCCGGATGCGGCGCGCAGCCTGCGACGTTGATCACCGGCAGCCCGCGTTTCGAGCGGAATCCCGCGCCGAGCGCGCCGCCGATGTCACTGCCCTCGAACTGCAATCCGACCGCGTCGGTCGGGTTGATGCCGGCAGCAGGAATGCCGCCATAGGCCGCGCAGCTGCCGACGGCGACGACGTAGTCGGCCAGCGGCGCCAGATCGAGCAGCCAATGATAGATCGAGCGGTTGGTGCCGGCGAGCATGTTGAAGCGGCCGGTCTGACCAGGTCCGCGCGCCACCGAGCCTTCGAGCACCAGCAGATCGAGCCGCTCGCGACCGTCGCGGATCGCCTCCAGTAGCTCCACGACCTCGTCTCCGGTCTGCTCGCTGACGGAGGGATGCCAGATGAGGTCAATGCCGGACTGGCGCAGCTCATCGAACCAGCCGGACGCACCGCTTTCCAGGATCGACATCGTGCAGCCGCCGCAGCTCGCGCCCTGCAGCCACAGCATCCTGGTCATTTCGTCCGAGCCGGCCATCATTCGTACCCGCGCGCTCGATCCTATTTCGCCCTCGGGTTTAGCGCCCCGGCGCGAACGCTGGCAAGCTCCTCACCCGGCGCATCCTCGGAACCGCCCGGACGGCGGCCAAGCAGCATGGCACCCGCCCAGATCAGGCCGAACAGTCCGATGGCGACGATCCCGAGGTTGGCGAGATCATCGCCCAGCGCAGTGACGACCTCGGCCCATCCGCCGGTGAAGCCAAGCCGGGGCGTCAGCAGCGCGACCGCCTCGACGCCGCCGATCACCAGCGCGATCGCGACCGAGGCGCCGGTGATGACCAGATTGTAGCGCCGCTTGCGCGCGGGATCCGTGAGCGCCCAGCGATAGGCGCCGGCCATCAGCATGCTGTCGGCGGTGTCGACGGTGGCCATCGCCGCGGCGAACAGCGCCGGGAATACCAGCACATGCGCCAGGCTCGCCCCGCGCGCCGCCTCGGTCGCCGACAGGCTGAGCAGCCCGATTTCGCTGGCGGTGTCGAAGCCCAGGCCGAACAGGAAGCCGAGCGGGTACATGTGCCAGGCGCGGGAGACGACGCGGAGCACCGGCCGCAGCAGACGAATGAGCAGGCCCCGCCCGGCGCTACCGGCGGCGTCCATGTCGGAATGGGGGTGGGATGGGCGGCGCCAGAGGTTCACGAACAGCACCAGATTCGCGAAGGCGATCAGCAGCAGGAAGCCTGCGGAGACCGAGGTGCCGATGGTGCCGCCGATCGCACGGATGGCGCTGTCCTCACTCAACAGATCTGCGCCGGCCACCAGGCTCACCACGATGGTGGCGATGACGACGACGCTGGAATGGCCGAGCGCAAAATAGAGGCCGGCGGCGCGCGGGGCGCGACCGTCCTGCACGAGCTTCCGCACCACATTGTCGATCGCCGCGATGTGGTCCGCATCGACGGCATGGCGCAGTCCGAGCAGCCAGGCCAGCATCGCGGTGCCGACGATGGCGGGCCGGTCGGCGTAGAGCGCGAATGCCCAGGCCCAGGCCAGCGCATTGGCCGCGACCAGCCAGGCGACGAGCGCAACGGTCCTGCCGGGCTGCGACCGCCACCACAGCAGCCGCGGGGCACGAGGATGATCAATTGGAACAATCGTCATACTCGAACTATAGCAAGAGCCAGGCCAGTTCGGTAAAGCCCCGCTGCAGGCGAAAGCTACAGGAAAAAATCGGCTGCACTTGCCGGATCGCCCGCTCGCTTGGCAACCCGCTATCCAGTCGCGCACAGATCGTGACCAGCGGCGGGACCTCTCTCGTCCCCTCCCCCTTCACCGCGCCGAGGCACTCTGCGCCGCAATCTCGCGCCGCACGACGGCCTCGAACTGGCTTGCGGGCGCGGCGAACATCAGCCGGGTCTCCTCGTGGAACGCCGAGAAGATGCCGACCACGGCCGGCGTGCCGCCGACCTCGGCCAGGATCGGCGAGCCCGAATAGCCGAAATTGGCGAGGCAATGCACCGTCAGCAGACGGGCATCGCTGGTCATGCCGGCGCTGCAATTGCGCTGGCCGGTCGGCGAGTAGCGCCGCTCCTGACCGTACCCGATCTCTGAGATGGTTCCGGCGGTGGTCGCAGCCTGCAGTTCCTCGCGCGTCAGCGCCTTGACCGCGACCGGCTTCGACGGCAGCGCATCCTTCAGCACGATCAGCGCCCAATCGGCGGGCGAGCGGTCGAGCGACCATCTGTCGTGCCGGGTCGGGACGAAGTCCGGCGCCACGATCAGCTTGTCGGCGACCGACGATGCCGCCGGCGTGCCCCTGTTCATGCCGGCCAGGAAGCGGACATTGCCGGGGCTGACCTGCGCGACGCCGTTGAACACGCAATGCGCGGCGGTGAGCACGACGCGCGCCGCGACCAGCGTGCCGGTGCACCAGCCGCCGGTCGAGTATTGCGCGACGGTGACGACGCCGATCGACGACGCCGGCCACGAGGTGGGATCGACGACCTCTCCGATGTGGCGGTCGAGCCCGAGCAGTTGCTCCGGACGCGGAGCGGCGACGCCCGCCTCCGCCGATTCCGGCTTCGGCCGCCAGGCCGCAATGGCGCTCTGGGCCTGGACGCGCTGCGGCTCCGTCAGCTTGACCCGCTGCACGTCGCGGCGGGCCGATCGCACGCCGCTGCGACCCGCCATCACCAGCCAGGCGTAGCCCTGCACGACGTCCTGCTGCACGCCGCGACCGTCGAGCAGCATCAGGCCCAGCATGTATTGCGACTGGGCAAAGCCCTGCGCTGCCGCGCGGCTGAACCAGCGGCCGGCTTCGCCATAATTGCTCGCGACACCTTCGCCGTTGACATAGGCGATGCCGAGATAATGCTGGGCGACGGCGAGGCCCTGATCGGCGGCCTTGCGATACCACGCCAGCGCCTCGGCGGGGTTGCGCGGTTGGCCCCAGCCGAAGGCCTCCATGAAGCCGACGTCGAACTGCGCCCGCGCATCGCCCTTGGCGGCCAGCGGCAGCAGGCGGCGCATCGCCGCGGCGTGCTGTCCGTTTCCCGCCGCGGCGACCGCGTCTTCGAGCTCGGCGGCCGCGGCGCCCGCCGCGCTGCCGAGCAGGACGGCTAGAGATATGATGATGGTCTTGATCAAGGGCGTCCGCTGGGACCGAAACATCGTGACGGGCCACGAAGCAGACACGATCAAGACGGCGGCGGCGTGGCGGAAAGCGGACCGCGATCTCCTCAATCGGGCCCCCTCGCGCCTCACACCTGCTTCATCCTCACGCCCGATCGCCCCTTACACCTGCTCGCTCTTGGCGAAGCGATCATCGAGCGCATAGCCGGCGCCGCGCACGGTGCGGATCGGGTCCTGCTCGCGGCCCGGATTGAGCAGCTTGCGCAGGCGGCCGATATGGACGTCGACCGTGCGCTCGTCGATATAGATGTCGCGGCCCCAGACGCTGTCGAGCAGCTGCTCACGGCTGAACACGCGGCCGGGATGCTCCAGGAAAAACTCGAGCAGGCGGTATTCGGTCGGGCCGAGATCGATCGGCCGTCCCGAGCGCGCCACGCGGCGCTTCTCGCGGTCGAGCTCGATGTCGCCATAGGACAGCACGGTCGCCAGCCGCTCCGGGCTCGCCCGCCGCAGCAGGCCCTTCACGCGCGCCAGCAGCTCCGGCACCGAGAACGGCTTGACGATGTAGTCGTCGGCGCCGGTCGCGAGGCCGCGCACGCGCTCGCTCTCCTCGCCGCGCGCGGTGAGCATGATGATCGGCAATTGCCGGGTCTCGGACCGCGCCCGCAGGCGGCGGCACAGCTCGATGCCGGACAGGCCCGGCAGCATCCAGTCGAGCACGACGAGATCGGGAACGCGCTCCTTCAGCCGTGTGTCGGCCTCGTCTCCGCGCGCCACCGTCTCGACCTCGTAGCCTTCGGCCTCGAGGTTGTAGCGCAGGAGCGTCGTCAGCGCCTCCTCGTCCTCCACCACCAGAATTCGGGCGCCCATGTCAGAACCGTCTCTCTCAGTTGCCGGGGATCGTCGTCGCGAAGCTCGTCATGTCGCCCTTCGGGCGCTTGTCCATGATCTGCTGGCCTTCGATCATATAGAAGACGGTCTCCGCGATGTTGGTCGCGTGATCGCCGATGCGCTCGATGTTCTTGGCGCAGAACATCAGATGGATGCAGAACGAGATGTTGCGCGGATCCTCCATCATGTAGGTCAGGAGTTCGCGGAACAGCGAGGTGCAGATGGCGTCGACCTCCTCGTCGCCCTTCCACACCGTCATCGCCGCCGGCAGGTCGTGCGCGGCATAGGCGTCCAGCACCGTCTTGACCTGCGACTGCACCAGGTCGGTCATGTGCTCGAGCCCGCGGATCAGCTTGAGCGGATGGAAGTCGCTCTCCAGCGCCGCGACGCGCTTGCCGATGTTCTTGGCGAGATCGCCGATGCGCTCCAGATCGGTGGCGACCCGCATCGCACCGACGATCTCGCGCAGGTCGACCGCCATCGGCTGTCGCCGGGCGATGGTAAGAACGGCGCGCTCCTCGATGATGCGCTGCAGCTTGTCGACCTCGGCGTCGGTGGCGACCACCTTCTGGCCGAGTGCGATGTCGCGCCGCACCAGCGCATCGACGGAATCGACGATCAGACGCTCGGCGAGGCCGCCCATTTCCGACACCAGCCGGGTGAGATCCTGCAGATCGCTGTCGAACGCCTTGGCGGTATGTTCACTGGCCATGATGATCTCCTGAAGTCAATGTCGTCGGCGTCAGCCGAACCGGCCGGTGATGTAATCCTGGGTCCGCCGATCGCTCGGCGAGGTGAAGATCTTGCTGGTGTCGTCGAACTCGATCAGCTCGCCGAGATACATGAAGGCGGTCTTGTCGGAGACGCGCGCCGCCTGCTGCATGTTATGCGTCACGATGGCGATCGTATAGTTTTCGGCGAGCTCCTGGATCAGCTCCTCGACCTTGGCGGTCGAGATCGGATCGAGCGCCGAGCACGGCTCGTCGAACAGGATCACCTCCGGCCGGACCGCCACGGTGCGCGCAATGCACAGCCGCTGCTGCTGGCCGCCTGACAGCGACAGGCCCGAAGCGTTGAGCTTGTCCTTGACCTCGTTCCACAACGCGCCGCCGCGCAGTGCCTTCTCGACCCGGTCGTCCATCTCCGACTTGGAGATCTTCTCATACAGCCGGATGCCGAAGGCGATGTTCTCGTAGATCGTCATCGGGAACGGCGTCGGCTTCTGGAACACCATGCCGACCCGGGCCCGCAGCAGGTTGAGGTCGAGCTTGGGATCGAGGATGTTGGTGTTGTCCAGCATGAGCTGGCCAACGGCGCGCTGGCCCGGGTAGAGATCGTACATCCGGTTGAAGATGCGCAGCAGGGTCGACTTGCCGCAGCCGGACGGGCCGATGAACGCGGTGACGCGGTTGGTCCCCAGCGACAGGTTGATGTTCTTCAGCGCGTGGTGATCGCCGTAATAGAAGTTCAGGTTGCGCGCGGTCACCTTGGCGGGGGCTTCCGGCAAAACCTTGCCGTTCAGCGCGGCGGGATTGGGCTGGCTGACGGATACGGACAGGTCGGTCATTTTGCGTTCCTCTCGGCGCCGAGAATGCGTGCACTGACATTCAGGGCGAGCACGGCCAGAGTGATCAGAAGGGCTCCGCTCCAGGCCAGCTGCTTCCAATAGGCATAGGGGCTCTGGACGAAGTTGTTGATGGTGACGGGCAGGTTGGCCATCGTCTTGGAGAGGTTGAGGCTCCAGAACTGGTTCGACAGCGCAGTGAACAGCAAGGGCGCGGTCTCGCCGGCGACGCGGGCGGTGGCCAGCAGCACGCCGGTGATCAGGCCCGAGCGCGCCGCGCGATAGGCGATGCGCCGGATCACCAGCGATCGCGGCAGGCCGAGCGCCGAGGCCGCCTCACGCAGCGGGTTGGGCACCAGCAGCAGCATGTCCTCGGTGGTGCGCAGCACCACGGGGATGACAATGACCGCCAGCGCCAGCGAGCCTGCGAGCGCCGAGAAGCCGCCCATCGGCACCACGACAGCGCCATAGATGAACAGGCCGATGATGATCGAGGGCGCCGACAGCAGGATGTCGTTGATGAAGCGGATCACCGAGGTCAGGCGGTCGTTGCGGCCGTACTCGGCCAGATAGGTGCCGGCGAACAGGCCGAGCGGCGCGCCGATGCCGACGCCGATGACCGTCATGATCAGGGAGCCGACGATGGCATTGCGCAGGCCGCCTTCGCTCGAGCCCGGCGGCGGGGTGTCGGCGGAAAACACCTGCAGGCTGAGGCCGGCAAGCCCGTTATAGAACAGCGTGAACAGGATCAGCGCCAGCCAGGTGACGCCGAACAGCGCGGCGGCGACGCAGAGGCCGCGGATCACGATGTCCCTGCGGCGTCGGCGCGCATAGATCGGATTGACCGGCGTATCGGTGGTGAGCGAATCTGCGCTGGACATGGCTTATTTTCCCGCCTTGGCTTGGAGCCGCATGAGCATCAGGCGCGCGCTCGCCAGCACGAAGAAGGTGAGCACGAACAGCAGCAGGCCGAGCAGGATCAGGCTCGACTGGTGCAGGCCGTCACTCTCCTGGAATTCAGAGGCAATGGCGGCCGAGATCGTGGTGCCCGGCGCGAAGATCGACGATGAGATCCGGAACGAGTTGCCGATGATGAAGGTCACCGCCATCGTTTCGCCGAGCGCACGGCCCAGCGCCAGCATGACGCCGCCGATGACGCCGACACGGGTGTAGGGAATGACGACGCTGCGTACGACCTCCCAGGTGGTGCAGCCGACCCCGTAGGCCGCCTCCTTCAGCACCGGCGGCACGGTCTTGAACACGTCGACCGAGATCGAGGTGATGAAGGGCAGCACCATGATCGCCAGGATCAGCGAGGCATTGAACAGACTGAGATAGGACGGCGGACCGGCGAAGATGTCCTGCAGCACCGGGATGCCGGAGCAGAGATTGATCATGAACGGCTGGAACGTGTAGGCCAGGAACGGGCCCAGAACGAAGAAGCCCCACATGCCGTAGATGATCGAGGGAATGCCGGCGAGCAGCTCGATCGCAATGCCGATCGGACGGCGCAGCCATTGCGGGCACAGCTCGGTGAGGAAGATCGCAATGCCGAGACCCACCGGAATCGCGATCAGCATCGCGATGAAGGACGTGACCAGGGTGCCGTAGATCGGGCCGAGCGCCCCGAGCACCGGCGGATCGGCCGACGGCGCCCAGCGCCGCGTCCACAGGAATTCGAAGCCGTAGGCCTTCATCGCCGGCCAGGCGCCGATGATGAGAGAGATGATGATGCCGCCGAGGATCAACAGAACCGAGATCGCGGCGAGCCGGGTGATCCAGTAAAAGGTGACGTCGCCAAGCTTGAAGGCACTGAGCGCGCGCGCCCGGTCGTAGGGCCCGGCAGCAGCCGCGATGTCGCCGACTTCGGTCTGAACCGCCATCTCTGCCAATTCCGCCCCCTGTTCCTTGGACACGCCTCAACCCCGGTAGCACCCCTCCCCCGGCGGCCGGGAGAGGGGAATTTTCGATACGTCCAGCTCAGCTCTTGATGTCGGCAGACCAGGTCTTCTCGATCAGCTTCACGACGCTGTCGGGCATCGGGATGTAGTCGAGCTCCTCGGCCATCTTGCCACCCTTCTCGAACGACCACTTGAAGAACTTGATCGCCTCGGCGGACGCGGCCTTGTCGGTCGGCTCCTTGTGCATCAGGATGAAGGTCGCGGCCGTCATCGGCCAGGACTTGTCGCCGGGCTGGTTGGCGAGGATCACGTAGTAGCCGGGGGCCTTGGTCCAATCGGCATTCGCGGCGGCGGCCTGGAAGGCCTCGACGGTCGGCTGCACGGTTTTGCCGGCCTTGTTCACCATGGCCGTGTAGGTCAGCTTGTTCTGCTTGGCATAGGCGTACTCGACATAGCCGATCGAGTTCTTGGTCTGGCCGATGTTGCCGGACACGCCCTCGTTGCCCTTGGCACCGACGCCGACCGGCCACTCGACCGCGGTGTTGAAGCCGATCTTGCTCTTCCAGTCGGCGCTCGCCTCGGAGAGATAATAGGTGAAGTTGAAGGTCGTACCCGAACCGTCGGAGCGGCGGACGACAGCGATCGCGTCCGACGGCAGCTTGACGCTGGGGTTGAGCTTCTTGATCGCGGCGTCATCCCACTTGGTGATCTTGCCGAGATAGATGTTGGCGAGCGTCTCGCCGTCCAGCACCATCTCGCCCGGCTTCACGCCCTCGAGGTTGACGACCGGCACGATGCCGCCCATCACCATCGGCCACTGCACCAGGCCGTCCTTCTCGAGCTGCTCGGCCTTGAGCGGAGCGTCGGTGGCGCCAAAGGTCACGGTCTTGGCCTGGATCTGCTTGATGCCGCCGCCGGAGCCGATCGACTGGTAGTTCAGACCGTTGCCGGTCTCCTTCTTGTAGGCGTCGGCCCACTTGGAATAGATCGGGAACGGGAACGTCGCGCCCGCACCGGTGATGTCGGCAGCGAACGCCGACGTCGATGCGGCGACCAAGCCGGCAGCGACGATAGCTTTGACGAAATTCATAGCTGGTCTCCATGCTCGGGAAGCGAAGCGCCATCTGCGCCCGATTGCGCTTCCCCGGCCGCTTTACGGGGCCTCAGTGTGGCTTTTATAAAGGTTCGATGACAGTCGGATGACAGTCACAAGCCGTTGATAATTCTTGATATTTAGAATTTGACCCGAGTTTTTACGGAGCGCGGGCGGGGTTTCATGCGGGCCTCCGCCCCTCGCCGTTTGCGAGCACTGCTCAACGAGATTGGAGGACCCGGCGATGCCGCGCGCAACCTCATCGACCCCATGCGGCCGCTGCGCCCGACGTGGAAGTTGCCACAAGGGGCCGCCAAATCATCGGTGTCGTTCCAGGCAAGGTCGGCGACGGGAAGCAGTGACGGCCGCCGACCCGGGACCCACTCTTGGCGGCCGGTCCATCATCGTGCCTCGAACTCCTCCCTGGGGTTATGGATCCCGGATCTGCGCGCGCTTTGCGCGCTTGTCCGGGACGACAGCGGAAAGGTTGGTTGGCCGCTCCGCCGCCTCATGACACGCGTCATCGCGCCCCACGGCACACCGTGCCCGAGGTGATGCATCGATCATATCGCCCTGAAACGAGAGGGCGCGAGGAAGGCCGGACCTCGGCTGAGGCCCGTGGCCCGCCTGCTCAAAAGAATGCAGGCGGCAGGTACCACAGGTACAGCCGGACAGACCCGGCCTTCCCCGCGCGATGGCTTTACGGTGTCCTTCGTGCTCTCCCTGGGGATCGGCTTTCTTGCCCCCATCGCCCGCGCGTGCCGTCAGGCAACCACCGCAGACTTGACCTCAGCGTCGAGAGGCCAGGACCACACGACTTCGCCGTCCGTGCCAACCGCGCTCGTCTGGCGCAGCCGTCACGTCCATCGCAGCCCACCTCAACGTATCGTGACGACGCGTACGTCCCTCTGCTCGAGGCGGGTTGCACGCAAGAGAACATGATTTCAGAAAAATAGCAAGCTATTTATTTTTTTCGGAACACACCCTCCCCCCCGGCACGCGGGGCATCGGCTCAATCCGGCTTCGGCGGCTCGATCCAGATCCCAGGGTCGGAATGGGTCCGGATGTGGTCGACGAGGAAATCGGCGAACACCCTGATCTTGGCCGGCAGCCTGACGCGGTTCTGGTAGGCAATGTTCATCGTCAGGAGCGGCAGCTCCCAGTCGAGCAGGACCGGCACCAGCCGGCCGGCCAGAATGTCGCCCTGCACGATGTAGAGCGGCTGAATCAGGATGCCGAGCCCGGCCAGCGCCGCGCCCCTGATCACCTGGCCGTCATTGCTGTCGAGCGTCGGCGCGATCCGGATGCTCTGGGCCGTCGTTCCGTTGCGCAGGGACAGGGAATAGGGATCGTTGGCAAGGTTGTAGATCAGCATGTCGTGGCGCACGAGATCGGCGGGAACGACGGGGCGGCCGCGGCTGGCGAGATAGGACGGCGCCGCCGCCAGCACACGCCGCATCTGCCCGATGCGGCGGGCGACGATGCCCGAGTCCGGCTCATGCTCGCGGGTGCGGATCGCGACGTCGATGCCCGCCTCGATGAAATCCGGATAGCGGTTGGCGGCGATGATCTGCAGGTTCAGCTTCGGATACATCGCGCGGAACGCCGGCAGCATCGGCGCGAGATAGATCGTCGCGAACGACAGCGAGCTGGTGACGCGCAGCATGCCCTGCGGCGACAGCGCGCGGTCGCTGACGGCGTCCTCGGCCTCGGCCAGCTCGTTGAGCAGCGTGCCACAGCGCTGCAGCAGCTCCTGCCCGGCTTCGGTCAGCCAGAGACGGCGGGTGTTGCGCTCGATCAGGCGCACCGCGAGCCGCTCCTCCAGCGCGCTGAGATGCCGGCTCGCCGCTGCGTTGGACATCCGCAAGGACTCGGCGGCCTTGGACAGGCTGCCCAGCTCCGCCGTCCTGGAAAACACTTCGAGCTGGAGCAGACGGTCCATTGTTGCGCCGAATTGTTACGCTGAGCGGAAAACAGAGTTACAATTTTTGGGCTTTATTTCCATTTCCTGCAAGGCAAAATCGCCCGACAAGAACAAGGCACAGGTGAGGACGCACGAATGACGGGGCCGATCAGGCACATCGTGATGTGGCGGCTACGCGCCGAGACGGCCGCCGACCGCGCCGCAGCCCGGCTCAAGGTCAAGACCCTGTTCGAGGGCCTCAAGGGCCGGATCGACGGCCTCACCCACATCGAGGTTGGTCTCGATGTCAGCGACGTCGACTACGCCTGCGACGTCGTCCTGTTCTCCGAATTCGCCAGCAGTGCCGCGCTGCACGCCTATGCCTCGCACCCCGAGCACCTGCGCGTGCGCGAGGAGCTCGGCGACATCAGGATCGGCCGCTTCCAGGTCGACTATCCCATCGCTGCGGCGACCGGCGCGTGACCGGGGCGTTCATCTTCGACGGCCTGCCCGGCCGCCCCCTGCCCGGCTCCAGACCACATGGCAGATCAAGCCAATGACGGACGGCATCGATGCCCCTTCCTGACCAACGCCTCGCCTTCATCGGCATCGGCAAGATCGGCCTGCCGATCGCGGCGCGGCTCGCCAAGGCCGGCTATGACGTCACGGCGTTCGATCCCAACGCCGAGCGGCTCTGCGAGGCGCGCGCGCTCGGCATCGTCGCTGCAACATCCGCGACGGAGGCGGCGCGTGACCATGCGGTGGTCATCGCGTCCCTGCCCGACGACACCGCGCTGCGCGCGGCGATGCTCGGCGACGGCGGAGTGATCGCGGCCATGGCACCGGGCGCGATCCTGATCGAGACCAGCACCGTGGGCGTCGACGCCTCGAGCGCAGTCGCCGCGGCCGCCGGCGCGCGCGATGTCGCTTATCTGCGCACGCCGATCTCCGGCAATGCCAGCATCGCCCACACCGGCGAGCTGACCTGCTTCGTGTCCGGGCCGAAAGCGGCCTTCGCGCGGATCACGCCGCTGCTGCAGGCTTTCACGCGCGCGCAGACCTATCTCGGCGCGGCCGAAGAGGCGCGCTATGCCAAGCTCGCCGTCAACCTGATGATCGCGACGACCGCGGCGATGATGGCCGAGAGCCTGGCGCTGGCGCGCAAGGGCGGCATCGCCTGGCCGGACATCCTGCAGGTGCTGCACGACAGCGCGGTCGCCTCGCCGATGGTGAAGTACAAGACCGCGCCGCTGCTGGCGCGCGACTTTGCCGCGACGTTCTCCTGCGCGCAGATGGCCAAGGATCTCGATCTCATTCTCGGCGCCGGTCACGCCGTCGGCGTGCCGCTGCAGCTCGCGGCGCAGGTCCGCGAGACCTATGCCGCGCTGATCGCGCAGGGCGAGGCCACGACCGATTTCCTTGCCACTGTCCGTCATGTCGAACGGCTGTCCGGGCTCGGCGAGCCCGTCTGAAAGGAGCCGCCTCGTGCGCAACTTCAACGAGACCACGATCACGGATGCCGTGCTCGACCGCCTGGCGGGCGCGAGCGATGCGCGCATCAAGCAGATCAGCGAGGCGCTGGTGCGCCATCTCCATGCTTTCGTGCGCGAGGTCCGTCCGACCCAGCAGGAATGGGAGTTCGGCATCGACTTCCTCACCCGCACCGGGCAGATGTGCGACGACAAGCGCCAGGAATTCATCCTGCTGTCTGACACGCTCGGCGTCTCCATGCTGGTCGACGCCATCAATCATCCCGTGCCTGAAGGCGCCACCGAGACCACCGTGCTCGGCCCGTTCTTCGTCCAGGCCGCGCCGGAACGCGCCAATGGCGACGACATCTCTGGACCGATGAAGGGCGATCCGCTGCTGGTGACCGGCTCGGTGTCGCGCGCGGACGGCGGGCCGCTCGCGGGCGCCGTGGTCGACGTCTGGCACTCCGACGATGACGGCTATTACGACGTGCAGCGGCTCGAGCAGATCGGCGATCTCGCGATGCGCGCGCGCTTCCGCACCGATGCCGACGGCCGCTTCCATTTCTGGTCGATCAAGCCCGCCGCCTACCCGATCCCCAATGACGGGCCGGTCGGCGACATGCTGGCGGCGCAGGGACGGCATCCGTGGCGGCCGGCGCATGTGCATTTCATGATCTCGGCGCCGGGCTTCGAGCGGCTGGTGACCCATGTGTTCGTCGCCGGCGACCAGTATCTCGATTCCGACGTCGTGTTCGGCGTCAAGGACAGCCTGATCCGCGACTTCACGCGCTGCCCGCCGGGCCGTGCGCCAGATGGCCGCATGGTGGCGGAGGGATATTTCCATCTCAACTACGACTTCGGCCTGAAAGCGCTTGCGGAGCGCGGCGATCGGGCTTGAGCTGAGCGGACGACAAGGACCGTCAAGAGTCCTGTCGTCGTCGAGGAAGCGGACGGGAGGAACGATGGAGTTGCGGGTCGGCACCGGCGCATTGGCCGAACGGCTTTCGTGCCTGATCGGACCACGCGCGAGCGTCGCGCGCGGCGTGCTGGATCAGCACGGCCGCAGCGAGTCGTATTATCCCGCGATGCCGCCCGACATCGTCGTATTCCCGGAGACGACGCAGGAGGTCAGCGCCATCGTCGGGCTGTGCGCCGAGGCCGGCATGCCGATCGTGCCGTTCGGCGCCGGCACCTCGCTCGAAGGCAATGCCGCGGCGGCCGCGGGTGGCGTCTGTTTCGACTTCGCTCGCATGAACAAGGTGCTGGCCGTGCATGAGGCCGACATGGACGTCGTGGTGCAGCCCGGCATCACCCGCAAGCAGCTCAATGCGGAGCTGCGCACGACCGGCCTGTTCTTTCCGATCGATCCCGGCGCCGACGCCTCGATCGGCGGCATGAGCTCGACCCGCGCCTCCGGCACCATGGCGGTGCGCTACGGCACCATGAAGGACAACGTCCTCGCATTGGAGGTGGTGCTGGCCGACGGCCGGGTGATCCGCACCGCGAAGCGTGCGCGCAAATCGGCCGCCGGCTACGACCTGACGCGGCTGTTCGTCGGATCGGAGGGGACGCTCGGCGTGATCACCGAGATCACGCTGAAATTGCATCCGCTGCCCCAGGCGATCTCGGCCGCGACCTGCAGCTTCCCGACCCTGCACGACGCGGTCGACACCGCGATCGCCCTGATCCAGTCGGCGGTCCCCGCCGCCCGCATCGAGCTCGTCGACGACGTCATGATGCGCGGCATCAACGCCTACTCCAAGCTCGGCTATCGGGAAGCGCCAACCTTGTTCCTCGAATTCCACGGCTCCGAGGCGGCCGTCGCCGAGCAGGCGCAGACGGCGGAGGCGATCGCGACCGAGCATGGCGGCCGCGGCTTCGCCTGGGCCAAGGCGGCCGAGGACCGCAGCCGGCTGTGGCACGCGCGCGACAACACGCTGTACGCCGGCCTGGGCCTGCGGCCCGGTGCGCGCGCCGTCATCACCGATGTCTGCGTGCCGATCTCGCGGCTCGCCGAGTGCCTGACCGAGACGCGCCGGGACGCCGACGCCAGCGGCTTCCTCGCGCCGATCGTCGGCCATGTCGGCGACGGCAATTTCCACATGCTGATCCTGGTCGATCCCAGCGATGACAGCGAGCTCGCCGGCGCCAAGGCGCTGCAGGCGCGCATGGTGGCGCGCGCGATCGCGATGGACGGCACCTGCACCGGCGAGCACGGCATCGGCCTCGGCAAGATCGACTATCTCGAGGACGAGCTCGGCGGGGCCGTCGCCGTGATGCGCGCCATCAAGGCCGCGCTCGATCCCGCCGGCCTGATGAATCCGGGCAAGATCTTCGCGGGCGGAGCACCGTCATGAGCGCGGCGGCCGCCATCGCAGCTCCATCGCCCGCGCCGCTGCTGGAGCTGCGCGGCATCAGCAAGTCGTTTCCGGGCGTCAAGGCGCTGGACGACGTGTCGTTCGCGATCTACCCGGGCGAAGTCCACATGCTGCTCGGCGAGAACGGCGCCGGCAAATCCAGCCTGATGAAGGTGCTGTGCGGCGCCTACAGCGCCGATGCCGGCGAGATCATCTCCAAGGGCGCGAAGGTCGAGATATCATCGACGGCCGACGCGCAGAAGCTCGGCATCGCCGTCATCTTCCAGGAATTCTCGCTGGTGCCGTTCCTCGACATCGCGCAGAATATCTATCTCGGCCGCGAACCCAGAGGCCGGCTCCCCGGCACCATCGACCGCCGCAAGATCCTGGCCGATGCCAAGCGCGTGCTCGAGGGCATCGGCTTCGACATCGATCCCTCCGTCATCGTCGACACGCTCGGCGTCGCGCAGCAGCAGATGGTGGAGATTGCCAAGGCGATCAGCCAGAATGCGCGGATCCTGGTGATGGACGAGCCGACCGCGGCGCTGTCCGACCGCGAGGCGGAGCTGCTGTTCGCGCTGATCAGGCGGCTGAAGGCCGACGGCGTCGCCATCGTCTACATCTCGCACCGTATGGCCGAGGTGTTCGCGCTCGGCGACCGCATCACCGTGCTGCGTGACGGCCGCCGCATCGACGATCTCAGGCCCGCCGACGTCACCCCCGACCAGCTCGTGCGCATGATGGTCGGGCGCAATATCGACATGAGCTATCCGCGCCATTTCGTGGAAACGCCCGGCGAGCTCGTGCTGGAGGTCAAGGGGCTGAGCGCGCCGAGCGGGATTGCCGACATCAACATCGAGGTGCGGCGGGGCGAGATCGTCGGCCTGTGCGGTCTCGTTGGCTCCGGCCGCACCGAGGTGGCGCGCGCGATCTTCGGCGCCGATCCGGTCAGCGAAGGCGAGATCATCTTCGACGGCAAGCCGATCGCGGGCGAGCCCGACATCGCCGCGCGCCGCGGCATCGCGCTGATCCCCGAGAGCCGCAAGAGCGAGGGCCTGGCGCTGCTGCGCTCGGTCGGCGACAACCTCGTGGTGTCGGCGCTGAAGAAGCTGTTTCCGAGCGGGCTGTACGATCCCCGCGGCGCGCAGCGCACGGCCGACGGGCTGATCCGGCAGTTGCGCATCGCAACGCCCACGGCGCGGCAGACGGTCGGCCTGCTCTCAGGCGGCAACCAGCAGAAGGTCGTGATCGGCAAGTGGCTGGCGGCCGGCGCCAGGCTGTTCATCTTCGACGAGCCGACCCGCGGCATCGACGTCGGCGCCAAGTCGGAGATCTTCGCGCTGATCGACCGGCTGGTCGCCGACGGCGCGGCCGCGCTGATGATCTCGTCCGAGCAGATCGAGATCTGCCACGTCTGCGACCGGGCCTATGTGATGCGCGAAGGCCGCATCGCCGGGCATTTGTCACGGGGCGAGCTGACCGAGGAGAATATCGTGCGACTGGGGATGCATGATGACTGACACCGCCATCGTCTCGCCGATCCGAACCTTGCAGCGCATTCCGGGCGTGGCGATCGTGCTGGTGCTGCTGATCGCGCTGTTCGGCGCGATCGCGCCCGGCTTCCTGTCGGCCGCAAACCTCTCCAACGTGCTGGTGCAGTCGACGATCCTGACCATGCTCGCGCTGCCGATGACCCTGATCATCATGACCGAAGGGCTCGACCTGTCGATGGGCGCGGTGCTGACCTTGACCTCGCTCTGCGTCGCCATCGTCTCGCTCGCGACCAAGTCGGTGCTGCTCGGCCTCGGCGCCGCGGTGCTGGCCGGCGCCGCGTTCGGCACCGTCAATGGCTGGCTGGTCGCGGTCGTCGGGATTCCGCCGTTCGTGGCGACGCTCGCCACGCTCGGCATGGCACAGGGACTGTCGCTGATCGTGAGCGACGGCCAGAGCGTGGTCGGCATTCCCCACGGCGTCCGCGACATCTATGCGGCGACGCTGCTCGGCGTCCCCGTGCCGATCGTGATGGGGCTTGCCACCTACGCCGTGTTTCACGGCCTGCTGTATCATACCAGGTTCGGCACCTACATCTTCGCGCTCGGCGGCAACCGCGAGGCGCTGCGCTATGCCGGCCTGTCGCCGACACGGCTCCTGATCGCGGTCTATGCGATCGGCGGCACGATGGCGGGCATCGCCGGTCTGCTGATGACCGCGCGGATGAACTCGGGACATCCGACCGCGGGGCTCGGGATGGAGTTCGACGCCATCGCGGCGGTCGCGGTCGGCGGCACGTCGTTCGAGCGCGGCAATGGCTGGCTGCTCGGCACCGTGCTCGGCGTCGTCGCCGTCGGCGTGCTGCGCAACGGGCTCAATCTGGTGTCCCTGCCCTCCTCGGTGCAGGTCGCCAGCGTCGGCGCGCTGGTCATCGTCGCCATGTTCCTCGACGGCCTGCGGAGCCGATCATGACCGACATCGCCAAGGACACGCTGCCGCCGCCGCGCTCGCTCCTGTCGCAGAACGCAGCGCAGGTGTTCTATCGCATGCTCGCCGCGCTGTTGATCTGCGCCGCGCTGACCGTGCTGAGCGACTCCTTCCTCAGCCTCGGCAACATCCTCAACGTGCTGAGGCAGGCGAGCCTGACCTTCTTCATCGCCTCCGGCCTCACCCTGGTGGTGCTGACCGCCGGCCTCGATCTGTCGGTCGGCGCCAACGTCGCGCTGTCGGCGTGTCTCGCCGGCACCGTGATCCATCAGACCGGCTCGCCCTTGCTCGGGATCCTGACCGGGCTGCTCGCCGGCGGCAGCGTCGGCTTCCTCAACGGCTTCATGGTCACGGCGCTGCGCATCCCCTCCTTCATCGCCACCTACGGCATGCTCTGGGTGCTGAACGGCGTCACCTATTGGTACATGGCGGGCGAGACCATCCACGGCTTTCCGGCCGGCTTCCGCCAGATCGGCAGCGGCTATCTGCTCGGGCTGCCAATCCCGGTCTATCTGCTGCTGGTGTTCCTCGCGATCGGATCGTTCTTCGCGCAGCGCACGATCTGGGGCCAGGAGATCTACGCGATCGGCGCCAATCCGGTCGCGGCGCGGCTGTCCGGCATTCCGGTCGCGCGCCGGCTGCTGCTGGTCTACACGGTGTCCGGCACCATGGCCGGGCTCGCCTCCATCATCTTCCTGTCGCGGCTCAACTCGGCCGAGGCCGACATCGGCGAGAGCCTGACCTTGCCGGCGATCGCCGCGGTGCTGATCGGCGGCACGTCGCTGTTCGGCGGCGTCGGCACCGTGTTCGGCACCTTCATCGGCGCCCTGATCCTGACGCTGGTGCTGAACGGCATGAACCTGCTCGCGATCAGCGCCAACTGGCAGCCGCTCGTCACCGGCATCATCGTGATCATAGCCGTCTGGCTCGACATGAAGACAAGGCGCCCGACGCAATGAACCTGCAATACAACCAAAAAACGAGGGAAGGAAACGACATGCAACATCGGATCACGCGCTGTCTCGCTCTGTCACTGCTGATCGCCGCGGGCGCGACGCAGGCCCGCGCCGACGGCGAGACCATCGCCGTCTTCAGCAAGAACCAGACCAATCCGTTCTTCCAGACGGTACGGGTCGGCGCCGACAACATGGCGAAGGTGCTCAACGCCAAGGTCCTGCACTACATCCCGACCAAGCCGGACTCGATCCCCGAGCAGCTCAGCCAGATCGAGGACGTCGTGGTGAAGAAGCCGAGCGCGATCGTGTTCACGCCGGTCGACTACAAGGCGATGGTGCCCGGCGTCGAGAAGATCAACGACGCCAAGATCCCCGTCGTCAACATCACCGACCGCTCGGCCGGCGGCAAGTTCATAGCCTTCGTCGGCGCCGACGACTACAGCCTGGGCCTTGAGACCGGACGTTTCCTGCTCAAGACGCTCGGCGGCAAGGGCAACATCGTCATCATCGAAGGCGTCAAGGGCTCGCTGACCAATGTCGACCGCGTGCGCGGCTTCAACGACGCGCTCAAGGAGAACCCCGGCGCCAAGCTGCTGGCGTCGCAGCCCGGCAACTATCAGCGCTTGCAGGCGCTGCAGGTGATGGAGAACCTGATGCAGTCCAACCCGCAGATCGACGGCGTGCTCGCCGCCAACGACGCGATGGCGGTCGGCGCGATCGAGGCGCTGGACGGCGCCAACCGCAAGGCGCAGGTGATCGGCATCAATGGCACCAAGGAGGCGATCGACGCGATCAAGTCCGGCAAGCTGCTCGCCAGCGGCGACTACAACGGCTTCGCCCAGGGCTGCCTCGGCACCATGATGGCCGTCCGCGCATTGCGCGGCCAGCCGGTGATCAACGAGATCGTGCTGAAGCCGACGGTCATCACCAAGGACAATTACCAGCCGTTCGACGTGGCGCTGGAACAGCGGACCTGCCCGAGCTTCGAGGATGCCGGCAAGCTCGGCGCGAAATAGGATCAGCCATCAGTCCGGAAGCGGGACGGCACGCCGCCGTCCTGCTTCGACTTGCGGAGAGAATTCATGCTGTTTGCGATTCATGCCCTCGACAAGCGCGACGCGCTGCCGGTTCGGCTTGCCAACTACGACGCGCACAAGGCCTATCTCGGCGACAGTGCCCGCCTTCCGGTCACCATCGTGATGTCCGGTCCGCTGGTTTCCGACGACGGATCGAAAATGATCGGAAGCCTGTTCCTGGTCGAGGCTGCCGGCCGCGCCGAGGTCGAAGCCTTCAATCGCGCCGACCCGTTCGCCGCGGCCGGCATCTGGGAAACGGTGACGATCACCGGATTCCTGCGGCGCCAGGGGTAGTCAGCCCTTCAGCTCGACCCCGGCCAATGCCTCGCTCAGCTTCGCCAGCGCCGTGTGGTCCTGGCCCGGACCGAGCAGGCCTTGCGCGCTGGCGCTGAGCTCGCGGCAGAGATTGGAGAACGGCGCGGCGACGCCGCTGGTGCGCGCGACCTCGAGCGCGATCGACAGGTCCTTCACCATCAGGTCGAGGCCGAAGCCGCTGTTGAACTGTCGCGACAGCACGAACTGCCTGAACTTCTTCTGCGTCGAGTTGTTCATGCCGGTCGAGGCGTTGAGCACGTCGGTCATCAGGCCGGGATCGATGCCGAACTGCTGGCCGATCAGCAGCGCCTCGATGCCGATCAGGAAGCCGCCAGCGGAGACGAGATTATTCAGCGCCTTCATCGCCTGGCCCGAGCCGAGGCCGCCGATACGGTGGATCGTCGTGCCCATGGCGCGCAGCAGCGGCTCGACGCGATCGAGCGCGGCGGCATCGCCGCCAGCCATGATCGCGAGCTCGCCGGTCACCGCGCGCGGCACGCCGCCGCTGACGGGCGCATCCAGCATGGTCACGCCGAGCGGGGCGAGATCGGCCGCAATCGCCTGCGTGGCCGCCGGCGCGCCGGAGCTCATGTCGATCAGGATGTGATCCTGCTTCAGGCCGGCGCGCAAAGCCGCGACCGCGTCCGCGACATGTTTGCTGGTCGGCAGCATCGTGATGACGACATCCGCCTGCCCCGCGGCCACAGCGAGATCCGCGGCCAAGGTGCCGCCGACCTGGCGCACGAAATCTTCGGCGCGCCCGGGCACGGCATCATTGACGGCAACCGCAAAGCCGGCGCCGAGCAGGCGCGCGGCCATCGGCCAGCCCATGTTGCCGATACCGACGAACAGGACCCTTTGCGGGGCGCTCATGCGCCGTCCTTCTTGGCGATGGCGCCCTCCGCGACCAGCACCTCATGGGCCGCCTTGAACGCCTCGAGGCCCGCGGGAATGCCGCAATACACGGTTGCGTGCAGCAGGATCTCCTTGATCTCGTCGACCGTGACGCCGTTGGTGAGCGCGCCCTTGACGTGCAGCTTCAATTCGCTCGGCTTGCTGAGCGCGGTCAGCATTGCGAGATTGATGATGCTGCGGGTGCGGCGATCGAGCCCGGGCCGGGTCCAGGCATAGCCCCAGCACATTTCGGTGGTGATGTGCTGGAACGCCATCATGAAGTCGTCGGCCTTGGCGAGGCTGCCATCGACATAGGCCGCGCCGAGCACCTCGCGGCGCACCTTCAGGCCCTTCTCGAACAATTCCTTTTCGTCGCTCATCCGCTCGTCTCCCTTTTAACACCTGACGTCATTAGCGCTTCGCCGCGCGGACTGACAACAACGCCGCACGGCATGCGTCGTCGCGTCCGTGCGGCGGAATTGACCGGAGCCCCGGCTCCACTGATCTAGCCGTGCTTGACGATCAGGGTCTTCATCGCGGCGAGCTCGTACAGCGCCTCGAAGCCCTTCTCGCGGCCGTGGCCCGACTTCTTCATGCCGCCGAACGGCAGCTCGATGCCGCCGCCGGCGCCGTAGCCGTTGACGAACATCTGGCCGACCTTGACCTTGCGCGCGACGCGCATCGCGCGCGAGCCGTCGCGCGACCAGACGCCGGCGACCAGGCCGAAATCGGTGGCGTTGGCGAGCCTGACGGCGTCGGCCTCGTCGTCGAACGGCATCGCCGCCAGCACCGGACCGAACACCTCCTCGCGCGCCAGCTCGGAGTCGCGCGCGACGTGCTGATACAGTGCCGGTGCGACGTAGAAGCCCTCGCCGGGCACGCCTTCGGCGATCCTGCCTGTCGCCACGCGCCTGGCCCCGCCGCTTTCGGCGCGCGCCAGCATGTTTTCGATCCGCGTCTTCTGGACCGCGCTGATGACCGGGCCGAGATCGAGGTCCATCTCCGGCGTACCGGCCGTGATCTTCTCGAAGCGCAAGGTGAGGTCGGCGAGGAAGCGGTCCCAGATCGAGCGCTCCACCAGCACGCGCGAGCCGGCCGAGCAGGTCTGGCCGGCGTTCTGCACGATCGCCGCGGCCACCGAAGTCAATGCCGCATCGAGATCGGCGTCGGCGAACACGATCTGCGGCGACTTGCCGCCGAGCTCAAGCGTGCAGCCGATGTGATTCCTCGCAGCCGCGGTCTGCACCAGCGTGCCGACCTCGGGGCTGCCGGTGAAGGAGATGAAGTCGATGCCGTCATGCGCCGACAGCGCCGCACCCGCCTCCTCACCGAGACCCGGCACGACATTGATCGCACCGGCCGGGAAGCCGGCGTCCGCCGCGAGCTCGGCAAGACGCAGCGGCACCAGGCAGGCCTCCTCGGCCGGTTTGATCACGGTCGCGTTGCCCATCGCCAATGCCGGCGCGACGGTGCGGCCTAACATCTGCCCCGGATAATTCCATGGAATGATATGGCCGGTGACGCCGAGCGGCTCGTAGACGGTCGTGACGAAGAAGCCGTCCAGGAAAGGAATGGTGTCGCCATGCACCTTGTCGGCGGCGCCGCCGTAATATTCGAAATAGCGCGCGACGGCGACGACGTCAGCCCTGGCCTGCTTCATCGGCTTGCCGGTATCGGCCGCTTCGAGCTTCGCGAGCTCCTCGGCATGATCCTCGACGAGGCGGCCAAGCTTCGACAGCAGGCGCCCGCGCTCCACTGCGGCGAGCCGGCCCCACGGCCCTTCGAGCGCACGGCGCGCCGCCGCTACGGCAAGATCGATGTCCGCTGCGTCACCGGCGGCAATCGAGGCGATCACCTGGCCGGTCGCCGGCGCCAGCATCGCGATGGTGCGGCCCGACTGCGCGGGCTGCCACTTGTTGTCGATGAAGACGCCCTTGGCGGCAGGCAGTTTGACATTGGCGTTCATGGCAGCTCTCCGACTTCCTTTGCAGCTCGTCCGCGGGTCATCTCAGACCTTTGCACGGCGCATCCCCTCGAGCTGCGCGACAGCCGAGGCAAAGAAGGCGTGTGACCATGGCCGGATTGGCCGGCCGCTCCTCGTTTGCGCTGCAGCGGTGATGATGCCCGATGGATGCGTCCGACGTTTCTGTCAGACAATCCGGGAGCCGTCCAGAACCGGACGTGGGGTGCACGCGAACGTGCGGCGCGCGGCCCTGCGGGGCTCGCGCGCGATCGGCCGCGACATCATCGTCGCAAGACTCGTCATCTGGCTTGCCGCCTGGTCCGGCAGGCGGTCGGGAACGCTCGCGGCCGGCGCGCGATTACGCGCCGGTTCTCGCCTTGCTCGCCGCGATCTGGTGCAGCGCCCATCTCGCGTTCTTGCGAACGTCGGGATCGAGATCGTCGGCGACCAGCGCGAGGTACGGCTCGCCGTCGGGCGCCGCGATCTCGCCCAGCGCAGCCGCCGCCTCCTTGCGCAGATTGGCCTGCTCGTGGGTGATGCATTGGCCGATCGGCCGCACTGCATGCAGCACCTTCATGCGTCCGAGGCTGCGGATCGCCTTCAGGCGCACCTGCCAGAACTCATCCGCCAGGCAGGCGATCAACGGATCGGCGGCGACGGCACCATTGACGTTGAGCCCGAGCGTCTCGGCCGCCATCTCCCGCACCATCCAGTCGGAATCCCTGAGCGCGCGGGTGATGGTCTCCGCGGCGATCTTCATGTGCGAGAAGGCGAGCGCACTGACCGCCGCGCGGCGGACATGCGCATCGGGATCTCCGATCAGCGCCGTCAGCGCCGGAATCGACTCCTCGAGCTTGAGGAAGCCGATGACGCCGATCGCCTGCACGCGGACGGCGGCATCCGGATCCTGCAGTGCCTCCAGCGCCGGCTTGAGCGTGTCCTTGCGCCGCAGCTCCTTCAGCGCGCGCAGCGCGCCCATGCGGACGAAGGCATGCGCATGCTTCACCAGCGGCAGGATGGCGTCGGCCGAAGCGGGATCCTTGAACTCGGCGAGACTGTCGGCGGCCGCCGAGGCGACGATCCGCTCGGGATCGACGAGCAGCTGGACCAGCGCCTCCGCCGCCTCCGGCCCGTCGAACTCACCGAGCGCCATGGCGACCTGCTGGCGCACGCCGGCGTCGGGATCGGCGACCATCTTCGCCAGATGCGCGACCGCGGCGGGATCGCCGGAATGTCCCAATGCGATGATCGCGACCCGCCGCTCCGCCGGATCGGCGGCGCCGAGCCGCTCGTCGGCGTCGTCGAGATCGTCATAGGCTTCGAACGGGCTCGACATGATCACCTCAACAGATAGGGAATGTTGACGGTGACGGCGCCGGTCGGGCAATCCGCTTCGCAGGGCATGCAGTACCAGCATTCGTCATAGGCCATGAAGGCCTTGCCGGTCATGTCGCTGATCCTGAGCACGTCGAGCGGGCAGACGTCGACGCAGACCGTGCAGCCCTTGTCGGCGATGCATTTGGCGTCGTCGACGACGACCGGAACCGACGTCTGATAGGTGGCAAGAGGCATGTCTCGTTCTCCGTCTGATCGTCAGGCGCTGGCGCGGATGCGCTGCTTGTCGTAGAGGTCCTTCTCGTCGTCCGCGATCGGCACGACATAGGGTTGCACCGCCCGCTTCTCGCTGGTCATGCGGCCGTCCTGCTTGCTCAGCAGCGTGTGGCAGAACCAGTTCTCGTTGTCCTTGTCCGGAAAATCGGTGCGCCAGTGATAGAGCCCCCAGCGGCTCTCCTCGCGGAACAGCGAGGCATGGGCCGCCATATCAGCGCAATCCATGATCGACTGCACCTCCAGCGCGCGCAGCAGTTCATGCGCGTTGCGCGCGATCATGCGCTCCTGCATGTCCTCGCGGACCTCGGCGAGCCGGCGCATGCCGAGCTCGTACTTCCGCGTCACCTTCGGCGGCTGCAGATAGTCGTTGACGAGCCTCCGCGTCTTGTACTCGATCTGGTTCGGCGGAATGCCGTCCTCGCGCTTGGTCGGCGCCAGCACGCGCTCGCGCTCCAGCGCGACCTCGGCGGCATCGATTTCGCCGAAATCATGGTTGTCGGCGAACTCCATCGCGTCGAGCCCGGCGAACGACCCGTTGGTGAATGCGCCCAGCATGTAGTTGTGCGGAACGCTGGCCATGTCACCGGCCGCATAGAGCCCGGGCACGGTCGTGCGGGCATTGTCGTCGACGAACACGCCCGACGCGCTGTGGCCTGAGCAGAAGCCGATCTCGGAGATGTGCATCTCGATCGATTCCTTGCGGTAGTCGACGCCGCGGCCCTCCTGGAACAGCCCGCGCGTGGGTCGCTCGACCTTGTGCAGGGTGTGCTCGATCTCCTCGATGGTCTTGTCGTGCAGGTGCTTGAGCTGCAGGAACACGGGCCCCTTGCCCGACAGCAGCTCGTTGTAGAACTCCAGCATCATCTGGCCCGACCAATAGTCGCACTCGATGAAGCGGCGGTCCTCGTTGTTGGCGGTGTAGGCGCCGAAGGGCCCGGCGACATAGGCGCAGGCCGGGCCGTTATAATCCTTGATCAGCGGATTGATCTGGAAGCATTCGAGATTGGCGAGCGCGGCACCCGCGTGATAGGCCATCGCATAGCCGTCGCCGGAATTGGCGGCGTTCTCATAGGTACCAAACATGTAGCCCGACGTCGGCAGGCCGAGCCGGCCGGCAGCGCCCATGCACAGGATCACCGCCTTGGCCTTGATCACCAGCATCTCGGCCGTGCGGGTGTTGACGCTGACGGCGCCGGCGATGCGGCCATCGCTCGACTTCAAGAGCCGCGTCGCCATGTAGCGGTTGGAGATCAGGATGCGCGCGCGGCGCAACTGACGGTACAACGCCTTCTTGACGGTCTCGCCGTTCGGCATCGGCAGCACATAGGTACCGATGTGGTGAACCTTCTTGACGGCGTAGTCGCCGTTCTCGTTTTTGAGAAAGCGGATGCCGAAGCTGTCGAGCTCCTCGATGATCCCGTAGCAGCTCTGGGCGTATTTATACACCGCCTTCTGGTCCACGATGCCGTCATTGGCGATCGTGATTTCCTTGGTGTACTGCTCCGGCGTCGCGTAGCCGGGGATGACCGCGTTGTTCAGCCCGTCCATGCCCATCGAGATCGCGCCGGAGCGCTTGACGTTCGCCTTCTCCAGCAGAACGACGTTGGCCTTCGGATTCTTCATCTTGGCCTTCAGGGCGGCCATCGGGCCGGCGGTGCCGCCGCCGATCACCAGCACGTCGCAGGACACCTCCGAGAGGCCGTCGACGATCTCATCCATTGCCATTCTAAGCTCCTGCTTGGCCGGGAAACCACCGGTCCGTGTCAGAGTTGTTCAGCGGCGCGCCCGGCGATAGCAATTAGTTGTCGCCGGGACGCAATTCTTCCGCCGGCGCTCAGCGCTCGACGAACGCCTTCTCGACCACGAAATGGCCGGGCGTGCTGTGGTTGCCCTCGACGAAGCCGCGGTCCTCCAGCATGGCCTGGAGCTCGGCCAGCATCGCCGGGCTGCCGCAGAGCATGACGCGGTCGGTCTCGACATCGAGGTCGGGGCCGCCGATGTCGGCGAACATCTGCCCCGATGCGATCAGATCGGTGATGCGTCCACGGTTACGGAACGGCTCGCGGGTCACCGTGGGGTAATGAAGCAGCCGGTCTCGGACCAGGGGGCCGAAGAATTCATGGCCGCGCAGGCTGTCGACGAGCTGCTCGCCATAGGCGAGCTCCGAGACCTGGCGGCAGCCATGGGCCAGAATGATGGTCTCATAGGTCTCGTAGATGTCGGGATCCTTGACCAGGCTGGCGAACGGCGCCAGCCCGGTGCCGGTCGACAGCAGCAGCAGACGCCTGCCGGGAATGAGGTTGCCCGCGATCAGCGTTCCCGTCGCCTTGCGCCCGACGAGGATGCGATCACCCTCCTTGATCTTCTGCAGCCGTGAGGTCAGCGGCCCGTCCGCGACCTTGATGCTGAAGAACTCCAGCTCCTCCTCGTGATTGGCGCTCGCCATGCTGTAGGCGCGCAGCAGCGGCCGGCCGTCGACCTCCAGTCCGATCATCGCGAACTGCCCGTTCTGGAAGCGGAAGCCCGGATCACGCGTGGCGGTGAAGCTGAACAGCGAATCGGTCCAGTGCCGGACCGACAACACCGTCTCGGTCTGAAAAGCGCTCATCGTCGTCTCCTAAAGGCGCGGGACGCGCCGTGTGGCGGTTGCTGAGCACGATCTCGCGGAAACGGCGCCGTCCGGCAATTTCGAACGTGCTGCGACGGTCGATTAGTTGCGAAGATTGTTCCAGGAAAAGCCGAGCGCGCCCAACGAAGCAGCAGCGCTCGACAATCCGTCGAACGAGGCAATTAGTTGCTGGGTGCTCCGAACCGTCTCCCCTAGCGTGATGACACCGGCCTCGGCACAACCAGGAGGAGCCATGATTGCAGCCGACATCGCTGACGGCGAGGTCAGTCCCGACCTGGCATCATTGCGGCTACGGAACGCGAGCGGCGCACCCGCGGTGCTGTCCGCCGAACGGCTGCGCCTGTCCTGCATGTGCGCGCATTGCAGGCGGGCCCGCTTCGACGGCCGCTTCCCGTCGCAATTTCCCGGGATCGGCATCGTGGGGGTCGGTGACCTCGGCTACGGCCTGAACATCGCGTTTTCCGACGGCCATAATCGTGGCATCTATCCGAAATCATACCTCTGGGAACTCGCTGCCGTTTGAGGCCCTCACGCGGCGACGGATGGCACGAACATTGCTCCGCTTCTGATCAGTATGATCAATGCGGAGGCAAGACATGTTGCTGCAGGCGGCCAAATCAGCTGCGGAAGCCGTGCCCTCTCCCATGACCTCAGCACGCGCGGTGACCAGTTCGTCGCTCCTGCTCACCGAAAGTCAGCAATCCATCGGCGGCCCGCCGTCGCTGATCGAAAGGCTCAGCCTGCGCGAGCGTGAGCTGGTGCTGAAGCAGGGCCGCCGCAAGGTCCTGAACCGCGGCCAGACGCTGTTCAGTCAGGGCGCCCGGCACGACGGCATTTTCCTGGTCGAGAGCGGCCGCATCCGCGTGTTCTACACGTCCCCGCAGGGGCGCGAGATCACGCTGGCCTATTGGCATGTCGGCAATTTCGTCGGCGGTCCCGAAGTGTTCGACACCGGCGTGCATCAATGGTCCGGCATCGCGGCCAGCAATGCCAGCGTGATCCAGCTTCCGGGCAAGGAGCTGCGAACGCTGGTGGCGGAGATCCCCAATCTGGCGATCGGACTGATCGAAGGGTTGAGCTTCAAGGGAAAATGCTACTCCGCCCTGGCCCAGATGCTGGGGACCCGTTCGATCACCGAGCGGCTCGCCCATCTGCTGCTGCATCTCGTCGACCTCTATGGCGTCGACGATCCCGACGGCAAGGTCATTGCCGCGGCCTTCACCCATGCCGACATCGCCCACATGGTCGGCGCGACGCGGCAGTGGGTGACGATCAGCCTCAAGCGGATGCAGGAAAAGAATATCGTCCGTACCAGGCGGTCGCAGATCGTGGTCTGCCGGCCCGACGTCCTGGACGAGATGCGCGGCCAGGCCGCGGATTAGCCGGCCTGCTCATGCAAGCGGCTGTCATGAGCGAAATTGCCCAAGGAGTACGCAACCGGATTTTGACGGCAACTAATCCACCCGCTGCCGAACTCCGGATTTGCGCTCGTGGACGCGGCCTTCATCATGGCGCCATCAGCCATCCAACCGAACGGGGATGAGAATGGTCCGCTGCCGTCACGCGCTCTTACTATCCGTCACCTGTCTGTCCCTGATTGCGGCGCAGCCCGTCGCAGCAGAGACGGTCACGATCGGCATAGGCACCCAGGACACCACGACCAACACGGTGACTGCCGGCACCATCGTGCGGCAGCTTCACCTGCTGGAGAAGTATCTGCCCAAGGACGGCAAATACGCCAACATCAAGTTCGAAATCGAGTGGCAGAACTTCACGTCCGGCCCGCCCGTCACCAACGGGATGATGGCGAACAAGCTGCAGTTCGGCATGATGGGCGACTACCCGCTGATCGTGAACGGCTTCACCTTCGAGAACAATCCCGAGAGCAAGAGCCGGCTGATCGCGGTCGCCGCCTACAGCCTCGCCGGCTCCGGCAACGGCATCGTCGTTCACAAGGACTCGCCCTACTATGAACTCTCCGACCTCAAGGGCAAGCTGGTCAGCGTTCCGTTCGGCTCGGCCGCACATGGCATGGTGCTGAAGGCGCTTCAGGACGCCGGCTATCCGGCGGACTTCTTCCAGCTCGTGAGCCAGACGCCGGAGGTCGGCTCGACGAACCTGCAGGAAAAGAAGATCGACGCGCACGCCGATTTCGTTCCGTTCGCCGAGTTGCTGCCGTTCCGCGGCTATGCGCGCAAGATCTTCGACGGCGTCCAGACCAACCTGCCGACCTTCCACGGCGTCGTCGTCCGCACCGACTTTGCGGAGAAGTATCCCGAGGTCGTCATCGCCTATGTCAAGGCAGTCATCGCCGCCAACCAGTGGCTGCGCCAGGATCCGAAAGCGGCGGCCGAAAAGATCCAGGAATGGACCGGGATCAACAAGGAGGTCGTCTACATCTTCCTCGGTCCCGGCGGCAACATGACCACGGATCCGACGATCAAGCCGGCGCTGGTGGATGCCGCCGCGACTGACGTCAAGGTGCTGCAGAGCCTCGGCCGCATGAAGGAGTTCGATCCGAAGAAGTGGGTGGACGACAGCTACATCCGCAAGGCCTATGCCGAGCTGAAGCTGGACTATGACAAGGATCTCGCCAGCACCGCGAACTACGAAATCTCCGGCGAGGACAAGTTCTGCAACAGGCCGATCACCGAGCCGCGCAAGGCCGGCGAGGTCTGGATCGACGGCGAGGGCATCACAGCCTTCAGCAGCGCGACCTGCACGCTCGGCGCCTATGCCGACTACAAGGCCAAGGGCAAGAAGATCAACGTCGCCTACGTCTTCGACACCGCGCGCGGCATCAAGCTGTTCGCCGACCAGGCGTTCTTCGCCGCCGCCAATGGCGAGATCGCGCCGTTCCTGCTGAAGAAGGATGCCGAGGCCTATGCCGCCAAGATCGGCGGCAAGGTGATGGGACTTGATGACGCCGTGAAGCTGGCGGTGGCGGGAGGCAAGACTTGAGCAGCCCCGCCCTGATGACGTCGCCCGACCAGGCTGCGGCGGCCGCCGCGCCTGGCACCGCGCCCCCGCCGAGCCGGCCGCACGTCTCCGCCCGCGCGGCACGCTGGTTCCGGCTGAACCAGGACCGGCTGCAGTCGCTGCTGATCGGCACCGCGTCGCTGATCCTGTTCCTGATCGCCTGGCACCTGCTGACGACCTACCGCGTCGTCTTCTTCGTGAAGTTCACCAACGTGCCGGCGCCGCTGGCGGTCTATGCGAGCTTCACCAAGGCGATCCACGATCCGAAATTCCTGATGCACATCCTGCTCAGTTGCCGCCGGATCTTCATCGGGTTCTCGCTGGCCGCGCTGGTCGGCGTGCCGCTCGGCCTGATCATGGGCCGCTTCAAGCTGGTGCACGAGATCGTGTTTCCGGTCGCCGAGGTGCTGCGTCCGATTCCGGCCATCGCCTGGGTCCCGATGGCGATCATGCTGTGGCCGACCAACGAGCAGAGCATTGTCTTCATCACCTTTCTCGGCTCGTTCTTTCCGATCCTGGTCAACACCCTGCACGGCATGACGCTGGTCGATCCCGTGCTGGTGCGCGCCGCCAAATGCCTTGGCGCCCGGGAGGCGTCGATCTTCCGCGAGGTCTATTTCCCGGCGTCGCTGCCGCACATCTTCACTGGCCTCACCGTCGGCATGGGCGTCGCATGGGTGTCGCTGATCGCGGCCGAGATGATCTCGGGACAGTTCGGCATCGGCTACTTCACCTGGGAAGCCTATTCACTGGTCCAGTATGCCGACATCGCGCTCGGGATGATCACGATCGGCGTGCTCGGGCTCGGCTCGAGCCTCGTGATCCGCGCAGCCGGACAATTGGTGATGCCCTGGAGGTCGCGATGAGCCAAGCCGCAGCGGATACGAGACAGGGCCATATCGAGGTCCGCAACTTCGCCCTGAGCTACGAGACCATCGACGGCGCCGTCGAGGCCGTCACCGACACCCAGATCCATGTCGAGCCCGGCGAGTTCGTCTCGATCGTCGGACCGTCGGGTTGCGGCAAGTCGACACTGCTCAACGCTGTCGCGGGCTTCCTCAAACCGACCAGCGGCATCGTCACGGTCGACGGCCAGGCCGTGACCGGACCCAGCGCCGAACGCGGCATGGTGTTTCAGCAATATTCGCTGTTTCCCTGGAAGACGGTGCGCGAGAACGTCGAGTTCGGGCTGAAGATGCGCGGCATGGCGAAGTTCGAGCGCGCACGCGCGGCGCGGACTCTGCTCGGCCTCGCCGGTCTCGAGGCGTTCGAGAACCATTATCCCGAGCGTCTCTCCGGCGGCATGAAGCAGCGCGTCGGCATCGTGCGCGCGCTCGCCACCGGCCCCAAGGTGCTGCTGCTCGACGAGCCGTTCGGCGCGCTGGACGCGCAGACCCGCATCATCATGCAGCAGATCCTCACCAACATGTGGCAGCGGCTGAAGATCTCGGTGCTGTTCGTCACCCACGACATCGACGAGGCGATCTTCCTGTCCGACCGCGTCTACTGCATGACCGCGCGCCCCGGCTCGATCAAGGCCGAAATCCAGATCCCGCTCGAGCGCCCACGCCAGCAAGCGATGATGATGTCGTCGGAATTCCTGGCGCTGCGGCGCGGGCTGATGTCGTTGATCCGCGAGGAGAGCCTGAAGGCGATGGGCGGCGAGATCACCGATCTCGGCATGCAGGGACTGAGCATCGAGTTGCAGGGCCAGTCGATCTCCGAAATCCTCTGAAGGGTTTTGCGCTCGACCGACGGCGGCCGGTCCAGCTCCGAAGAAGGCGCCCGATGGTCGCACCCGAGCGGCGCAACAGGTGCTGGCGTCCCGGCCGGTCCTGGCGCAGAATGCCGGATAGCAAACAAGGACGTCGCAGGGGGAACGCCCGGATCCGTCAGCATCGACATCGGGCGTGAGGGTGCTCGCAGGCGCACATCGAGGGGTCCAGCCGGACGCACCGGCCGTGCACAGCACGGACGACGTCCGCAATGCGGCCGGTGCCATCGCGCGCAGCCGCTCTCCAGGCGCAACTGAGAGGAACCAATGCAGGGCACCATCTACCCAAGCCTCAAGGATCGGGCCGTTCTCGTGACCGGCGGCGGCTCCGGCATCGGGGAAGCGATCGTCCGCAATTTCGTCGGCCAAGGTGCGCGTGTCGGATTCATCGACATCGATCTGGAGGCCTCGCAGCAAGTGCTGGCAAGCCTGCCTGCGGAGGCCAAGGTGCACTTCGCGCATGCTGATCTGCGCGACATCGCCGCGCTGAGGGCTGCGGTCGCCGGCGCCCGCGAGGCGCTCGGGCCGATCACCATCCTCGTGAACAATGCGGCGCGCGACGACCGCCACGCGATCGAGGACGTCACGCCGGACTATTGGGACGAGCGCATCGCCGTGAACCTCAAGCATCAGTTCTTCGCGGCCCAGGCGGTTGCGCCGGACATGATCCAGGCGGGAGGCGGCGCGATCGTCAATCTCGGCTCGGTGAGCTGGGTGCTCGGCCAGGGCAACATGCCCTGCTACACCACGGCGAAGTCGGCGATCCAGGGACTGACGCGCGCTCTCGCCCGCGATCTCGGCCCCAGCAACATCCGGGTCAATTCCATCCTTCCGGGCTGGATCATGACCGAGCGCCAGCAGCGAATGTGGCTGACGCCCGAGGGCGAGGCCGAGCTGATGCGGCGCCAATGCCTCAAGCGCAAGCTCGTGCCGGACGACATCGCCCGCGTAGTGCTGTTCTTCGCCGCCGACGACAGCGGCGCCTGCACCAACCAGAACTACATCGTCGACGGCGGCTGGGCCTGAGACCGCGCCGCTCTCACGATGCAACCAGATGCGGCCCGGTGCTGCCGCGCGCGACGATCTCGAAACCGAGGTCGATCTGCCGCGCTCTCGGCCGCCTGCCGGTGGCGATCACCTGAAGCACCAGTTCGGACGCCACGCGCCCCATGTCGGCGCGCGGCGTCAGCACGGTCGACAGCGGCGGATTGGAGGCCGCCGCGAATTCCAGGTCATTGAAGCCGATCAGCGAAATCCGGCGCGGGACCTCCAGCCCCGCCTGCTGGCAGGCGAACAACGCCCCGAGCGCGATGTTGTCGTCGCAGCAGAAGATCGCGTCGGGGGCTTCGCTCGCGAGCATCTCCTCGGTCAGCTTCCGCCCCAGCGAGATCGTCGCCTGGGCCGGGAGCCAGGCCACCAGCGACGCGCCGTCCAGCCCGGCTTCCGCCAGCGCTGCGTGATACCCCTCGAGCCGGGCGCGGGCCCGGTCGTCGCGCTGTCCCGAGAGATAGGCGATCCGCCGATGTCCCAGCTCGATCAGGAAGCGGGTCGCGGCATGGCCGCCCTGGCGCTGCGAAAGTCCGACATTCAGATCGATCGGATCGTCGGTCAGCTCGAACGTCTGCACCACCGGAATCCGCGAGCGTTCGAGAATGCGCCGTGCCGCCCGCGTCTGGTTCACCCCGACCAGGATCAGCGCCTCGATGTTCTGGCCCAGCAAGGTCCTGATCGCGCCCTCTTCCTCCTCCGCCGAGTAGCGGCTGCTGACGACGACGGGGCGAAAGCCGAGCGGCAGCAGGGTGTCGTAGATCGCCTGCAGGTAGTCCGCGAAGATGCCGTTGGAGAGCGACGACACCACGATGCCGATCGAATGCGTGCGGGTCGAGGCGAGCCGGCTCGCCGCGAAGTTCGGCACATAGGCCAGCCTGTCGACCGCGGCATCGATCCGCTTGCGCAACGCCGGTGACACCATATCGGGCCGTCGCAGCGCCCGCGACACGGTGACAGCGCTGACATTGGCGATGCGCGCGACGTCCTCCAGCGTGGTGCGACGCTTCTGAGACATGATCCTTGCAGCAATGATTCACGCGGATTTGTCCGAACCACATTCATGACATGCGACCGGCCGCTTGGCAAAAGCGGCGCGACGGTAATTGACAGCGCTGTCATTGATCAGTAACGCTGGGCGGGTCGAGACGACGAGCATTGCTCGCACAACCTCCGGAAACAAAGAGGCGTCTCGCACATGCGTCATTGATCTGGCGCCACAACAACAGGGGAGGTCACGAATGTCGTCCAAGTCGATGAGGGCGCGATGCCTTGCCACGTGTGCATCGCTGGTGCTGGTCACCGCGTTTGCCAGCAAGGCGCTGGCGGAGCCGGAGATGGTCAAGGGACCGGCGAGCGAGCCTGAATGCATGGTGCCGTGGACCAAGGACACCAAGTTCTTCAAGTTTCCGGCCAAGAAGGGCCCCTACCGCATCGCACTGGCGAACGGCTACATCGCCAACACCTGGCGCATCCAGATGATTCAGACCGCGAAGGCCTATGCGGCGCAGCCCGAGGTGAAGGCCAAGCTCAAGGAGTTCAAGGTCGTCTCGACCGGCGAGGACGTGCCGGCGCAGATCTCGGCGATCAACAACTTCATCGACTCCGGCTATGACGCCATCGTGGTCAACGCGCAGAACCCGACCGCCTTCGGGCCGGTGATCAAGCGCGCCAAGCAGGCCGGCGTGATCCTCGTCGCCTTCGATAACATTCTCGCGACGGAAGACGCGATCAACGTCAACGTCGACCAGAAGGGCCTCGGCGAGCTCTGGGCGAAGTGGCTGGTCAAGAACGTGCCCGGCGGCGGCAAGGTGCTCGAGGTGCGCGGCGTCGCCGGAACCTCGGTCGACACCGACCGTCACAACGGCTTCCACTCCGTTCTCGACGGCTCCGGCAAGAAGTGGCAGGTCACCGAGGTCGTCGGCAAATGGGACGACGGCGTCGCCCAGAAGGCCACGGCCGATGCGATCGCGACCAACGGCCCGTTCGATGCGATCTCCGGCCAGGGTGGCGACACCGGCATCGTGCAGGCCATGCTCGACGCCAAGCACAAGATGGTGCCGTTCGGCGGCGAGACCGAGAACGGCTTCCGCAAGTTCTGCGCCGCCAAGGCCTCGGAAGGCCTGAAATGCTCGTCCGCCGGCACCGGACCTGCGCAGGTCGCGGTCGCGATCAAGGTCGCGCTCGCCGCCCTCGAAGGCAAGGTCGTGCCGCAATCGGTCAAGCTGCCGCTCGCGGTCGTGGAAGATCCGAACTTCAAGAAGGATCAGGACTACTTCCCGGCCCAGTCCGACAACTTCTTCGTCGGCAACTCCTTCCCGACCTGCGGCATCAACTTCACGGCGCAGGAGATCATGGGCCAGTCGAAGGAAAACCAATAGGCCGGTGTGATCGCTGGTCCGCGAGTTTCTCTCGCGGCCAGCCCGTCCCTATTGCCCAAACGACTGGGGAAGCAAGCATGATCGCGGCTGAGCCGCTGTTTCGCGCCGTAGGACTGTCCAAACGCTACGGCGGCGTGATCGCTCTCGACGGTGCGGACCTGGAGGTCCACCCCGGCCGCATCCACGCCATTCTCGGCGAGAACGGCGCCGGCAAGTCGACGCTGATCAAGCTGATGGTCGGCGTGGTCGCACCGGACGAAGGCCGGATGACGCTCGAAGGGCGCGAGGTCGCCTTCAGCGGTCCCTCCGCCGCGAATGATGCCGGCGTCGTCTGCATCTTCCAGGAGCTGTCGCTGATTCCCGACCTATCGGTCGCGGACAACATCATGATCTCGCATCCGCCGACGCGGTTCGGCATGATCGACCGGCGCGCCCAGCGCCGGCTTGCCGAGGAGGCGCTACACTGCGCCGGCGCCGGCGACATTCATCCGCGCGCGCTGGTGAAGGACCTGCCGCTGTCGCGCCGGCAGATGGTCGAGATCGCGAAAGCGCTGTCGCGGCGGCCGAAGATCCTGATCCTCGACGAGGCGACCTCGGCGCTGACCGCCTCCGACGTGACCAAGGTATTTACGGTACTGAAGCGCCTGCGCAGCGAGGGGCTGGCGCTGCTCTACATCTCCCACCGCATGCACGAGATCGCCGAGCTCGCCGATGAATGCAGCGTGTTCCGCAACGGGCGCCGCATCTCGACCTTCCCGGCCGGCACCAGGACGGATGCCGAAGTGATCGAGCTGATGATCGGCCGCGAGTACAAGCACGCTTTCCCGGACAAGCCGCAGCGCAAGACCGATGGGCGGCCGCCCGCGCTGCAATGCACGAGCATCAGTTGGGGCGACCGGCTGAAGGACATCTCGTTCTCGCTGCAGGCCGGAGAGATCATCGGACTCGGCGGGCTCGACGGCCAGGGCCAGCGCGAGCTGCTGCTGGCGCTGTTCGGCGTGCTGCGCGACTGCCGCGGCGACATTCTGATCGACGGCAACAAGGTGACGATCGACAGCCCCGTCACTGCCAAGTCGGAGCGCATCGGCCTCGCGCTGATTCCGGAGGACCGCAAGACCGAAGGACTGATGCTGCCGATGTCGGTGCGCGACAATCTCTCGGCCGCCGCCTTCGACCGGTTCGCGACATTCGGCATCATCGACCGGCAGCGGCAATCGGCCCTGATCGAGGAGATGATCCGCCTGATCGAGATCAAGACCGCCTCCCCCGATCTCGCCGTCAGCGCGCTCTCCGGCGGCAATCAGCAGAAGGTCGTGATCGCGAAATGGCTGATGAACAAGCCGCGCATCATCCTGCTCAACGATCCGACGCGCGGCATCGACGTCGGCACCAAGCAGGAGATCTACCGGCTGCTGCGCCGGCTTGCCGACGAGGGCGCCGCGATCCTGCTCTATTCGACCGACTATGACGAGCTGATCGGCTGCTGCGACCGCGTGCTGGTGATGTATGATGGCGCGATCAGGCGCGAGCTTGCGGGCGCCGAGATCACCGAGCGCGCGCTGGTCAGCAGTGCGCTCAATGTCGACGAGGGCGAGCGAGCGGAAGCGAGTCTGGCATGACCGAGTGGCGGTACTGGCTCGCCGAACAGCGCGGCACCCTGCTCGCGATCGGCATCTTCGTCGCGATGTTCGTGCTCTATGCGACCAATCATCCGGCCGGCTTCAGCGCCAACATGGTGCAGACCGCGGCCAACAAGGCGACGCTGCTGGCCTTCGTCGCCATGGCGCAGGCGATCGTGGTGATCACCGCCGGCATCGATCTGTCCGTCGGCATGATCCTGACATTGACCAACTGCCTCGCGTCCTGGATCGTGGTCGGCACCGCCACCGAGACCGCGCTCGGCGTCGCCGGCGTGCTCGGCACCGGCATCGTCTGCGGCATGATCAACGGCGCGATCGTGATATTCGGGCGCCTGCAGCCGATCGTGACCACGATCGCCACCGGGGCGATGTACTACGGCATCGCGCTGTTCCTGCGGCCCAATCCCGGCGGATCCGTCAACGAGACGCTGGCGGATGCCTTGACGGGAAGATTATTCGGCGTGCTGCCCACGAGCCTCGTGGCACTGGCTGCGGCGGCACTGCTGATCTGGGTGCCCTATAGCCGCTCGGTCGTCGGCCGCGCCGCGTTCGCGACCGGCTCCTCCGAGGTCGCAGCCTACATGTCCGGCGCGCCGATCCGCGCGGCCAAGTTCGTCGCATACGCCTTGGCTGGCCTGCTGTCGGCGATCGGCGGCCTGTTCCTGACGTTCTTCTCCTACACGGGCGAGGCCGCCTATGCGAGCGGCAATGCCTACACCCTGTTCTCGATCGCGGCCGTGGTGCTCGGCGGCGTGTCGCTGATGGGCGGGCGCGGCAGCGCGATCGGGGCGATCTTCGGCGCACTCGCGTTCCGCACCATCGGCGATCTGCTGTTCGTGTTCGATTTCGATCCGCTGTGGCAGCCGCTGTTCCAGGGCCTCGTGCTGATGCTCGCGGTCTCGATCGGCGCGTTCGGCCTGGTGCGTGTGCGTAATCGGCTGGAGTGGTTCGGATGAGCGACGCAACGGCACCACAACCGGCCCAGCGCGGGATCGCCATGCTGCGTCGGATCGATCCGGCGGTGGCGGCCTCGTTCGGCTGCATCGTGCTGCTGCTGCTGGTCGGCAGCCTGTATTCGCGCAGCTTCCTGTCGCCGGATTATCTGCTGCAGCAGTTGAAGGTCGCGAGCTTCCTGGGCGTGATCGCCACCGGCATGATGCTGGTGATCCTGCTCGGGCAAATCGATCTCTCGGTGCCGTGGGTCGTGACAACGGGCGCGATGATGGCCTGCGCGGCGGCCGCGCATGGCACGACGGGCGCGATCATCGCGATTCCCTGCGGCATTCTCTGCGGCGCCGCCATCGGTCTCCTGAACGGCATCGGCGTCGCCTATCTGCGCATTCCCTCGATGATCATCACGCTGGCGACCAATGCGGTCGCGCAAGGCCTGATGGTGGCCTACACCGGCGGCTTCGCGCCGCAGGATTCCGCCTCCAAGGCGATGCGCTATCTCGCCACCGGCACGATCGTGCCCGGCCTTCCCAATGCGGTGCTGGTCTGGGCGATCATCGGCGGCGCAGCGATCTGGCTGTTGTCACGGACCACGTTCGGCCGCGCCATCTATGCCATCGGCAATCGCGAGCGCGCGGCCTATCTCTCAGGGATCGATACACGCCGCATCACCATGCTGGCGTTCGCGCTGTCCGGCGCGCTGTCCGCCTTCGGCGGCGTGCTGCTCGCGGGCTATGCCTCGAAGGCGGCGCAGTCGATGGGCGACGCCTATCTGCTGCCCTCGATCGCCGCCGTCGTGCTCGGCGGCACGCACATTCTCGGCGGCCGCGGCAGCTATCTCGGCACCGTCGCCGGCGTCGTGCTGATCACCCTGCTGCAGTCCATTCTGTCGGTGATGCAGATCAGCGAGGCCGGCCGCCAGCTGATCTACGGCGCGGTGATCATCCTGATGCTCCTGATCTACGGCCGCCAGAAGCTGTGATCGAACAGCGACTGGTCCCGCAAGCCGGCCGGTGATCTGCGACGGATGCCGCTGCACCTCACACTTCGAGCCACTCCTGCCGGACCGCGGTGTTGGCCTTGAGCTGATCCGGCGTTCCTTCGAACACGACGCGGCCGTGGCCCATGACATAGACGCGCTTCGATATCCGCATCGCGATCGAGAGCTTCTGCTCGACGAGCAGGATCGCGACGCCAGCCGCCGCAATCCGGGCGATCAGGTCGCCGACCTGCTGTACGATCAGCGGCGCCAGACCTTCGGTGGGTTCGTCGATCATGATCAGGTCGGGGTCACCCATCAAGGTCCGGCAGGTGGTCAGCATCTGCTTCTCGCCGCCCGACAGCACGCCCGCCGGCGTATCGGCGCGCGCGGCGAGATTGGGAAACATGTCGAGCATGTCCTGGAGGCGCCACTTCCCCGGCCGCCGGGTGTCCTTGATGCCGAGCACGAGATTTTGCCGCACGGTGAGGCTCGGAAAGATGTCGCGATGCTCGGGCACATAGCCAAGCCCAAGGCGCGCGATCTTGTAGCTCGGCAAGCCGGCAATGTCCCGGCCCTTGAAGCGGATCGTCCCCTGCGGACTGACCTCGCCCATGATCGCCTTCACGGTGGTCGAGCGGCCGACGCCGTTGCGGCCGAGCAGGCTCACCACTTCGCCAGCAGCGACGGCGAGGTCGACGCCCTGGAGGATGTGACTCTTGCCGTAATAGGCGTGGAGGTTCCTGACTTCGAGCATCAGTGGGCCTCCTCGCCGAGATAGGCTTCCCTCACCTTCGGGTCCCGACGGATCTCCTCCGGCGTGCCCGACGCGATGATGTGGCCGTAGACCAGCACCGAGATGCGATCGGCGAGACCGAATACCACGCTCATGTCGTGCTCGACGATCACCAGCGTCCGCCCCTCGGTGAGCCGCCGGATCAACGAGACGGCGCGCTCGGTCTCCGCATGGCTCATCCCGGCCGTCGGCTCGTCGAGCATGACGACCGTCGCACCGCTCGCAATGGTGACCCCGATCTCCAGCTCGCGCTGCTCGGCATAGGTCAATAACCCCGCGGGGATGTCACGCCGATGCGTGAGGTGGATGTCATCGAGGATCTGGGCGGTCCGCTCGCGCACCTCCGGCAGGCTGTCGACGTTCTTCCAGAACGCGTAGCGATGCCCGGTCGCCCACAGCACGGCGCAGCGGACGTTCTCCCACACCGTCATGCGGGCGAACACGTTGGTCACCTGGAACGAGCGCGACAGGCCGCGCCGGTTGATCTCGAACGGCCGCAGGCCCGAGATGACCGCGCCGTTCAATCGCACCTCGCCCGAGGTCGGCCTGATATGCCCGCTGATCAGGTTGAACGTGGTCGATTTGCCAGCGCCGTTCGGGCCGATGATCGCGTGACGCTCGCCCTGGGCGACGCTCAGATTGAGGTCGCGGATGACGCCGACATTGCCGAAGCGCTTTTCGACGGCACGGACTTCGATGGCCGCGGTCATGCCAGATACCCCCGATCACGCGCCACGGTGGCGGCCCCGTCCCAGGCTCCGGCAATCCGCTGCCACGTCGACCGCGCGACGAAGAAGCCGGCGACCACCAGAATCGCGGCGACGCCCCATGTCACGGGGGATTGCGGATTGAAGGCCACGCCGAACAGGTTGATGGCGTCGCCACCCGAATAACGCGCGACCGTCTCGATGGTCAGGATGACGCCGCAAGCGAACGCCGCGGTCGGCACGATGGCAACGAGATAGGACGGGATCACCATTCCGAGCGTTCCGGCACGGACCAGCGGCCGGTGCATCATCAGCAGACCGGCGATGCCGCCGGGTGAGAACATGACGATGCCGATGAAGATGATGCCGAAATAGAGCTGCCAGACGCTGGTGAGGCTCGTCAGCCCAAGCTGGAGATAGGTCACCAGGATCGCGCCGAGGATCGGACCGAAGAAGTAGGCCGTCCCACCGATGAAGGTCGCGAACAGCACGAGGCCCGACTGGATTGCACCGAGATAGGCGGAGTTCGCGATCTCGAAGCTGATCGCCGCGAGGCCGCCCGCGACGCCGGCGAAGAATCCGGCGAAACAATAGGCGAGATAGCGGACGACGTGCGGATCATAGCCGATGAACTGGACCCGTTCGGGATTGTCGCGCACCGCATTGCTGATCCGCCCCAGGGGCGTCCGGGTCAGCGCATACATCGCGATTGCCGATAGCACCAGCCAGAACGCGATCAGGTAATAGACCTGCAGCTGTGGCCCGAAGGTCCAGCCGAACATGCGCGGCAGAGCGGTGCGGTCCGTGGTGATGCCGGCTTCGCCGCCGAACACCGAGCGCAGGATCAGCGACGACGACGCCACGAGCTCGCCGATGCCGAGCGAGATCATCGCAAACACCGTGCCGGCGCGCTTGGTCATGACCCAGCCGAGGATGATCGCGAAGGCGAGGCCGCCCAGCCCGCCGAACAGCGGAATGAAGGGCAGCGGAATCGGCCAGCCATGCGCCACCACCGCATTCATCATGTGACAGGCCGCGAAGCCGCCCAGGCCGTAGTGAACCGCGTGACCGAACGACAGCAATCCGGTCTGACCGAGGAGGATGTTGTAGGAGAGCGCGAAGACGATCGCGATCCCGATGAGGCTGAACGAGGTCAGCGATCCGCCCGAATTGAAGAGCAGCGGCAGCACGATCAGCACGGCCACGCCGATCACCCAGACGGCATAGAAGCGGAGACGGGATCCGGCGGGCTCTGCCGCGAGATGAGACGCGGAGGTCACTGCTGCGGTCATGATTCGCGAGTCCCCATCAGGCCCACGGGGCGCACGATCAGGACGAGCACCAGCAGCAGGTAGGGAACGATCGGCGCGACCTGCGCGATCGTCACGTTCCAGATGTCGGTGAGCACCGATGGCCCGGCGGATGGATCGAGCGGGCCGAAGGCGCTTGCCAGCGAGCCGTTCAGCGCCACGGCGAAGGTCTGCACCAGGCCGATCACCAGCGAAGCGATGAAGGCGCCCGGCAGCGAGCCCAGGCCGCCGAACACGATCACCACGAACAGGATCGGCCCGAGCGCCGCGGCCATGTCGGATTGCGTCACCAGGGCGGGACCGGCGATGACGCCGGCGAGACCGGCCAGCGCGCTGCCGACCCCGAACACCACCATGAACACGCGTCCGACATTGTGGCCGAGATGGCCGACCATATGGGGATGGGTCAATGCCGCCTGAACGATCAGGCCGACCCGGGTGCGCTTGAGCACGATCAGCAGCGCCACGAAGATCGTCACCGACACCGCCAGCATGAACAGCTTGTAGGCCGGATAGTTGGTCGAGAAGATCGTGAATGCGGGAAAGTCCAGCAGCGCCGGGACGCGGTAGTCGAGCGGCGTCTTGCCCCAGATCATCGAGACGATTTCCTCGATCGCGAATGCGAGGCCGAAGGTCAGCAGCAGCTCGGCGACGTGACCATGCTTGTGCGTGTTGCGCAGACCGTAACGCTCGACCGCCATGCCGATGGCCCCGACGAGGAGCGGCGCGAGCAGGAGGGCCGGCCAGAAGCCGACCCATTTCGTGAGCTGGAAGCCGAAGAAGGCGCCGAGCATGTAGAAGCTGGCGTGAGCAAAATTGAGCACCCCCATCATGCTGAAGATGACGGTCAGCCCGCTCGACAGCAGGAACAGCAGCATGCCGAACAGCACGCCGTTGAGGGTGGAGATGACGATGAGTTCAAGCACGGTGCACCCGCGAATGTCCGGGGCCTCGATGCCCCGCCGCTCATTCCCTAACAGATCGACGCAGGGCCGACGCCGCTTCCCGCACGGTGAGGCCGTGCGGGAAGCCAGCGCCGATCGATTACGGCCGCGCCATCTTGCACGTCGTCGACACCATGGCCTGGGGCGTATCGACCCTGGAGACCAGGTGCCATCCCCAGCCGGTGTTCTCCTCGTCGAACGGCTCGTTCGCCGCGAGCTTGCCGAAGGACGAGACGTAGATCGGCTGGAAGAACTGGTGATCATCCTTGCGCATGAAGCCGGTGCCGCCATCCAGCACCTCGAGCTTGAGGTCCTCGAGCGCGGCCGCGACCTTCACCGGGTCGATGGAGTTGGCCTTCTCGGCCGCCGCCTTGAACATGCGCATCTCGTTGACCGCCCGCGGATACCACAGCGACATGTTGACCTTGGCGCGGAACGCCTTCTCGTAATCCATCGCAGCCTGATGGCCCGAATTGGCGAAGCCTTCGGTCAGCTGAAAGACCTGATGATCCAGGCCCGTCTGCTTGATGGCGGTCGGGCCGCCGGCGCCGCCCGCGTAATAAGTGTACCAGTTGACCTTCAGGCCGGCATCCGCGGCGGCCTTGAGCAGCAGCGCGATGTCCTGGCCCCAGTTGCCGGTGATGACGCTGTCGGCGCCGGACGCCTTGATCTTGGCAATGTAGGGCGAGAAGTCCGTGATCTTCAGCAGCGGATGCAGCTCGTCGCCGACGATCTGGACATCGGGTCGCTTCGCCGCCAGCATCTTGCGCGCGTCGCTGCGGACCGACTGGCCGAACGAATAGTCCTGATTGATCAGATACACCTTCTTGATGGACGGGATGTCCTTCATGTAGTTGGTGAGCGCCTCCATCTTGATGTCCGAGCTGGCGTCCCAGCGGAAATGCCAGTAGCTGCATTTCTCATTGGTCATGCTCGGATCGACGGCGGCATAGTTGAAGTACAGCACTTCCTTGCCGGGGTTGCGCGTGTTGTGCTTGTTGACGAAATCCTCCAGCGCGAGCCCGACGGACGATCCGTTGCCTTGCGTGATGTAGCGGACGCCGGCGTCGATCGCCTTCTGGGCCTGGACCAGGCTCTCTTGCGGATTGGTCTTATTGTCGAACGGCACGATCTCGACCTTATGGCCGAGAATGCCGCCCTTGGCGTTGAGCTCGTCGGCCAGGTACTGGAACGTCTTCAGGCCGCCCTCGCCGACGCTGGCACCGCCGCCGGACAGCGGATCGATATAGCCGATCTTGACGGTGTCTTCGGCCTGCGCGGCATGACCGAGCATCGGGACGATCAGGGCAATGGCTAAAGTTAACTTGCGCATAGTTTTGTTTCCTCGCTGGCTGTCGACTTCAGTCGATCGATCGATGCGCATGATCGCGCAATTTGAAGAAGCACTGAGCAGAATAACGGCCGGATGACAAGCTCGGCATGAGATGAAGCCGTGTTTGCCGCTCCGGCAATGGGCCGGCAAGCAGCTCACCGCCGATCGGACGTTTCATCGAGCGGAATGTGGCGTCCACATCGTGGACATATGCTCCCGACTCGCGGGGATGACGGCACTTGCCGGTCATGTCGCTTGTTCCACAATGTGGGACAGCGCGGCGTAGGTTCCACGCTGATAGACGGGAAGAGCACGGCGGCCGGCAGCGCCCCGCCCAGTGGCAATCGTGGCCCCCGTCCCCGCCGAGACCGGCACGTGATGCTGAATCAGATAGATCATGATCAGGTCATTGACCGGATCGGCCTGCCACCAGGTGCCGAAGATGCCGGGCCAGGTCATCGAGCCCGGTGCGCCACAGGCATAGGGATTGCCGACGGCCTCCTCGGCGATCGCCAGTCCGAGCCCAAATCCGGAAGTCTGCCACAGCGGCATGCCGGCGAAGGGAATCTGGCGCTGCCCATCGGTCAGCCGATTGGTTCGCATCAGCTCCACGGTTGCGGGCCGCAGCAACCTGACGCCGCCCAGCTCGCCTCCTCCGAGCAGCATGCGCGCGAACCGATGGTAGTCCGGCGCGGACGAGATCAGCCCGCCGCCACCCGGCGTATAGGCCGGCGGCTCGTCATACATGACCGGCTCGACCTTCGCGAGCCGCCCCGTCGTCTCGTCATATCCGTACAGGCTCGCCAGGCGATTTCGCTTGGCGAGCGGCAACCAGAAATCGCTGTCGTCCATGCCGAGCGGCGCGAAGATGCGCTCCTGCAGTACCTGCCGGAACGGCTTGCCTTCGACCCGGCCGATCAGGAAGCCGAGCACGTCGGTCGAGTGTCCGTAGTGGAAGCGGTCACCGGGCTGATAGGCCAGCGGCAGCGTACCGAGGGCCGCGAGCCATTCGTCCGGCGTCGAACGGTTCATCGCGGGATCGCCGAGCGCCGTCTCATAGGCGACCTTCAACGGGCCTTCCGAGAAGAACGCGTAGGCGATGCCCGAGCGGTGCGTCAGCAGGTCCTCGATGGTGATCGCACGCCGGGCGGGCACGGTGTCGTCGAGCGGGCCGGCGGCGTCACGCAGGACCGGTAAATCGGCCAGCTCCGGAATCCACCGGGAGATGGGGTCCGCCAAGGCGATCCTGCCTTCCTCGACCAGCATGAGCGCCGCTACCGAGGTGATCGGCTTGGTCATCGACGCGATCCGGAACAACGTATCCGCGCGCATCGGACTCCTGCTTTCGACATCGCGCCAGCCGATCGTCTCGGCATGAACGATCTCGCCGCCGCGCGAGGTGAGCGACACGACGCCCGCGAGCTCGCCGCGATCGACGAATTCGGCGAGCGCCGGGCCGATCGCTGCAAGCGCCGCAGGATCGAAGCCCCGGCGGCGACGGACGGCTTCACTGGTCACGAGCGGCGCTCCGACGGACAGAGTTCAGCTTTCGGCGCCGGCCGGCGCGGGTGATTGAGAGACAGCAGGGCATCCTGGCGCGCAAGTGACGCCCGACAGGCCATGGCCGACGAGAGCATCAGTCCGCCTTGAAGTCGTCGGTCAGGATCGGTCCCGAGATGATCCAGCGCTGACCGTCGAATTTCATCATCTGGAATTGCTTGCTGATGCGGTAGTCATCAGGCGTTGTCGTCACCGACATTCCCGGCAGCCCGAGGTCGGGAACGAAGCCCTTGATGTTGGTCGCCTGCTTCATGATGTTGGCGCGCGTCAGCTCGTCGCCGCATTGCCTGAGAATGTGGACGAGCAGGGCGGCGGTCGAGTAGCCATAGGTCGCAAAGCCGCTGTTGGCGTCCTCGCCGGGCGCGTACTTCGCCATGAACGCCTTGTACCGCTTCATGCCCTCGTCATCGGCCCATTGCGGATCGAGCGGGTCCTTGCCGTAGGCGACCGAGATGATGTCCTTGGCATTCTCGAGCCCCGCGGGCACGAGCACCTGACCGACCGCCGTCGCGTTGACCTCGAGGATGTGGACGGGCTTCCAGCCGAGCTCGGCGGCCTTCCTGATCGACTGCGCCGCGAATTTCGGCGTCGACATGTTGTAGAACAGATCGGCACCCGACGCCTTGAGCGTCACCAGCTGGGAATCGATCGTCGGATCGGACAGCTCGTAGGACAGCTCCTTCACGATCATGCCGGCCTTGGCGCCGAGCCCGTCCTTCAGCCCCTTGACGTAATCTTTGCCGAGGTCGTCGTTCTGATACAGGATGCCGATCTTCGCGTTCGGATGGTTCTCAAGGATGTATTTCGCATAGATATGCGCTTCCGACTGGTAGTTCGGATTGGCGGAGATCGTCCACGGAAAGTTCTTCGGGTCGGTGAAGCGGGACGCTCCACTTCCCGCCAGAAGCTGCGGAACGCCCTTGCTGTTCAGATATTTCTGGACGGCGGCGTTCGGGGGCGTGCCGATGATCTGGAACGTGGTCAGCACCTCGTCGCTTTCGACCAGCTTGCGCACCTGCTCAACGGTCTTCGGCGGGCTGTAGGCATCGTCATACTGGATGAGGGTAATCTTGCGCCCGTTGACGCCGCCCTGCTCGTTGATCATGCGGATATAGGCCGCTTCCGCCTTGCCGATGGACCCGAAAGCAGAAGCCGGCCCGCTGAGCGGGTTGGTCTGGCCGATCTTGATCTCGGTGTCGGTGGCGCCGACGTCGTATGTCTTCTGCGCGAACGCCGGGGCTGAAAGGGCCACGCCGAGCATCAGCACGGCAGCCGCCGTCGACTCGATCCGTATCATGTGTCCTCCCGTGAGCGGCTGATCCATGGCCAGCCGATTGTCCTTGATGATGTCAGCGCGCGACCAGACTGGCAGCGCGCTGCCCGCCGCCCGACCGTCGACCGCTATCCATCAGGTCTCCGAGACCTACCGTCCGGCCGGCCGCCGGTCAAGTTCATTCATTTAGCACTAAATGAAAATGTTGGAAGCCCGAAGTCCCGCTTGACCGGGCGCGCCCACCCCCTCATCGTCAAAATGACAACGGCGCCGTTCCTGCGCGCGCCGATCAGGGACCACGGAGAGCATGCCAGCAGAGCCGAAGCCCGAGGGGCGCCGCACGCGCGCGGAACAGCGCGCGACGACGGTGAAGCTCATCCTCGACACCAGCGAGGAGCTGTTCGCGCAGCTCGGCTATTTCGGCGTGACGATCAAGGATGTGGCCGACAGGATGGGCATCCATCCTGCGCTGATCCATTACTACTTCGAGGGCAAGAAAGCGCTGTTCGACGCCGTGTTCGAACGCCGCATGGAATACGCTGTCACGGTGCGCACGGCCGGGCTGGATGCCTATGAGGCCAAGGTCGGAGATCGCCCGACCGTTGAAGGCGCGCTGCGTGCCTATTATGACGGCGCGTTCGACGTCTACGTCAACGAAGAGGACAACTGGCGGCACTTCGGCCGCATCTTCGCGCAGGTCGCCAACGCGCCGGGCTACGGCGTGGAGATGATGGACACGTACCTCGATCCGATGGTGCTGCGTCTCATCGGGCTGCTGCAGAAGGCATTGCCCGATGCCACGCCCGAGGATCTGTTCTGGAGCTTCCAGTTCACCTCCGGCGCCTATTCGCTGATCCTGTCACGGACCGGCCGCATCGACCGCCTGTCCGGCGGTCTGTGCAAGTCCGACGATTTCGTGGCCGTCCGCGAGCGGTTCGTGACCTTCATGGCCGGAGGCTTCAACGCGCTCTACAAGCGGCGGAAGCAGAAGTCGAAATGAGCGCCTCGGCGCCTCCCATCGGTCGACGCGACACAAACAACCAGCCGGAACCTATGATGACAGCTCCCTACGTCCCGCAAATGTCCCTCTATCGGCAATGGCTGAAGGATCATCGCGGCCTCCACTTCGAAAGCTTCGAGGAGATGCGGCAATGGTCCGTCCGCGACCTCGACGGATTCTGGCGCAGCATCTGGGACTATTATGACCTGCAGTCGCCGACCACGTTTTCGACCGTCCTGGCCAAGCGCACGATGCCCGGAGCGGTCTGGTTTCCCGGCGCTTCGGTCAACTACGCCCGGCAGGTGTTTCGGCACGTCGAAGCCGCCGATGCGGCGGGCCTTCCTGCGATCATCAGCAGTCACGAGGACGGCCGGCTCACGGAGACGACCTGGCCGGAGCTTCGGAAGAAAGCAGCCGCCCTGGCGCTGCATCTGCGCGAGCAAGGCGTGGCGCCCGGCGACCGGGTCGCCGCCTATCTGCCCAATATCCCCGAAGCCATGATCGCGTTTCTCGCTGCCGCGAGCATCGGCGCGATCTGGAGCGTTTGCGCGCCCGACATGGCCGCGCCCGCCGTGATCGACCGGTTCAAGCAGATCGAGCCCAAGGTGCTGATCGCCTGCGATGCGGTCACCTATGCCGGCCGCCGGCACGATCGCCGCGATGTCGTCGAGGAGCTGCGGCGGTCGTTGCCAACGGTCGGTCACGTCATCCTGCACAGCGACGATGCCGGCGCGCCGGTCGCCGGGGGCGTCCATCTCTCGGATGTCCTGTCACGAACAGGCCCTGGCGTCGATGCCTTCGAACCGGAGTGGCTTCCCTTCGATCATCCGCTCTGGATCGTGTATTCGAGCGGCACCACCGGATTGCCGAAACCGATCGTGCATGGTCACGGCGGCATCATCATCGTCACGCTCGCGCTGCTTGGGCTGCACAACGACATCGGCTGCTCCTCTCAGCCGAATTCGTTCGGCGAGCGCTATCACTGGTACAGCTCGACCGGCTGGATCATGTGGAACAACCAGGTCGGCGCGCTTCTCAACGGCACCACGTGCTGCATCTTCAACGGCAGCCCGGCCGGGCCCAAGGATCATCCGGACTGGACCACACTGTGGCGGTTCGTGGCGAACTCGAAGTCGACCTTCTTCGGCGCCGGCGCGGCGTTCTTCGCGAGCTGCGTCAAGGCTGATATCAACCTGGCCGACGCGGGCGATCTGTCCCGACTGCGTTGTCTCGGGTCCACCGGCTCGCCGCTCAGTGCCGACACGCAGGCCTGGTTCGATCAGCGGTTCGCGGAGCTGTCGCGGGTCAATGGCAGCCGGGCGCAGGCGCAAATGTGGTGGTCGAACATCTCCGGCGGCACCGACTTCGCCGGCGCCTTCATCTGCGGCAACCGCGAATTGCCGCAGATGCCCGGAACCATGCAATGCCGCGCACTCGGCGCGGCCGTCGAGGCCTTCAATGACCAGGGCGAGCCTGTCATCGGCGAAGTCGGAGAGCTCGTCTGCACCGCGCCGATGCCGTCGATGCCGCTGCGGTTCTGGAACGATTCGGGGAATGCGCGCTATCTCGCGAGCTACTTCGACGCCTTCGAGGCGCGCGCGGGCGGGCCGGTCTGGCGACATGGCGACTGGCTCAAGGTCAATCCGGATGGCTCCTGCATCATCTATGGCCGCAGCGACGCGACCATCAATCGCCACGGGCTGCGCATGGGAACGAGCGAATTGTACTCGGCCATCGAGGCGCTGCCGGAGATCCTGGATTCGCTGGTCGTCGATCTCGAATATCTCGGCCGCGACAGCTACATGCCGCTGTTCGTGGTGCTGCGCGACGGGGTCGCGCTTGATGCGGCGATGAAGCGGAAGATCAACACGGCGGTCGAAGCCGGCCTGTCGCGGCGTTTCGTGCCTGACGAGATCTTTGCGGTTGCCGAGATCCCGCGCACCTTGTCCGGCAAGAAGCAGGAGCTGCCGATCAAGAAGCTCCTGCTCGGGCAGCCGCTCGACAAGGTCATCAACCGCGACGCCATGGCCAATCCCGGTTGTCTCGACTGGTACATCGCGTTCGCCCAGAGCCGTTTGCAGAGCGGCTCAGGCTCGACATAGCAGACGCGCCCGAGCGAGCAGCTAGACCATCAGCCGATCGAAATCGACCGCAACATGGCTGTTGGTAAAAATCTCCCGCGCCTCGCCGAGGATCTCCTCGTCGGGATAGCGGCCGGAGATGTGGTTCAGGACAAGCTGCCCGACGTTGCTCGACGCCGCGAGCCCGGCAGCCTCCGCGGCCGTCAGGTGGCCGTAGTCACGAGCCATGGCCGAATCCCGCCGGAGAAAAGTGGCCTCGATCACGAGCATGTCCGCGTCGCGAACATGCTCGTGCAGACCCTCGGTCGTTCCAGCATCGCCGACGATGACGAGCTTTTTCGGTCCCTGCGGAGGCCCCAGAACATCCTCCGGATCGATGGTTCGTCCGTCCTCCAGCGTGACCGGCCGGCCCTCCGCCAATGCCTTCCGCACGGGCCCATCAGGGACCGCGAGCGCCGCCAGACGGTCTGGCAGCAGATGGCGGCGAACTTGACCTGCGAATTCGAAGCCGAAGCTGTCGGTGTCGCGGTGCCGGACGGGAAAGCAGTTGATCGTAAACTCGCCGGCATCGAGAACCGTCCCGCGCCCGAGCGGAACGAGCTCGAGCGGGATCGGCGCGCGGTCCTCTCCCCACAGCCCCGCGAGCATTCGGACCACGACATCGAGCGTGTCGGGGCTGCCGTGGACGCGCATGATGTCAGCGCTCCTGCGCAGCCGCAGGGTAGAAAACAGTCCGGGAATGCCGAGGACATGGTCGAAATGGCCGTGGGTGAGCAGGATCCGATCGAGCCGGCGAAAGCCTGCCCCGCTGCGGAGCAGCTGACGTTGGGTCCCCTCGCCGCAATCGACGAGAATGCGATGCCGGCCTGCTCGAACGAGAAGGGCTGGATGATTGCGGTCCGCCGACGGAACGCTCGCCGAGGTCCCCAGGAAAGTGAGCTCGAACATCACAGTCGCTTTAGGCCCATGGTCGCAACACGTGAGCGGCTTTGACGACACGTCCCGGCGCTGCTTCGTCTCGATCACGGTCGGCGATCCTTCTTCTCACGAGCGCGTTTCCGTCGTGGCCGATGGAAGGCTGAGGGCGACAGACATCGCAACGTCGTTGTAAGGGACGTCGTCGGCAGCCCGCACTCGGCTGTGCAGACTTCATCGCCGCGCTCTGATAGAGCTTGGCCATGCCAAGCTCCGGTCCGGAACAGGATGCCGCACCGCCGGCCATTCGCAAGATCATCCACATCGACATGGATGCATTCTACGCGTCGGTCGAGCAGCGGGACAATCCCGAGCTGCGCGGCAAGCCCGTGGCCGTCGGAGGCTCGCGCGAACGCGGTGTCGTGGCAGCCGCAAGCTACGAGGCTCGGGCGTACGGCGTGCGCTCGGCGATGCCGTCGGTGACGGCAAAACGCCAGTGTCCGGACCTGATCTTCGTCAAGCCGCGCTTCGAGATCTACAAGGCGATCAGCCAGCAGATCCGCGCCATCTTCGCCCTGTACACGCCGGTCATCGAGCCTTTGTCGTTGGACGAGGCCTATCTGGACGTCACCGGAAATCTGCAAGGCATTCCGCTGGCACGCGACATCGCCTTGCAGATCCGGGCCAAGATCAAGGCCGAGACCGGACTCAATGCCTCCGCGGGAATCTCCTACAACAAGTTCCTCGCCAAGCTGGCCTCGGACCATCGCAAGCCCAATGGCCAATACGTCATTTCGCCGGAGATGGGTCCAGCCTTCGTGGAGGGGCTGCCGGTCGGCAGGTTTCACGGCATCGGCCCGGCGACCGCCGCGAAATTCAACGCGCTCGGAATTCATACCGGGCTCGACATCCGCAATCAGACCCTGCCCTTCCTCCAGCAGCACTTCGGCAAGGCCGGCCACCACTACTATTGGATCTCGCGCGGCATCGACAATCGCCCGGTCCGCGCCAATCGCATCCGCAAATCAGTCGGCGCCGAAAACACCTTCTCGACCGACCTGACCGACTTCGAACCGATGCTGGCGGAGCTGCAGCCGCTGATCGACAAGGTCTGGCAGCATTGCGAAGCCAGCGGCAACCGAGGCCGGACGGTCACCTTGAAGGTCAAGTTCGCGGACTTCGAAATCATGACGCGCAGCAGGTCCGTCGCCAACCTGGTCGCGAGCCGGGAGGACCTGGCACGCTTGTCCATTGCTCTCCTGCAGAGCGAGATGCCCCTGGCCAAGCCGGTGCGCCTCCTCGGCGTTTCGCTGTCATCCTTGCAGCAGCACGACACCGGCGTGGAAGCCCAGCTTCCCTTGCTGATCTGAGGCGGGTCGGCCCCGATAGCGATCGCGACGGTCCCCGATCGTTCCAGCAACGGGACGGGTTGACAGCCGAACAACCGAGCGCTTTATTCTGCCGCACGGGGATGTGCGATCTCCCCGCGAGGCGACATGCCCAAGAATCGCGTCCTGGTCACCAAGGGCGCAGCATGTCATCATCATACACTTCGATCTCACCCGAAAAATTGTCTCGACTGATCGGCACGGCGGCCGCGCCGGCGCTCGTCGACGTGCGTATCGACGAGGATTTCGCCGCCGACCCGCGCCTCATCCCCGGCGCCGTCAGGCGTTCGCATCTCGACGTCCAGCAGTGGGCGCCGAGCTTCACCGGCCAATCCGTCGTCGTGGTCTGCCAGAAAGGCAAGAAGCTGAGCGAAGGCACCGCAGCCTGGCTCCGGTGCAGCGACATCGCGGCCGAGGTCCTCGACGGCGGGTACGTCAGCTGGAGCGAGGCGCAGCTTCCGACTGTGCCCGCGAACAGGATTCCCGCGAGGGACGGCCGCGGTCGCACGGTCTGGGTCACGCGATCACGTCCCAAGATCGACCGCATCGCCTGCCCATGGCTGATCCGCCGCTTCGTCGACCCCGCCGCGGTCTTCCTGTTCGTGACCCCGGCCGAGGTGGAAGCGGTCGCCGACCGCTTCCAGGCCACGGCCTTCGACGTCGAGAACGTCTTCTGGAGCCATCGCGGCGAACTTTGCACCTTCGACATCATGGTCGATGAGTTTGGCCTGCGGACGCCGGCCTTGGAGCGACTCGCCACGATCGTGCGCGCCGCGGATACGGCGCGGCTCGATCTGTCGCCCGAAGCTGCCGGACTGCTTGCCGCTTCGCTCGGCCTGTCCCGAATGTACGACGACGATCTGGAGCAGTTGAGCGCAGGCCTTCTGCTCTATGACGCCTTCTACCGCTGGTGCCGCGACGCCACGAAGGAGGCGCACAACTGGCCGAACAGCAAGGTGAAGTCATGACGGACATCGCAGCACCGCGAAAACCGATTGCGGCCGAACACGCCCATGGCATCTCGTTCAATGACGCGCTTCTCGTGTGGCTCCGGGTGGCCTGTCTGAGCTTCGGCGGCCCGGCCGGGCAGATCGCGGTCATGCATCGCATCCTCGTCGAAGAGAAGAACTGGATCTCGGAGAGCCGCTTCCTGCACGCCCTGAACTACTGCATGCTGCTGCCGGGACCCGAGGCGCAGCAGCTTGCGACGTATATCGGCTGGCTGCTGCACCGGACCACCGGCGGCATCGTCGCGGGCACGCTCTTCATCCTGCCGGGTATTTTCGCCATCATGGGCCTCAGCTACATCTACGCGGCCTATGGCCATGTCGGCTTTGTCGACGCCTTGTTCTTCGGCCTCAAGGCGGCGGTGCTGGCGATCGTGATCCAGGCCGTCGTCCGCGTCGGCAAGCGCGCGCTACGCAATCGGATCATGATCGGACTGGCGGCCGCAGCCTTCGTGGCGATCTTCTTCTTCGGGGCGCCGTTTCCGACCATCATCGTTGCCGCCGGAGTCATCGGCTTCGTCGCAGCCCGCCTCGGCCGGCCGGAATTCGCAGCCCTCGAGCACGGCGGCAAGAACGCCGGCGCGATCGACAGCATGCTCGGCGAAGCCGTGCCGGATCACGTCCGTCCGAACGCGTCGCGCGCGCTGCGGGTGGCGGCCGTCTGGCTCGCGATCTGGCTCGTCCCCGTCTTCGCCCTGCTGACCCTGCTCGGGCCGAACGACGTCTTCGGTCAGATCGCGATCTTCTTCAGCAAGATGGCGATGGTGACGTTCGGCGGCGCCTACGCCGTGCTCGCCTACGTCGCGCAACAGGCCGCGGAGTACTATCACTGGGTTGCTCCGCGCGAGATGCTCGACGGCCTCGGCATGGCGGAGACGACTCCCGGTCCCCTGATCATGGTCGTCCAGTTCGTGGGCTTCATGGCCGCGTTCCGCGGGGCGAGCGGGCTGTCTCCCATGCTCGCCGGCACACTGGGCGGACTGCTGGCGACGTGGGTGACGTTCGCGCCCTGCTTTCTCTGGATCTTCGTCGGCGCCCCCTACATCGAGGCGCTGCGGGGAAACAAGGCGCTCGCCGGCGCGCTCTCGGCGATCACGGCCGCCGTCGTCGGCGTGATCCTCAATCTCTCGATCTGGTTCGCGCTGCACACCCTGTTTCGCGAAACCTTTCCGATCCATGGATTCGGCCTGTCATTCGACGCGCCGCTGCCGGCGAGCATCGATCTGCCGGCCGTCGTCCTGTCGATCGCGGCGGCGACCGCCATCTTCCGCTTCAACATGGGAATGCTCGTCGTCCTCGCCGCCTCGTGCATCGCGGGCATGCTGATGCGCGTTGCAGGCGCCATCTGAGCGCTGTGACGGCCGCTGGACGCGCTAGCGCCGATCCGGCGTGTCCCATCGCTCGACCCGCTCGCGGTCCTGTGGCAAATTTGGGCGATGCCGATGGGGCGCAGCCGGATGTGGTAATGTCGTCGAAGCAGGACTGGACGCTCGCTTTCCCGCCGTTGCGACAACTGCCGGAGGAGATCTTCGCGCAGTTGCGCGAGGCCAGCCTCATCGTCGAGCTTCCGGAAGGCAGCCGGATTTTCGGCCCCGGTCAGGCGCCGGATTCCTTTCTGCTGCTGCTGGACGGGACCATCCGCGTGCAGCAGACGTCCGAGTCCGGCCGCGAGATCGTGCTCTACCGCGTCCAGGCAGGCGAAAGCTGCGCGCTGACCACGGCCTGCCTGATGGGTTACGAGGAATACCAGGCCGAGGGGATCGCGGAGACCCGGATCCGTGCCGTGGCGATCCCGCGCGCGCTGTTCGACCGGCTGATCGCCAACTCGCGCGAATTCCGACAGTTCGTCTTCACCGCGTTCAGCCGCCGCGTCACCAATCTCTTCCGCATCATCGAGGAAGTCGCGTTCGAGCGGATCGATGTGCGGCTCGCGCAGAAGCTTCTGGATCTCGCGGGGACAAGGCAGCAGATCGCTGCAACGCATCAGGAGCTCGCCAACGAGCTCGGCAGCGCACGCGAGGTCATCAGCCGGCAGCTCAATGAATTCGCGCGGCGCGGCTGGTTGCGAATGGCTCGCGGAATCGTCGAGATCACCGACAGACCGGCGCTTGTCCACCTGGCCCAGCATGGCTAGGAACCGGCGTCTCTTGGTGACTTAGTTACATACCCGCGCTGTGTCCCGCTCTATCGTCTGCATCATCGCAAGCCAAAGGGGAGCGCGACATGACACAGAACATTGGCAAGATCGACCGGCTGCTCAGGATCATCGTCGGACTGGCGATCCTCAGTCTGACGGTCGTAGGACCGCACACCCTGTGGGGCCTTCTGGGCCTGATCCCGCTCGGCACCGCACTGATCGGCTGGTGCCCGCCCTACGCGATGCTCGGCATCAATACATGCGGAACGAAATCCAATTCGATGTCTTAGACCGCGCAGGACGACAAACGCGCCGTGGGCGGCGATGCCGCCCCGGAGCCAAATCGTGGAGCAGCAGCCATGTCCTATCGAATCGATTCCTATCCAATCGATCTCCGCATGCAGCCGAAGGTGGCCGGATTTTTCGATCCTGACACCAGCACGATCAGCTACGTGGTGAAGGATCCGTCATCGCCGTCCTGCGCGATCGTCGATCCCGTCCTCGACATCGACTACGCGGCCGGCCGCATCAGCACCCGCTCCGCCGACATGCTGATCGACTACGTGAAGATCAACGGCCTCAGGCCGGAGTGGCTGATCGAAACGCATGCGCATGCCGACCATCTCTCTGCTGCGCCCTACATCCAGGACAAGCTCGGCGGCAAGATCGGCATCGGCGAGCATATCCTGACCGTGCAGGAGACCTTCGGCAAGGTCTTCAACGAGGGCACGGAGTTTCGTCGCGACGGCAGCCAGTTCGACCGGCTGTTCAAGGATGGCGACACCTATCAGGTGGGGCAGATGACGGCCTTCGTGATGCACACGCCCGGCCATACGCCGGCCTGTGCCACACATGTGATGGGCGATGCCGCTTTCGTCGGCGACACCTTGTTCATGCCGGACGGGGGAACGGCGCGGGCCGACTTTCCAGGCGGCAATGCGCGCACGCTGTACCGCTCGATCCGGAAGATCCTTGAGACGCTGCCGCGCGAGACCCGGCTGTTCATGTGTCACGACTATGCCCCCGACGACCGTGCGGTGCGCTGGGAAACGACCGTCGGCGAGGAGCGGCTCCACAACATCCACGCCAGAGACGGGATGACCGAGAGCGAGTTCGTCGCGCTCCGCGAGGCCCGCGACAAGACGCTTGGCATGCCGCGCCTGATCATTCCATCGCTGCAGGTCAATATCCGCGCCGGACATCTGCCGCCGGCGGATACGACGGGAAAGACTTTCCTGAAAGTGCCGATCAACGTACTTTGAGAACCACTCGCTTTGCTCACGCGATGCCGGTTTGGCCGCAGGTTCGCGGCGTCACGAAGATGTCAGTTGCCAAGAGCGGCCGGTCTGCGCGACCAGTCCAGACTGGAGACGATGGTCCACGATGAGGCGTGCTGAACTTGAGATGCCCGCGATGACACGCCGCCTGATGGCGGCGCTGATCGCGCTCGTCTTGAGTCTGGCGCCTCTGCTCGGAACCTTCGAGGTAGCAACGGCCGACGCCGGCGCCGGTGTGCACCAATGGTCCCGAACGACCACCAGCGCGCCCAAGCCATGCAGGAAGGCCGTCATCCCGGGCATGATCAACACGTGTCCGTTTGCCGCGGCGGGTCTGACTGCCGTCCCCGCGAGCGACAGTGGGGCGGCACAACCGGTTGCCGCGTCCCGGACGCTGTCCTGGCGCCCCTATGACGAGGCGCTGACGACGCAATGCGACGCGTCCTCGCCCTACCGCCCCCCCTGTCGCCACGCCTGATCCTTCCGTCGTCATCGGCTCGCGGGCCGCGTAACGTCGTGACTTGAGCGGACGAATATCCACCATCGATCGTGCGTCGTGCAGGTCGGCTTAAGGTGCCCATTGCCAGGCGCGCCTTGCGCCGGGTCGCGCAGCGCAACTGCCACCGCAACGCACGATCAGCGCGCGGGAGATCATCATGTCCATCCGTCATCTTGGCCGGCTCGCATGGCTGCTCGGCCTGCTCCATCTTGCGGCGACGACCGCTGTCGCGGGCGAATTGCGACCGCAGGCGAACGTCGACACGCGCCTGCTGGTCGGCGACGTCACGCGAGCAGACGGCGGCCCGGCCGCGGCATGGGCCGGACTGGATGTCAGGCTGGATGCAGGCTGGCACACTTATTGGCGCTCGCCCGGCGACGCCGGCGCGCCGCCCGAATTCGACTGGACCGGCTCGCGCAACGTCGCCGATGTCACCGTCGAATGGCCGGCACCGAGCCGCTTCAGCGAGCAGGATATCGACACGTTCGGCTATGCCGAGCACGTGCTGTTTCCGTTGCGCGTGCGGCTCGAGGATGGCGCGGCGCCCGCGCATCTCACGCTGAAAACCGTGCTGTTCGTCTGCTCGGTCATCTGCACCCAGCAGGAGGCCCATCTCGAGGCCGACATCCCCGCCGTGTCGCGCCGGCCGAACGATCAGGCGCTGATCGACGAATGGCGGCAGAGCGTCCCGCGCGCGAGCGCGCCCGGGCTTTCCATCACGGCGTTGCGCATCGATCGGCAACCAAAGCCGCACCTGCAGCTCGAGGCGCATGCGACGCCGCCACTGCACGCGCCCGACGTCTTCCTTGATGGGAACGACGCCGTGTCCGGCGGCCGTCCCCAGGTGAGCCCGATGTCGGACGGCGGCGTCCGGATCACCGTACCGGTGCAAGGCCTCGATCAGGCCGGTCCGGTGCAACGTCTGCGGGTCACCCTGGTCGATGGCGATCGATCGATCGAAGCCATGCTTCCGGTGGATGCCGATCAAGCTGCTCGCGCTTCTGCGGCCAAAGCAGCCACAGCGGCACCGCGTCCTTCGGCGGCATCGATCTGGGCCATGCTCGGCGTGGCCCTGCTCGGCGGCTTCATCCTCAACTTCATGCCATGCGTGTTTCCGGTGTTATCGTTGAAGCTCGTTTCGCTGGTCGATCACGATCCCGCACGCGCGCCCTCGCCGCGCCGGGCATTCCTGGCGACGGCGGCCGGCATCGTCGCCTCATTCGTGACCCTTGCCACCGTCCTCTCCGCGCTCAAGGCCGCGGGCGCCGAAGTCGGCTGGGGCCTGCAGTTTCAGCAGCCAGCTTTCCTCATCGCGATGATCATCGTGCTCGCCGCATTCGGTGCCAACCTGCTCGGCCTGTTCGAGATCGGCCTGCCGTGGTGGATCGCCGGCCGCCTTGGCAACGCCGCGAGCCGCAGGACGATGGCAGGTCATGCCATCAACGGCTTCGTCATGACGCTGCTGGCCACGCCGTGCTCGGCGCCGTTCGTCGGCACCGCCGTCGCCTTTGCGCTGTCGCAGGCCGCGCCGCAGATCCTGCTGGTGTTCACCACGCTCGGGCTCGGCATGGCAGCGCCCTATCTGTGTCTGGCCGCAGCGCCCGGCCTCGCCGCTCTCTTCCCGCGGCCCGGCCGCTGGATGCTGAAGCTGCGCGCCGTCGCAGCGGCCGCGATGGCGGCGACCGCGCTATGGCTGCTGACGGTGCTCGCCGACATCAGTGGCCCGGCGACTGCGGCCGTCCTCGCCGCTGCGCTGCTGGTCCCCACGCTGATCATGGCGGCGCTCCGTTTCCCGTTGCGGCGAACGATCGCTGGAGCCGGCCTCGCCGGCATGATCGGACTAACGCTAATTGCCGCCACCTCCATCAAGCAGCCGGATGGCGGAAGCCGACCGGCCGGAATCGCCTGGCAGCCGCTGGTGCCCGCCGAGATCGCGGCACAGGTGCGCGCCGGTCGCACGGTCTTCGTCGATGTCGGCGCCAGCTGGTGCGTCACCTGCAAGGTGAACGAGAAGCTCGTGCTCGACAGCACGGCCGTGCGCGGTCGCCTTGCGTCGGGTGTCGTTGCCGTCAGGGGCGACTGGACCTCCCCCAGCGATGCGATCGCGACCTATCTGCGATCCTTCGGCCGCTACGGCCTGCCGTTCAACGCCGTGTTCGGCCCGGGCGCTCCCGCCGGCATCGTGCTGCCCGAACTACTGACTCCACAGATCGTGCTCGACGCGATCGACACCGCCTCAACCACCCCTCATCAGGAGAACGACAAGACATGACCACGAAGACCTTCGCCGCATCGATCGCGACGCTGCTGCTGCTCGCCACGGCGATCCTGCCGATCCAGGCCCGCGCCGAGGACGACGACACCGACATTCTGAGCGAAGCGCGCATCCTGCACGATCCCGCCATCCCCGCTGTCGGAAACGCCGAGGGCGACATCACGATCGTCGAGTATTTCGACTATCAGTGCCCGTATTGCCGCAAGATCAGCCCGGAGCTCGCCAAGGTGGTTCGCGACGACGGTCACGTCCGGCTCGTCTTCAAGGATTGGCCGATCTTCGGCGGCGCCTCGATCTACGCGGCCCGCCTCACCCTGGCGGCGAGATATCAGGACAAGTTCGCCGAGGCGCACGAGGCGCTGATCTCGCTGCACGAGAAGCTGTCGGAAGCCAAGGTCGATGCGGCGCTCAGCGGCGCCGGAATCGATCTGGCCCGCGCCAAGGCCGACCTCGCGGCCAAGCACGCCGACATCGACGCCGTGCTCGCGCGCAATCACGAGCAGGCCACGGGCCTCGGCTTCCGCGGCACGCCGGCCTTCATCATCGGCCATTTCCGCATCCCCGGCGTCCCCAATGCCCAGGCTTTCAAGCAGGCCATTGCGGATGCCCGCGCGGCTGCATCCGCCAAGTGAGCGGGCCCCTGGCGCTCGCCACGGACACGCCGCGCCCCCAAGGTGCGGCTCGGTGGCGGGTGCAAGGGTTAGGGTGATCTCGTTCCAGACGTCTGGGACAGCGGGGCTCCCTGATGCTTTCCGCGATGGAGCGAGGTCCTGATGCGGTCGGCCACCGCGGTCAGGCCGATCTCGGTATCAGTGAGGCGGTCGCCGCGGCCGCCGACATTCCCACTGCCCCAAATCGATGCTACCAAGCCCAGATCGCCTGCCCGATCCATGCCGAGGATGCATCGATGTTCGACCTCAACCAGCTGCGCTGCTTCGTCACCGTGGCCGAGGAGCTGCATTTCGGCCGCGCCGCGATCCGGCTCAACATGACGCAGCCGCCGCTGTCGCGGCAGATCCAGGTGCTGGAGCACATCATCGATGCGGTGCTGCTCGAGCGCACCAGCCGCTCGGTGAAGCTGACGCCGGCGGGCCGCAGCTTCCTGCCGGAGGCACGGCGCATCCTGAAGATGGCCGAGAGCGCCGCCCAGGTGGCGCAGCGCATTGCCAGCGGCAAGAGCGGCTCGCTCAAGATCGGCTTCACCGCGGCCGCGGCCTACAGCTTCCTGCCCGATCTGGTCGCCGCCTGCCGCAGCGAGCTTCCAGAAGCCGATCTGTCGCTGAAGGAGATGGTCTCCGGCGACCAGATCGAGGCGCTCGCCTCCGGCCAGATCGACGCCGGCCTGCTGCGGCCGCCGATCGCGCGCCCCGAATTCGCCACCCGCCGCGTCGTCGCCGAGCCGCTCTGCGCCGCGCTGCCGCGCCGCCATCGTCTCGCCTCCGCCGAGAGCGTGTCGATCCGTGATTTCGACGGCCAGAACTTCATCATGTATTCGCAGACCGAGGCGCGCTATTTCCACGATCTCCTGGTGTCGCAGTTCATGCGCGCCGAGGTGCTGCCGCGCTACGTGCAGCATCTGAGCCAGATCCATTCCATCCTGGCGATGGTGCGCGCCGGCCTCGGGCTTGCGATCGTGCCCGAAGCGGCCTCCAGCCTGAAGATCGCCGATGTCCGGCTGCGGCCGCTGAAGCTGCGCAATCCGACGCCGGCCGAGCTGTTCCTGGTCTGGCGGCGCGATCACGACAATCCGCTGCTGCCGGCACTGGTCGATCTGGCCGGCAATCTCGCCGTCAAGCCGGTCGAGGATTGATACCCGATCCACATCAATCAATACCGTCATTGGCTTGGACCGGCATCGAACTTGGTCCTACGACATCGCCCGGGGGAATGCGCGCCGGCGCCTGCCGCGCCCGTTCCCAAGGACATTCGTGAAGGACCCGCGCGATGAGCAAGATGACCCCGACGGAAATGGCTGCGAAGATCGGCAGCGGCCTGCTCTCCTTCCCCGTGACGCCGTTCAAGGCCGACTATTCGTTCGACGAGGCCACCTATCGCGCCAACATGGACTGGCTGTGCGGCTACGACGTCGCCGGCCTGTTCGCCGCCGGCGGCACCGGCGAGTTCTTCTCGCTGACGGCGGCCGAGGTGCCTGAAGTCGTGCGGGTCGCGGTCGAGGAGACCAAGGGCCGCGTGCCCGTGCTCGCCGGCACCGGCTATGGCACCGCGATCGCCCGCGAGATCGCCATCGGTGCCGAGAAGGCCGGCGCCGACGGCCTCCTGCTGCTGCCGCCCTATCTGATGCATGCCGAGCAGGACGGCCTCGCCGCCCATGTCGAGGCGATCTGCAAGTCGGTCAAGATCGGCGTCATCGTCTACAACCGCGACAACGCCATCCTGCAGCCGGATACGGTGGCGCGGCTGTGCGCGCGCTGCCCGAACCTGGTCGGCTACAAGGACGGCATCGGCGACATCGAGCTGATGACCCGGGTGTACAGCAAGATGGGCGACCGCCTGACCTATATCGGCGGCCTGCCGACGGCCGAGACCTTCGCCCTGCCCTATCTCGACATGGGCGTGACCACCTACTCCTCGGCGGTGTTCAACTTCGTGCCGGAATTCGCCACGAACTTCTATGCCGCAGTGCGCAAGCGCGACCACGCCACCATCCTTGCCGGATTGAAGGATTTCATTTTGCCGCTGATCGCGATACGCAACCGCAAGAAGGGCTACGCGGTCTCGATCATCAAGGCCGGCATGAAGATCATCGGTCGCGATTCCGGCCCGGTCCGCCTGCCGCTGACCGACCTGACCGAAGCCGAGATGGCCGAGCTGACCGCGCTGGTGAAGGCGCTGCCGACGACGGCGGTGAGCCAGGCGGCGGAGTAAAGACGAAGCTGCGACGCTTCTCCTCATCTTGAGGAGCCTGCGCAGCAGGCGTCTCGAAGGATGAGGCCACGGCTGGGGCCTCATGGTTGGAGACGGCGCTCTGCGCCTCCTCACCATGAGGGGAAGCGGCGCCAAGAACGAGAGACGACAAAGGAGGAGCACATGAGTCACGACGCCACCCGCGCGGACATCTCCGGGGCGCCGGTCGTCACCGGCATGGAGGTCATTCCGGTCGCTGGCCGTGACAGCATGCTGCTCAACCTCAGCGGCGCGCATGGGCCGTTCTTCACCCGCAACCTCGTCATCCTGACCGACAATGCCGGCCACACCGGCGTCGGCGAGGTGCCCGGCGGCGAGAAGATCCGGCGGACGCTGGAGGATGCGAAGAGCCTGATCGTGGGCCAGAGCATCGGCGCCTGCAACACGATCCTCGCCGCGATGCGCACGACTTTCGCGGACCGCGACGCCGGCGGCCGCGGCAAGCAGACGTTTGATTTGCGCGTGATGATCCACGCGGTCACGGCAGTCGAGTCCGCACTGCTCGACCTGCTCGGCCAGCATCTCGGCCTCCCGGTCGCGGCGCTGCTCGGCGAGGGCCAGCAGCGCGCTTCCGTCGAGGCGCTCGGCTATCTGTTCTTCATCGGCGACCGCAGGAAGACCGACCTGCCCTATGCCACCGGCGAGGGCGAGAAGGACGGCTGGTATACGCTGCGACATCAGGAGGCGATGACGCCCGAAGCGGTGGTGCGGCTCGCCGAGGCGACGCACGAGGCCTACGGCTTCGTCGATTTCAAACTGAAGGGCGGCGTGCTCAAGGGCGAGGCCGAGATCGAGGCGGTGACCGCGATCGCCAATCGCTTCCCGCAGGCGCGGGTGACGCTCGACCCGAACGGCGCCTGGTCGCTGGATGAGGCGATCCGGCTGTGCAAACACATGCACGGCATCCTGGCCTATGCCGAGGATCCCTGCGGCGCCGAGGCCGGCTTCTCCGGCCGCGAGATCATGGCCGAATTCCGCCGCGCCACCGGCCTGCCGACCGCCACCAACATGATCGCCACGGACTGGCGGCAGCTCAGTCATGCGCTGCGGCTCGGCGCGGTCGACATTCCCCTGGCCGATCCCCATTTCTGGACCATGCAGGGCTCGGTGCGCGTCGCCCAGACCTGCCGCGACAATGGCCTGACCTGGGGTTCACACTCCAACAACCATTTCGACATTTCGCTGGCGATGTTCACCCATGTCGCGGCCGCCGCACCGGGCAAGGTCACCGCGATCGACACACACTGGATCTGGCAGGACGGCCAGGCGCTGACCAAGGCGCCGCTGCAGATCAAGGGCGGGCGGATCGCGGTGCCCGAGCAACCCGGGCTTGGGGTCGCGGTTGACCGTAGCGCCATCGAAAAGGCCCATGCGCTGTACAAGAGCCACGGGCTCGGCGCACGCGACGACGCCGTCGCAATGCAGTATCTGATCCCCGGCTGGACCTTCGACGACAAGCGTCCCTGTCTCGTGCGATGACGGGGGCGATCGGTTAGATTGTCCGAGCAATCGCGCAAAGTCTGGAGAACAACATGAACGCGATCCTCAAGAATTTCATCGCCGGCGAATGGGTCGACGGCAGCGGGGTGACCCGCAACATCAACCCCTCGAACACCAACGACGTCGTCGGCGAATACGCCAAGGCCGACAAGGCGCAGACCGAAAAGGCGGTCGCCGCCGCCAAGGCCGCCTTCCCCGCCTGGTCGCGCTCGACGCCGCAGGAACGCTACGACGCGCTGAACAAGATCTCGGCGGAGATCCTGTCGCGCAAGGAAGAGCTCGGCCGCCTGCTGGCGCGCGAGGAAGGCAAGACCCTGCCGGAGGGCATCGGCGAGGTCGCCCGTGCCGGCCAGATCTTCGCGTTCTTTGCCGGAGAGGCGCTGCGCCTGAGCGGCGAAAAGGGCGCCTCGGTGCGTCCGGGCCTCGACGTCGAGATCACGCGCGAGGCCGTCGGCGTCGTCGGCATGATCACGCCCTGGAATTTCCCGATCGCGATCCCCGCCTGGAAGATCGCGCCCGCGCTCTGCTACGGCAACACGGTCGTCTTCAAGCCGGCCGAGCTGGTGCCCGGCTCCGCGCATGCGCTGTCCGAGATCATCGCCCGCTCCGGCCTTCCCGCCGGCGTGTTCAATCTCGTCGTCGGCTCCGGCTCGGTGGTCGGCCAGACCTTGCTCGAACACCCGGACGTCGCCGCCATCTCCTTCACCGGCTCGGTCGGCACGGGGCGCAAGATCGCGCAGGCCTGCGTACTGTCGAACCCGATGAAGAAGTTCCAGCTCGAAATGGGCGGCAAGAATCCGCTGGTCGTGCTCGACGATGCCGACGTCAAGGTCGCGGTCGAAGCCGCCGCCAACGGCGCCTATTTCTCGACCGGCCAGCGCTGCACGGCGTCCTCGCGCCTGATCGTCACCGAAGGCATTCACGACAAGTTCGTCGAGGCGCTCACCGAACGTCTGAAGGGCCTTGTCGTCGATGACGCCGTCAAGCAGGGCACGCATATCGGCCCGGTGGTCGATGGCAACCAGCTCGAGCAGGACCAGCGCTATCTCAAGATCGGCCAGGATGAAGGCGCCAAGCTCGCCTGGGGCGGCGAGCTGCTCAACCGCGAGAGCCCCGGCTTCTACATGCAGCCGGCGCTGTTCACGGAAGCCAACAACACCATGCGCATCGCCCGCGAGGAAATCTTCGGACCGGTCGCCTGTGTCATCCGCGCCAAGAACTACGACGAGGCGCTGGCGATCTCCAACGACACCGAGTTCGGCCTCGCCGCCGGCGTCTGCACCACCAGCCTGAAATACGCCTCGCACTTCAAGCGCAACAGCGAGGCCGGCATGGTGATGGTCAACCTGCCGACCGCCGGCGTCGACTACCACGTCCCGTTCGGCGGCCGGAAGGGCTCGAGCTACGGCGCCCGCGAGCAGGGCTCCTACGCCCGCGAGTTCTACACCACGGTGAAGACGGCCTACACCTTCCCGGTGTGAGCCCTCATCATTGCGAGCGAATGAGATCGCGGCAGAGGCGGTCTGCTCCCTCTCCCCGTTCTTACGGGGAGAGGGCTGGGGTGAGGGGCAGCCGCACGGACAGTCTCCGCGGCGAGCCCCCCTCACCCGGATTGCTTCTCCGATGCAATCCGACCTCTCCCTGCGGGAGAGGTGAAGAGAGAGCTGTAGGGTAGGCAAAGGCGCGACAGCGCCGTGCCCACCGACAGTCGACCAAGACGAAAGACGGTGGGCACGCTTCGCTTTGCCCACCTTACGGAGCACAACGGAGCCAGCATGAACCAGCAGGTCGTGAACCAGGAGCCCCGCATCATCAAGCTCAACGCGCGCGACAATGTCGCGATCGTGGTGAACGATTTCGGCCTGCCTGCCGGCACCAGATTTCCCGACGGCCTGACGCTGAGGAGCTTCGTCCCGCAGGGCCACAAGACCGCACTGATCGACATCGCCGAGGGTGGGCCGATCGTCCGCTACGGCGAGATCATCGGCACTGCGAAGTCGCCGATCGGAGCCGGCGAATGGGTCGACGAGGCCCGCATCGATATGCCGGAGGCTCCTGCCCTCGACAAGCTGGAGATTTCGACCGCCGTCCCGGCGCCGCTGCCGCCGCTCGACGGCTACACCTTCGAAGGCTATCGCAACGCCGACGGCTCGGTCGGCACCCGCAACGTGCTCGGCATCTCGACCTCGGTCCAATGCGTCAAGGGTACGCTCGAATTCGCGATCAAGCGCATCAAGAGCGAGCTGCTGCCGAAGTACCCAAATGTCGATGACATCGTCGCGCTCACCCACGCCTATGGCTGCGGCGTCGCGATCACGGCGCCAGATGCCGTGGTGCCGATCCGAACCCTGCAGAACCTCGCACTGAACCCGAATTTTGGCGGCGAGATCCTGGTCGTCGGCCTCGGCTGTGAGAAGCTCGCGCCGGAGCGGCTGCTGCCGGAGGGCACGGAAGACTCGATCGTCCGCATGCAGGACGAGGCGTTCGACGGCTTCGGCGCCATCGTCGACGCCATCATGACCCAGGCCGACCGGCGGCTCGCCGAGCTCAACAAGCGCACGCGCGAGACCTGCCCGGCGTCGGATCTGGTCATCGGCCTGCAATGCGGCGGCAGCGACGCGTTCTCCGGCGTGACCGCCAATCCCGCCGTCGGCTTTGCAGCGGACCTGCTGGTGCGCGCCGGCGCCACCGTGATGTTCTCCGAAGTCACGGAAGTCCGCGACGCCATCCAGCTGCTCACCCGACGCGCGATCAACGAGGAGGTCGGCCGCGCGCTCATCCGCGAGATGGATTGGTACGACTCCTATCTCGCCCGCGGTGGCGCCGATCGCAGCGCCAACACCACGCCCGGCAACAAGAAGGGCGGCCTCGCCAACATCGTCGAGAAGTCGCTGGGCTCGATCGTGAAGTCGGGCTCCGGTCCGATCCATGGCGTGCTGGCGCCGGGCGAGAAGGCCAAGCAGAAGGGCATGCTGTTCGCCGCGACGCCGGCCTCCGACTTCATCTGCGGCACCCTGCAACTTGCCTCCGGCATGACCTTGCAGGTCTTCACCACCGGCCGCGGCACGCCCTATGGCCTCGCCGCCGCCCCCGTCATCAAGGTCGCGACCCGCAGCGAGCTGGCGCGGCGCTGGAAGGATCTGATCGACTTCGACGCCGGCCGCATCGCCACCGGCGAGATGACCATCGAGGAGACCGGCTGGGAGCTGTTCAAGCTGATCCTCGACGTCGCCTCCGGCCGCACCAAGCCATGGTCGGACCGCTGGGGCATCCACAACGATCTGACGCTGTTCAATCCGGCTCCGGTGACCTGAGGGAGCAACATCGCTCATCCTGATATGGCGATGATTTCGCTCAGACCTGTCCCCGTCATTGCGAGCAGAGTGTTCAGCCCGGGGACATGGCTGACAGGTGTTCGGAGACATGGTTGACACCTCAAAATTGGCTCGATTCGTCAAG
>NZ_JAUEUL010000011.1:0-250415 GCF_032487575.1 Bradyrhizobium sp. SZCCHNRI1009 | reverse complement strand
GCTCAAGACCGCAGAAGAATCCACGCCATGCACCATGTCCAGTCTGTCTTGAACCGGACAGCCGTGGGACAAGCCCGACCATGACGTGCAAGACGTGAGGTCTGTCGCCTCACCGGCCTCCGGCTGCTCATTCACCAGAGCGCGAGCTACCCCTTGATGAACGCCAGCAGGTCCGCATTGATCACGTCGGCATGCGTCGTCGCCATGCCGTGCGGGAAACCGGGATAGGTCTTCAAGGTCCCATGCTTCAGCAGCTTGATGCCGATGCGCGCGGAGTCGTCGATCGGGACGATCTGGTCGTCCTCGCCATGCATCAGCAGCACCGGCACGTCGATCGCCTTGAGATCCTCGGTGAAGTCGGTTTCCGAGAACGCCTTGATGCAATCATAGTGTGCCTTGGTGCCGCCCATCATGCCCTGGCGCCACCAGTTGCGGATCACGCCTTCGGAGATCTTGGCGCCGTCGCGGTTGAAGCCGTAGAACGGGCCGGTCGGAATATCGAGGAAGAACTGTGCGCGATTGGCGGCGAGCGCGGCGCGGAAGCCGTCGAACACCTCGATCGGCAGTCCGCCGGGGTTCTTGTCGGACTTGACCATGACCGGCGGCACCGCGCCGAGCAGGGCGGCCTTGGCGACGCGGCCTTTGCCGTGCTTCGCCACGTAGCGCGCGACCTCGCCGCCGCCGGTGGAGTGACCGACGTGAACCGCGTCCCTGAGGTCGAGCTTGGCGGCGAGCGCCGCAACGTCGGCCGCGTAGGTGTCCATCTCGTTGCCGGTCTCGGTCTGGCTCGAGCGGCCATGGCCACGGCGGTCATGCGCGATGACGCGAAAGCCCTTGTCGAGGAAGAACAGCATCTGCGCGTCCCAATCGTCGGACGACAATGGCCAGCCATGATGAAAGACGATGGGCCGGCCCGAGCCCCAATCCTTGTAGAAGATCTGCGTGCCGTCCGATGTCGTCACGAATCCTGAGCTCATGGGATGTCTGCCTTTCTCACTGGATGGAATCTGCCGCGTTCAAGGCGCGGCGTGATGGCGCTCCTCGTCGCGTCGATACGCAACCAAGGATGTCCGCTGCTACCTTAGCGACGGAGGGTGACGATCTCAGCAACACAGACTCGTGTGCGACATCGTTGCATCTCAACGGGACGCGCGATGGCTGCCCAATCCTGAGCGTAGCGGCATGCGTCGGCGGCGCATGACCTGCATGATTTGCGGGCTGCTTTGCGGTTCCGCGGCCGGACACCCGGTTTTTCCTCCTGGAACCGGGCAGGGCCGTCATTGCGCCCCGGCGCGTCATCGCATAAAGCGTGTTCCCAAATCGTTCAATTCAGCTCAAGCTCCTGGGCTAACCCACTGAAAGCTCAACGCTAATGGGAAAATCACTGATTCCGCCGGAGCCGGCGGAGATTCACGAGGTCGCGCTGCGCGAGGCGCTGGAGGAGCGCTATCTCGCCTACGCGCTCTCGACCATCATGCACCGGGCGTTGCCGGACGCGCGCGACGGCCTCAAGCCGGTGCACCGGCGCATCCTTTACGGCATGCGGCTGCTGCGGCTCGATCCCGGCACCGCGTTCAAGAAGTCCGCCAAGATCGTCGGCGACGTGATGGGCTCGTTCCATCCGCATGGCGACCAGGCGATCTACGACGCGATGGTCCGCCTCGCGCAGGACTTTTCCTCGCGCTATCCGCTGGTCGACGGCCAGGGCAATTTCGGCAACATCGACGGCGATAATCCGGCGGCCTATCGCTACACCGAAGCGCGCATGACCGACGTCGCGCGGCTGCTGCTCGAAGGCATCGACGAGGACGGCGTCGAGTTCCGGCCGAACTATGACGGCCAGTCCAAGGAGCCGGTGGTGCTGCCCGGCGGCTTCCCGAACCTGCTCGCCAACGGCGCGCAGGGCATCGCGGTGGGCATGGCGACCTCGATCCCGCCGCACAACGCCGCCGAGCTGTGTGACGCCGCGCTGCATCTGATCGAGAAGCCCGACGCCAAGTCGCGCGCGCTGCTGCGCTGGGTGAAGGGCCCGGACTTCCCGACCGGCGGCACCGTGATCGATTCAAAGGAATCGATCATCGAGGCCTACACCACCGGCCGCGGCTCGTTCCGCGTCCGCGCCAAGTGGAAGCAGGAGGAGGGCAACCGCGGCACCTGGATCGTCGTCATCACCGAGATTCCCTATCTCGTGCAGAAGTCGCGCCTGGTCGAGAAGATCGCCGAGCTGCTCAACGAGAAGAAGCTGCCGCTGGTCGGCGACGTCCGCGACGAATCCGCCGAGGACGTGCGGCTCGTGATCGAGCCGAAGTCGAAGAACGTCGATCCGGCGCTGATGATGGAATCGCTGTTCCGGCTCACCGATCTCGAGAGCAAGATTCCGCTGAACCTCAACGTGCTGATCAAGGGCAAGATCCCGAAGGTGGTGGGTCTCGCCGAGTGCCTGCGCGAATGGCTCGATCATCTGCGCGACGTGCTGCTGCGCCGCTCGAACTACCGCAAGAAGCAGATAGAGAACCGGCTGGAGATCCTCGGCGGCTATCTGATCGCCTATCTCAACATCGACGAGGTGATCCGGATCATCCGCACCGAGGACGAGCCGAAGCCGGTCCTGATGAAGACCTTCAAGCTCACCGAGGTGCAGGCCGAGGCCATCCTCAACATGCGCCTGCGTAGCTTGCGCAAGCTCGAGGAAATGGAGATCCGCACCGAGGACAAGAACCTGCGCGGCGAGCTCAAGGGCATCAATGCGCTGCTCGGTTCTGAGCAACTGCAATGGGCCAAGGTCGGCGAGCAGGTCAAGACGGTCCGCGACCTGTTCGGGCCGAAGACGCCGCTCGGCAAGCGCCGCACCAATTTTGCCGACGCGCCGGAGCATGACCTCGCCGCGATCGAGGAGGCCTTCATCGAGCGCGAGCCGGTCACGGTCGTCGTCTCGGACAAGGGCTGGGTGCGCACGCTGAAGGGCCACGTCGCCGATCTGTCGAACCTGCAGTTCAAGACCGACGACCAGCTCGGCCAGGCGTTCTTTGCCGAGAATACGTCCAAGGTGCTGCTGTTTGCGAGCAACGGCAAGTTCTACTCGCTCGACGTCGGCAAGCTGCCCGGCGGCCGCGGCCATGGCGAGCCGATCCGCATGTTCATCGATCTCGACCAGGATGCCTCGATCGTGTCGATGTTCGTCACCAAGGGCGAGCGCAGGTTCCTGGTGGCGGCGTCCGACGGCCAGGGCTTCATCGTCAAGGAAGAGGATTGCGTCAGCAACACCCGCAAGGGCAAGCAGGTGCTGAACGTGACCGCACCGGCGGAAGCGCGCGCGATCACCACCGTCCAGGGCGATCAGGTCGCGGTCATCGGCACCAACCACAAGATGGTGGTGTTTGGGCTCGACCAGGTGCCGGAGATGGCGCGTGGCCGCGGCGTCCGGCTGCAGAAATACACCAGCGCGCAGCTGTCCGACGTCACGACGTTCGAGCAGAAGCAGGGGCTCGCCTGGAAGGATTCCGCCGGCCGCGACCAGGGCCTGAGCTGGAAGGAATTGGCCGACTACCGTGGCAACCGCGCCGATGCCGGCCGCATCGCGCAGGGCCTGCCGAAGTCGAACAAGTTCAACCGGCCGATCGAGTAGCGACGTAATAGTATCCGTCCGGCGGCCGTCTATATCAGACAGCGGGCGATCGCGAGGTGCGCGATCGCCCGGAGACATGTTGGATGGCGCACTCGCATTCTCATCATCCCGACCATGATCATTCCCATGATCATGGCTCCCCGCACGCCCATGGCCACGCCGGCCACAGCCACGCGCCCGCCAGCTTCGGCACGGCGTTCGCGATCGGCGTGTCGCTCAACACGGCCTTCGTCATCGCCGAGCTCATCTTCGGCTATGCCGCGCATTCGCTGGCGCTGATCTCGGACGCCGTCCACAATCTCTCCGACGTGATGTCGCTGCTCCTGGCCTGGGGCGCGCTGTGGCTGTCGGGCCGGCGGCCGACCGACCGCCACACCTATGGCTATCGCCGCGCCTCGATCCTGGCCGCGCTGATCAATGCCGGCCTGCTGCTGCTCGTGGTCGGCGGCATCGCCGTCGAGGCCTTCGACCGCCTGCGCAATCCGGACGAGGTCGCCGGCACGACCGTGCTGTGGGTGGCTGCGCTCGGCATCGTCATCAACGGCGCCACCGCGATGCTGTTCATGCGTGGCCGCGACACCGACCTCAATATTCGCGGCGCCTACCTGCACATGGCCGCCGACGCCGCCGTGTCGTTCGGCGTGGTCATCGCGGCGCTGGTGACGATCTGGACCGGATGGCTGTGGGGCGACCCGGTGGTCAGCCTGATCATCGCGCTCGTGGTGCTCCTGAGCGGCTGGGATCTCGCCCGCGACAGCGTCAATCTGGCGCTCGACGCCGTGCCGCGCGACATCGCCCTGCCGGCGGTACGCGATTATCTCGCCTCCCTCGACGGCGTCAGCGAGGTGCACGACCTCCACGTCTGGGCGATGAGCACCAACGAGACCGCGTTGACGGCGCATCTGGTAAGGGCAGGCGGAACGGATGATGCCTTCCTGCATCGCGTCTGCGCTGAGCTGTCCCATCGCTTCAATATCCAGCATCCCACCCTGCAGATCGAGGCCGATGGCTGCGCCTGCAAGCTCGCTCCCGCCGACGTGGTGTGAGCAGTACGCGAATGTGCCCTCGGCACGCAACGACTGGACAGCCCATGCCCGTGACGATCTTCCACAATCCCGCCTGCGGCACGTCGCGCAACACGCTCGCAATGATCCGCGCCTCGGGTGAGGAGCCCGAGGTGATCGAATATCTGAAGACGCCGCCGAGCCGCGAGCAGCTGATCGCGCTGATCAACGCGATGGGCGTCAAGGTGCGCGACGTGCTGCGCGAAAAGGGAACGCCCTATGCCGAGCTTGGGCTGGGCGATCCCAAATGGACCGACGACCAGCTGATCGAGGCGATGCTCGCGCACCCCATCCTGATCAACCGGCCGATCGTGGTGACCAGCAAGGGCGCGCGGCTCTGCCGCCCGTCCGAACTCGTGCTCGACCTGCTCGATCATCCCGTCTCCTCCTTCACCAAGGAGGACGGCGAGGTGGTGAGCCGGCCTGGCTGAAGCTTTCCGGATCGTGACGCGTTGGTGAGTTGAAACCATGGATACGGCGACCCGTCTCGAAGTGGCGAACTGGCTCGTGGCTCAGAGCCTGACCGGCATGCCGGAAAACGAGATCCTGCGCGGCTTCTGCGAGCGCTGCCGCGCGGCCGGACTCGAATTGTCACGCAGCCTCGCGATCATCGACACGCTGCATCCGATCTTCGAGGGGCGTGGCTTCCGCTGGAACGATTTCGACACGAACGAGGCCGACAGCTTCGAATATGGCTCCAGCAATGAGGGAGAGGCGGCACAGAACTGGCGGCGCTCGGTCTTCCACCACATGCTGGAGAACGGCCATGACGAGTTCAGCATCGACTTCCTGAATTGTGCGCATCTCGATTTTCCGATCATCGAGGAGCTTACCGCACAGGGGCATCGGCACTATCTCGCCTTCGTGCACCGGTTCGGTGAAGCCGGCACGCTCGGCCAGATGGACTGCTTCTATTCGAACTGGCTGACGCGGCGTGACGGCGGCTTCACCGACACGCAGGTCGGCGCATTGCGCGACCTTGTCCCGCTGCTCGCGCTGACGATCAAATCCGCGCAGCAGGTCGACATCGTGCGAACCCTTGGCCGCGTCTATCTCGGCCGCGATGCGTCGGAGCAGGTGCTGCGCGGCCGCATCTCCCGCGGTGTCACCGAGCGCATCAATGCCGTGCTGTGGTTCTCCGACCTGCGCAGCTCGACCGCGATCAGCGAGAGCATCTCGCCGGACGAGATCATCCCGCTGCTCAACGACTATGCGGAGGCGTCGATCGACGCGATCTACGAGTCCGGTGGCGACGTGCTGAAGCTGATCGGCGATGGCGTGCTGGCGATCTTCACCGGCGGCGACATGGCCTCGGCCCGTCACGCCGCGCTGCGCGCCGAGCATCGCTTTCGGCTGAACATCCTGAAGCTGAACGCACGGCGCGCCGGCGAGGGACGGCCTGTCACCTCGGCCTATGTCGGCCTGCATGTCGGTGAGGTGTTCTACGGCAATATCGGCAGCGAGGACCGGCTCGACTTCACCGTCGTGGGACCGGCCGTCAACGAGGTCAGCCGCATCGCCTCGATGTGCCGCTCGGTCGATCGCGAACTGTTGGCATCCTCCGAATTCTGCGAGGGGCTCGACGGCGAAGGTCGGCGCTATCTGGTGTCGACCGGGCGCTACGCGCTGCGCGGCATCGGCCGCGCGCAGGATCTGTTCACGCTGGATCCGGACATTGCCGGCAGCGCCTCGGCCACGCGGGCCTACGAGAACTACCTGGCGGACGAGATGTCGCACCCTTGACCCACGTCAATGCCCAGCAGAAGCGAGTCTGCCCAGCATTCTCCGCCGGGAGATGAAAGCTCATGTACAAACATATTCTGCTGCCGACCGATGGCTCCGATCTGTCCAAGGCCGCGATCAAGCACGGCATCGCGCTCGCCAAGGCGACCGGCGCCAAGGTCACGGCGCTGGTGGTGTCGACGCCGCTGCATTCGCTGGTCGTCGATCCCCACGCTGCGACCAAGGCGCTCGCGCAATACAAGTCGTTGGTGGCCGATCAGACCGCGAAATATCTCGATCATGTGAAGGACGATGCCGAGCAGGCCGGCGTGGCCTGCGCCACGCTGTGCGTCGAGCACGACAAGCCCTATGAGGCGATCGTCGAGACCGCGCGCAAGCAGCATTGCGATCTGGTGCTGATGGCTTCGCACGGGCTGCGCGGCGTGTCGGCGATCCTGGGCAGCGAGACCTTGAAGGTGCTGACGCATTCGACCGTGCCGATCCTGGTCTATCGCTAGGCGGGCTGCGGCTCCGGCTGGCGCGCGATCGCGACGACCGGCGAGGCGAGGATGACGAGCGCCTGCAGGCCGAAGATGGCGGCGACGAGGTAGAGACAGATGTCGGCGCCGTAGCGGCCGCCGACGACCGCGCCGAGCAGCGAGCCCAGCGGACGGGCGCCGTAGCTCAGGATGTTGATGGCCGAGACCCGCCCGAGCAGGCCGGCCGGCGTCACCGACTGCCGCAGCGTCGTGGTCGAGATCACCCAGAGGATCGGCCCGGCGCCGAGCAGGAAGAAGCTGAGCGCGGCCAGGAGAGGCGAAGGGACGACCGTGGTGAGCGCCATCACCAGCGCTGCGGTGAAGCCGGTGACGGGGCCGAGCCCGATGACGGTGCCGAACGGCAGAAGCCGCATGATGCGCGTCGCCAGCAGCGCGCCGCACACCATGCCGATGCCGAACATCGACAACACCGTGCCGACGCCTCCCGCCGACAGGCCAAGCCGGTGCACGGCATAGGGCACGAACACCGCGAGCAGCAGGAAATGCGCCGTGTTGAAGATGAATTGGGTCACGAACACCGGCCGCAGCAACGGATGATGCAGCACGAAGGCGGCGCCTTCCCTGATGTCGGCGAGCGGATGGCGGCGCGGCACGGGCGCGCGAGCGGGCTCGGCGATGCCGGCCAGGCAGATGGCTGCGACCAGCGAGAGCGCCGCGGCGCAGCCGAAGGCGGGCGCGCCGCCGATCCAGCCGACCAGCACGCCGCCGAGCGCAGGCCCCGCCGCAAAGGCGATGGTGCGGGCAAGCTCGATGCGCGCATTGGCAGGCGCCAACTGGGCCGGGGCGACGAGGCTCGGCACCACGGCCGGCGCGGCGACGCTGAACACGACCGTGCCGCACACCGCTGCGAATCCGAGCGCCGCCAGCAGCGGCAGCGTGAGCACGCCGGCCGCCAAGGCGATGAGGATCGCGAGCAGCGCCAGCGCGCGAAGCGTCTCGGCCATGGCCATCAGCAGCCGTCTCGGCATCCGGTCGGCGAGCAGCCCCGCAGGGATCGCGAACAGCACGAAGGGCGCGGTCAGCGCCGTCTGCAGCAACCCGGTCTCGCCCTCGCCGACACCGAGCGCGAGCACCGCGACGATCGGTGCTGCGGCGAGCGCGATCTGCTCGGCCGATTGCGCGGTGAGGTTGGACCAGGCGAGGCGGTGGAAGGCGGCGGGCAGGGCGGAGGGAGACATGAACAGGAACCTGTTGTGATGATGCGGCCATCATCACTGCGCCGCCTCCTTGCGCCCACCCGCTTCCTGATCTCCTGCATCGCCCCTCGCGCGGCGGACGGCCTATGCCGCGGTCGGTGCCTCGGCCAATCCCCATTCCGGAGGCAGCGTGCGGAACGCCAGATGCGTGCCCGCATTCAGCGGCGCCGTCTTGAAGCCGAACCGGTGCCAGGCCAGCGCCAGCGCATGCTGGGTGTAGATCGAGATGTGGCCGTTGCGCGGCGCGACGTACCACCAGGACATGCCCTGGCTGTCGAAATCGTCCGGCTGGGTCAATGTGGAGTAGAACACCGCGCCGGGCTCGGCCACGCAGGCCGCCATGGCTCCGATCGTCGCCAGCGGATCGGGCACGTGCTCGAGGGTCTCGAAGCAGGTCACGAGATCGAACTTGCGATCGGGGCGGGTCGCGTGCTCGGCCACCATCGGATCATAGGTGACCGCTTCGGCAAAGCCTTGAGCGCGCAGGCCGGTGCAGAACAGGTCGTTGCCGCCGCCGAAGTCGAGCACCCGCATCCCGGCCTTGTGCGGCGCCCAGAAGCGGGCCACGGCCGCCGCATTGTCGGTTGGCCGCTTGATCCGATAGTCTGGATCCACGGCTTCGTAGCCGTCGTTGTAAATGTGGGTCTTGAACTGCTCGATGCCCCAGTCGTCGAAGGCGTCCGTAAACAGGAAGCCGCAATCCGAGCAGCGCCGGTAGTAGATCGGCACGCCGGCCAGCGGCGGGCGATGTGCATGGGCCGTCTGGCAGGGGCGGTTCATGTCGACCACGCCGTAGAGAGAGGCAGGACCGTCACAGATCTTGCAGGGCACGGGCGCGTTCGTGACCGGTCGGAGACCGAGTTGGGGGAGAGCATGTTGGATCCCGTCAGTGGGGCAGTGGCACCCGTCGCCGGCGGCACGCCGCGAGGGCCGCGCGCGAATCGGCAGCAACAGGCTCTCGCGATGATGAAGCGGTATCGGAGGATTTCTAGCCTCTCTGCGAGGCGCAGCCATAGGCGGGAGACGCACTTGCAAATAAGTTGCATTAAAGCTCGGTTTCGTCCAGGATGATGCCATGGACGCAAAATCGTCAGACCTTTCGCAACTGCACGCCATGGTTCCGCCGAGCGACCGCCTGATGAACGCAGGCTGGCGCGGCGAGCGCGGCGATCCGTCGCTCGGCGACATGTTCGCGACGGTACGAACCGCAACAAAAGGGTCGCTCTGGCGGAAGCTGCTGGCCTTTCTCGGACCCGGTTACCTTGTCGCCGTCGGCTATATGGACCCCGGCAATTGGGCGACGTCGCTCGCCGGCGGTTCCAAATTCGGCTACGTCCTGCTCTCGGTCGCGCTGCTGTCCAACCTGATGGCGATCGTGCTGCAGTCGCTCTGCACGCGGCTCGGCGTCGCCACCGGCCGCGACCTCGCCCAGGCCTGTCGCGACTCCACCCCGCGCTGGGTCTCGGTGCCGCTGTGGCTGTCGGCGGAGATCGCGATCACCGCCACCGATCTCGCCGAGGTGATCGGCACAGCGATCGGTCTCAGCCTGCTGTTCGGGCTGCCGCTGTCGATCGGCGTCTGCGTCACCGCGCTCGATGTCTTCCTGATCCTGGCGCTGCAGGCGTTCGGCTTTCGCTGGATCGAGGCCTTCGTGGTCGCGCTGCTCGGCATCATCGCGCTGTGCTTCGCGATCCAGATCGCGATGGCCGAGCCCGACTGGGCCGAGGTGGTGAAGGGCTTCGTGCCCAGCGGTCAGCTGATCGCCAATCCGGAGATGCTCTATCTGGCGCTCGGCATTCTCGGCGCGACCGTGATGCCGCACAATTTGTATCTCCATTCGGGCCTGGTCCAGACGCGCGGCTACGGCGACAGCCCGGAGGACAAGCGCGAGGCGATCACGCTTTCCACGATCGATTCCACCATCGCGCTGTGCCTGGCGCTGACGATCAACGCCTCGATCCTGATCCTGGCGGCGGCAACGTTCCACCGTACCGGACAGCGCGACGTGGCCGAGCTCGACCAGGCGCATTCCTTCCTGGCGCCGCTCCTGGGATCGACGCTGGCACCGACGCTGTTTGCAATCGCGCTGTTGTGTTGCGGCCTGAACTCGACGATCACCGCGACCCTGTCCGGCCAGATCGTGATGGAAGGCTTCCTCCACTGGCGGATCGCGCCCTGGCTGCGCCGGCTGATCACGCGCATGATCGCGATCGTGCCGGCGGTGGTGGTGACGATCTGGGCCGGCGAGAAGGCGACCGGGCAGCTCCTGATCCTCAGTCAGGTCGTGCTCAGCCTGCAACTGCCGTTCGCCATCGTGCCGCTGGTGCTGCTCACCGCGAGCCGCGCCAAGATGGGGCAGTTCGTGGCGCCGCGCTGGCTGACGGCGATTGCGAGCCTGATCGCGGTGGTGATCATCGCGCTCAATGCCAAGCTGGTGTGGGATCTGGCGATAGGTTGATGGAGGCGAGTAGCGAATAGGGAGTAGCGAATAGCGGTCGTTCAAATCCCTATTCGCTACTCCCTATTCGCCATTCGCTTCTTCATTCCTGCGGCTCCGGCGCGGTGTCGCCCTCGGCATCCACGCGGAGCCATCCGGCCGCCGCGAGCCGCTGCTGCGGCAGATAGCGGCTCTTGTAGTCCATCTTTTTCGAGCCCTCGATCCAGTAGCCGAGATAGACGTAGGGCAGGCCCTGCCGCCGCGCCCGGGCGATGTGGTCGAGGATCATGAAGGTGCCGAGCGAGCGCGTGGTCTCCGACGGGTCGAAGAACGAGTACACCATCGACAGGCCGTCGCTGAGCACGTCCGTCAGCGCCACCGCGACCAGCTCGCCACCGCGGGCGTTCGGACCGTTGCTCAGATTGCGGCGGCGGTACTCGATGATTCGCGTCTCGACATGGCTGTCCTCGACCATCATTGCGTAATCGAGCACCGTCATGTCGGCCATGCCGCCATGGCGATGGCGCTGATCGAGATAGCCGCGGAAGATCGAATATTGCTCCGACGTCGGCACCGCGCTGCGCTGCTCGCCGACCAGATCGGAATTGCGCGCGAGCACCTTGCGGAAGTTGCGCGAGGGGCGGAATTCGTTGGCGATCACGCGGACGGACACGCAGGCGCGGCACTGGTCGCAGGCCGGCCGGTAGGCGATCGACTGGCTGCGGCGGAAGCCGCCATGGGTCAGGAGGTCGTTGAGATCGGTCGCCTTGTCGCCGACCAGATGCGTGAACACCTTGCGCTCCTGCCGGCCCGGCAGATACGGGCAGGGCGATGGCGCGGTCAGGTAGAATTGCGGGGTGTCACGCGAATGCTGGGTCAAGGAACGTCGTGAGCCTCCGAGGCGATCATCAACAGAATTGCGCTCCGGAGGCGGCCGGTCAATCGCTTTTGCTGCGCCACCTGACGTCTCATCACGTGCGAGCCGGTTCAACCAGCTGCGAGCGCACCGACGTGTTGATCACGACGGTGCCGAGCACGAAGTCGTGCAGCAGCCGGCGGCGGCCGTTGAACAGTCCGATCAGCAGCACGAGCGGCGACAACACCGAGACCGAGATCCAGAAGCAGACCGCATGCACGGCACCGAGCACAAAGTAGCCCGGCGCGCCGTACCAGGTCCGGAGCTCCAGATCCATCACCCGCATGCCGATCGTCGCCGAGCTCGGGCCGCCGATCGTGGCGCCGTAGTAGACGATCGCCCAGATCACCGAGGCCGGCGACACCAGCCAGAACAACGCCCAGCCGAGGCCCAGCGTGACCAGGCCGAACACGGCGATGAAGATCACCGCCAGGATCACCGGGACGGAGAGCACCAAGAGATCGATCAGGAATGCAATCATCCGCCGCGTCAGCACACCGCGAAACAATTCCGGCTGCTGATAGGGGTCGTAGGCGTGCGGCCGGGCACCGGCACCGCCATTGCTATCGCCTGAACCCATATACGCCATGAATCTGCCCTCCGGATTGGCTCAGAGGACATGGGAACCCCACTTCCGCTTGCAAGAGCCGTTCGTGCATGGGGCGCGGCAAATTTCCGGCGATTTCGCGATTTGCAAGCCCGCTTGTAAGCCGGCGCGCGCGCATAGTCGGCGCGCCCGGAAGACCGCCGCAGACCCAGATCCCGAGGCGCCCGCTCAGCGCTGCTGCCGCAGCCGCTCGGCAGCCTGCGGGGCGAAATAGGTGAGCACACCGTCGGCGCCGGCGCGCTTGAAGGCGAGCAGGCTCTCCATCATCGCCCGGTCGCCGTCGATCCAGCCATTGTTGGCGGCCGCCGCGATCATCGCGTATTCGCCCGACACCTGATAGGCGAAGGTCGGCATGCTGAAGGTGTCCTTCACGCGCCTGACGACGTCGAGATAGGGCATGCCCGGCTTCACCATCACCATGTCGGCGCCCTCGGCGATGTCGAGCTCGACCTCGCGCAACGCCTCGTCGGAGTTGGCGCTGTCCATCTGGTAGGTGCGCTTGTCGCCGGTGAGCGTCTTGGCCGAGCCGATCGCGTCGCGGAACGGGCCGTAGAAGGCGGAGGCATATTTGGCCGCATAGGCCATGATCTGCACGTCGAGGAAGCCGGCCTGATCCAGCGCCTGGCGGATCGCGCCGACCCGGCCGTCCATCATGTCCGACGGCGCGATGATGTCGCAACCGGCCTCGGCCTGCACGAGGGCCTGGCGCACCAGCACCGCGACCGTCTCGTCGTTGAGGATGCGGCCGTCCCGGATCAAGCCGTCATGGCCGTGGCTGGTGAACGGATCGAGCGCGACGTCGCAGAGCACGCCGATCTCCGGAAACTCCTTCTTGATCGCGCGCACCGCCTGGCAAACCAGATTGTCCGGGTTGCAGGCCTCGGAGCCGTGCTCGTCGCGCAGCGACGGCTCGGTGTAGGGGAACAGGGCGATGCAGGGGATGTCGAGCTTGGCGGCGCGTTCGGCATCGCGGACGATCTCGTCGACGCTGAGCCGTTCCACGCCCGGCATCGATGCGACCGTGCTGCGGGTCCGATCGCCCTGCACCACGAACAGGGGCCAGATCAGATCGTCCGTCGTGAGCACGTTCTCCCGCACCAGCCGACGCGCCCACTCGGCCTTGCGGTTGCGGCGGGGGCGGATGGTGAGATCGAGCGCCGGTGTCGGTGCAGTGGCCGGGTTGCGCGCGGTGTCGCGCAGGTCGATCGGGCGCCCGAATTTGATCGCCATGGGGTGCTGGCTCCTTGAGCTGGCCGGCGAGCCGGAGGATTTGATTTGTTGTAATTCCAACAATCTGTAGCACTTCGGCCGCCGCCCGTCACTTGACCTGACGCAAGCGGCCCGGTTGATTTCCGGCCCGGTTGATTTCACGGTGCCGGCCGGCCAAGAATCGCCATGCTCCTGGTCTTGAGAGGCCCTAATGACGACCTGCCTGTTCTGCTCGAGCTGCCATGGCTGAGATTCCCTCGGCGCGAGATCTGGCGCGTGACAACGCCGCCATGTCGATTGCCGCCATGTCCTCGGATCGGCGCGAGAGCGACGATAATGTCTGGACGCGGCGGCTGGTGCTGTTCCTGCGGGTCATGGCCATGCTCTCGATCGCCAAGGGCCTTTATCATTGGGCCCAGGTGACCGGCTTCATCGGCGGCGAGGACGACGCGTTCGAGAACCAGGCGATGGCCTGGCAGGCGGCGACGGTCTATTTCGCGGTGATCGAACTCGTCGCCGCGGTCGGCCTGTGGCTGGCGACGCCGTGGGGCGCGGTGGTGTGGCTCACCACGGTCGTGTCGATGGCGGTCATCGAGCTGATGTTCCCCGGCATCTATGGCGGCAATCTGCTGGTGGTCGCGGGCGAGGCGATCATGCTCGCCGCCTACCTCGTGCTGGCCTGGATGGCGGCCCGCGAGCGGCCACCGTAGGTGGTGAGGAAAATTCGTTGCACGCTGTAAATCCTCTCAGCGCGATGCAAGTAATGTTTCGAACACCTTAAGAGCGCCTGCCACAGCCGTTACACAGACCTTAGCGGTGGGAACTGCACCTGTTTTGGAATGTGACAGGGGGTGAAACAGAGCGCGAACATTGCCCGTCGTCCGTCAACGGACCCTTGCAAAAGCCCCTGTAATCACTGGATTAAAAGAGGATTCACTCTCCGCGATTCATTCTCTCTTTATGCTCTTATTTAAGGCGATCTTCAAAGCACGCCCCTTAAGTTCGTTCTATCAGACGGGACAAAAGTTTCGTCGAATAAGTCGACAAAAACGACGACAGGGGAAGTGTCATGATGAAAGCCGTTGCGACGGCCGTGGAGACTGCTGCGCCGGGCCAGGGCGGCACCGTCCAGTCGCTCTATCTGGAAGCTCTGACGCTGGTGGAGCGGCTGCATCGCCGCCTGCTCGACGTCATCAAGGACGAGTTCGACCGCCGTGGTCGTTCCGACATCAATTCGGTCCAGGCGCTGCTGCTCTATAACATCGGCGACAAGGAGCTGACCGCGGGCGAGCTGCGCACGCGCGGCTACTATCTCGGCTCCAACGTCTCCTACAACCTGAAGAAGCTCGTCGAGCTCGGCTTCCTTGATCACCAGCGCTCGCGCGTCGATCGCCGCTCGGTCCGCATCCGCCTGACCCCCCAGGGCCAGGAGATCCGCCGCATCGTCGACTCGCTGTATCAGAAGCACGTCAAGACCGTGGAGCAGGTCGGCGGCATTTCGAGCGAGGAGTTCTCAACGCTCAACAAGTCGCTGCACCGCCTCGAGCGGTTCTGGACCGACCAGATCCTGTATCGTCTCTGAGCCGGCTTCATCGTTTCGGCTGATCCGGCCTCAGACATCGAGAGCCAAGACCGGACAGCCCTCGATCCTCTGAGTTCGACCTTGCGTCGGCCCCTGCTGGGGCCGGCGCTTTTTTCTTTTGTCGTGGCTCACTTCGTTCGCTGTTGCGAAAAACATCCACTCCGAACTGGAACCAATATCGCCTCCTCGGACTTGTCTCCCGCGGAGGTCGGGTGATGCTGCACGATTACGGAATGCAGGTCATGAACGTGGAGCTGGTGAGCGACGCCTATGCGATCGCGGCCAACTACCTGCGGTTGTCGGGGGCGATGACGGATACCATCACGCCGAACGAGCAGCTCGTCGACATGATCGTACAGCTGATTCACCGCGGAGAATTCAACAAGCTCAGACTCGCGAACAAGGCGATCTCGATGTTCGAGATGGCCTCTGCGGCCTGACCATCAAGAGGGGATGATATGGAAGCTGCCATCGATCGGATCATGCATACCTACGACCTGCTGGCGAACCGCACCGCGGCGGCCAGCGAGGAAGCGCGGCGCAAGGTCAGCGCCTACATCCAGACCTTGTTCGAAGCCGGCGAGCGTGACCCGCATCGTCTCACGGTGTGCGGCCTGACCTACCTGCGCCAGCTCGACGGCCGCGTCGATCCGGTGAAGGCCGGCTACACCGGCCTCTGATGTCATCGGCGCGCGATGGCTCGCGCGCTTGCCTCATGATACCGACAACCTGTATGAGACCGTCAGGTTTCATGCAGGTTGTTTATTTTTGGGGGATCGATGCGTTTGGTGTCCCGAGTTATTGCCACGGTGGGACTCTTGGCCTTCGCGTGCGGCGAGCTGAGTCTGCCCACGAGGAGCATGGCTGAGACGGTCTGGCCCCAGAAGGGACCGAACAGTCGAGAAGCGCTGGCCAGAGTTGCAGCCTGCGCGGAGACGACGATCACGAAAATTGCTGGTCGGTTCGATGAGCCGCTGTCGCCGACCCCGTTCAAGCTCGGCGAGAAGCTCGACGAGTATGGTGAGCCCATAATGGATCAGGGCGTCCACGTGCTGTACCAGAACGGCGCCGAGCAGATCGACTCGGCATGGAATGCCGCCGTCGCGCATTCCAAACTGGGCGATCCCGTGCGGCTCTGCACCGTCTGGAAGCCGAAGAAATGCCCGCCCGGCGATGACCGGGGACGAATCTACAAGGCGACCAATCTCCGGACCAAGAAAACCTGGCAGATGTCGGAAAGCTGGCACTCCTGTGGCGGGGCCTGAGCAGGGGGCTTGCTCCAGCGGCCGTCCACCATATCTGGCGCAAATATCCGGTTTGACCCGCAACCGCTTGGTCTGTCCCTTGGCCTGCCGCCGCCCGTATGGTAAGGGCAGGGGTCTTTTCCGACCGCCTTCACTGAACCGACCGCCGGCCGCCCAAGGCCTTGCGGACGTGGAGATATTCCGCCGATGACCGCTTCCAGCGCCAAGCCCGCCTCGTCAGTCGATTCCTTCTTCTCCGCCACCCTGGCCGAGGCCGATCCCGAGATCGCTGCCGCCATCAAGGGTGAACTCGGTCGACAACGACACGAGATCGAGCTGATCGCTTCGGAGAACATCGTCAGCCGCGCGGTCCTGGAAGCCCAGGGCTCGGTGATGACCAACAAGTATGCCGAGGGCTACCCGGGCGCGCGCTATTATGGCGGCTGCGAATGGGTCGACGTCGCCGAGAACCTCGCGATCGACCGCGCCAAGAAGCTGTTCGGTGCCAATTTCGCCAACGTCCAGCCGAACTCGGGCAGCCAGATGAACCAGGCGGTGTTCCTGGCGCTGCTGCAGCCCGGCGACACCTTCATGGGCCTCGACCTCGCCGCCGGCGGCCATCTGACCCACGGTTCGCCGGTCAACATGTCCGGCAAGTGGTTCAAGGCCGCGCACTACACCGTGCGCCGCGACGACCACCTGATCGACATGGATGCGGTCGCCAGGCAGGCCGAGGAGGTCAAGCCGAAGCTGATCATCGCTGGCGGCAGCGCCTATTCGCGCCCGTGGGATTTCAAGCGCTTCCGCGAGATCGCCGACAGCGTCGGCGCCTATCTGCTGGTCGACATGGCGCACTTCGCCGGTCTCGTTGCGGGTGGCGTCCATGCCTCCCCGGTGCCCTACGCTCACGTCACCACGACCACCACGCACAAGTCGCTGCGCGGTCCGCGCGGCGGCCTCATCCTGTGGAACGACGAGCAGTTCACCAAGAAATTCAACTCGGCGATCTTCCCGGGCCTGCAGGGCGGCCCGCTGATGCACGTGATCGCGGCCAAGGCGGTGGCCTTTGCCGAGGCGCTGCGGCCCGAGTTCAAGGTCTACGCGAAGAACATCGTCGAGAACGCGAAGGCGCTGGCGGAATCGCTGCGCGCCCAGGGCTTCGACATCGTCTCCGGCGGCACCGACAACCATCTGATGCTGGTCGACCTCCGGCCGAAGAGCCTGAAGGGCAACGTCTCGGAGAAGGCGCTGGTCCGCGCCGGCATCACCTGCAACAAGAACGGCATTCCGTTCGACCCCGAGAAGCCGTTCGTCACCTCCGGCCTGCGACTCGGTACGCCGGCCGCGACCACCCGTGGCTTCGGCGTCGCTGAATTCCAGCAGGTCGGCAGCCTGATCGCCGAGGTGCTGAACGCGATCGCGCAGGCGCCGGACGGCAGCGCGCCGCTGGTGGAAGCTGCGGTCAAGGCGAAGGTGAAGGCGCTGACCGACCGGTTCCCGATCTATCAGTAAGGCTTGAAGCCACGATGCGCTGCCCGAGCTGCAACAGCCTCGATACGCAGGTGAAGGACTCCCGCCCCACCGAGGATTCCTCGGTGATCCGGCGGCGGCGGGTCTGCGTCACCTGCAACTTCCGCTTCACGACCTTCGAGCGGGTGCAGCTGCGCGAACTCACCGTCATCAAGCGCAATGGCCGCCGCGTGCCGTTCGATCGCGACAAGCTGATGCGCTCGGTGCAGATCTCGCTGCGCAAGCGCTCGGTCGATCCTGAAAGGGTCGAGAAGATGGTCTCGGCGATCGTGCGCGAGCTCGAGAGCGGCGGCGAGTCCGAGGTGTCCTCGGAGGCGATCGGCGAGATCGTGATGGAGCATCTGCGCGATCTCGACGACGTCGCTTATGTCCGCTTCGCCTCGGTGTACCGCAATTTCCGGGAGGCCAAGGACTTCGAGGCCGTGCTCGGCGAGCTCTCGGCCGAGGACGAGACGCCGCGGCTGGCGCCGGTCCGCAAATGATCTTCCGGGTCCTGGTCGATCAGGTCGGCGAGAAGCTGAAGGCGCAGAAGGACGCCGACCGCCGCTTCATGCAGCTCGCGCTGTCGCTCGGCCGTCGCGGGCAGGGGCGGACCTGGCCTAACCCGGCGGTCGGCGCCGTCGTGGTCAAGGACGGCGTCATCATCGGCCGCGGCTGGACCCAGCCCGGTGGACGCCCTCATGGCGAGCCCGAGGCCTTGAATCGCGCCGGCAAGGCCGCGAAGGGCGCCACACTCTATGTGACGCTGGAGCCATGCTCGCATTTCGGCAAGTCGCCGCCTTGCGTGGACGCCGTCATCGCAGCCGGAATCAGCCGCGTCGTGTCGGCGATCGAGGATCCCAATCCGGAGGTCGCAGGGCAGGGGCATGCCAAGCTCCGCGCTGCCGGTATCCAGGTTGAAGTCGGCCTCTGCTCGGCGGACGCCAAGCGCGACCATGCTGGCCATTTCCGGCGCATCCGCGATGGCCGGCCGCATGTGATCCTGAAGCTTGCCGTCTCGGCCGACGACAAGATTGCAGCCGCGGGCAACAAGCCGGTCGCGATCACCGGCGAGGCGGCGCGGACGCGCGTGCATGTGTTGCGTGCCCAGAGTGACGCGATCCTGATCGGCGTGCGCACCGCGATCGCCGATGATCCGCTGCTGACCTGCCGGCTGCCCGGCATGGAGGCCCGCTCGCCGGTACGCGTGGTGCTCGATCCGATGTTGCGGCTGCCCATGACCAGCCGTTTGGTGCAATCAGCGCGAACCACGCCGCTCTGGATGGTCGCGTCAGCGCTTGCCGAGCCCGCGGCGGCGACCAAGCTCGGTGCTGCCGGTGCCCAGGTGATCCGCGTGCCGCCGCAGGCCGAGCCCTCGGCGCTGGAGCCCCCCGCCGTGCTCAAGGCGCTGGCTGAGAAGGGCATCACCCGCCTGATGATCGAGGGCGGCAGCCGCGTCGCCTCATCCTTCATGGCGAGTGGCCTGGTCGATGAAATCTGGCTGCTGCGCGGTCCCGGCGAGATCGGGGCCGACGGCATCGCTGCGCTGGACGCATTGCCGCTGACCGCAATCACGCAGTCGCCGGCCTATCGCGTTCGTGCTAGCGAAACGCTCGATCCCGACACCCTTACGATTTACGAGCGCGCGTAATGTTTACCGGCATCGTCACCGACATCGGCGAGATCGCCAGCCTGACGCCGCGGACCGAGGGCAAGCTGCACCGGCTGCGCATTGCCTGCCATTATGACCAGGCCAGCATCGCCGATGGCGCATCCATCGCCAACAATGGCGTCTGCCTCACGGTCGTGCAGTCCGGCGTCACCGATGGGAAGACCTGGTTCGAGGTCGACGCCGCAGCAGAGACGCTGGCACTGACCACGGCCAAGCACTGGCGCGTCGGCACAAAGCTGAACCTCGAGCGGGCCCTGAAGATCGGCGACGAGCTCGGTGGCCACATCGTCGCAGGCCATGTCGACGGCATCGCGACCATCGTCAGCCGCGACGACCTGCCGGATATGGCGCGGTTCGTGCTGAAGACAACGCGGGATCTGGCGCGCTTCATCGCCACCAAGGGCTCAGTCACCCTCGACGGCGTCTCGCTCACGGTCAACACGGTCGACGAACTGGCCTTCTCGGTGCTGATCATTCCGCATACGCTGTCGGTCACGACGCTGTCGTCCTGGCAGGCCGGCGGCGAGGTCAATCTCGAGGTCGACCTGATGGCGCGCTATGCCGCGCGCCTCACGGAAATGAAGTAGCCTCGAAGGGGGCTTTCCGTCTTGGCTTTGCGGGCGCCCGCGCCTACAAGGCCAGCCCTCGTGGCGAGGAGGCGCCGATGTGTCGTCTCGCGGCATGAGGCCGATTTCATCTCGCCCTTCGCGACGCGGCCGGATCGCCGCTCCCTTGGGGCGAGGCACCTGAAGACAATGGAAACAGAACCATGGCAGACGCACGGCGCGCGCCGCTCAAAGACCAGACCGACATCTCCGGCGCCCGGGCGCTGATCGTCGAGGCCCGCTTCTACGACGACCTCCAGGACGCCCTGCTGGAGGGCGCCACCGCCGAGCTGAAGGCGGCGGGCGTGGGCTATGATGTTCTCACCGTCACCGGCTCGTTGGAGATTCCGGCGACTATTGCCATTGCGCTCGATGCTGCCGCCAAGAACGGCAAGCCTTATGATGCGGCGATCGCGCTCGGCTGCGTCATCCGCGGCGACACCATCCATTTCGAGATCGTGTCGCAGGAGTCCTCGCGAGCCCTGATGGATCTGTCGGTGGCGCGCGGCCTGCCGCTCGGCAACGGCATCCTCACCGTCAACAACGAGGACCAGGCGTGGGCGCGCGCCCGCCTCTCCGAGATGAACAAGGGCGGTGATGCCGCCCGCGCCGCGCTTGCCGTGCTGCGCATCAAACGCCGTCTGGCGCGAGGCTGACATGGCCGAGAGCAGCAACAGACCGTTCAAGGGCCCGGTCCGCGCCAACAACGACCGCAAGGCCAACCGCCGTGGCGCGGCGCGGCTCGCCGCCGTCCAGGCGCTCTACCAGATGGACATTGCTGGCGCCGGCATCAACGACGTGCTGGCCGAGTTCGAGAGCCATTGGCTCGGCAACGAGGTCGAGGGCGAGCAGTATCTGCCGGCGGAGGCTGCCTTCTTCCGTGACATCGTCTCCGGCGTGGTGCGCGACCAGACCAAGATCGATCCGGTGCTCGACGCGGCGCTGGAGCGCGGCTGGCCGCTGCAGCGGATCGAGGCGATCCTGCGCGCCGTGCTGCGCGCCGGCGCCTATGAGCTGGAGCGGCGCAAGGACGTGCCGGCCAAGGTCGTCGTGTCCGAATATGTCGACATCGCCCATGCCTTCGTCGAGCGCGACGAGACCGGCATGGTCAACGCCGTGCTGGAGCAACTCGCCCGGCAATACCGCGGCGACGAGATGGGGCCGAAGTAGCGATGGGGGGCGCCGGAGCACGATCGCTGCGAACCGGTGCGATGCCAGTGTCTTTCCTCGACTGTCATCACCCGCGAAAGCGGGTGATCCAGCATTCCAGAGACGAGCGCGGCGTACTGGATCGCCCGGTCCCGCCTTCGTCTATCGGCTCCGGCGCGGCGACGAATGCAAGGGCGCGCCGAAGCTTTAGCGAAGGCGGCAAGCCGGGCGATGACAGCGGAGAGCGGGGAGGGGGGCTGTGACCCAAAACCCCTCCGGCGAAGACTCCCTCATTGCCCGCTATTTCAAGCCGCTGGCGACCGACCCCGGCGCGTTCGGTCTCGTCGACGACGCTGCGATCATTCCCGCCGATGGGGACGACATCGTCGTCAAGACCGACGCCATCGTCGAAGGCGTCCATTATCTCGCCGACGATCCCCCCGACACCATCGCGCGCAAGGCGCTGCGGGTGAACCTGTCCGATCTCGCCGCCAAGGGCGCCGTGCCCGCTGGCTTCGTCCTGACGCTCGCGCTGCGCGAGAAGGACGACGCCTGGCTGACGCAGTTCGCGCGTGGCCTCGGCGAGGACGCCGCCGCGTTCGGCTGTCCGCTGCTCGGCGGCGACACCGTGTCGACGCCCGGTCCCGTGATGATCTCGATTGCGGCCTGGGGGCGGGTGCCCAGGGGCCGGATGGTGCATCGCTTCGGCGCGCGTCCCGGCGACCGGGTCATGGTCACCGGGACGATCGGTGATGCCGCGCTCGGTCTGCGCATGCTGACGGGCACAGCCGAGGCTACGGCGCTGGCCGACGATCCCGCCGCGCGGGATATGCTGATCGGTCGTTATCGCACGCCGCAGCCGCGCAATGCACTGGCGGCGGCCGTGAGAGACTGTGCGACCGCCTCGATGGACGTCTCTGATGGCCTCGCAGGCGACCTGACCAAGCTCTGCGCCGCCTCTTCCGTGAGCGCCGACATCGCGCTGTCCCACATTCCACGATCGCCGGCAGCGGCGAAGCTGCTTGCTGTCGGGGCCGCGCAGCTTGAAAGCATGATCTCGGGCGGCGACGATTACGAGATCCTCTGCACTGTTCCCGCAGCGCGATGCGCAGCGTTCCGTGCTGCAGCCGAGACGGCGGGCGTTGCCGTCACGGACATCGGCGCCATCGTCGAAGGGGCGCGAGCCCCGCGCTTCCTGGACGGGCAGGGCCGTCCCGTCACACTGACGCGTTTGTCCTTCAGCCACTTCTGACACCTATTTGCACCGCACAATGCGACCAAAGAAGCGTCTGAATTTGGAGCGGTTCAGGCGTCGCGGCGTTGCGTCATCATGGCGATTTTGGCAAGCTTCATGATGTTCGAGGCGGCTCCGCCCGGAGCGGCCTGATAGGGGGCGTGCGTCGCACCATCGCGGCGTGACGTAGTTCAAAAAAGCAAAGAGCCGAGGAAACTAAATGTCAGCTTTATGGGTGATCGTGCTCTGCGGAGCGCTGTCGATCGTCTATGCGATCTGGGCCACTTCATCGGTCCTGGGTGCGGACGCCGGCAATGCGCGCATGCAGGAAATTGCGGCGGCCGTGCGTGAGGGCGCGCAGGCCTATCTCCGCCGCCAATATACGACGATCGGAATCGTCGGCGTCGTGATCTTCGTGCTCCTTGCGTATTTCCTCGGCATGCTCGTGGCGGTCGGCTTTGCGATCGGCGCGATCCTCTCCGGCGCCGCCGGCTTCATCGGCATGAACGTGTCGGTGCGCGCCAACGTCCGCACCGCGCAGGCTGCGACCACCTCGCTCGCAGGCGGCCTCGAGCTCGCCTTCAAGGCCGGCGCCATCACCGGTCTGCTCGTCGCGGGTCTGGCGCTGCTCGGCGTCACGATCTACTTCGGCGTTCTCACCGGCTTCATGAAGCTCGCGCCCGACAGCCGCACCGTGATCGACGCGCTGGTCGCGCTCGGCTTCGGCGCATCGCTGATCTCGATCTTCGCCCGTCTCGGCGGCGGCATCTTCACCAAGGGCGCCGACGTCGGCGGTGACCTCGTCGGCAAGGTCGAAGCCGGCATTCCTGAGGACGATCCGCGCAACCCCGCGACCATCGCCGACAACGTCGGCGACAACGTCGGTGACTGCGCCGGCATGGCCGCCGACCTGTTCGAGACCTACGCGGTGACCGCGGTCGCTACCATGGTGCTGGCTGCGATCTTCTTCGCCAAGTCATCGCTGCTCGCCAACATGATGACCCTGCCGCTCGCCATCGGCGGCATCTGCATCATCACCTCGATCGCCGGCACCTTCTTCGTCAAGCTCGGCGCCAGCCAGTCGATCATGGGCGCGCTGTACAAGGGCCTGATCGCGACCGGCGTGCTCTCGCTCGCCGGCGTCGCGATTGCCATTGCGTGGCTGATCGGCTTCGGCAAGCTCGATGGCGTCGACTACACCGGCACCGCGCTGTTCGTCTGTGGTGTCGTCGGCCTCGTCGTGACCGGCCTGATCATCTGGATCACCGAATACTACACCGGCACCGACTTCCGCCCGGTGAAGTCGATCGCTTCGGCCTCGGTCACGGGTCACGGCACCAACGTGATCCAGGGCCTCGCGATCTCGATGGAATCGACCGCGCTGCCCGCGATCGTGATCATCGCCGGCATCCTGGTCACCTACAGCCTCGCCGGCCTGTTCGGCATCGCGATCGCGACCACGACGATGCTGGCGCTGGCCGGCATGATCGTCGCGCTCGACGCCTTCGGTCCAGTCACGGACAATGCCGGCGGCATTGCCGAAATGGCCGGCCTGCCGAAGGAGGTCCGCAAGTCGACCGACGCGCTCGACGCGGTCGGCAACACCACCAAGGCGGTCACCAAGGGCTACGCGATCGGCTCCGCCGGTCTCGGCGCGCTGGTGCTGTTTGCGGCCTATAACCAGGACCTGCAGTTCTTCATCGCCGACTCCGCGAAGCATCCTTACTTCGCCGGCATCAAGCCGGACTTCTCGCTGAACAACCCCTACGTCGTGGTTGGCCTGCTGTTCGGCGGCCTGCTGCCATATCTGTTCGGCGCGATGGGCATGACCGCGGTCGGCCGTGCCGCCGGCGCGATCGTCGAGGAGGTGCGCCGGCAGTTCCGCGAGAAGCCGGGCATCATGCAGGGCACCGACAAGCCGGACTACGGCAAGGCTGTCGACCTGCTGACCAAGGCGGCGATCAAGGAGATGATCATCCCCTCGCTGCTGCCGGTGCTGTCGCCGATCGTCGTCTACTTCCTGATCTACGCGATCGCGGGCGGCGGCGCGGCCGGTAAGTCGGCGGCGTTCTCCGCCGTCGGCGCCATGCTGCTCGGCGTCATCGTCACCGGCCTGTTCGTGGCGATCTCGATGACCTCGGGCGGCGGCGCCTGGGACAACGCCAAGAAGTACATCGAGGACGGCCACTTCGGCGGCAAGGGCTCGGACGCCCACAAGGCGGCCGTGACGGGTGATACGGTCGGCGATCCCTACAAGGACACGGCGGGCCCCGCGGTGAACCCGATGATCAAGATCACCAACATCGTGGCCTTGCTGCTGCTGGCGATCCTCGCGCACTGAGCGGAGCAATTGTCCTGACGAATAAAGACCCCGCGGCGTGAGCCGCGGGGTTTTTCATGAGACTGTGTTGTTTGCTAATCGGCTGCGCGCTGCCGCGTGCGATACGACTGCAACGTGCTCTGAGCGGTTCGCGGCTGCATCTGCGAGAAGCTCGCCAGATGCTGATCGAGCTGCGGGCGCGCGCTGCCGCTCGCGTTGGCCTGCATGAACAGTAGCGTCGTGGTCGTGACCCAGGACAGGTCCAGCGCCTTGGCGAGCACCAGGAGCTGGTCCGGCTGCTTGCGCACGAAGGCGCGCTCGACCACGTCGAGCGGCAGCTTGCACATCAGCGCCAGCGCCAGCGTGACCTTGTCGAAGCTGCCTTCCTTGGCGAAACCGTGCAGTTGCGCCTCGTGGAGCTGGCCGGTCGCGTGCAGCAGCTCGACATAGTCCTTGGCGGTGACGAAATCGGCCGAGCGCGTCCGCGCTGCCGCCTGCAGTTGGTCCGATGCCTGCGCAACGGCGCGTTCGACGATCTCGGCGCGCGCCGCGTCGGCGCTGGCGAGCTGGCTGCGCACCGCGTCGGAGGCTTCGACGAACAGCCGCACCAGCACCTCGCGCGGACTGTCGGGCCGGCTCCAGAGTTTCAAGGCGAGGTTGGGATCGTCGGACGCCTTCGTCACCAGGCCGGAGAAGCCGTGATCGGAAAAGCGCGCGCCGCCATTGTTGGCGGTGTTCGACACCACGGCCTGATTGCCGCGATCGACCAGAACATCGGTGACGGACTCGGTCAGGATCTTGCGGTCGGAGATCGCGAGCAGATGCTCCTGGCCCCGGGTCTGCGCGGTCGCGACCAGGGTCTCCTCGTCGAGCCGATCGCTCTGGCGCAGCACGGGACCTGCCACCGCGATCGTCTCGTCGCTCGCGAGCAGTCGGAGCAGGCGTAGCGGTGCGTCGGGCAGCCCCGCGAGCCGGCTGCCGAGCTGCGCCCGCGCCGCAATGGCGACGTTGTCGAGCAGCTTGAACAGCACGTGGTCGAACAGATCGACATGCTCTTCGTTGAACTTGCCCGAACCGAAGACGAACAGGTCGGTGACGCGCTCCAGAATCTCCGCGCGCCGCGAGACGTAGCGGCTGGCGAGAATGTCTTCGAGTTGGTGGAGGACGTCGTTGGGCAAGGCACGGCTCATGCGATGGACATCGCCGGCGCCTGCCCCTCGGACGGTGCTCGGACCGCATCCACGCGAAGGTGGTCGGCCAGGCATCCGCTTGACGGTATCTCAGGACCAGATCAAAGGCGCGCGGCCACCATCTATCGCACCATCCCGCTTAAGGTGCCGTTACACCACGAGCCGTGTTGCGATACTCCGCTGCGACGTGGCCGGCCGGGCTCCGAGGGCTACTGCACATCCATCTGCAGGCCTTCCTTCTGGATGATCGAGGCGAATTTGGCTGTCTCGGCCTGGACGAAGTCGCCGAACTGCTGCGGCGTGCCGTAGTCCGCCCGCGCGCCCATGGCCGCGATGTTCTTGGCGATGTCCTCGCGCTCCAGCATCGCCTTGACCTGCAGGTTGAGCGCGCTGACGATCTCCGGCGGGCAGGCCTTGGGCAGGAATACGCCGAACCAGGACGACACGTCGAACTTGGCGAGCTCCGGCGCGCTCTCGCGCATCGTCGGCAGCTCCGGCGCATTGGCGCTGCGCTCCGGTGTGGTTACGCAAAGGCCGGTGAGCTTGCCCTCCTGGACCTGCGGCAGCGATGGAAACAGATTGTCGAACAGGATCTGGACGTCGCCCGCCAGCGCAGCCTGCAGCGCCGGGCCGGCGCCGCGGAACGGGATGTGCGTCATCTTCAGCCCGGTGAGCTGCAGGAACCATGCGCCGGTGAGATGCGGGCTCTGGCCGACGCCGGACGAGGCGTAGTTGAGCTTATCGGGATTGGCCTTGAGGTAGGCGATCAGCTCGGGAATCGACTTGATGCCGGTGGAGGGATGCGCCGAGACGATGTTGGGGATGCGGATCATGTTGGAGACCGCCTGCAACTGATCCGGCTTGTAAACGAGGTTGCGGAAGATCGAATAGGCGATCGCGTTCGGACCGGGGTTGCCGATCAGGACCGTATGGCCGTCGCCCTTGGTGTTGCGCGCGACCTCGGCGGCGCCGATCGTGCCGCCACCGCCGGAGCGATTCTCGACCACGGCCGACTGTCCCCAGGCGGTCTGCAGATGCGCCGCGAGCAGCCGGCCCATGACGTCGGTGCTGCCGCCGGGCGCAGCGGGCACGATCAGCTTGATCGTCTCGGTCGGGCGCCAGTCGGCGAGACTCGCGCGCGGCAGGATGGCGGCGGTGGACAGCGCCGCGGCGCCGGACAAGAGCTTGCGGCGCGACAGCGCGATGCGATGAGCCAATGATTCCTCCCTGCTGATGTTTTCCAGCAGGGTAGGGAAGATTGCAGCGCCAGAGCAAGCCGGCGAATTGCGCACGGGCTGCGCCAATCAGCGCAGCGGTCCGGCTTTGTGCCGTCGCCCGGAATCATATTCCGGACTGCGGCGATCGGGTCGAGATCAGTTGAAGCTGAGCAGCTTGAACAGCGGCGTCAGGTAGCTGAGCTCCTGGCCGGAGGTCGGCGTGGTGCGGCTGACGAAGTCGAAGATCTTGCCGTCCTTCATGCCGTAATTGGCGAGCCGGCGGACCTGGCGGTTCTTGTCGAAATAGATCGCGATGACGCGCTGATCGACCACCTTCTGGTTCATGAAGGCGACCGGGCGCTCGGCGCGCTGCGAGATGTAGTAGAACACCTCGCCGTCGAGCGTCGCCACCGTCGATGGCGTGCCCATCACGATCAGCACCTGGTCCTGGCTGGCGCCGATCGGGATCTGCTCCAGCGCGCCCGGCGGCATGATGTAGCCCTTCTGGAACTGCTCGCCGGTGCAGGCGCCGAGCGCCAGACAGGTCAGCGCGATCGCACCAAGGGTGCGCAGACGGGGGCTCAGGCCACGGGTGAGCAGGCGGGCAGTCGTTCGCATTGTCTGGGTCATCTTCTTCAGATCGGATCCCGTCCCCTTGCGTCGGGCAGGGCGTTGACGTACCGGGCAAACTTGCGGATTGCAACATGCCCCTGAACAGGGTCAGGGAAACTCGACCGCGGAACCGTCATGCTCTGGCCATTCAACCATCTCAGGAAATCCCGACCGTCCCCGCGCGGGACCATCGAGCCGATCTATGGCGCGATCGTGGCACAAACCCGAGACCCGTTGTTTTATAGACACTTGAATGTCCCTGACACGGTGGAAGGACGGTTCGATCTGCTGATTCTGCACCTCTGGCTGGTGCTGCGGCGGCTGCGCGGGGTGGGGTCGGCGCTGTCGCAGGCCCTGTTCGACCGGTTCTGCGACGACATGGACGACAATCTCCGCGAGATGGGGGTGGGTGATCTGACCGTTCCGAAGCGCATGCAGAAGTTCGGCGAGGCGTTCTATGGCCGCACCGCCGCCTATGATCTGGCCTGGTCGGAGAGCGAGGCCCGGCTGGCGGAGGCGCTGCAGAAGAATATCTTGAACGGCGAGCATCCCGACAGCGCGGCCGGACTTGCCGCCTATGCGGCCCGGGTGGCGGCCGACCTCGCCGCCCTCGACGACAACAGGCTGCTCGGCGCCGGCTGGAGCTTCCCGCGGCCGGTTCAGCAGGACTAGCGACATGACCAGAGACAGAGACACGTCGCGCGAACCGGCGCGAGACCCTTCCAAGGACCCCTGGCGCGCGCCGCCGGTGATCGTGGCGCAAATCCCGGACGCCGGCCTGCATCGCGAGATCGAGGCCGATCCGGCCACGCGCCGGGCGTTGGCAGAGATCGCCGATCTGCGCGAGGTGCTTTCGGCCAAAGCCTCGTTCGACGTGGCCCTGAAGCGTGACGGCAAGGTGCATGTCGAGGGCCGGGTGCGCGCCCGGATCGGCCAGACCTGCGTCGTCACGCTCGATCCGATCGAGACCGAGATCGACGAGCCGATCGACCAGATGTTTGCCCCGCCGGAGCAGATTCCGGAGCTTGCCGACCTGGTCGAGGACGACCCGAACAGCGAGGTCGAGACGGCCGATCCGCCCGAGCCGATCGTCGGTGGGCAGATCGACCTCGGCCGGCTCGCCGCCGACGCGCTGTTCCTGGGGATCGATCCGTATCCGCGCAAACCGGGCGCGGTGTTCGAGCAGCCCGCCGAGGCCTCCGATCCGGCGGACCATCCCTTCGCCGCGCTGAAGGCGCTGAAGCCGGCAGATGCCGTCGGGCCGGGCGCGGTCAAAGCGAAGAAAACGGGTGAGGATTGACGCGCAATTGTGCAGGCCGCTGCCGCGCGATCCTGTCACAAAGCTTGTCAAAATTCTCTCAAGCCGCTGATTTCGAACGAAAAGACGGGGCGCTACCGGTCCCGGACCGGCGCGGCGGTTGCAAAATGCATCGCTCCCGGGAGGTTGTTTCGACACGGAGAGACGCTATTGTCGCGCCCGGGTCGGGGTGCGACGAAAAGGCCCGGACGGCCTCTGGCCTGTCCATCGGCCGCGCAATGCCTCTGAACGACCGCCAAACACGGCCAACCAAATCACGGCCAAGACGAGACAAAGCTCGAGATCAGGTTTCCGGGACGTCATGCCTCAAAAGGTTCGAATCGCGCTGGACGCCATGGGCGGGGATTTCGGCGCGGCCGTCGTCATCCCCGGTGCCGCGATCGCGCTGAGCCGCCATCCGGATGCGGAGTTTCTGCTGTTCGGCGACAGTGCCAAGATCGTTCCCGAACTCGACCGGCATCCGCGGCTGAAGGCAGTCTCGCGCGTCGTTCACACCGATGTCGCCGTCAGCATGGAGGACAAGCCGAGCCAGGCGCTCCGGCGCGGCCGCAAGACGTCGTCGATGTGGCTCGCGCTCGAGGCGGTGAAGAAGGGAGAGGCCGACGTCGCCGTGTCCGCAGGCAACACCGGCGCGCTGGTGGCGATGGCGCGCTTCTGCCTGCGCACGCTGGACGGGATCGACCGGCCGGCTCTCGCCGCGATCTGGCCGACTGCGCGCGGCGAATCGGTGGTGCTCGACCTCGGCGCGACGATCGGCGGCGACGCCCACCACCTCGTCGCGCTGGCAGTGATGGGCGGCGCGCTGGCGAGCGTGCTGTTCAACAAGCCCAGGCCGACCGTCGGCCTCCTCAACATCGGTGTCGAGGAGATCAAGGGCCATGAGGAGATCCGCGAGGCGGCCGAGCAGCTCCGTGCGATGAACCTGCCGCAGCTCGACTATATCGGCTTCGTCGAGGGCGACGGCATCGGCAAGGGCGCCGCCGACGTGGTCGTGACCGAGGGCTTCAGCGGCAACATCGCGCTGAAGACGGCCGAGGGCACGGTGCGCCAGGTCACGGATTTCCTGCGCGGCGCGATCCAGGCCAGTCTGCTGGCCCGGGTCGGCTACGTGTTGGCACGCGGCGCGTTCGCCGCCCTGCGGGCCCGGCTCGACCCGCGCAAATCCAACGGCAGCGTGGTGCTCGGGCTCAAGGGGATGGTGGTCAAGAGCCACGGCGGAACCGATGCCGAGGGCTTTGCCTCGGCGGTCAGGGTTGGCTATGAGATGGCCCGCTACGATCTCCTGACCAAGATCAATCAAACACTCAATCCCGACGGCGGCGCACCGGCGTCCGAACCCGTCGCCCAGGAGGCTGTCTCGTGACAATTCGTTCGGTCGTGCTCGGCTGTGGCTCCTACCTCCCGCAGCGGGTCGTGACCAATGCCGAGCTGGCAAGCCGCATCGAGACCTCCGACGAGTGGATCGTGCAGCGCACCGGCATTCGTGAGCGCCACGTCGCAGCCGACGGCGAATTCACCTCGCATCTCGCGATCAACGCGGCCCGTGCCGCGCTGGCCGCGGCCGATGTCGATCCGCAGTCAATCGATCTGATCGTGTTGGGCACCTCGACCCCGGACAACACCTTTCCGGCGACGGCCGTGGCGGTGCAGAACGGCCTCGGCATCCATCATGGCGCGGCGTTCGACCTGCAGGCGGTGTGCTCGGGCTTCGTCTATGCGCTCGCGACCGCGGATAACTTCCTGCGCAGCCGCCAGTTCAAGCGCGCGCTGGTGATCGGCGCCGAGACCTTCTCGCGCATCCTCGACTGGAACGACCGCACCACTTGCGTGCTGTTCGGCGACGGCGCCGGCGCGCTGGTCCTCGACGCTCAGGAGCAGGGGGGGACCTCGGCCGATCGCGGCGTGCTCACGACTCACCTGCGGTCCGATGGTCGCCACAAGGCCAAGCTCTATGTCGATGGCGGACCGTCCTCGACCCAGACCGTCGGGCATCTGCGGATGGAAGGCCGCGAGGTGTTCAAGCACGCGGTCGGCATGATCACCGACGTGATCGTCGACGCCTTCGATGCCACCGGCCTGTCGGCCGAGACCATCGACTGGTTCGTGCCGCACCAGGCCAACAAGCGAATCATCGATGCTTCGGCGCACAAGCTGCACATCGCGCCGGAGAAGGTGGTGTTGACGGTCGATCGGCATGGAAATACCTCCGCTGCCTCGATCCCTCTGGCGCTCGACGTGGCCGTCAAGGACGGTCGCATCAAGAAGGGCGACGTGGTTCTGCTGGAGGCGATGGGTGGCGGCTTCACCTGGGGCTCGGCTTTGGTGCGCTGGTGAGCCTGCCGCGCGGCGGGATTACGCCTTAGATCGGCATGAGGGCCCGTACTTCTATTCACGCTGCTGTTGACCACCGCCGCTTAACCTCTTAATTTCCGGAGCGAATTATTCGCCGAGAGTTTGGGGCAGGCGATGGCGGGAACCGGAAAAACAGTCACACGCGTCGATCTCTGCGAGGCAGTCTACCAGAAGGTGGGGCTGTCGCGGACGGAGTCGTCTGCGTTCGTCGAGCTGGTCTTGAAGGAGATCACCGACTGCCTCGAGCGCGGCGAGACGGTCAAGCTATCGTCGTTCGGGTCGTTCATGGTGCGCAAGAAGGGTCAGCGCATCGGACGTAACCCGAAGACGGGCACGGAAGTGCCGATCTCGCCGCGGCGGGTCATGGTGTTCAAGCCGTCCGCGATCCTCAAGCAGCGCATCAACGGCCAGCAGGGCAACGGCAAGATGAACGGCGAGGCCAGCGCCGAGTTCGGCGCCGAGCCGGAATAGGGCCGGGCTAGCCCGCCGCATCGTCCGGCGAGGCCGTATCGACGCGTTACCTTCGTCCCGCGTGCAGTTCGTCCAGTCGAATCAGCGTAGTCTCCCACTTTCTTGGCAGCACGGTCGAAGGGGAACGGGCATTTGGACAAGGCGCCGGATGCGTTTCGGACGATCAGCGAGGTCGCGCAGGAGCTCGACATCCCGCAGCACGTGCTGCGGTTTTGGGAGACGCGGTTCGCCCAGATCAAGCCGATGAAGCGAAGCGGCGGCCGGCGCTATTACCGGCCCGACGACGTCGATTTGCTCAAGGGCATCCGCCGCCTGCTGTACGGCGAAGGCTACACCATCAAGGGGGTGCAGCGGATCCTCAAGGAGCACGGCGTCAAGTCGGTCCAGGGACTGGCCGACAGCTCCGCCGCGGTCTCGTTCGGCGCGATGGAGGAGACCCTCGGCCAGGCGATGATGGAAGAGGAGCCGATCGGCGAGGCCGAGGTCGAATCGGAGGACGAGGAGGAGGAGGCTTCCGACGAGGAGGGCATCGACTTCCGCTTCGTCGACACCGAGGACGACATCCTCGACACCTTCCGCGTCGGCCCGCCCACCCGCGCCGGGATGAAGCCGGAGGAGCGTGACAAGCTCCAGGGCGTGCTCAAGGACCTGCTCGACTGCCGCGCGCTGCTCGACCGCGCGATGAAGGACGTCTGAGGGGCGCAGCGCGCGTCACTGAGAATTCGCCGAGCACGGCCGGTGATCCCGCGTTGTAACCCACCCCGAGAGCCGCAGGTCGGCTGCGCTCCCTCCCCCTTGCGGGGAGGGGTTGGGGGTGAGGGTCCCCGGTCTCCGTTCAATCTGGCAACCCCGTGCCCCCCCCCAAGGAAACCCACCCGCCGTGCCTTGCATCGGGCTCGGATCACGGCTACAGGAACGGCCATCGGAGCGTGGCGCAGCCCGGTTAGCGCACTAGTCTGGGGGACTAGGGGTCGTGGGTTCGAATCCCGCCGCTCCGACCATCACTTAGCCGGATTTCAGGGCATCCGGAAACAGCCAGGGTAACTGGTTTACCGGCCGGGTGCGTTTACGCTTTCTAACCTTCCTTAAGTAATCCTTTCTGGTGATTCGCCAAACGCCGGCTTGAGCCTATATTAGAGCGTTGATGACCGAATTTGTCCGACCTCACTATGAGCGCGCGCCTATCGCAGAGGCGCTGATTGACGTTCGGGTTGCGAATCCCGATGCCATCACACTAGACCAGCTAACCAGCGTGGCGGACGCTCTCGCAGAGGAGTTTCCGATCCGGCATCCCATTCAACATTTGATGTTCGGATTTCAGGCTGCGACGCCCGAGGCCGCTACCGGATTTATGAATACCCCAGAGCAAGTCGGTTGGCGCCTTCATAACGGTGCACAAGACCGGATCCTTCAGCTCCAACGCGTTGGGTTTTCATATAGCCACCTGCCACCCTACACCGATTGGGATTCCTTTCGAAATGAGGCACGGCGTCACTGGCAGGTGTTTCAGCGAGTGGTCAACGCGCAGAGTTTCAGCCGGGTAGCAGTGCGTGTGATCAATAAAATTCCTACGCCCACTGCAGAGGTTGCCCTCCAGGACTATTTGTCGGTCTATCCAGTCGTTCCGGATAACCTACCAGTTACGGCAGATGCGGTTTTTGTGCAGTTGCAACTAGGAATGCCCAAGATTCTTCAAGACGCTCGCGCGATCCTAAACGTTGCAAGTGGTCAGGCTGACGCGAATGGCTCCCACCTGCTGCTTGATATAGACTTATTTGCGAATCGAATCGTCGAGCGCGACGACGAGGTCTGGTCAATACTTGAAAAATTCGGACTCGAGAAAGACGTCATATTCGAAGCTTGTATTACCGATAAAATCCGAAAGGCGATCCAGTGATGGTAGCAGTCAGATGGGCGGGACCAAGCGACTATCGCGCATTCGGAAGCGGGGGCGTGTCGGACGCGGCCAACGAATTGGATCGCGTGTTCGTCAGCGAGCCTTTAAAGTCTGAGGTGTCAAAGATCACCGAGTTGGTGGCGAGCGCGGCAGAACCGGTTGCTGACTCAGTCGAAGGCTCGGCGCTTTATTTTCTTGGCTGTGTTTTCGCTCGCGCTCTGAAACTCGGCTCGTGGAGCAGTCCTCACATCACACTGAGCGAAAACAACGAAATTGTTTTCGAGTGGTGGCATGGCACCAAAAAAATAACGCTCTACTTCGGAGAAAGCGGCGCCGAATACATCAAGGTATGGGGCACAGACATCGAAACTGAGATGGACTCTGGCCCTCTTCGGGATGACTGGAGTTTGACGTCTCTCTGGATCTGGTTGAACCACTAGTTGCCAGTGGTGCCCGATGCTGGTTCCTGACACTGACGATCTCTACAGATCTGTTCGCGAAGGCGAGTACAGGGCTGTAGGCGGCAGAGTGACGTTCTCCGCGTCTGCTTTCGGTGATCGGGAAAGAAAGCCATCAGTGGACATGTCATCCATCCGGAAGGATGCGCGCGAAGCACGTAAATCCACTGAGCAGGGTGTAGCAAAGCTCGTAGCTGGTGAGGTTCGGCAGAGCTGCAAAATTCCGATCTACGATAAAAAGGGTAAGCAGACGGGCGAACATTCAGTCGACGCTATCCATCGCCCTATAAAAGACGATCCAAATGGCGACCCCGACAATCCGGCGCATTGTCAAATTGAGTGCCATCCGACCATCGACAATGATGGACGCTTCAAGCGGTTGAAGGAAGCTCTCGCTGCCATGGCAAGCAAGTATGGTTGGGTAGTCACACCTGGCGCAACCTAACCGCCCTCACAACCTCAGTTCTTCGTGGGTGACCGTGTTTGAATTCGTCGCCATCCACGGCGCGATCGCGACCGTCAACACCAAGCCGTCATGCGCGCCGGGAGCCTCCTTCTGGAAGAGTTATTCCGTAGCTGTGTTCCTGAGTAACAAGAGGTATGGAATCGACCGCCCGAATCAAGTTTCTCAGGCCGCTCGGTTTTCGGTCGGCTGGGCGATCAGGCTAATTTCCATAGCTTGAAGCACCTTGAGGATAGTGCTGAATTCCGGCTTTGCTTGCCCACCGAGCGACCGATAGAGATTTTCGCGCGACAGGCCAGCCCTTTCCGCGATCTCGCTCATACCCTTGGCGCGAGCGACGGCGCCGATCGCCGTCGTGATGAGAGAGGGATCGCCGGATTCCAGTGCTTCAGTGAAGTAGGCGGCAATCGTCTCGGGGCTATCGAGATAATCGGCCGCGTCGTACGGTTTGATTTTGGTCACAGCTCAGTCCTCCAAATTGGCCGCCAATTTCTTGGCCTCCGCGACGTCCGCGCTTTGCGATGCTTTGTCGCCGCCACAGAGCAGAACTACGACTTCTTCGCCCCGGTGAACGAAATAGACCCGATAACCCGGGCCGTAGTGTTTCCTCATTTCCCTGACGCCCTCGCCAACCGGTGCGACATCGCCCGGGTTGCCAAGGGCAAGGCGATCAATCCGAGCCAGGATCTTCACTTTTGCTCGGGCAATCCCGCAGTCCTTTGATTCAACTGAAAAATTCGTCGGTTCTCTTAATGGCGGGCATGTGTAGCGTATGCGCTACATTTTTCGGGTCGTCAATGTTGCTCGGGATTTCCGCGCGGCGCAGCGCGGTGGGGTAGGTAGCTCTGGTTTCCATTCGAAGCGGAAAGCTCAATGAAATCAAAAATGCGCGGACCTTGCGGTTTCCCGGATAGCGCTGTAATTTCAATGTATTACCAGCGCTTGGGGGACTAAGGGTCGTGGGTTCGAATCCCGCCGCTCCGACCATTTTTCTCAAATCGGCAGATTTGACACCCCGCACATTCGACATCGGCGATCCGCTTCAGCGTGTCCCTGCCGCGACCCGCTTCGTCCGTGAGACCGGCTTTTCAAGCCTTAGACCGCCCCCTAAACTCCCGAACAGGGCCTGCTGGACGCTGATCGAGCCGGCTCGTTTCATTTGTGACCTTTGTTGTCGAGATTTCCCGCATGGACGCCGCCATCGCCGACACCTCCTTTGGGCATTTCGAGAACGCCGAGCAGATCGCCTTCTGGAACGGTGCGGGCGGCGGGCGCTGGGTCGCGCGCCGCGCCGAGATCGATGCGATGCTGGCGCCGGTGCAGGAGGCGTTGCTGGAGCGCGCGGCGATCCAGGCGGGCGAGCGGGTGCTGGACATCGGCTGCGGCTGCGGCGCGACCTTGATCGCGGCGGCCGAGAAGGTCGGCCCCGGCGGCAGCGTGCTCGGCCTCGACGTCTCCGCGGCCATGCTGACCGCGGCCCACGAACTCGCCCCGGCCGAGGCGCCGGTGAGCTTCGTGCAGGGCGACGCCATGGTGCACCACTTCAAGGCCGCCAGCGCCGATCTCGTGATCTCGCGGCTCGGCGTCATGTACTTCGCCAATCCGGTGCGCGCCGTGCTCAACATCCGCAATGCGCTGCATTCGGAAGGGCGCGTCGCGTTCGCCTGCTGGGGCGAACTGCGCGACAACCCGTGGGCGCTGGAGCCGTTGCAGGCGGCGTATGACCACGTGCCGAAGCTGCCGGGATTGCCGCCGCACGCGCCGGACGATTTCGCATTCGGCGCTCCCGAGTGGATCGAGAAGGTGATGACCGATGCCGGGCTGCGCCGCATCCGGCTGGAGCGTCACGACATCGCACTCGACGTCGGCGCGGGCGCCGGCCTCGACAGCGCGGTGCAGACGGCGCTCGCGATCGGGCCCGCCGGCCGTGCGGTGGCGGGGCAGCCGTCCGAGGCAACGGAGGCCGCGACGGCCGCCGTGAGGAAGGCGCTGGCGCGCTACGCCAGAGGCGCGGGCGTCATGGTGCCCGCCTCGTTCTGGACAGTGACGGCCGTCGATCCGTGAAAGGCGGTCTTGATCACTGAACCCCGTGACAAAGCCGCAAGATCGGTCGAGCGCGTCATGTCCGCCTGCGCTTAGCTGATGCCGCCACGGAGCAAGGAACGATGAAGGCGGCGCTGCGAAACTACCATGCGCGGATGCAGCGGGTGCTGGATCATATCGACCGGCATCTGGAGGATGATCTCGATCTGGACGCGCTGAGCAGCATCGCAGCCTACTCGAAATATCATTTCCACCGGCAGTTCACGGCGACCTTCGGTCTATCAGTGCATCGCTACATCCAGCTCACCCGCATGAAGCGGGCGTCCTATCAGCTGGCCTACAGCGATGCCCAAAGCGTCACCGAGGTCGCGATGGAGGCCGGCTACGATGCGCCGGACGCCTTCGCCCGCGCCTTTCGGCAACGGTTCGGGCAATCGCCGTCATCGTTCCGGAAATCTCCCGACTGGGAGCCGTGGCTTGCGGCCTTCGGGCCTCTCGACGATGCGAGGAGCAAGCTGATGCGGACGACCTATACCCCTGACGACGTGACGATTCGCGAGGTGCCGGCCACGCCGGTGGCGATCATGGAGCATCGCGGCGACCCGGCGACGCTCGGCGCGACCATCCAGCGCTTCATCGCCTGGCGCAAGGCGGCCGGCCTGCACCCCAGGACCCATCCGACCTTCACGGTCTGGCGCTCCGAGCGGCGCCCCGCTTCGCCTGCCGACTACAGCGTGGATCTCTGTGTCGGGACCGATCAGCCGGTCGAGACGGACGACGCGACGATCAGAGCCGGCGTGATCCCCGGAGGACGCTGCGCCGTGCTGCGCGTCGTCGGCAACACCCACAATCTGGAGCCCGCCGCGCTGTTCCTCTATCGCGACTGGCTTCCAGCCAGCGGCGAGGAGGCGCGCGACTTCCCGATCTATTGCCAGCGGCTGAATTTCTTCCCGGAGGTTCCCGAGCACGAGACGGCTGCGGACCTGTTCCTGCCGCTGAAATAGCGCCCGGCGGCCGGATCCATCCTAAAACCTGCAGCCAGGAGCCTTCTCAACCTTGAGTTCCGCCAGGAAGGGGGCTCTGAGGGGGAGAGCGGCCTCCTTTGGAGCGGTTCCAGTTCCCATCCGGGAACCACGAGCGACCGTCTCCGTTAACGATCAAGCCGCTCGATCAGGGCCCCACACCCTGACATTGAACCTTTGCGCGCAGGCGCGCACCAAACCTGTGTTCGGCTCGTTGTGGAGCCGGTTCCAGGAAATTTCAGACTGACATCGGGGTTCACCTCGATGTGCTGTTCATTGTCGTTGAAGGAGGCGCGTATGGTCCTCAGGACTTTGAAAGTTTCGCTGTCCGTTTTTGCCGCTGCAACCTCGGTCGTATCGCTGTTTGCCGTCAGCTGGGTTGGTCTCGCGCTGCTCGGCTACTGACAACTCACGCAAGACGCATGGAGGCGCCATCTGTGCCTCGCGAGACGGAAAGCGCGCCCGGATCGAGCCTGATCCGGGCGCGTTCGTTTTTGCGGATGCGAGAGGCGTCAGGCGAAGGCCTTCTCCATCGTCTCGATCAGCACGCGGAACGACTTGTCGTGCCGCGTGATCGGTGGAATCGCCCTGGTGATACCGAGCAACTGATAGACCGCCATCTGCGCGGCACGCACTGAATATTCCACCGTGAACACGACGTCGTCGGGGATCTCGACGAACTGGCTGACGAAGGCGAGGTTCTTCGAATTCGCCGGCACCGGCAGCGGCCGGTCGGCCTTGTTGCGCGGCATGAACATGCTGGTGATGTAGGGCAGGCGGCATGGCACGCAGGTCGCCTGGTCGAACACCGCAAGGTCGAAGTTGAGGTGGCCGCACAATTCTTTGAGGATGTCGGCGCCGCCGCAATCGGCCATCGCCTTGCCGACGAAATTGCCGATGCGGTCGGGATGCAGTGCATAGCCCCAGAACACCTGTACGTCGGCGGGCTGGCCGGCGAAATGCGGCTGGTGATACAGCACGACCGACATCAGCCAGTTCGACTCGGTGAAGGTGACGAGCCCGCCGGTGCCCGCGGCGTTGCCGCTGAACGCTTCCATCGCGTCGAAGAACCGCGGATTGCGGCAGGTGACGGTGAACGACTCCCAGCAGGATTCCGGGATCGATGAGTTGAACGCGGCGGGATTGCCGAATTCGGGGCGGCCCTTCGCGATTGTCTCCCACAGCGTCCAGCCCTGGCTGTCCTGCTTGGTGAGCCGCGGCGGCGGCGCATCCTGCGTGCCCAGGCTGGTCGCGTCCGTCATCGAGCCGTTCTGCAGGAAGACGAGATCGTCGCTCGACAGCGCGACCGTCTCCGGCTTTCCGCTGCGATCCAGCGTGAGGCGCTTGACCAAATGCTTGCCGGCTTCCGTCGCGATCTCCATGTCGGTGACATCGACGCCGCCGGCGAAATTCACGCCGTGGCCTTCCAGCCATTTGACGAGCGGCACCACGATCGCATCATACTGGTTGAACACGGTGCGCTTGACGCCGGCCAGCGTCTCGATGCGAGGAAACTCGTTCATGAAGCGATGCAGATAGCGCTTGAACTCGACCGCGCTGTGCCAGGGCTGGAACGCGAACGTCGTCTGCCACATGAACCAGAAATTCGTGGTGAAGAACGGCGGCGACAGCCAGTCGGTGATGCGGGAGTTGCCGAGCTTCTCCTCGGAGGCCTCGGTCAGCCGCACCAGTTCGAGCCGGTCCTGCATGGTGAAGCCCATGGTGGAGACGTCGATCTTGTGCCGGTTGCGATCGACGAGGCGCGCCTGCGAATGCGCGACATGGGCCTTGTTGAAGGCAATCGTCTCGTCGCGCACGGTGCGGCGGGGATCGCTGGCATCGGGGATGGTGGAGAGCAGGTCCCACGTGCACTCGTAGTGATCGGTCGTCAGCATGCGGCCGCCGCGCAGCGAATAGGAGCCGTCGGGCAGCCGCGCGCCATCGAGACTGCCGCCATAGGGCAGGTGCTTCTCGTAGATCGTGATGTCGCTGCCCGCGACGCCGCCGTCGCGGATCAGGAATGCCGCGCCGGCCAATGCGCCGATGCCGCTGCCGATGAAATACGCCTTCATGATGGTTCACCCGGATCGTGTGTTACGATCCGGGGCTTAGCTGCCGTGTTCCCTCGCGGAACTGATCCAGGTCAAGCGCTGCGGCGCGCGGTGATCACGATCTCGCGTGGTCCGTCAAGCGAATGATTTCACCACCGACTGCAGCAGCATTTTCAGCGATTTGTCATACGGTGTGACCGGCGGAATGGCGCGGTCGATCTTCAAGAGCTGATAGACCGCATGCATGGCCGCGCGCACCGAATATTCGATCGTGAACACGGCATCCTCGGGCAGCTCGACATATTGGCCGATGAAGGCGAGATTCTGCGAGGTGAGCGGCACCGGCAACGGCCGGTCGCCATAGCTGCGCGGCATGAACATGCTCATGATGTAGGGCATCCAGCACGGCACGCAGGTCGCCTCGTCGAACACGTTGAGCGGAAAGCGCAGATGCCCGCACAGCTCCTTCAGGATTTCGGCGCCGCTGCACTCGGACATCGGCTTCCCCACGAAATTGCCGACGCGATCGGGGTAGAGCCCATAGCCCCAGAAGATCTTGATGGTGCCGGGCTGGTCCGGAAAGTACGGCTGGGTGTAGAGCACGATCGACATCCGCCAGTTCGAATCCTTGAACGTGACGAGCCCGCCGGTGCCGGCGACGTTGCCGGTGAAAGTCTGCATCGCGTCGAAGAAGCGCGCATTGCGGCAGGTGACCGTGAAAGATTCGAAGCTCGACTCCGGAACCGATGAGTTGAACGCGGCCGGATTGCCGAATTCCGGGCGGCCCTGTGCGAGCTTCTCCCAGAGAGTCCAGCCTTGGCTGTCCTCCTTGGTGAGCTGCTTGGGCGGACTGTCGTGGCTGCCGAGGCTGGTCGCGTCCGTCATCGAGCCGGCGGTGTAGAACACGAGGTCATCCGCCGCGAGATCGATGCTGCGGCCGACGAAGTCATGTTCCAGATCGAGGCGCGTGGCGCGATGCTTGCCGTTCTCGGTGACGAGCGCGATGTCAGTGACGTCGGCGCCGCCGACGAAGTTGACACCGTGGCCTTTCAGCCAGCGCATCAGCGGCTTGACGATCGAGTCATTCTGGTTGTGCACCGTCCGCTTGACGCCGCCGAGCGTATCCATCATCGGGAATTCGTTGATGAAGCGGCGCAGATAGCGCCTGAACTCGACCGCGCTGTGCCAGGGCTGGAAGGCGAAGGTCGTCTGCCACATGTACCAGAAGTTCGTCGTGAAGAACGGCGGCGACAGCCAGTCCGAGATCAAGGACTTGCCGAGCTTCTCCTCCGAGGCCTCGGTGAGCCTGGTCATCTCGATGCGGTCCTGCATCGAGAAGCCCATGGTGGAGACGTCGACCTTGTGCCGGTTGCCATCGACCAGCCGCGCCTGCGCGTGGGTGACGTGGAGCTTGTTGAACGCCACGGTCTCCTGGAGGATGGTCTGCTGAGCGTCGGTTTCGCAGGGAATGGTCGACAGCAGGTCCCAGGTGCATTCGTATTGCTCGGTCGTCAGCATGCGCCCGCCGCGCATCGAGTAGGAGCCGTCCGGAAGACGCGCGCCGTCGAGGCTGCCGCCATAGGGCAGGCGCTTTTCGAAAATGGTGATGTCCGATCCGGAGACGCCGCCGTCGCGGATCATGAATGCTGCGCCGGAGAGCGAACCGATGCCGCCACCGATGAAATAGGCCTTCATGAGATCGACCTGTCGAGCAAGGGATTGAAACGAGATAAGGAAAATGTCGCCAGGACGGCCAGGCGGCCGCAACCAGCACGCACTCGCCGCGATGTTACCTCAGCGGGATGAATTAGTCGTCAACAGCTTGAGGTCGTTTACCCCTGGTGTGGCGCAATGTCCCGCTGAGCGGGCCCAACTCCCTCCACCGTCATTGCGAGCGCAGTGTTCAGCCCGGGGACATGGCTGACAGGTGTTCGGAGACATGGTTGACACCTCAAAATTGGCTCGATTCGTCAAGCAAAGGGGCGAGCGATGCCGTGGCGAGAGGTGTCTGTCATGGACCAGCGACGAGAGTTTGTGATGCTTGCCAAGCAGGAGGGAGCCAACCGGCGGCAGCTGTGTCGGCGGTTCGGCATCAGCCCCCAGACCGGCTACAAATGGATCGAGCGGTCTGACGCCGGCGATACGACGCTGGCGGACCGGTCGCGGCGGCCGCATCGAAGTCCGGAGCGCACCGCAGCTGCGACTGAGCAGCAGATTGTCGCGTTGCGCGATGCTCACCCGGCCTGGGGCGCGCGCAAGCTCGCGCATCGTCTCGATCGCGATGGGCAAGCTGTCCCGGCGATCTCCACCGTGCATAACATCCTGCGCCGCTACGATCGGGTGACGGAGCCTGGCGGCACGCCCGGGCAGCCCTACACGCGGTTCGAGAAGGATGCGCCCAATCAGCTGTGGCAGATGGACTTCAAGGGACACAGTGCGCTGGAGAACGGTGTGTCTTGTCATCCGCTCACCGCGCTGGACGATCACTCGCGCTTTTCCTTGTGCCTGGCGGCCTGCGACAATGAGCGCGGCTCTACGGTCAAAGGACATTTGGAGACGACGTTCCGCCGCTATGGACTGCCGGATGCGATGTTCGTCGACAACGGTGGCCCCTGGGGCTTTACTCTCGAAGACCCCTGGACCGCGTTGACGGTCTGGCTGCTGAAGCTCGGCGTTCGAACGATCCATAGCCGGCCCTATCATCCCCAGAGCCGCGGCAAGAACGAACGCTTCCACCGCAGCCTGAAGGCCGAGGTCTTTGCCTTCAAGCGTTACAGGGACCTTCCCGATGTCCAGCGGGCACTCGACGAATGGCGAGCCGTCTACAATCTCGACCGCCCCCATGAGGCTCTCGACTTCAATGTGCCGGCAAGCCGCTATCGGCCCAGCCAACGCACCATGCCGGATCGCCTTCCGACGGTGGACTACGACGAGGGGGAGATCGTCCGTTCCGTGTCGAGCACGAAGGCCTATGTCAGTTTCGAGGGACGGCTCTGGAAAGTCCCTCAAGCCTTTCGCGGTGAGCGACTCGCTATTCGTCCACTCAGCCAAGACGGAAAATTCGGAGTTTTCTTTGCCGCTCATCAGATCGCAGCGATCGATTTGCGTGACCCCAAAAGTGTCAACCATGTCCCCGAACAGGTGTAAGCTATGTCTCCGGGCTAAACACTGCGCTCGCAATGACGCGGTGAGAGCCGGGTTCGCCGTTAACCGCGCGGCAGCCGGCTTGTTTCGTTGTCCGGCGCAGTCGACGTCGGCCTCAATGCCCCGCCATGTGGCGGCCGATTTCGGTGAGATCAGCATCGCTGCCGCGGGTCTCGTAGACCAGCTGGCCGTGGAACATCACGACCAAGCGGTCCGACAGCTCCAGCAGCTCGTCGAGATCCTCGCTGACCAATAGCACGGCGGCGCCGCGATTGCGCGCGGCCATGATCTCGGCGTGGATCTGCGCCACCGCCGCGAAGTCGAGGCCGAAGCAGGGATTGGCGGCGATCAGCACCTCGACGTCGTGACCGAGCTCGCGCGCGAGCACGGCGCGCTGCACGTTGCCGCCCGACAGTGCCGAGATCGGCGTATCCGGCGTGCGGGTCTTGATCTTGTAGCGGTTGATCTTGGTTGTCGCGCCCTGGCGGAAGGCAGCCTTGTTCAGCCACCAGCCGCCGCGGGCGAACGGCGCGCGGTCGAACTCACGCAGCGCGATGTTGTCGGCGACGCTCATGCCGCCGACGCAGGCGTTCTTCAGCGGCTCCTCCGGCAGCAGCGACATCTTGTGCCGGCGCATCTCCTCGCGGCTCGCCACATAGGCCTCGCCGGAGACCCGGATTGCGCCGCTCTCGGCCTCGCGCTGGCCGGCGAGCACCTCGACCAATTGGCGCTGGCCGTTGCCGGAGACCCCGGCAATGCCGACGATCTCGCCGGCGCGCACGGTGAGCGACAGGCTGTGCACAGCGAGGCCGCCGGAATCGTCGCGCGCCACCAGCTTCTCAACCTCGAGCCTGACGTTGCCGGCCTCGCCGGTGCGCGACGGCTGCACCGTGAGCTGCTCGGCGCCGATCATCATCCGTGCCATGTCGTCGGGCGTCAGTTCGGTGACCTTGCCGCGGCCGGCGAGCTTGCCGCGCCGGAGGATGGTGACGTCGTCTGCGAACGCCATCACCTCGCGGAATTTATGCGTGATCATCAGGATGGTCAGCTCGCCGGCCTCGACCATCTTGCGCAGCATGCCCAGAACCTCGTCGGCCTCGCCCGGCGTCAGCACCGAGGTCGGCTCGTCCAGGATCAGGAAGCGGCGCTTGAGATAGAGCTGCTTGAGGATCTCGCATTTCTGCCGTTCGCCCGCGGAGATGTCGGAGACCTTGGCGTCGAGCGGCACGCGGAACGGCATCCGCGCCAGGAAGGCCTCCAGCTCCTTCTTCTCCTTCGCCCAGTTGACCACCGCCGGCACGTCGTCGCGCGCCAGCACCAGGTTTTCCGCGACCGTCATCGCCGGCACCAGGGTGAAGTGTTGATAGACCATCCCGAGGCCGAGCGCGTGCGCGTCCCTGGGATTGTTGATGGCGCGCTCGCGCTCGGCGATCAGCACGTCGCCCTCGGTCGGGCGGTAGTAGCCCATGATGCATTTGACCAGCGTCGACTTGCCGGCGCCGTTCTCGCCGAGCAGCGCGTGGAACGAGCCAGGCCTGACCTTCAGCTCGACATTGTCGAGCGCGGTGAACGCGCCGAAGCGCATCGTCATCGCGATGGCCTCGACGCCGAACGCGCCTGATGGCGTCGGATCGTCGCCGATCACGACAGCGCCTCGATCAGCGCCGCGGAGGTCGCGACCGCGCCGAACACGCCGCCCTGCATCTTGATCATCTTCAGCGCGTGATCGTGGTTGCCCTTGTCGGTGGCACCGCAGCAGTCCGACAGCAGCACGCATTCGAAGCCGCGGTCGTTGGCCTCGCGCATCGTGGTGTGGACGCAGACGTCGGTGGTGATGCCGGTCAGCACGATGTTCTGGATGCCCTTCAGGCGCAGGATCAGCTCGAGGTCGGTGGCGCAGAACGAGCCCTTGCCGGGCTTGTCGATGACGATCTCGCCAGGTAGCGGCGCCAGCTCGGGGATGATCTCCCAGCCTGGCTCGCCGCGCACCAGGATGCGGCCGCACGGGCCGGGATCACCGATGCCGGCGCCGATCTGCTGCGAGCGCCAGCGCTTGTTGGCGGGCAGGTCGGACAGGTCGGTGCGGTGGCCTTCGCGGGTGTGTATGATGCAGAAGCCCTGCGCGCGCATCACGCTGAGCAGGGTCTTGATCGGCTCGATCGGCGCGCGCGTCAGCGACAGATCATAGCCCATCTTGTCGACATAGCCGCCGACGCCGCAGAAATCGGTCTGCATGTCGATCACGATCAGGGCGGTGTTCTCTGGCCTGAGATCGCCGTTGTACGGCCATGCATAGGGCTCGGAGCGGATGGTGCGCGCGGTCATGGTGGACCTCTGAAATCAGCGGGTGATGGACAGCTCGGCCGGCGCGCCGCTCAGGGTGCGTTTCGGCGAGCAGGTGATGATCATGATCAAGAGCGTCAGGATGTACGGCGCGGCGTTGAACAGATGATAGCCGGAGGTGACGCCGACCGATTGCAGCGCCGGTCCGAGCGCTGCGGCACCGCCGAAGGCGAGCGAGGCCCACAGGCACAGCATCGGGTCCCAGCGCGCGAAAATCACGAGCGCCACGGCGGTGATGCCTTGGCCCGAGGAGAGGCCCTCGTTCCAGCTGCCGGGATAGAACAGCGACAGGAACGAGCCGCCGATGCCGGCGAGGAAGCCGCCGGCCATGGTGGCGCGCAGCCGGATCATCAGCACCGAATGACCCATCGCCCGCGCCGCGTCGGCGCTCTCGCCGGCGGTACGGATCAGCAGGCCCCAGCGGGTGGTTCGGAATGCCCACAGCAACAGCGGCGCGAGCACGACGCCGAGCAGGAAGAGGACGTTGATGCGCAAGGTCGCGCGCACCTGCGGCACGTCGCTCCACCAGCCGAAATCGATCGCCGGAAGCCGCGCCGCCGTCGGCTCGATCAGCGGCTTGCCGAGGAAGAAGGCGAGCCCGGTGCCGAACAGCATCAAGGAGATTCCCACCGCGACGTCGTTGACGCGCGGCAGCGAGCAGATGCCGGCATGCAGGGCGCCGAGCAGCGCGCCGGTGAGGCCGGCGGCGAGCACGCCTGCCCACGGCGATCCCGTGAGATAGGAGATGCCATAGGCGCTCATCGCGCCCATCACCAGCGTGCCCTCAAGGCCGAGATTGATGCGACCGGAGCGCTCGGTGATGCATTCCCCTAGGCTCACGAACAGGAACGGCGTGGAGACGCGGATGGCGCCGCCGAGCACCGCCAGCGGCACGGTCCAGAGCCCGATATTGCCGTCAGCCATGGATCAGGACTTTCCCTTGAGGACACCGATGCGGCCATAGAGCGCGTCGCTCGCCAGCACCGAGATGAAGATGATGCCCTGCAGCACCAGCACCGAGGCGTCGGGCAGGCCGAGCCTTCGCTGCAAGAGGCCGCCCGAGGCATTGATGCCGCCGAGCAGGATCGCGACCGGAATGATTGCCAGTGGATTCTGCCGCGCGAGGAAGGCGACGAGGATGCCTGTGAAGCCGTAGCCGACGGCGAGATTGGCATTGGTGCGCCCCTGGACCGCGGCGACCTCGACCATGCCGGCCAGGCCAGCGCAGGCGCCGGCGAGGAAGCAGACCGTCAGGATCAATTTGCCCACGGAGAGGCCAACGATCTTGGCGGCCCGGATGTTGCCGCCGGCGACGCGCGCGGCGAAGCCGAATGTGGTGTGATAGATCAGCACGTAGGACGCGATTGCCGCGATCAGCCCGAACACCAGGCCCCAATGCACGTCGGTGCCTGGGATGCTGCCGATCATGTTGGCGGCGCCGATCTCGCGCGTCGACGGCTTGTTGAGGCTCGCCGGGTCACGCATCGGGCCCTCGACGAGATGGTTGAGGATCGCGAGCGCGATGTAGACCAGCAGCAGGCTGGAGATGGTCTCGTTGACGCCGCGATACTGGCGCAAGCCGCCCGACAGCAGGATCCACAATCCGCCGCCGGTCATGCCCGCGATCACCATCGCGATCTGCACGACGAGCGGCGGCATGCCCTGCAATGCCAGCGCCGCCGAGGTTGCCGACAGCGCGCCGATCAGCAGCGCGCCCTCGCCGCCGATGATCACCATGCCAAGCTGAGCGGGCAGGGCGGTGCACAGCGCGGTGAGGATCAAGGGAGCCGCGCGCGTCAGCGTGTTCTGCCAGGAGAACCAGGTGCCGAAGGCGCCGTAATACATGTACCAGTAGAGGTCGAGCGGGTTCTTGCCGAACAGCGCGACGAAGATGCCGAACACCAGGAGCGCGGCGACCAGCGCCGCGCCCGGGATGAGGATGTATTCAATGCTCGCGCCATGGCGTTGCAGGAAGCCTGCGTCGGCGGCCGGCGCGATGGCGGCCGCATCAACCGGATCGGCCGCCTCCGTGGTCACGACGTCGCTCCGATCACGCCCTCGACCAGATAGTCCATCTTCTCGAGCTCCGGATCCTTCTGGCCGCGCTCGGTGCCGGCGGTGATCACGGTGTTGCCCTTGTTGTCCTTGATCGGGCCCTTGAAGATCGTATAGCCCTCGCCGAGGAACTTGCTCTTGATCTCGTCGGCGTGCTTGCGCGCCTGCTCGGACACCGCCTCGCCATACGCCGAGATCTTGACCACCTCTTCCTTGAGGCCGCCGCGATAGAAGTTCGGAATGCTCTCGCCGGCCTGGAGCATCTTGACGAACTTCGGATACAGCGCTTCCCAATTCCACTCGGCGCCCGTCAGATAGGCCTTCGGCGCCAGCGGCGACTGGTTGACGTGATAGCCGGTGACGAACGCGCCGCGGCGCGCGGCGTTCTCGACCATTGTCTTCGGACCGTCGACATGGCAGGTCAGGACGTCGACGCCCTGGTCGATCAGGCTGTTGGTCGCCTCGGCCTCCTTGACCGGCATCGACCAATCGCCGGTGAAGATCACCTGCGTGGTGGCCTTGGGATTGGCAAGCTGCGCGCCGAGCGTGAAGGCGTTGATGTTGCGCAGGACCTGTGGGATCGGCTTGGCGGCGACGAAGCCGAGCTTGCCGCTCTTGGAGGTGTAGCCCGCGACGATGCCGGCGATGTACTGCGCCTCGTCGATATAGCCGAAATAGGAGCCAGCGTTCTTCGGGTCCTTCTCGCTCCAGAGGCCGCCGCAGTGCTCGAAGCGCAGCTTCGGGTACTTCGCCGCCATCTTGATCATGTGCGGATTGTAGTAGCCGAACGAGGTCGGAAACAGCAGCGTGGCGCCGTCGAGATTGATCATGGACTCGATCGTCTTCTCGACCGCGTCGGTCTCCGGCACCTTCTCCTCTTCGATCACCTTCAGCCCGGGCAGCTTCTTCAGCGCCGCCGCACCCTGCGCATGCGCCTGGTTGTAGCCGTAGTCGTCGCGCGAGCCGACATAGATGAAGCCGATCGTTGTCTCCGCGGCGAAGGCCGGCCGCAGGCCCGCGGCCGCGCCGAGCGTCAGCGCCGCGCCACCCTGCAACAGATGCCGTCGTGAAATCCTGCCAAAGTCCATTGGTGAGCTCCCTCGGCGGGTCGATCCGCCCGCGCTGTCATCTCGGCTTCACCGCCACACGGCGGAGCCTCGAACGGGAGCGATCGCAAGCTTTGTGCCAGCGGCTTTCAGCGCGGCCGAGGAGCTAAGTCACTGAAGTTTTGGTGTTTTGTGGCTGACTGCAAACTGGGCAGTAGCGTGACACGGCAATCATTAGCCTATTAATTGATCAATCGACTGCAATTGTATGCAATGAGTTCGGCCGGGCGGGACCCCCAGACGGTCAGCCGCGCGCCTTCGCGAAACGCGGCTGCCAGATCCCGGGCGTGAATGCCGACGTCTTGGGGGGCGCCAGGCTCTCTGGGAAACAGTCGGCTCTCTCAACGTCATTGCAAGGAGCGCAGCGACGAAGCAATCCAGTGTCCCGTCCACAGCGCTGGATTGCTGCGCTGCGCTCGCAATGACGGATGAGAGCGCAGAACGCAGCAGGGCTCAGAGGCCACGCTTTGCATGGCGTCCTATTGCATGAGAATTCGTCGCGCTGCTCTCAGATCCCGAGCAGCCAGACCGCGACGATGGTGCCGATCACGGCGAGCCCGCTGATCGTCCACCCCGTCACATAGGCGCCGTCGTCCGATCCCGCGGGATCGACCATCGTGTCGCGCCAGCCTTCGTCCTGCCAGTGCCCCTGTTGGTACGCCATGCGAACCTCCTCGAGCCTGCCTCCCCGTGGAATAAGTCGGACGCCCCTCGAGAAGGTTCAACCCCAAGCTGAAATCTTCGTTGCATGCGCTGCAACGCAAATCTCCGACATCCCCTCTGGTCAGGCCGGCGAAACGTCCTAAGCTCGCAAACGCGTTCCACGAAGAGAACGAGCAAGTCGCCGGGGCGGCATGGCCGTCCCGCAGCAGGGAAGGAAGATCATCCGATGAAGGATTTCGCCGGCAGGATCGCCGTGATCACCGGGGGCGGCACGGGCATGGGCCGCGAGCTCGCGCGCCAGCTCGTCGCCGAAGGCTGCAACGTCGCCATGTGCGACGTCTCGACCGAGGCGATGGCCGAAACCAAGCGGCTGTGCGAGGCCGAGAAGCTGCCGCAGGGCCTGCGCGTCACCACCCATGTCGCCGACGTCTCGATCGAGGCGCAGCTCCAGCGTTTTCGCGATGAGCTCGCCGAGCAGCAGGCCACCGACAAGATCCAGCTGCTGTTCAACAATGCCGGCATCGGCGGCGGCGGCAGCCTGTTCACCAATTCAAGAGAGCAATGGGAGCGCACCTTCAACATCTGCTGGGGCGGCGTCTATCTCGGCGTCCGCACCTTCCTGCCGATGCTGCTGAAGGCGGACGAGGCTCATATCGTCAACACCTCGAGCGTCAACGGCTTCTGGGCCTCGGTCGGCATGGGTGTTTCGCACACCGCCTACAGCGCCGCAAAGTTCGCGGTGAAGGGATTTACCGAAGCGCTGATCAACGACCTCCGCCTCAACGCGCCGCACATCAAATGCTCGGTCGTGATGCCCGGCCATATCGGCACCTCGATCGTGTCGAACTCGCGCAAGGTGCAGAGCGGCACCGAGTCCGACGAGCTCAGCGAGACCGAGATCGGGCTAGCGCGCCAGCGCATGAAGGGCATGGGCATCGATGTCTCCGCCATGAGCGACCAGGACATCCAGGCCGCCGCCCGCGAGCGCGCCCGCAGCTTCCTCGAAGACGCGCCGACGACGGCGGCGCAGGCCGCGAAGATCATCCTCGACGGCGTCAAGGCCGACCAGTGGCGCATCCTCGTCGGCGAGGACGCCAAGCTGCTCGACATGCGCGTCCGGCAGTCGCCGGAGCAGGCCTACGAGCCGGAGTTCTTCCAGCGCTTCGCGCAGGAGGCGGGCTGGAAGCTGGGGTAGGGTTGGCGTACGCACGCCTCGACGGTGCCAGTGATTGCGCCCTCTCCCCTTGTGGGAGAGGGCTACGCTGATATCAGCGTCGTGCTCACTTGGGTGAGGGGTTGTATCCACAGAATCGCCGCCCGTATGGAGAGAGACCCCTCACCCGGATTCGATGCTACGCATCGAATCCACCCTCTCCCACAAGGGGAGAGGGTGCACCGTCCGTGCGGCGAGACACGACTTTCAACTAATTAGTCGGCCGCTGAGTTTTACCTCGACGACGCCACCCGGTACGCCATCCGCGTGTGGCTCGGGCAATAGGGCAGGCCCTCGATCGGCTTGGAGCCGCAGAAGCAGAAATCGTCGGCGCCGGGGGTGGAGATCGGCCAGCGGCAGCGCTCCTTGGAGAGTTCGAACAGCGAGCAGCCGTTCTCGACCGTGCCGACCGGCTCCTCGACAACGATCGGCGGCGGATCGTTCTGGACCGCGCGCAGGATGCGGCGGCGCAGCTTCGGCACGGGACGGCGGGCGCCATCGCGTGTCGTCTCGGCGCGAACCACGCGCCTGGTGTCGCCGCCATTGTCGCGCGTCAGCGCCAGGCGGGAGATCTTGCCGATCACGGCGTTGCGGCTGACGCCGAGCTCGGCGGCGATCTCTCGGCAGGTCAGCCCGGCCTCAAAGTGCTGCTTCAGGGCCTGGAGCCGTTCCTCGGTCCAGGTGGGGAGTGTCTGTCGTTCGGCGGGCATTGTTGTCGCTTCCAAGTTTGATCCGTCCTGGATCGTCCTGGCCGACGGCTGCACCGAAACTGTTGTCCGCGCTGCGTGTCCCTAGCTTACGCCCGTCCGTTGTCGCGAATCGACAGCAGCCCATCCTTGATGGCGAGCCGGATGCCTTCTTCAATCAACGTTCTGCAGACACCCGGAACGCTGGTGCCGTGGGTTCCCTGTTTCACGAGCTTTTCGAGATAGCCGATGGTTGCCAGGGCTAGGGTTACGGGGATGCGGTCAGTTTCGGCTTTTTCCGTCGCCATGCCTAAAAGCTAGTCCGTAACCGATGTACAGAAAAGTAACTTTTTAGACTCTATTAGGAATCGGATTGGTTGTACAGCGGCTTGGGGATAACTGGTTAAGATATTGAATTTTATGGAAATATGACGAATCGGGCTGGTCGCGGCGGTGACTCTCCGCCCGCTCGGCGAGTCCGGGCCCGGAATGGTACGGGAAGCACGGGCCGGGAAGATTCGCGTGGGCCGCGGTGTCCGATGGTTTCTTCAACCGCCGCCGTGCCGCGGGGCACCTGATCGGGGAGCCCTGGCGGAATTGTCGGCTGAAGAGGCGGACGGTCGCTCGCGGCTTTTCCGGTCGGTGCGAGAAAATTCGTCATTCCAGAAATAACACTTTCGCTTTTCCGGAAACTGTGCTTTAGTGCCGCCATCCCGCCTCACTCGGAAGGGGCGTTGCGCGCGATCGTCACGACACGCGAGGCGGGGAGCGATGGCCGCGATGGAGCCGCAGCGTATCCGCGAGGATGCGCGGACGAACGGCTCGGCGCGGACGTGAAGTCGCAGCGTGCTGACAGCCCGACGCTGGTGTCACGTTCGCGACGGCGCTTGCGCGCCGCGCGGGCAATGGTGGCCAACAAGCCCGGCGCACCAGGCAGACTGCGTATAAGCGTGAACACCATCGCGCAGGGAAGGCCGGGCGTTCTCGGCTGCACCTGTGGTACCTGCCGCCTGCATTTTTCTCGCAGGCGGGCCGCAGGCGCCAGCCGGCGCCTGGCCTTCCCTGCGCCCTCCGACTTTTGAGAGGGTGAGATGATGGCATGACTCGGCGCGAGCGGCGCGCGAGGATGATAGATCGTGTCTCTTGGAGTGAACGAGGGTTGCACTTCAAATTCGGTCGTCATCCCCGCGAACGCGGGGGATCCAGTACGCCGCGGCCTGTCGAGGACTTACGCCTGCCTCTGGATAATGGGTCGCCCGGTCGAGCCGGGCGACGGCAGCGGGGCGAGCCGCGCCAGCGTGCCCGACACAAACCTCACCCGTGCACGACGGCCTTCGCGATCATGCAATGAATGCCCTTGGAGCCGTTGACGGTCTGGGTCACCCGCAGGTCGGCGGCGAGGCTGCACAGCGTGTAGGCGTCCTCGCGCGACAGGTTGCGCTTCTCGCCGAGCAGCACGATCATGTCGCGCAGTGCCCGCACCGCGCATTGGTCGAGATCGGGGTCCATCGCCATCGTCATGTAGTGCGTGGCGGTCTCGGCGCGTGGATAGTCGAACTTGAGATCCTTGCGCACGGTGAGGCGGAAGCGGCCCTGCAGCGCGGTCTCGATCGCCGTGACGCAGACCTCGCCGTCGCCCTGCACGCCATGGCCGTCGCCGCAGGAGAACAGCGCGCCCGGCACGAACACCGGCAGATACAGCTTGGCGCCGGCACCGAGCTCCTTGTTGTCGAGATTGCCGCCCATCGCGCGCGGGATCAGCGAGGTGATGCGGCCCCAGGCGGGCGGCGGCGCCACACCCATCACGCCGAAGAACGGCGCCAGCGGCAGCTCGAGCCCCCACGGCAGCTTGCCGACCATCCGTTCCTTGTCGAGCGGGATGTTCATCAGCCGGCTCTCGTGGAAATCGTCGGGCAGGGTGCCGGCCAGCGGGCGGATGAAATTATAGCCCCAGTCCTGGCGCAGCTGGACGTCGAGAATGTCGACCTCGAGCACGTCGCCGATTTCGGCGCCGTTGACCGCGATCGGCCCGGTCAGGATGTGGCCGGGCACCATGCGCTCGCTGCGGGCGTGGACGTCGAACAGCTCCGGCGGCACGTGGAACTTGCTGGTATCCGGCACCACGTCGGGTCCGCCGCTGATCGAATCGATCGTGACCTCGTCACCGCTGTCAACCGTGAGCACCGGCTTCAGCCGGGATTCGAAGAAGCCCCAATGGCAGGTCTCGGGGCTGGCGTGCAGATGATGGTGGGCCATGATGCTCTCGTTATTGCCGGTTCGAGCCTGAGCATAGCGCATCACATGGCGTTCGCAGAGAGATGGCAACGCATGGCGGCTGTCGTGTATGAGGGCGGCCGTGGCACTTCACCCCGCGCCGGAGCTCGCAATGTTCTTTGTGCTGTCGAAGACGCTCGGCCTGCTGGCACTGCCGACCAATTTCATGATCGCGCTGGGCCTGCTCGGTGCCATCCTGATGCTGACCCGGTTTGCCGTGCTGGGGCGCAGGCTGGTCGTCTCGGCCATGCTGCTACTGGCGATCGTCGGCCTGACGCCGCTCGGCAGCCTGATGCTGTATCCGCTGGAGAGCCGGTTTCCGAAATGGGATCCGGCGAACGGTGCGCCGGACGGCATCATCGTGCTCGGCGGTCCGGTCGATTCCGATCTGTCGGCAATGTACGGCATGCCGGTGACGGTGGCGGGCGCGGACCGGGTGATCCAGGCGGCCGCGCTGGCGCGGCGCTACCCGACTGCACGCATCCTGTTCACCGGCGGCAGCGCCAATCTGATCGCGACCGAGGCCAAGGAGGCCGATGTCGGCGCCGAGATCCTGCTCAGCCTCGGCGTGCCCAGGGAGCGGCTGCTGCTGGAGCGGCAGTCGCGCAACACCTACGAGAATGCGATCTTCTCCAAGGCGATGATCTCCCCGAAGCCGGGCGAACGCTGGCTGCTGGTGACCTCCGCGTATCACATGCCGCGCTCGGTCGGGCTGTTCCGAAAAGCGGGCTTTCCGGTCGAGCCCTATCCGGTGGACTGGCGCGTCGGCCGCGTGCTGGATTTCGACGGCATCTCGCTGCTCGGCCTGCGCCGCGCCGACATCGCCGTGCGCGAATGGGTCGGGCTCGTGGCCTACCGCCTCCGCGGCCGCATCGACGATCTGTTTCCCGGGCCGGCCTAGGCGGTTGTTGTGCCGAAGCCCGCCGCTTTCGCTGCCAGCTCGCCGCGCACGCGCGCGACGACCGGCTCGTAGCGACAGCTCGAATCCTGCCGGAACAGGCGCGCGCTCGGATACCACGGGCTGTCGTCGCGATCCCTGAGCCAGCGCCAGTCGGCCAGGTAGGGCAGCATGATCCAGGTCGGCCGTCCGAGCGTCGCGGCGAGATGCGCGACGCTGGTGCAGACGGTGACGACGACGTCGAGGCAGGAGATCAGGGCGGCCGTCTCGACGAAGTCGGTCAGCTCGGCGGTGAGGTCGCGGATGCCGCTCTGCTGCGCCAGCATCGTCCTGTCCGCGGGCCGCAGCTCCTTTTGCAGGCTGATGAAATCAGCGTCGACATCGAGCAGCGGCAGCAAGGTCGACAGCGGCATCGAGCGGTTGCGGTCATTGCCCTGGTGCGGGTTGCCGGACCAGACCAGCCCGACGCGCAGCCGGTCATGCGACCCCAGCCGCTGCTCCCAGGCCGCGATGCGCTCGGCCGGGAGCGGCGGCAGATAGCCAGCGGGCGGGATGGTGGCGAGCGTGGTGCCGAAAGCGAGCGGCAGGCTCATCACCGGGCAATGCATGTCGAAGGCGGGTCGCTGCAGCTCCGGCGCGTACGCAAGACATTGCGACACGCCTTCGACACCGGCCAGCAGCGGCCGCAGCGCCTCGCGGACCACCAGGATCACCCTGGCGCCGCGCGCGGCGAGCATCGGCAGGTAGCGCGCGAACTGGATGGTGTCGCCGAAACCCTCGTCCTCCTCGATCAGGACGGTCTTCCCGGCGATATCCTCTTTGCCCAGCCATTTCGGCTCCGCAAAGCGCGGATATTCGGGCGAGAAATCCGGCATGTTCCAGCGCGCTTCGCGCCGTGCCCAGCCAGCGGCGTAGTCGCCACATTGCAGCTCGACATGGGCAAGCTGCCAGGCCGCCTTGGCGTGACTCGGCTCGAGCACGAGGATCTGCCGGTAGACGGCCGCGGCGTCCTCGAAGCGCAGCAATTGAAGCAGCGCAAAGCCCTTGTTCAGCAGCACCTCGACGAAGTTCGGGCGCAGGCTCAGCGCCTGGTCGAACCACGGCAGCGCCTCCGCGCTGCGGCCGAGACAGACGAATGCATCGCCGAGATTGTTGCAGACCATCGCCTCGGCTGGCGCCAGCGCATGCGCGCGTTCGCAATCGGCGAGATACGCGTCGTAGCGTTTGAGCTCGCGGAAGCATCGGGCGCGCATCTGCAGCGACTGCAGGTCGCCCGGCCGCTGAGTCAGGCAGATCGTGAAGGCCTGGGCGGCTTCCTCATAGCGCTGCTGCTGATGCAGCAGCAGGCCGCTCTGGAACGCGGCCTCATGATGCGAAGGATCGATCGTCAGCGCGTGCTGATAGCTCAACAACGCCTCGGCGCCGCGGTCGAGCGCCAGCAGTACGCCGCCCATGTGCTTCCACAGCTCGGCGTCGTCGGGCTTGAGCTGGATCGCCTTGTCGAACACCGCGAGGGCGTCGTCGAGCCGGCCCATCTGCTTCAGGGTGAAGCCCAGGCTGGTGAGATAGTCGATCTTCGGCGTCTGCCGGATCGCGCGCGAGAACCACGCCACGGCATGGTCGTGCTGACCGGTTTGCAGCGCAATAATGCCCATCAGCGCAAGGCTGTCGGCATGGGTCGGGTCGGCGGCCAGCGCCTGCTCGCAGCACATCTGGGCATCGAGCAGACGTCCTCCGCCGAGGTGATGCAGTCCCGCCTCGTAGAGCGCGGCGGGCGACAGCGCGGGCGTTCCGCCGGGGCCGGCCGTTGCGCTCTCGGCGCCTTCCTTCCGGTCGCTGCGGGTCATCGTCTGGTCCTGTCCGAGGATCGAAAATTCATAAGTGATTCCCGCGATATCGAGAAGGATCACGGTATGGCGGGTGAGCCCGGACGGCGGAAATACTGGCATCATCAGGTGCGACGGTCTAACAAGCCGCCCGAAGCCGAACCACACGCGGCGCGGACGCCCGGTGCGGCAGGGAGGGAACGCCACATGCAACAGCCGAACGCGGCAGACAGGCTGGACCTGGCGGCCATGGTCGCCGATCTCAACAGCCTGCTGCGGCTGAAGACGACCGTGATCGGCATCAAGATGTTCGCCCGCGTCGAGGACATGGAAGCGATCGAGAAGATCCGCCGTCCCAACGCGGTGCACACCACCGACCAGATCGTCAGCATGGCGTCGCGGCTCGGCTGGACCGTCGGCATCACCGGAGATGATCTGGTCGGCGCGCAGTGCCGCGCGGTGATCGGGCTCGGCCCGCAGGACGAGGCCTGGCTCGACGGCGCGAACTATGTCGGCGTCTGGCACGGCACGGCGGAGGATGCGCGCAAGCGGCAGGAGGCGCTCGACGTGGTGCCGTTCGGCCGCTACCAGGCGATGGCCGTGAGCCCGCTGGCGAGCGGCCGGCTGGATCCGCCGGACATCTGCCTCGTCTATGCGACGCCGGGACAGATGATCATCCTGATCAACGGCCTGCAATATGTCGGCTACAAGAAGTTCGAATGGGGCGTCGTCGGCGAGACCGCCTGCGCCGATTCCTGGGGCCGCGCGCTGAAGACCGGCGAGCCGAGCCTGTCGCTGCCCTGCTTCGCCGAGCGCCGCTATGGCGGCGTGCCGGACGAGGAGATGCTGATGGCGCTGAAGCCGTCCGATCTCGCCAAGGCGATCGCCGGCATGAAGCAGCTCGCCAGGAATGGCTTGCGCTACCCGATCGCCCCTTACGGCATTCAGAACGACGTCCGCGCCGGCATGAGCGTGTCTTATGGAAAGAAATAGAACCACATCCGCCGTCATTGCGAGCGAAGCGAAGCAATCCAGAGTCCTGTCCGCAGCCCTGGATTGCTTCGCTTCGCTCGCAATGACGGCGCAACTGATTTGCAGCTGATCTCCAGGGAACACCAATGACCTCACCGAAATTCGATCTCGTCGTCTACGGCGCCACCGGCTTCACGGGCAAGCTCGTGGCTGAATATCTCGCCACGCAATATCGCGGCGACGCCTCGCTGCACTGGGCGATGGCCGGCCGGAGCCTGGACAAGCTCGCTTCCGTGCGGGACGAGATCGGCGCGCCCACCGACACGCCTCTCATTGCCGCCGACGCCTCCGATCCGGCGTCGCTGCAGGCGATGGTGGCGCAGACGAAGCTCGTGCTGACCACCGTCGGTCCGTATCAGCTCTACGGCAACGAGCTCGTCGCCGCCTGCGCCGAAACCGGCACCGACTACGTCGATCTCTGTGGCGAGCCGGTGTGGATGCGGCAGATGATCGACAAGCATCAGGCGACCGCCGAGAAGAGCGGCGCGCGCATCGTGTTCTCCTGCGGCTTCGATTCCGTACCGTTCGAGCTCGGCGTCTACTTCGTGCAGCAGCAGGCGAGACGCGTGCTCGGCGCGCCGGTCGCGCGCGTGAAGGGCCGCGTCCGTGGCATGAGCGGGACCTTGTCGGGCGGGACGGCGGCCAGCGCCAAGGCGACATTCGATGCGGTCGCCAAGGATTTGAGCCTGGTAGCGATCCTCAAGGACGCGTTCGCCCTGACGCCCGGCTTCAAGGGGCCGAAGCAGCCGTCAGGCAACAAGCCCGTCTATGAGGAGGATCTGCAGTCCTGGACGGCGCCGTTCATGATGGCGCTGATCAACACCCGCAACGTCCACCGCTCCAACATGCTGATGGGTTTCCCGTACGGCCAGGACTTCGTCTATGACGAGATGGTGCTGACCGGTCCGGGCGAGAAGGGCGAGGCCAACGCCAAGAAGGTGATGGCCGCCAATGCCGAGAAGACCGGCCCGAACGCGCCGAAGCCGGGCGAGGGGCCTTCCAAGGAAGAGCGCGAGAACGGCTACTACAATCTTCTTTTTGTCGCGATCGCCCCCGACGGCCGCCAGGTCCGCGCATCCGTGAAGGGCAACCGCGATCCCGGCTACGGCTCGACCTCGAAGATGATCAGCGAATGTGCCGTCGGCCTGTTGCGCGACGGAGCTGGCGTGAAGGGCGGTTTCTGGACTCCGGGCGCGGCGCTCCAGGACAGCCTGATCAAGCGGCTGGTCGACCATGCCGGCCTGACGTTCGCGGTGGAGGACTAGGAGCGGTGGAACACATCCGCATTGGTCCAGAGAGCCACGATGACGTCGGCTAAATTCGACATCGTCGTTTATGGTGCAACCGGCTTCACCGGCCAACTCGTGGCCGAATATCTCGCCACGCGCGATCGCGGCGAAGCCAAGTTAACCTGGGCGATGGCCGGGCGCAGCCGCGACAAGCTCGCCAAGGTGCGTGACGCGGTCGGAGCGCCGCCTGATCTGCCGCTGATGGTGGCCGATTCCAGCGACCCCGGCTCCATTCGCACGATGGTCGATCAGGCTAGACTGCTGTTGACCACGGTCGGACCCTATCAGCTCTACGGGGCCGATGTGCTCGCGGCGTGCGTCGCTGCGGGGATTGATTATGTCGACCTCTGTGGCGAGCCGCTGTGGATGCGGCAGATGATCGAGAAGCATCAAGGTGAGGCGGAGCACAGCGGCGCAAGAATCCTGTTCTCGTGTGGCTTCGACTCCGTGCCGTTCGAGCTCGGCGCACTGTTCGTGCAGCAGCAGGCAAAGCGGGTGCTAGGTGCGCCACAGCCGCGCGTAAAGGCGCGCATTCGCGGCATGAGCGGCTCGCTCTCGGGCGGCACTTCGGCGAGCGCCAAGGCGACAGCGGCGGCATTGACCGCCGATTTGAGCCTTGTTGCGATCATGAAGGACCCGTTCGCGCTGACGCCGGGATTCACCGGTCCGAAGCAGCCACCGGCCAACCGACCGCTCTATGAGGAGGATTTCCGGTCCTGGGCCGCGCCGTTTGCAATGGCGCTGGTCAACACACGCAACGTCCATCGTGCCAACATGCTGATGGGTTTTCCGTATGGGCAGGACTTTGTCTACGACGAAATGGTGCTGACGGGCGACGGAGAGCAGGGCCAAGCCAACGCCAAGTTGGTCATGGCGGCAAATGCCGAGAAGACCGGCCCGAATGCGCCCAAGGTCGGCGAGGGGCCCTCGAAGGAGATGCGGGACAACGGATACTTCGACCTGCTCTATGTCGCAGTGTCTCCCGAGGGACGGCGCGTTTGCGCGTCGGTGAAAGGGAAGGGCGATCCCGGCTACGGCCTGACGGCGAAGATGATCAGCGAATGCGCCATCGGTCTGCTGCGCGATGGTGCCGCTGTGAAGGGCGGTTTCTGGACGCCCGGCGCCGCGCTCGGCGACAGCTTGATCAAGCGGCTGGTCGACCACGCCGGCCTGACGTTCACGGCGGAGGATTAGGAAGCTGCGATGTGCTTTCGATCCCGGCGAGCCGGTTCGCCTCGACCTGGTGGGCACGGGTCGCGGCGATCATGCCCCACATCGTGCCGAGCATCAGGAAGAAATGCCGCCAGTGATCGGTGTCGATGATGAAGCTTTCGCCGACAGTGCCGAGGAAGGCTGCGAAGACTGCGATGTAGGTGGGTTGCCACGGCACGCGCGCGAACAGATAGCGGAAGCCGAGGATGACGGTGGTGAACACGAGGGCGGGATAGCAGATGCCGGAGAGCCAGCCGCCGGACATGAAGGCGTTCAGATAGGAGTTGTGGGTGTCCTCGGGGAAGTAGTTGTGGAATTGCAGCGGCCCGATCCCGAACGGCAGGTCGAGCGCCATGTCGGCGCCGAGGATGTGGCGGCCGAACCGGCCGAACCGGCCTTCGTCGTAGCTCTGGTCGAAGCTCGCCCGCTGCTTGAACATGTCGGCGATGGAATCGATCGAGAGCAGTACGCCCATCAGGACGAGGCCGGCCACGGCAGCCGCGAGCGTCATGACGATGATGCGGGAGCGCTCGCGGGGCGAGGTGCTGGTCAGTACCATCAGCGCCAGCATGAAGGCCGCCGTGAGAACGAGGCCGCCCCAGGCCGCGCGCGAGAAGGCGAGCAGGATGGCGAGCGCCATCACGCCGAGGGAGAAGGTGGCGCGCAGCGTCGCTGCGAAGCGGGCGGTGACGACATTCTGCAGCGCCAGCAGCGCCGGCAGGATCAGGAATGCGCCGAGAACGTTCGGGTCCTTGAACGTACCACGCGCGCGGCCATACAAGGTGAGGAGATCGTATCCGCCGGGCACCAGATGGAAGTAGCCGGCGACACCTGCAAGGGCTGCGATCGCGCCGCCCATGACGAGGCCGCGCCGGAGCATGTCGAGCCGCGCTTCGGTGTCGTCCGAAATGAGCATGGCGATGAAGATGGCCGTGAACGCCATGTACCAGGAGGTGGCGATCCAGGTCGAGATCTTGGAATCGTCGAGCAGCGGTATGGCGCTGATCGTGTAGCCGAGATTGACCAGGACCAGCAGCAGCAGGAGCGGCACGAAGACGAGGCGCAGCCTCATGCCGGTCGCAATGAACACCGCGGCGGACGCGAGCGTCACGAGCTCGTAGGGGCTCGGTTCGATGAACACGATGGCGCCGGAGGCGCCGACCAACCAGACCAGCGCACGCTGCAGGGCGACGACGCCGGGCGGGGCCATCGGTCTGGACGCGAACTCTCCGGCTGCCGCCGTCATGGCCATCGCGAACTCACACTCATACGCAACGCAGGGCGGGATCGGCCGGACACACGCGCGAAGCGGACGTGGGTCCGCTCCGGATCCCCGCAATCAATAGGCGTTCTCGCTCTTGGTCATCAACGCCAGCGGCGTCTTGAGCAGGATGTAGACGTCGAACAGCACGGACCAGTTCTCGATGTAGTAGAGGTCGAACTCGACTCGCTTCTGGATCTTCTCCTGGTTGTCGATCTCGCCGCGCCAGCCGTTGATCTGCGCCCATCCGGTGATGCCGGGCTTCACGCGGTGGCGCGCGAAATAGCCGTCGACGGCCTCGTCGAACATCCGGTTCTGCAGCTTGCCCTGAACCGCGTGGGGCCGCGGGCCGACCAGCGACAGGTTGCCCTTGAACACCACGTTGAACAGCTGCGGCAGCTCATCGAGGCTGGTCTTGCGGATGAAGCGGCCGACGCGGGTCACGCGCGGATCGTTCTTGGTGACGACCTTGGACGCCGTGGGATCAGCCTGGTGGTGATAGAGCGACCGGAACTTGAACACGTCGATGCGCTCGTTGTTGAAGCCGAACCGCTTCTGCCGGAACAGCACCGGTCCCGGGCTGTCGAGCTTGATCGCGAGCGCGACCAGCGCCATCACCGGCAGTGCGAGCAGCAGGATGAGGCCGCCGACCAGTCGGTCGAACAGCATCTTCATCACCAGATCCCAGTCGGTGATCGGCGCCTCGAACACGTCGAGCGTCGGGACCGCACCGAGATAGGAATAGGAGCGCGGGCGGAAACGCAATTTGTTGGTATGGGCCGACAGGCGGATGTCGACCGGCAGCACCCACAGCTTCTTCAGCATGTCCAGGATGCGGGTCTCGGCCGAGATCGGCAGCGCGAACAGCACCAGGTCGACGCGGGTTCGGCGCGCGAACTCCACGATATCATCGACCTTGCCGAGCTTCGGCGCGCCGGCGCAGGTCTCGAGCGAACGGGAATCGTTGCGGTCGTCGAACACGCCGAGGATCTCGATCTCGGAGTCGTCCTGCGCCTTCAGCGCACGCACCAGATCTTCGCCGCTCTGGTCGGAGCCGACGATGATGGTCCGTCGATCGAGGCGGCCTTGTCGGGCCCAGCTGCGGATCAGGTTGCGCAGCACGACGCGGCTCGCGATCAACGCGCCGAGTCCGACGAAGAAGAACGCGGCGAGCCAGAGACGGGAGACCTCGCTGCCGATCTTGGCGAAGAAGGACAGTCCGATGAACAGCAGGAACACAAAGCAGTAGGACGAGACCATCCGGGTCATCTGCCGAACTTGGGCGCGGAAGACCTGGATCTGGTAGATGTCGGCGGCCTGGAAGCACACCACCGCGCTCACGGCGAGGCCGACGATGGCAACGAGATACTCCCAATGGAAGCCGCTGAGCGGAACCACGTAGCCGAAATAGACGGCGCTGCCGACGACGCTCAACAGCACGAAATCGGTGATGCGGACGATCCCGGCGAGGACGATCGGAGAATAGGCGCGGTGAACCTTCTGATTGGCAACTGCCAGGGCCGCCGGCGACAGGCGGCGACGCCGTTCAACGGCCGGCTTGCCTGCCGCGGCCGTCGATGCGGCCGTGGCCGCAGCAGCATCCAACATCGAGCGAGCGTTGATCGGTTCCACAGTCGTACAAGCCCGGATTATGTTTGTTAGTATTTGTGGTCATGTAAGCGCTGATAGCGCCGGGGGAAATTCCCTACCGGCGGGATTACGGGCCAAATCGGAAGAAACGGTTAGCGATGGTAAATGACGTCAGGTCTTGGTAAACGCCTCGCGGTAGCTGTCGAGCACGCCCTCGACCATCGCCTTCTGCGAGAAATGCTGGAAGACGCGCTCGCGCAGCGCCTTTGCGCGGAGCTGCGCGGTGGCGGGATCGTCCAGCGCGGCCACGATGGCGTCGGCCAGCGCGGTCGCGTTGCCCGGCATGAACAGCGCGTCGTTATGCGGTCCGAAGATCTCGGGGATGCCGCCGACTCTGGCCGCGATCATCGGAACCCCGGCTGCACCCGCCTCGATCACGACATAAGGCATGGAATCGCCACGCGAGGGAACGACGAGCAGGCGTCCTTTGGAAAATCCATCGCGGGCCTTCACATGGCCGATGAAGCGCACCGCCGCCGCAAGACCGAGGCGTTCGACCTGAGCCTTGAGCTTCGACATCTCTTCGCCGTCGCCGCCCAACGTCAGCGTCAGCGGCCGACCACGGGAGCGCAACTGCGCGACGGCGTCGATCAGCAGATCCGTACCCTTGATGTGCCTGAACTCGCCGACATAGGCCAGGTCGGTCTGGTCCTGAGCCGGCGTGACCGGGTCGAATTCGCCTGCAGTGACGCCGTTGAAGACGCAATTCACCAATCCCCTGGGATGGCCGATCATGCGCTCATACGTGTCGCGGGCGAAGGCGCTCTCGAACAGGAAGAGATCTGTCCGGTTCATCAGCGCACGTTCAAGCCGGCCGTACAGCGCACCTTTGAGCGTGTCGAGCGGGTAGTGGAGCGAGCCGCCGTGAGGCGTGTAGATACGGATCGTTCCTGGCCGATGCGGCAGCAGGCGGACGAACGCGCCGGCCTTGGCGCCGTGGCCGTGCAGCACGTCGGGGGCGAGCGCGCGGGAGAGGCGGTGGAACCGGGTCAGTGCTAGAATGTCGCTCGGCCAGGGCTCGCGATGAATGGGAATGCGATGGACACCAAGTGTCAGGCGGGGGGTGATCTGGGCCAGCGCGGCATCAGCGCGTTCGCCGCCGGTCAGGCTGTCCGCAATGATGCCGACGTCATGCCCGTGATCCACCTGACCGTTGGCAAGGTCGAGGATGTGACGAAAGATGCCGCCGACGGGAGCTCTGACGGCGTGAAGGATTTTGAGAGGTTTGGTCTGCGACGGTGCCATGTCGAACTCGCCCGCGCCTTCGGCCTGCGCGTGGTTTTGCCAGGCGTCACTGCGCGAGCTGATCTGACGACTGGCGGATAGAGGAAGCACGGGCGCCTCTCGTCGCTGAATATTGATGGCTCCAACCTCGATAGAGGCTTGATGGTTAACAAAGTCTCACTCGTCGTCGTTGCCAGGCAGGTTCGCTCCAGCGTTGTGGCGATCTGGCGCAAGCCTACTTGTTGCGAGCAGCATATGGCGATGGATGACGATTGTTGGATAGGGCGAGGTTGCAGGCGCTCAGGTTAACCCGTCAGCAACCTTAATGGAGTGTAATTGTACCACGTATGGTAGCGGCGTGGCGTAGGTCTCGCGGGAGTGGATGATGCGGTTGGCGTTCTGGCGTGCCGGCAAGACGACACAGGTTGACGGAGCTTCCGTCCGACCCGTGACAGGCTCGCCATCGTCGGCCGAGCCGGGCCCGGCCGGCGATCTCGATCTCCGGCTGGTCGGCCGCGCCTTGGCACGAAAGCGCGGCTTCATTCTTTTGCCGACGCTGCTCGCTCTCGTTCTGTCGATCACCGCGGTCAACATGATTACGCCGCGCTACAAGTCCGAAGCGCGGATCCTGATCGACGGCCGCGAAAACGTGTTCGTGCGGCCGAACGGCGAGCGCACCGAGGAGCGAACAGCACTCGATCCCGAAGCGGTCACCAGCCAGGTGCAACTGGTGCTGTCGCGCGATCTGGCGCGCGACATCATCAGGAAGAACAAGCTTGGTGAGCTGCCCGAGTTCGATCCAGTCCTGCGCGGCGTGTCGCCGCTGAAGTCGGTCTTGGCGATGGTCGGGCTCGTGAAGGATCCGCTTGCCATGACGCCGGACGAGCGCGTCATGGATGCCTATTACGAGCGCCTGACGGTCTACGCCGTCGACAAATCGCGCGTCCTCGTCGTCGAGTTCCAGTCGCAGGATCCGGCGCTCGCGGCACAGGTCGCGAATTCGATCGCGGACGGCTATCTCGTGGTTCAGCAGAACGCCCGCCAGGCGCAGGCGAAGTCGGCCAGCCAGTGGCTGGCCGGGGAGATCGAGGGGCTGCGCAAGAAGGTCGAGGAAGCGGAATCCCGGGTCGAGGAGTTCCGCGCCAAGTCGAATTCGTTCATGGGGACCAACAACACCTCGTTGTCCAACCAGCAGATGGGCGAGGTCAACACCCAGCTCAATAATGCCCGCGCCTTGAAATCGGACGCCGAGACCAAGGCGCGGCTGATCCGCGAGATGCTGCAGAGCGGCCAGCCGATCGAGGCATCCGAGGTGCTCAATTCGGAGCTGATGCGCCGCTTGTCGGAGCAGCGCGTGAGCCTGCGCGCGCAGCTCGCCGAGCAGTCGTCGACACTGCTCGACAATCATCCGCGCATCAAGGAACTGAAGGCGCAACTGGCTGATCTCGACCGCCAGATCCGTGACGAGGCCGGCAAGATCTCCCGCTCGCTCGACAGCGACGCGCGCATCGCCGACGGGCGGGTGCAGATGCTGAGCCAGAGCCTCGAGCAGGCCAAGAAGCAGGCCACCTCCACCAATGGCCTCGATGTCCAGCTGAGGGCGCTGGAGCGCGATGCCAAATCGCAGCGCGACCTGCTGGAATCGTATCTCGCCAAATACCGCGAGGCGAACACCCGCGAAACGCTCGACACGCCGCCGGCGGATGGACGGATCATCTCGCGGGCGGTGGTGTCGAATACGCCGGCCTATCCGAAGAAGCTGCCGATCGTGCTGATCGCGACGCTGGCGACCCTGATGCTGACCTCAGGCGTGGTCATCACCGGAGAGCTGCTGCGCCTCACGGCGCCGCGCGCGGCGGGCCCCACCGCCCCGGCCATGGGCAGCATGGCCGACGTCATGGTGCTCGCGGCGCGGGTCGAGCCGATGATCGCCCCGCGGACGGTTTCCGCATCGCCGGCTGTTGCACCACCTTCGACGCCGGCGCCGGTTGAGGCCACGCATCCGGCTTTCGTACCGCCGCCCGTCACGGCCATGCAGGCGGCCGAGGCGCCGTCGGCCGAGCCGATCAAGCCAGCGCCGATGAACGAGCTCGAGCAGCTCGCATCCGATCTGCTCGCCGCGGGCGAGGGCGCCCGCAAGGTCACCGTGCTCGGCACGGCCGGCGGCGATGCCGTCACGTCCACCGCGCTCGCGATCGCCCGCACCATGGCGGCGCAGGCGCGCGTGGTGCTGGTCGACCTCGCCGGCAGCCCGCAATTGCTTGCAGGCGTCTCGGTCGATCCGGCCGCGCCCGGCCTGATCGAGCTGATGCTGGGCGAGGCGTCGTTCGCGTCCATCATCACCAAGGACCAGACCTCGCGGCTGCACATCGTCAACGCCGGCCGCCCGGGCGCGGACCGCAGCCAACTGCAATCGCCGCGGCTCGCGCTCGCCATCGACGCGCTGCTGCGGGTCTACGACCACGTCCTGCTCGACGCCGGCAATGCCTCCGACCTGCCGGCCGAGCTGTTGACCGCGGGCGCGCGCGCCGTCGTCGTGCCCGATCCCATCATGGCCGCCGAGGCGCGCAGCCAGATGAGCGAGCAGCTGCGCGAGGTCGGCTTCGGTGCCGTCACGATGCTGAAGGCACCGGGCGGAGGCGCGAACCGCAACCAGCCGGGGCCGCGCGGCGTCGCCGCCTAGTCTTCGGCCTTCTCGTTCTCGTTGGCCTTGGCGACGCCGCCACGCGATTGCAGCGCGCCGCGCAGGCGCTGCGCCAGACGGAGCAGGGCAGGGCTGTGCTTGACGGCATGCTTGGCCCGGCTGACCGCAGCCATCGTCGTTGCGGCAACGCGGCCCCGCGCGGTCAACGGCATGAAGCTGTCGAAGATCGGCTCGTCGTCCTTGCAGAACATCCGCTTGTAGTCGTCCGATCCGATGCCGAGATCGAGGGCGCGAAAATCCTGTTGCGCGTAGTGATCGATGATCGAGCGCATCAGGATCAGCCCGGGGCTCCAGCGCGCATTCTCCGATAGCGTATAGGTGTTGAACATCATCGAGAAGCGCGCCCCGTCGGCGACGCCGGCAAACAGCGCGATGATCTCGGCATCGCAGCGCAGCGCATGGATATCGATGGCGCGATGTCCGCAGCCGAGCTTGGCCATGCAGGCGCTGCGCACGAAGGCCTCGACACCTGCTTGCGCGAACACGTTCGGAAGCTTCTGCTCGGCCATGCGGATCGGCTTGGTGCGGAAGAACCAGTCGAGCAGCTCGGCAATCTCGGCGTCGCTGCCCGCGACCATGTAGCGATAGCCGGGCAGCGCCTGCAGCTTCTTTTCCTTGCTCTTGAGCCGCTTGCGGAATGAATTCGACAGCAGCGCCGTCGGCGCGGCGCCCGGCGGCATCAGCAGCACCGGGCAGTCGTTCACCGACGGCTGGTGCGGCCATTGCGCCAGCGGATTGGCGACATCGCCCCAGCGCTGCGGCTGCTGCGTCAAGGCGAGCACGTCGACACCGCCGCGGTCGCGCAGCCCTGCGAGCAGGACGTCGAGATCGCCGGCGCCGGCGCGCGCGGCGAATTCGCCATCCATCAGTGGCATGTTGAAGGTCGTATGCTTGCCGCCCATGAAGCTGGCGATGCGCATGCCGCAAGCGTGCCGCAAAGTCAGGGGCAACAGCAGCAGCGGACGTTGCTCGGCATCACGCCCGATGACGATGAACGGCGTCGCATGCTCGCGCGCGCCAACGTCGCGCTGCCATGCGCCGAGCAGGTCGAAGCGCTGGTACGGCGTCGAGACATGGGCGGGATCTTCGAGCGCGCGCCAGACCGGCTCGGCGGCCGCCAGATCGGACACGATGTCGACCCGCGCGAGCCCCGACGGCAGCCGCCGCGCGGGCGCCTGCGCCGTCCGGCTCTCGATCACGGCGGCCATGGTCATCGCGCAGCTCGCGTTGTCGTGGAATTTTGTTGCTTGACGTCGGGAGACCCTCGCAAAGAAGTCTCAACAAAAGGTAATGGCAATGACTTCGTCCCAAATCGGGAATGACGCAAACAAAGACCTGTTCAAATCGGCAGCGGCCACGCGATCTTGACGGCGGATGATCGCTGTCATCGGATGGCGGTGATCATGACGCGATCGCGCCATGGTCTGTCCGCATCAGGTGGGCGCAGACGGTCTGGTTTCAAGTGGGATTTTCGGAAGGGGCGCGGGAATTGTCGTCGGACAACAGGTGGCTGCGCAGCGCCCGGCTCGAGCTGGCCTATTTCAGCGGTCGCACGCTGCTCGCCTCGCGAGCCGCGGCCGGCGCCGGTGCCGTGCTGCGGTTCGAGCGGGTGCGGCCGCGGCGCAAGGGCGCGTTCCAGCCGCTGACATGCGCGGAGATCACGCCCGTCTTCCTCGACAAGGTGATCCGGGCGCTGAAGCGCTGGGGCTACGAGATCGTCTCGCTCGACGAGGCCTGCGACCGGTCGGTCCGGCTGCCCGACAGCCGTCGCTTCGCCTGCCTGAGCTTCGACGGCGCCGCGAAGGACCTGATCAAGCACGCCTATCCGGTGCTCGCCCACCACGGCGTGCCGTTCACCGTCTACGTGCCCTCGGCCTTTCCTGACGGGCTCGGCGAAGCCTGGTGGCTGGCGCTGGAGGCCGTGATCGCGCGCGAGGCCCGCATCAGCCTCGTGATCGATCATCGTGAGCAGCGCTTCAACGTGTTTACGCCGGCGGAAAAATACGAGCTGTTCGCGTATCTTTCGGCGTGGCTGCGCAAGCTGCCGCCAGCCGAGTTGTCGATCGCGATCCGCGACCTCTGCTCGCGCCACTCGGTCGATCTCACCGCGCTGAGCCGCGAGTCCGCGATGGACTGGGCCGACATCGCCCGGCTCGCCGCCGACCCCAACGTCACGATCGGCAGTGCCACCGTGCATTATCCCGTGCTCGCCAATCTCAGGGATGCCGACGCCCAGCGCGAGATCACGATGGGCAGGGCGGTGCTGGAGACGGCGCTGCGCCGCCCGGTCCGGCACATGGCGTATCCGTTCGGCGACCGCTCCTCGTTCCGCCGCAGCGATGTCGTGCTCGCGGAGCAGGCGGGTTTCGTCAGCGCGGCCTCGGCGATGTCAGGCGTCGTGCAGAGCGAGGGCCGCACCCATCTGCACATGCTGCCGCGCATCGCCTGGGACGGCCGCTCACGCTCGCTGCGCGCCCTGAAGGTGCTGATGGCCGGGGTGACCCTGCCGCGGGAGAAAGTCGCGCAGCCGTCGAAGCTCGATCTCGGCTGATCAGCCCTGCTGCTGCTCCCGATCGGGGCGCAGCATCCAACTGACGATCGGCATCGCCGGCAGCACCCAGCCCATGCCGACGACGACGTAATACACCGCCTGCAGCCAGCCGGAATTGGCGATCAGGGGAAATTGCGCCATCACCATGCCCATCATCGACCAGGCGAAGGCGAGCAGGAGCAGCGCGACGGCGCCGATCAGTTTGCGGGTGCGGATCGTCATGACGGGATTGTCAGCCTCGGCTGGGGGCGGCGCGGCTTGCGCGCGATTTGGTCGGGATTATAAGGGCCTGTCAGCCCCGGTTCAATCGAGCGTTCAACATCCATGACCACGGTTCCCCGCACGACAGATCTCGCCGCGATCCGCATCTGGCTCCTCGTCGTGGCCGGCCTGATCGCGCTGATGGTGCTGGTCGGCGGCGCGACACGGCTGACCGAATCCGGGCTGTCGATCGTCGAATGGAAGCCGGTCACCGGCACCCTGCCGCCGCTGACGGAGCAGGCCTGGAGCGACGCCTTCGCGGCCTACAAGACCATTCCGCAGTACCGGCAGATGAACGCCGGCATGACCCTGCACGAGTTCAAGACCATCTTCTGGTGGGAATGGAGCCACCGGCTGCTCGGCCGCGTCATCGGCATGGTCTATTTGCTGCCGTTCCTGTGGTTCCTGTGGCGTGGCGCGGTCTCCGGGCCGCTCGGCCGCAGGCTGTGGCTGATCTTCGGCCTCGGCGCGCTGCAGGGCGCGGTCGGCTGGTGGATGGTGGCATCGGGCCTCACCGAGCGCACCGAGGTGGCGCCGGTCCGGCTGGCGACGCATCTCGCGCTGGCGCTGCTGATCTACGCGTCGATCGTCTGGACCCTGCGGCGGCTCGCGCCGCGCGAGGAGGCCGAAGTGCCGGCGCGGCTGCGGCTGACGGCCTGGGTGCTGGTCGGAATCACCTTCGTGCAGCTCTATCTCGGGGCGCTGGTCGCGGGCCTGCGCGCCGGCCTCGTCTACAACACCTGGCCCGAGATCGACGGCGGCCTGATCCCGAAGGCGGCCCATCTGTGGATCCATTCGCCGTGGTGGATCAATCTGTTCGAGAACGATTTGACGGTGCAGTTCATGCATCGCATGACCGCCTACACGTTGTTGGCGCTGGCGGCGTGGCACGCCTTCGACGTGATGCGTGCCGGCGCCGGCCGCAACGTCGTGCGCGGCGCGCACCGGCTGCTGGCGGCGATCCTGATGCAGGCGGTGCTCGGCATTCTCACCCTGCTCGCGCTGGTGCCGATCTCGCTGGCGCTGCTGCATCAGGGCACGGCCATCATCGTGTTGACGCTCGCCGTGCTGCAGGCCGAACGCCTGTCGCCGCGGCGCGTGGCTGCGGTCGCGGTGCCGCAAGCGGCGGTGGCTGCGGGGCAGGCGGGGTAGGGGCACGGCCTCTTCTCCGTCGTTGCGAGGGAAGCAATCCGAAGTCCCGCCCACGATTCTGGATTGCGTCGTCGCTGCGCCTCGCAATGACGTGGAGACATTTGTGACTTCGTCGTCCGCCATCGTGCTGCGCTCGCGCGCCGACCGTGAAGACATGAACTCTCATCCTCGCGCGCTTGTGCGCCGAGCTATGCCGATCAACTCACCCCCGAAAAACGCGAGGGCGCGGGGAAGGCCGGATGCCTGGCCGGCACCCATGGCCCGCGTGCAAAGAAAAAAGCACGCGGCGGTCACCACAGGTACGGCCTGGAAACACCCGGCCTTCCCCGCGCGATGGTTTTAACGCTTATACGCGATCTCCCCGGGGACCGGCTGTCTTGCCCCCGTCACCTCGCGCGATGCTGAAAGCACCGACACAAGACTTGGCGCCAGCACCGGGGCGCCAGGACCACGCGATTTCGCCGTCCATGACCGACCGCTCGTCCGCGCAGACTTTCGTCCACGCACGGCCCGCCACGTCCACCGCATTCCCAATCCTACGCAACTGGACGATCCGGAAGCGCCCCTCGCTGGACAGGAACAAACGAAGAATATGCTGATTTGCCGAAGTTGGCAAGGGCTCTGCTGCGGCACTTTGGCACGACGGGCATCGGCGCCGGGACGACTGGTCTATCTGCGGATCTCAACTGACGGAGAGGTCCGATCAGGCTGCCCCAGGCTCCCCAAGCGCTTTCGCGACGCTGCGGAAGCGGTCCAGCGCGGTCTGCAGGCTCTCGACCACTTCGGCCGCGACCTCGTCGGGCGGCGGCAGCAGGTCGGGATCATCCAGCGTATTGTCCTTGAGCCAGAAGATGTCGAGATTGACCTTGTCGCGGGCGAGCAGGCTGGCGAGCGGGTAGCGCTTGAACTTCTCGGTTTCGACGCGCTTGGCCCTGGCGCCCGGATGATAGCAGGCGACGAAATCGTCGAGATCGGCGCGCACCATCGGCCGCTCCTTCAAGGTGAAGCGCTGGTTGGTGCGGAGGTCGTAGATCCACAGCTCCTTGGTCGCGGCCTGTTCGGAGGGCGGACGCTTGTCGAAGAACAGCACGTTGGCCTTGACGCCCTGCTTGTAGAAGATGCCGGTCGGGAGCCGCAGCAGGGTATGAAAATCGAAGTTCTGCAGGAGACGGCGGCGGATGGTTTCGCCGGCGCCGCCTTCGAACAGCACATTGTCCGGCAGCACCACGGCGGCCTCGCCGTTGGCGCTCAGGACGGTCATGATATGCTGCAGGAAGTTGAGCTGCTTGTTCGAGGTGGTGACGAAGAAGTCCTGCCGGTCGTAATCGTCGCGCTCGCTGTCGATCTCGCCGTCGTCGCGGACGATGCGGTAGCTCTGCTTCTTGCCGAACGGCGGGTTGGTCAGGATCACGTCATAGGTCCTGCCGCCGGCGCCGAGCAGGGCGTCCTTGGCCTCGACGATCGACTCGACGCCGGTGATGCCGTGCAGATAGAGGTTCATCGCGGCGAGGCGCACCACCTCGGGGACGATGTCGACGCCGGAGAACTTGTTCTTCAGCGCCGAATAGACGCCGCGGTCGCGCGCGCTGGCGTGCTTCTTCATGTGATCCCAGGCGGCGAGCAGGAAGCCGGCGGTGCCGCAGGCGGGATCGTGGATGGTCTGCTGCGGCTTGGGATCGACCACCTCGACGATCGCCTCGATCAGGGGGCGCGGCGTGAAATACTGTCCGGCGCCGGATTTGACGTCCTCGGCGTTGCGGGCGAGCAGCCCCTCATAGATGCTGCCCTTGACGTCGACGGACAGGCCGAGCCAGGTCTCGCCGTCGATCAGGCCGACCAGCCGCCTCAGCTTCGCCGGGTCCTGGATTTCGTTCTGCGCTTTCAGAAAGATCGCGCCGATGATGCCGCCCTGGCGCGACAGCGTCTCCAGCAGCTTGGCGTAGGTGGCGCTCAGCTCCTCGCCGGCGAGGTCCTTGATGTCGCTCCAATGCGCGCCCTTCGGCAGCATCGAGGCTTCGCCCACCAGCTCGACGCGCTCCTCGTCCATCTTGAGGAACAGGAGATAGGAAATCTGGCTGATATAGGCCTGGTAGGAGACGCCCTGGTCGCGCAGGACATGCGCGAAATTCCAGACCTTGGCGACGAGGGTTTGCGGGTTCATGACGTGAGGTGGCCTAATGGGTCTTGAATTCGGTGCGCAGCCGCTCTCGATCGAGCTCGTCGATCAAATCGAGATTGTAGATGTGCTCGATCAGGGCGGACTCGTTGACGTGTAGGCGTCGGGCCAATGTCGACACGAACTCGCGATCGATCTTGGCGTGCTGCCATTCGCGCATCACCAATTCTCTCGGCATGAGCATGTAGGCGGCGAAGGCATTCGCCCGGCGCTCGATTCCGGGCGGGGCCCATGGCCCGCTGACATGGGTGACCCGGCGCGCGCGCGTCCGATCATAGATGACATGACAGAGCTCATGCGCCAAAGTGAAGCGCTTGCCGTTTTCTTCCGTGTTGTAGATGTGCTTCGTATTGATCAGGATCGTCGGGCTGACGGTTGCGCCGGCAAGCGCGACGCCACGAATGCTGTTGGTTTCGAGATCCCGCTCAACGACCTCAATGCCGAGATCTTTGACGATCGTTCGGATGTCGATCCAATCCTGATCGGATGGCAGGCTCAGCTCGCCCAGCAGGTCTTCGGCGAACGAATAGCCGTCCTGATGCGGAACGCCCAGCGGAGCATTTTGCCGCCCCGTGACCAGCGCCGACAGGCCGGCCGTGTCCTGTCCGGGAGAATGATCGGCGAGGATTTGGCAAAGATGTGCGATGTCGCTCGAACCGAGGCTCGGGCTGACCCCACCGAACATCGCAACCGCGGGTGAGAACTCCGTCAGAAACGGTTGCTCAGGCGTGAAATGCTCCTGAATCAACTCGGTTCGCCCGATCCGTTCCAGGCAGGCTCTCGCTTCGTCCAAAATATGCGCGTTGACGTAAGCGCGTTCGAACTCGCTTGCCTCGATCTTGCCGAGCGCCGAAATCTTGGTCGAGAGTGCCTTCCACCTTTCTACATCGCGGCCCTCGAGTGCGGCGGGTGGATTGGTTGCGGCCCAGTCGAGCGCTCCCAGCAGTGGCCGGGCGACATCTTCGACGGCGAAGCGAGCGACCCCGGGTTCTGCCACGAAGGCAAAGCCTTCGGGGGCAAACACCGGTGGGTCCGACGACCAGGATAGTTCGATGTCGTCGGCATAGCGACGGATGAACAGGTCGGGGAACAAGCCGCCCTCCGAAGCGCTGCGCATCGCATGCCGCAAGTACCAGTCCTGGATGTCCTTGTATTGCTGTCGACCCTTTGAATCCGTTGCGCCGATCAATCTGTTCAGCGCACGCCGACAAGTGGCGACCGCAGGCGCTCCGCTGCGCTCGTTCCAGCTGAAATCTTCCTCCTGCAGCAAATCGACCCAGTTCGATGCGAGCCAGTCCAAGAACGGAGACAGGTACCAGCCGACATGGCCTTGATGGCCCTTGCCGCGCCTGTTGTGCGTCAGTACGTTGCCGGCGACAGTCAGCTTCAGGTCTCCCATGGACCAGCCATGCGCCGCAGGCCGGCGCTCGCGCGGCTCTGAATCGCGTGTCCACCGGATCGCGATCGCGAACCGGTCGGGATCACCGAATTCCTGGAAATCACTCATCGTCGCTATCCAGTGCCCAGCTCACATTCTGCTCGGAAACACCACTATAGCGCTTTAGTTCTCGTTTCGTCACCTTACCTTGCTGCAGCCAATTGTCCTTCAACTCCGACGGGACCTTGTTCCAAGGCTCGGGATAGCCGTGCCACGTGCCGTCATCGGTTTTTTGCGAGGCAAAGGCGATGCCGCGCAGCGTTGCGTAACGCTTTCCAGAGCCGTCGGGGTCGGGTTTGCTTTCTTCAAACAATTGATGAGCAACTGTTTTGAGCCAATTGTGGTTGAATGGGTCGTTGCCATAGCCGCCGTCAGGAGTCTTATGGGTCCACTCTGGACAGAGCGTTCCCTTGCGGCCGTTCGCTGGGCGGTTCTTATGCTTATTGGAGCCGCGATAGGGCGACGTCTTAGGCTTTTCGGCCACGGCGCTTCCCTTTCGATCCGCTCGTTGGCGGCGCAATCCGCGCCAGCAGCGCGCTGGCCGGCTCGTCGGCGGGGTCCTGCGGCACCAGTCTGCCTTCGAAGGCGGACTTGAGGATCGCCTGTTCCAGGCGTGCAGCGTCGGCGGCTTCGGCGTCGAGTTGAGCGAGAGTGTCGTCGGCGATTGACAATGCCTCGGAGACACGACGGACAATTTCCTCTGTCTCGGCAGGCGGAGGAACCGGAACAGGAAGTGTCATCACCTTGCTAAGGCTGATTGAGGCCAAGTTCGTAGTCTGCTTCCCTTGCTCGACAAAAAAGCGGCGTCCGAGCTCGTTTGCGTAGTGAGATACGAAGTAGGAATTTAGAGCTTTGTCGTTGAGACGGACGCGAAAAACGTGGTTCTGGTGAATCATGTCCGGAATGCTTCCATCCCACACCCAGCCCCGCCCAATCTTGTCTCGATCCCCGCCCTCGTTGAGGAGCAAGTCACCTTCCTGTAGCCGCAGTCGCTCAGCGGAAGTCCGCTCTACAACGATCGACTTTACTTCCGAAAGGTCGATGTGTCCGCGCTGGACGTTGGCGACTCGCAGATAGGGTACCGTTACAGCAGTTTCCGGCTTTCTCTTCTTATCTACTGTGATGCCTCCAACGATTTCGCCGAGTTCTCCCAATTGCGCCCACGACCACGTCTCGGGAAGGGTCGGCAGATCGGAGGTGTCCAGTTGGGCCGCACTCGCTATCCGACGCTTGCGGCCATTGGATGCAGCGTTCTTCCCGATCCGCTTGAGAACATCGTCGCCGGATTCCGATGTTGGTTGGTTCGTTCGCCAATCCCTGGTCAATTCACCCGTGACCGCCGCCTTCAGCAGCGCGCGGCGGAAGGTTTCGAGGCCCTTGCGCGCGTCGGCGAGTGCGGCTTCGCCTGCAGCGATCTCGGCAAACAGCTCATCGATGCGCGCGACAATGCGACGCTGTTCGGGGAGCGGAGCGAGAGGAATGGGAATTTGCTCAAGATCGCCCTTGGTTAGCTTTAAGCGTGTCGTCCCACCGACATGCGGTTCATAATCTACGAAGTTGAGTGAATGAAGAAGCCATCGAGCAAGCACGGAGCCTTTTGGTGTCAAGATGTGGGCGTGATTATTCACCCAGTAGTTGCCCTCGACCGCGTAAGCTTTCGCTCGCTGACGATCCAGAAATGGTGCACCATCCTCGCCCAGAAGAATTGCAGGAAAGTCGAACAGAAATCCGTCGATCAGACCGACTTGGCCTGTTGCACCGTAATAGGGAAATAGCTCAGCCGAGGATTTTCCTTGAATCCGCGTCTGTCTGTCCTGTGCCTTGATTGGGCGACGGCGGTGGTCGTGAATTTCGACGATTTCACCGAGCGGGATCCAAGACCAACTCTCCGGCAATTCCCGTCGGACTTCTCCGCTAGGAGTGCCGACTGCGGTTATGGAAGTCGTTACATCCATCACGCCACCAGCGCGTCCGTAATCTCATCCAGCAGCGCGGGCAGCCGTGCGCCGAACAGCGCGCGGGCCCGGATGATGCCGCCGCGGGCGGTGAATTCGGGGGCTTCCATCAAATCCTCGGGCCTGACCTCGATGTTGACAGCGAGATGGTCGCGGATCGCCATCAGCCAGTTGCGTTGCGCGTCGCTGTAGCTGCGCCCCGCCTTCTCCTCGCGGCCGAGCCAGAGGTTGAAGCGGCCGGCGACGAGCGAAGACAGTGGTTCCAGCGACTCGGCCTCGCCGATGGCATAGCGCACCAGCATGACGATGTCAGCCAGCGTGCCGGCGGGAGTGCCGCGGACCTTGTCGGCGGCGAGCCGCTTGTAGGCGCGCCAGATGTCCGGCGGTTCCAGCAGCCAGGGCGGGCGTTTCAGCGCCTCGCGCAGCTCGTCGACGGCCTCGTAGGTCAGGCGGCGTTGGGCGTAGGGCAAATGATACAGGATCTGCAGCGCGGTCAGCTCGTCGCGGCGCTCGGCCAGGAAGCGCTGGAAGCGGGCGATGGTGTCGGTGGCCTTCTTTTCGTCCCAGCCGGAGGAGACGACGGCGTCGACCGAGATGGTGTCGATGCGGATGTCGGCGGCGGCCTTGACCTCCTTCAACAGGCGCCGCAGCGCCGGATCGTCGAACACGGCGGCGGCCTCGTCCTTGGCGGTGTCGCGCACCTTCTGTTGCTCCGGCTCGGGCGCCTCGGGCGAGACGCGCGTGGCCAGCACGTCGGGATCGATGGCATCGAGCAGGCGGCTGGCGAGGCCGTGGAGGTCGAGGCCGCCGGAGGCCTTGGCGATCGCCGCGCGATCCTTGTCGCCGATGCGGCGGTCGAGCGCGGCGAGCCGGCCGGCCAGGGTGGCGAAGGCGTCGTCGTCGCGGCGGCCGGCGGCGATGTCGTCGATCAGCCGGTCGAACGAGACCGCGCGCTGCCGCTCCAGCGGCTGCGACACGCTCTTCAGGCTCTCGGTGACCCCGACGGCATCGATCAGCACGAAGCGCGTCTTGGCGTCGGCGTCGGGCGTGACCTCGCGCAGCTTGTCAGGCGAGATGATGCGGGCGCCGCGGCCCTTCATCTGCTCGAAATACAGCTCGGACTTGACGTCGCGCAGGAAGATCACGACCTCCAGCGGCCTGATGTCGGTTCCGGTTGCGATCATGTCGACGGTGACGGCGATGCGCGGATTGTAGTCGTTGCGGAAGGCGCGGATCAGGCCTTCCGGGTCGGCGCCGTCGGTCTTGTAGGTGATCTTCTTGGCGAAGTCGTTGCCCTTGCCGAAGACGTCGCGGACGATGGTCGTGATCTCCTCGGCGTGGTGATCGTCCTTGGCGAAGATCAGGGTCTTCGGCACCTCGGTGCGGCCGGGAAACAGCTCGGTGAACAGCGCGTTGCGGTAGGCGTCCAGCACGGTGCGGATCTGGTTGGTGGCGAGCACCGTGCGGTCGAGCTGGGCGGCCGTGTAGGTGAAGTCGGCATCCAGCGTCTCGTAGCGCTGGGCGCGGGTGCGCTTGTCGCGCACCGGGATCTCATAGCCGGATTTCACCGTGCTGCCGCGCTCGCCGATTTCGGTCCTGATGCGGAAGACGTCGAAGCCGACATTGACGCCGTCGACCACAGAGCGCTCGAACGGGTATTGCGCGACCAGGTTGCGGCCGAAGAAGCCGAGGGTGTGCAGCGCCGGCGTCGCGGTGAGGCCGACGATGAAGGCGTCGAAATAGTCCAGCACCTGGCGCCAGGTGCCGTAGATCGAGCGGTGGCATTCGTCGGTGATGACGAGGTCGAAGCTCTCGATCGGGATCGCCGGGTTGTAGGCGACGAGGCGCTCGGTGTCCGCGCGGGCGGTTTCAAACGAGGAGGCCTCTTCCTCCTCCTCGGCCAGCTCCTTGCCGGTCAGGACCGAATAGACCCGCTGGATGGTGGCGATGACGACCTGAGCGTCCTTGTCGAGGCCGGCGGCGCCGAGTTTCTGCACGTTGTAGATTTCGGAGAAGGAGCGGCCGGTGCCGGGCGGGCGAAAGGCGAGATATTCGTCGCGGGTCTGGCGCACGAGGTTGGCCCGGTCGGCGAGGAACAGGATGCGGCGGAAGCCGGCATGGGCGAGCAGGCGGTAGGACAGGGTGCAGGCCGTGAAGGTCTTGCCGGCGCCGGTCGCCATCTGCACCAGCGCTCGGGCGCGGTTCTGCCGCATCGAGGCTTCGAGCGCCGAGATCGCGTCACTCTGGCAGGCGCGTAAGCCGTCGGTGATGACCGGCGGCATCGCCTGGAGTCGCCCGCGCAAGGTGGCGGGCTCCTTGAGCCAGCGCTCCAGCGTCTCCGGACGGTGGAAGGCGAACACCCGGCGGGAGGCCGGGTCGGGGTCGGCGTGGTCGCGAAACAGGGTCTCGGTGCCGGAGGCCACGTATTCGAAGCGAACCTGCCCTTCGGCGCGGACCAGATGCTTGGGCACGCTGGCGATATAGCGTGAGGCCTGCTCGGCAAAGCCGGAGAGGGTGGTGCCCGCCGGCTTGGCCTCAATCACGCCGCAGAGCTTGCGGCCTACGAACAGGCCATAATCGACCGGGCCGGAATCGGTCTGGAACTCGCGCACGGCGACGCCGATGCCCGCGCCGAGGTTCAGTTCATCCTTGGATTGGATCAGCCATCCGCACGCCAGCAATTGCCGGTCGATCAGCGACCGCGCCTTGTCCTCTGGATGGAAGGCAGAATGCTCCATGAGCAACTTCTAGGCGAAGCGGAGCTGCGCCGGAAGAGCTTTGCTGTTGGCAGAAGCGGATTTGAGGGGGGCTCGGCGCCTCAACAATACCCGTACACGCCGCAGGTATAAGGCAGGCGGAACATGTAATTGGTGTAGCCCTCGCCGCCGTAATAGGGGCCCTGATAGTCGTAGGAGAAGGCGCGGCCGTAATAGCCGGGCAGCTCCTGGCGGCCGAGCAGCAGCGGCGTGGAGGGCCACATCGGGGAGATCAGCGAGTCCTGGTCCTTGACGACGACGATTGTGGGCGGCGCCTTGACGGCGCGGCGGGCCTTGTAGTGGACGAGCTTGTCGTGGACGGCCGGCAGGTCGGCTGCGAGCACGACGCCATTCGCCGCGATGGCCGCCAGCAGCATCATGATCACCAACGTTCGCATTCTGCTCTCCTTGCAGCTCCGGGACGGCCGGCGTGATGCCATGCGACATCGGTGCTGTTGGCTGCACCGGAGCGATTCCATGGCCGGCAGGATGGGCCCTGTATGGTTAACGAAAACCTTCCAGCGCGCGGAACGGGGCTGCAATCACCCGTAGAAGGACGGGCTTTTTCAGCTTTTGTTAAGTTCTGCGGGTGCAAGGTTACGGGTGCCGGCGATTTTGAAGGCCGGCTGGACGCAAACCAGCACTGTCTGCGTCCGGGATGAAAATCTCTGCTGCATTTCCATCAGAGTGTCAGACCAGAAGGGTTCGCGCATGTCGGTCATCGTGATGTCGGCGTCCGCACGTCTCAGGCTGCTGTCCAGGACTGAAGCGTCGCAACCGCATCTTGCCATCGCCGACGAGGTCGCCGCCTGTCGCCAGGCGCTGACGGCGCGCCGGTCGATCGCGACCGCCGCGCTTCCGCTGACGAGCCCCGCGCAGGCGAGCCTGCTGGTGCTGCTGAGCTAGATCCGGAGTTAACGAGGGCGCGGTCCGAGACGCCGGCAACGGCATGACCGTGGGACGAAAGAGAGCGCGGAAGGCCAGGGGAGGCCTGTCGCGCTCTCTTTGTTTTCGAGGCCCGGATCGCCATCTCGGTCTCAGCCGTTCGTCAAGCCCCGGGCATGACGTCGATGGCGATATGCGTGTGCAACTCGCGTCTGAGATCGCCGCACGTTCAGCGCAGCTGCCGACACGCCTACGCGCTCAGCGCCTGCTCGAGGTCGGCGATCAGGTCTTCCTTGTCCTCGATGCCGACGGAGATGCGGACGATGTCGGGGCCGGCGCCGGCCTTGATCTTGGCGGCATCGTCGAGCTGGCTGTGGGTGGTCGAGGCCGGGTGGATCACCAGCGAGCGGGTGTCGCCGACATTGGCGAGATGCGAGAACAGCTTCAGGTTCGACACGAGCTTGACCCCGGCATCGTAGCCACCCTTGAGCGAGAAGGTGAACACGGCGCCGGCGCCTTTCGGGCAGTATTTGCGGGCGAGCGTGTGATACTTGTCCTCGGGCAGGCCGGCGTAACTCACCGACGCCACGGCGGGATGCCTGCTGAGATATTCGGCGACCGCCTTGGCGTTGTCGCAGTGCTTCTGCATGCGCAGCGGCAGCGTCTCGATGCCCGTCAGGATCATGAAGGCGTTGAACGGCGACAGCGCGGGGCCGAGATCGCGCAGGCCCAGCACGCGGCAGGCGATCGCGAAGGCGAAATTGCCGAACGTCTCGTGCAGGCGGATGCCGTGATATTCGGGACGCGGCTGCGTCAGCATCGGATATTTGTCGCCACCGCCGGCCCAGTCGAAGGTGCCGGCATCGACGATGACGCCGCCGATCGAGTTGCCGTGGCCGCCGAGGAACTTGGTCAGCGAGTGCAGCACGATGTCGGCGCCGTGATCGATCGGGCGGATCAGGTAGGGCGAGGCCAAGGTATTGTCGACGATCAGCGGCACGCCCGCCTTGCGCGCGACCTGCGCGACCGCCTCGATGTCGGTGATGGTGCCGCCGGGATTGGCGAGCGACTCGATGAAGATCGCCTTGGTGCGCGGCGAGACCGCGGCCTCGAAGCTCGCGACGTCATCGGTGTCGGCCCACACCACGTTCCAGCCGAAACTCTTGAACGCGTGCGTGAACTGGTTGATCGAGCCGCCATAGAGTTTTCGCGCGGCAATGAATTCGTCGCCCGGGGCCAGCAACTGCTGCAGCGCCACGACCTGCGCGGCATGGCCCGAGGCAACGGCCAGCGCGGCGGTGCCGCCCTCGAGCGCGGCGACGCGCTCCTCCAGCACGGCGTTGGTCGGGTTGCCGATGCGGGTGTAGATGTTGCCGAACGCCTGCAGCCCGAACAGCGAGGCGGCGTGGTCGGCATCGTTGAACACGAAGGACGTGGTCTGGTAGATCGGCGTCGCCCGCGCGCCCGTGGTCGGGTCGGGCTGGGCGCCGGCGTGAATGGCGAGGGTGGCAAATCCCGGGGGACGTTCGGTCATGGTGTTTCCTCTTGGCTTGATCCGTTGCGCGCCGGCGCCAGCTGGCGCAGGGATCGATGATGGGGGACGGTGTCGATAGCGCGCATCGTGCGCCTCCGCGTCATCCCGGCGGAGGACATTTGCCAGCGGCCAGGATGGCGTCAAGGCTGCCGTCGCCGATCGCTCCGATTTGAAATGCGCTGCTGTGTCGCGCCGTCGTCGCGACACGTTCCTTTCGCAGATGCGTCAGGTAGGATCGCTTCTGTCCTTCGCGGCGCGGTCGGCCGCGGCCGTCGCGCCGCCGCCGACGCTGGTGCGGTTCAGCGACAGCCGCATGCCCTGGGTCGGGATTGGCGCGCGCTTGGCGCTGATGGTGCGGGAGTTGACGCCCATCCACGAGATCTCCGACGACAGCCGGCCATACTCGATCTTGGGGCATCGGTTCATCACGACCTTCAGCCCGGCAGCCTCGGCCTTCTCGGCCGCCGCATCGTCACGCGCGCCGAGCTGCATCCAGATCACCTTCGGCAAGGGTGAGAGCTTCAGCGCCTCGTCGACGACGGGCATGATGTGCTGCGAGCTCCGGAAGATGTCGACCATGTCGATCGGGCGGCCGATGTCGGCGAGCGAGGCGACGAAGGGGCGGCCCATCAGGCTCTTGCCGACATGGCCGGGATTCACCGGGATCATGTCGTAGCCGCGTTGCACCAGATATTTGAAGGCGAAGAAGCTCGGCCGGATCTCGGACGGCGAGGCGCCGACCATCGCGATCACCTTCACACCGTTGAGAATGCCGCGGATGTAGTCGTCGGGGTAGGTGTCGTGATTCATGGGCTCGCGCTTCTATTAGTTGCCGTCATTCCAGGGCGCCCGGAGGGCGAACCCGGAATCTCGAGCTGAGTTCGACCAATTCGAGATTCCGGGTTCGATGCTTCGCATCGCCCCGGAATGACGAAGTTGCTGAAACCGTCATTGCGAGGAGCGACAGCGACGAAGCAATCCAGGGGCTCGGGTGGGACTCTGGATCGCGGCGCTGCGCTCGCGATGACGGCGGAGAGAGCGTCGGTGCTCACTCATCCCGCCACGTCGGCGTCCGCTTTTCGATGAAGGCGCCGATGCCTTCCTCCGCGTCGCGGGCGAGCATGTTCTGCGTCATCACCTCTGCCGCATAGCGATAGGCGTCGGCAAGGCTCATCTCGGCCTGGCGGTAGAATGCCTCCTTGCCGAGCTTGATCGTATAGGCCGATTTGCGCGCCACTTGTTGTGCCAGCGCAATCGCGGTGTCGCGCTCCGTGCCGGCCGTGACCACGCGGTTGACGAGGCCCAATTCGCGGGCGCGCGGGGCGGGAACCGGCTCGCCGGTCAGCAGCATCTCCATCGCCTGCTTGCGGGGCACGTTGCGCGACAGCGCCACCATCGGCGTCGAGCAGAACAGGCCGATGTCGACGCCGGGCGTAGCGAACGAGGCGCGCTCGGAGGCGACGGCGAGATCGCAGCTCGCGACCAGTTGGCAGCCGGCGGCGGTGGCGATGCCCTGCACGGACGCGACAACGGGCTTCGGCAGATGCACGATCGCCTGCATCATCGCACTGCAGGCATTCATCAGTTTGGCGAAGAAGGCGCGGCCGCGGTCGGCGTCGCCGCGATGCGCGGTGAGTTCCTTGAGGTCATGGCCGGCGCAGAACGCCGGGCCATTTGCTGCGATCACCACGGCGCGCACGGCCTTGTCGGCGCCGATCTCGGCCAGGGCCTGATGCAGCTCTGCGATCAGCGGCTCCGACAGGCTGTTGCGCTGTGCCGGGCGGTTGAGCGTGAGCACGGCGACGGCGCCCGCCATCTCGCGCAACAAAATCGGCGTATCGGCGGCGTCGGCGAGGGCAGGGGCGGACATTGCGATTTCCATATGGGCGCGTCGATGCAGCTAATGTAACAGATGAGCGACGACGAGAGCAGGGGGAGACATGACGGCGAAGATGACCATCGCGGAGCTGGAAGCGTTCCTGCACGCGGAATTTCCCCAGGCGTTCCGCACCGGCGGCGACATTTCGATCGAGAGCGCCGATGGCAAGAGCTGCCGGATGCGCCAGCGCTTCAACGAGCGCATGTTGCGCCCCGGCGGCACCGTCTCCGGGCCGACGCTGATGGCGCTGGCCGATTTCGCGATGTACGTGGTGCTCTTGTCGGCGATCGGCCCGGTCGGGCTCGCCGTGACCACGAATCTCAACATCAACTTCCTGCGCAAGGGCGGGGCCGGCGCCGACGTGCTGGCGGAGGCGCGGCTGCTCAAGCTCGGCAAGCGGCTAGCGGTCGGCGAAGTTACGCTGTTGTCAGGGGAATCGCCTGATCCGATCGCCCATGTCACGGCGACCTATTCCATTCCGAATGCGTAGGGTTTTTTAGGGTATTATTGCACCATATTTGTAAGTAGCTGTTTTTATTGTATTAATTTCGCGTGGATGGCGTTGACGAATGCAGGCCGCTTCTCTAGAAGCTGCGACCAGTTCGGCGCGTCACCCGCGCCGCATTCTCCCTGTCACGGATATCTCTCATGAAAACCTTTTCGGCAAAGCCGGCCGAGGTCCAGAAGAAGTGGGTCGTGATCGACGCCAAGGGTCTGGTCGTCGGTCGTCTCGCCACGCTGGTCGCGATGCGGCTGCGCGGCAAGCACCTCCCGATCTATACCCCGCACGTCGATTGCGGCGACAACGTCATCATCGTCAATGCCGCGCATGCCGTGCTGACCGGCCGCAAGCGCGAGCAGAAGACGTACTACAAGCACACCGGCTATGTCGGCCACGTCAAGGAGCGCACCGCGCGCCAGATCCTCGAGGGCCGCTTCCCCGAGCGCGTGATCGAGAAGGCCATCGAGCGCATGATCCCGCGCGGCCCGCTCGGCCGCGTGCAGATGGGCAATCTGCGTGTCTATGGCGGACCTGATCATCCGCACGAGGCGCAGAACCCCGAGAAGATCGACATCGCCAAGTTGAACCGCAAGAACACGAGGGCCGCATAAGATGGCCGAAAGCATCCAGTCTCTCGATCAGCTGTCGCAGCTCAAGGGCGCCGTCACGGCCCCGGACGCTCCGAAGTATGAGAAGAAGGTCGACAAGTTCGGCCGCGCCTATGCCACCGGCAAGCGCAAGGACGCGGTCGCCCGCGTCTGGATCAAGCCGGGCTCCGGCAAGGTCACCGTCAACACCCGCGACATCGAGGTCTACTTCGCCCGTCCGGTGCTGCGCATGATGATCGAGCAGCCGATGGTCGTCGCCGCCCGCAAGGGCCAGTACGACGTGATCTGCACGGTCGCCGGCGGCGGTCTGTCCGGCCAGGCCGGCGCGGTGCGTCACGGCCTGTCCAAGGCTCTGACCAATTTCGAGCCGGAGCTGCGCAGCGTCCTCAAGAAGGGCGGCTTCCTGACCCGCGACTCGCGCGTCGTCGAGCGTAAGAAGTACGGCAAGGCCAAGGCCCGCCGCTCCTTCCAGTTCTCGAAGCGCTGATCTCCTGGGTCCGGCTGCGGCCGGATCCGTCAGCACCCAATACGAACGGGCGCCCTCGCGGGCGCCCGTTTTGCTTGGAGGTTGTGTGATCAGGCGCTGGCGCGGCGCGCGGTCAGCCATTGGCTCGGCGCCAGCGGCTTCGACACCACGCGGACCTCGCCGATGCTGCCGATGAAGCCATCGGACGGCGCGCGGTCCCACCAGCCGCAGCCGAGCGCCCAGGGCTGGGACGCTGCGACGCTCGCGATGCCGTTGCCGCCGATCACGCTGCGCACGACCGGCGCGCCCTCGATGTAGAGCACGGTGGAGTTATCGGTGGGGTCGTTGACGATGGCGAGGTGATACCAGGTGTCGAGCATGATCTCGCCGGACCAGTCGGTCTGCGGCTGCCTGGTCGAGCTCGACGGCACGATCTCCCACTGCACCTCGCGGAGGTTGGAGATCGCGAACAGGATCGGCGGCGATTCCGGGTCGCCGCCGGCATAGCCCGGCAGCCAGCCGCGGTTGCCGAAGCGGGTGAGTATGTTGCACCAGGCATGATCGGCCGCCTTCCAGTTCGGATCGATCTTGATGAAGGCCTCGACCGTGTAGCCGGATGCGAAGGTCGCGGCATTGATCGGCGCGTTGGCCGCCGTCGTGAACCAGCTGAAGCGGCCGGCGCCTTGCTTGGTGGTGTTGAGGAACTGAACGCTCCCCGGCGCTGACGACAGGCGGTGCTTGTCGGCGGTGAAGGCCACATCGGCGACCTCCGCGGCACCGGCGAGCGATGCGCGCTGCATTGGGTTGGCGGCGGTGAGGTCCGACAGCGCGGTGCCGGCGGCCACCGCCTTGCCGATCGCCGACGACGCGATCCGCCAATGCGCTGTTGTCTCGGCGATCAGCGGATAGTCCTGTTCGTTCGCGGGCGGCACCACCACCGGCTCCGGCGCCTCGGTGTAGTTGGCATAGAGATCCTGCTTCACCCGCGGCAGGATCGGCGTGCCGGCGAAGGCCGGCAGATGGCAGAAATTGGTGAAGCGTGAAAAACGCCGGCGGAAGTCGATGGCAATCGAGAACTCGTGGTTGTCCTCCGTCAGCCAGGCGCGGTCGAACTGCTTGAGACTGTCCTTCGGCTTCTCGACCACCCAAGGCGAGAACGAGGCGACGTCGATCTTGTTGGCCGTGAAGTCGAACTCGTAGAGCCGCATCAGGCCGTTGCCGCCCTGATAGGCCATCTGATAGTCGACCACCATCTGGTGCACGGGGTTATGGAAGTCGTTGATCTTCGTCAGCAGCGCGCCGCCATGATAGTGGCCGTTGAGCGTCATGAAGATCTGGTCGTTGCTGCGGATCAGCTTCTCCCAGAGGTATTGACCGTAGGCGACCTCGAGCGGGCTCGTGCCGTCATTGGCGATGTTGAGCAACTGGTGGTTGGCGAGGATGACCGGCAGCATCGGGTGCCGCGCGATCATGCTGCGCGCCCAGGCGACGGCGTCGTCCGAGGCACGCCACGACAGCGACAGCACCATGAAGCTGACGCCGCAGGCGTGGAACACATGCGCCTCGTGCCAGCCGCTCGGATGCCGCTCCAGGAAGGTCCGCTGCTTCGCCGCGCGGCTGGCCGGAAACCAGGACAGATACGGCTCCGATGAACCGCGCTGCGCATCGGTGCCCGCGCTCTGGCTCGCCGCGCTCTCGAACTCCAGCGCCGACAGCACGTCGTGATTGCCGGCCAGCACCGAATACGGCCGGCCGGCATTCTCCAGCAGCTTCATTGCGGCGTCGGCGACGGCCCATTGCTGCGGATGCCTGGACTGGTCGACGACGTCGCCGAGATGGATCGTGAATGGGATGTGATATTTCGCGGCGTTGTCGACAATGAACTGGGTCTGCGCCGGATAGGGCGTGCTGCCATATTGCCGCTGATAGGCCTGGCCTTCCTCGGAGGTCGCATAGCGCGAGTAGAACTGCGTATCGGGGAGGACGGCGAGCGCGAAGCTGGTGGTGACGTGGTGATGATGGTGGTGCATGCGCCAATGCGCGTGCGCGGCCTGGCCCGGCAACAGGCTGGCACCGAGGCCGAGCGCCGAGACGCCCATGGCATTGCGCAGCAGCGTGCGGCGATCGACGCCCTGGGTTGCTTGCGGATCGCGCGACGGATGATTTGGTGCGGCCTGGCTGTCGTATGAATCGTCGTCGAAAGACATTCTCGTCCCCATCGCATGCGACCGATCGCGCTGCTGTCGCGCCGTGGTAGGGAGAGATGATCTCAAATTTGAGAAGGTTTCTTATCGTTTCCATGAGTGTTCGGTGCGGAGCGGGAAACGATTGATTCCACATGCTCAGTTCCGCAACTCTCAATAATGAGCTGCATTTCGTGCAATCAAGGCGGGCGCGCATGGTGCCTGGCGCGATCGGTTTTGAATCCTGTTTGCAGCATTTTGCGCAGCAATTTGCCGACGAGTTGTGCCGAGCTTTTCGAGAAAACTTGGTATCCCAGGCAAACCTCTTTCGAACAGACCGCTCGCTAGGTTGATCGCGACAAGGCCGCGCTAACCAAAGTCTCCGCGCCGCCGCAGCAACCGAGGTGACGGATGGCACTCGACAGCATGACGCTCGACATCGTAGCGACCATGGTCGCGGCGCTGCTTGGCGCCATGTTGCTGCACTTCGGACGGCAGGAGAACACGCCGGCGCTGCGCTGGTGGGGCGCGGCCTATGTCCTCGGCGCGGTCGCGATCGCGCTGTGGACGTTGATCGGGGAGCTCTATGGCGAGGTGGTGTCGCTGTTCCTGAGCTCGATCGGCCTGATCGCCACCGCCATGGTGTGGAACGCCGCGCGCGTGTTTCATGGCAAGCGGCCGAGCGTGCCCGGACTCGTGCTCGGCGCCATCGTCTGGATCGCCAGCGGCATGCTGCTCGATCCCTCGGCGCAGGCGCTGCGGCTGACGATCGGCGCCGCGATCGTCGTGATCTATGCCATGCTCACCGCGGCCGAGCTGTGGCAGGAGCGGCGGCGGTCTCTGCACAAGCGCTGGCCGGCGCTGATCGTGCCGGTGATGCACGGCTTCGTCCTGATGCTGCCGATCCTGCTCGGCAACATGCTGCGCGAGTCCGACGGCGCCTTCGCCGGGGCCTGGGTCACGATCTTCTCGATCGAGCTCGTGCTCTACGCTGTCGGCACCGTGTTCGTGATCTTCATGCTGGTGTCGGAGCGCATCGTCAGCGCCCACAAGCGCGCGGCGACCACCGACCCGCTGACGGGCCTGCTCAATCGGCGCGGCTTTGCCGAGTCCTGCGCGCAACTGATCGAGCGCGAGGCGCGCGAGCAGCGGCCGGTCAGCGTGCTGATCTTCGACATCGATCATTTCAAGTCGATCAACGACCGCTTCGGCCACGCCGAGGGCGACGAGGTCCTGAAGATCTTCGCAGACGTCGTGGTCAACAATCTGCGCCTCACCGATCTCTCGGGCCGGATCGGCGGCGAGGAGTTCGCAGCCCTTCTGCCCTGTTCCATCGAAGAGGCCATGGTCGCCGCCGAGCGTGTCCGCGAGGCGTTCGCGGCCTCCGGGGTGGTGCGCGAGGACCAGCCGGTGGACACCACCGTCAGCATCGGCGTCGCCGGCGGGCCGGGCGGGACCGAACTCGACGTGCTGCTCGCGGCCGCCGATACCGCGCTCTACAAGGCCAAGCGCTCCGGTCGCAACCGGGTCGAAGCGTCGGAGGAGCTGCCGCTGTCGCTCGACCGCTACCGCCGCCAGCGCGCCGCCGCTTCTGCCAGCCTGCCGCAGTCGGAACAGGCGGTATTGTCGAGCTGAGGCGCGGCTTTCGCTCTCCCGAGGTCTGGGCTAGACAAGCGGCCCACACCAGGGGAGGCCGACAGAGCATGATCACGGAAATCGCCCAGATCGACGTCAAGCCGGGCACGGAGAAGGATTTCGAGGCCGCGGTGGCCAAAGCACGCGCCGCGTTCGGCCGCTCCAAGGGCTTTCACGGCTTCGAGCTGCACAAGTCGATCGAGAAGCCGCAACGCTACCGCCTGATGGTGAAGTGGGAGACGCTCGAGAGCCACACGGTCGATTTCCGTGGCTCGGAGAACTTCACCGAATGGCGCGGCCTGGTCGGGCAGTATTTCGCCAGCCCTCCGGATGTCGAGCACACCGAGACGGTGCTGACCTCGGCCGGCTGAGCACCGCGTAGCCGCTGCTGCCGACGGAACGCCACCATGACGCATGACGATCTGGTCGAAGCCTACTCCGCGGCGGGACGGCACTACCATGATCTTCGCCACATCCAGGACTGCCTGGCCGAGCTCGCTCGCGTTGCCGACCTCAACGTCCGCGACCGCGAGATCCTGACGCTCGCGATCTGGTGGCACGACGTCGTGTATGATCCGACGCGGTCCGACAATGAGGAGCAGAGCGCCGTCCTTGCCGAGCGTCATGTCGCGGCCGATCTGCGCGACGAGGTCGGACGCCTGATCCGGCTGACCCGCACCCACGATGTCGCGCCCGGCGATCGGCTGGGCGCGCTGCTCGTCTCGATCGATCTCGCCATTCTCGGCAGCGACGAGGCCAGCTACGACGCCTATGCCGATGCGATCCGGCGCGAATATGCTGATGTGCCGGACGACGCCTACCGCGCCGGGCGCGCGGCGGTGCTGGAGCGCTTCGGAAGCCGCCCCGTGATCTATCCGGATGCGGGCTTTGCCGCCGCGCTCGACCGGAAGGCGCGGAGCAATCTCGCGCGCGAGCTGCGCGGCCTTCGATCCTAAGCGGATCAGCTCAGGCGTTTTTGAACGGCCGCATCACCGCGGCAATGCAGCCTGCGCAGCATCGCATGAGCGAATGTGGCTTGTGTTTTGCCGTCGCGCGACATGCAATGAGATGACACGCACGTCGCCACGGCGTGCTCTCATTTTCCGGAACTCCGTCATGCCGATCATCAACCGCGCCGCCGAGCTCGCCGAAGACGCCAAGGTCTGGCGCCGCGACTTCCACCAGCATCCCGAACTGCTCTACGAGGTGCATCGGACGGCCGCGCGCGTTGCCGAGCTGTTGAGGTCGTTCGGCGTCGATGAGGTCGTCGCCGGTATCGGCAGGACCGGCGTGGTCGGCGTCATCCGCGGGCGCGAGCCGTCGCAGCGTGTCATCGGCCTGCGCGCCGACATGGATGCGCTGCCGCTGCAGGAGGTCGGCGACCTCCCGCACAAGTCCACCATTCCGGGCCGGATGCACGCCTGCGGCCATGACGGCCACACCGCGATGCTGCTGGGCGCGGCGCGCTATCTCGCCGAGACGCGCAACTTCGCCGGCACCGCCATCGTCATCTTTCAGCCGGCCGAGGAGGGCGGGGCCGGTGGCCGTGCGATGGTCGAGGACGGCCTGATGGAGCGCTTCGGCATCGAGGAGGTCTATGGCCTGCACAACGCGCCGGGTCTTCCGCTCGGGACCGTCGCGACGCGCACCGGCGCGGTGATGGCCGCCGCCGACACCTTCGAGGTGCGCCTGAAAGGCCTCGGCGGCCATGCCGCGCGGCCGAACAAATGCGTCGATCCGATCATCGCCGGTGCGCAGATCGTGACCGCGCTGCAGACGATCGTGGCGCGCAACGTCGATCCGGTCGAGAGCGCGGTGCTGTCGATCACGCGCTTCCACGCGGGGACGACTGCCGACAACATCATTCCGCAGACCGCGATCATCGGCGGCACCGTGCGCACGCTCGACGAGGACATCCGCCGTTTGATGGACGAGCGCTTCAAGGGCCTCGTGACGGCGCTCGCGAGCGGCATGGGCGTCGAGGCGGAGATCGATTACGAATGGGGGTATCCGGTCGTCATCAACCATGCGGAGCAGACCGCGTTCGCCGCCGACGTGGCGCGCAGCGTCGTCGGGCCGGATCAGGTCATCACCGACATGCCGCCCCGGCTCGGCGGCGAGGACTTCGCCTACATGCTGCAGGCGCGGCCCGGCGCGTTCGTCTTCATGGGCATCGGCGATGGCGCCGGCGTGCATCACCCCGAATATGATTTCAACGATGACGTGATCCCGCACGGCATCAGCTATTGGGCCAAGCTCGTCGAGACCGCGATGCCGGCCGGCTAGACTTCTTAGTTGATAGTTTGGGAAGTGTTCTGGCTGCGTTCGGACGTGAATTACGGCGCAATGGTGGCTTTGAAGCGGCGATCGTTCGCCGTCTCGCCTACGTTCGGTTCACGCACCGAAATTCGGTCATCAGCCACGAAAAGGCTGTTCAATAGGCTTTGGCGCGCTGGAGTGCGGCGACTTGGTCACACCATGTCATGCTTAGTTCCAATGATTGTTTCTGAATGTTGAGTTTCGTTTCCATGCGTGTCACCGGTAGCCCGGTAGGCCAAGTTGGCCTCGCCGATGCGGGTTGTCAGTGTGAGCGTTTCGGGGCGTTTGGAGTATCGCGCGGACATCGATTGTCTGCGCGCGTTCGCCGTCATTTCGGTGATCGGATTTCACTATGAGCTGCCGGGATTCGGCGGCGGCTTCGTCGGCGTCGACGTCTTCTTCGTCATCTCTGGCTACGTGATCTCCCGGTTGATCTGGGCGGGACTTGCCTCCGACTCGTTCTCGTTCCTGGCGTTCTACGAGCGCAGGGCAAGGCGCCTGCTGCCGGCGCTTTACCTGATGATCGGCGTGACGGGGATCGTCGGCTATTTCCTGGTGCCGCCGGGCGACTACCGAACCTTCTTCGGAAGCGCGATATCGACGCTGCTGTTTTCGTCGAACGTGTTCTTCTGGATGGAGACCGGTTACTTCGATCTCCCGACGATGGGCAAGGTTCTGATTCATACCTGGTCACTGTCCGTCGAAGAGCAATTCTACTTCTTGTTTCCGGTCATCACGTGGGTCTGGAGCAAGCTCTTTCGCGATCCGGCGTCGAAGTCCTCGCTCTCTCTCGTCATATCCGGCACGCTGGCGCTGTGTATTCTCGACGAGCTCCTGATCAAGAATTCGGCCTCCGCCGCGTTCTACCTTGCTCCTCTGCGCGCCTGGGAATTCCTGATCGGAAGCGTCGCCTTTTTTCTCCATCGCTGGTCGCCGGTCAGGTTCGTGGCGCGCTGCGTCTTTGGGGTGGTCGGCCTGGCGCTCGTCGTGATTCCGGTGGTCATGTTCCGGTCCGAGACCCGCTTTCCGGGGCTGCATGCCCTCATCCCTTGTCTCGGCGCGGCTCTCTCCATCATCGCCTTCAATCGGGAGGAGGGCCGGCCCCGGCTTCCGTTCGAGGATGCGGGGGCGCTTGTGGGGCGGCTGTCGTACTCGCTCTATCTCTGGCATTGGCCGGTGTTTGTTCTCGGGAGGGCGGCACTCCCGCTCGACGTCGCAAGTTCGAATGTCGGGACGGTGGCGTTGCTGGCGTCGGTCGTGCTGCTTGCGTACGTGTCCCATGTTGCGGTGGAGCGGCCCATCCGGGCGCGCATGACCTGGAACGGCCTGCGGGTCTCAGGATTGACTGCCGCCACGGCCGTCGTCCTGCTTGCGGTCGGGGTGCACGGCGTCATGCACGAGGGCTATGCAGGACGTTTCCCGCCGTCGCAGGAGCGGATGCTGCGCTACAATGCCCAGACTGTGACCCCGTTCTACCGGACGCACAGCTGCTTTCTGGGGCCCGAAGAACCGTTGTCGAGCTACGATTTCGGCGCGTGTCTCACGCCCGTGGCAGACAAGCGCAACATTCTGCTCGCCGGAGACAGCATCGCTGCCCATTATTCCTGGGGGCTGCGTGACTACCTTCCAGCGGACAACTATCAACTGATGCAGCTCACCACGGCTGCGTGCGCTCCCTTTGTCGAGTTGCAGCAGGGGTTTTCGCGAAACTGCAATGACGCCAATCGTCTGCTGCGCGAGCAGATCAAGGCGCGGACTCCCGCGGCGGTGATCATTTCGGGCAATTGGCGCTGGTACGTGGAAGCCTATGGCCGATCGGGCGCGCCGCGCTTCGACACCTATCTTGGTGCGTTGCTGAAGGAGGCGGAAGACGCGGGCGTTCCGGTTCTGTTGCTCGGGCCGTCGCTGGAATTCCCGGCGCCGCTGGCTGAGACCCTGTTCAAATACGAACGGACGCATCTGCCGGTGGGCAACGCGCTCACGCCCGTGGAGGCATCGTTCAAGGCCGACGACGTTCTCCGGGACATCGCGCGCGCTCATCCTGGCGTTCAGTACGTTTCGGTGCTCGATGCCATCTGCAGCGTGAGGAATTGTCCAACGAAGATTGATCCGGAAACGCCGATCATCTGGGACATCATTCACCTCACGCCGGAAGGCTCCAAGTTCGTGGTGTCGAAATTGAAGCCGCAACTGGATGCCTTCCTGGGCAGGCTGGGTCGCCCGTCGGAAGCCAGGCTTAAGGAGTTCGTAGCGGGCGACTCGACGGGTCATCAGGACGCTCCGTCTCGCATGCGATAGCGGAGCAGGGGCCGTATGACCGATCGCTCCCGGCCGACGTCTCAGATCGCGGCGGCGGCGTCCTCGGTGCGGTGGTCGCTCTTGAAATAATCGATCATGACCTTGGCGATCGCCATCAGCGGCAGCGCCAGGGTCAGACCCCACACGCCGAACACGATGCCGAGCAGGATCTGGAACGCGAACAGCGTGGCCGGCGGGATGTCCAGCGCCTGGCGCTGGATCAGCGGCGTCAGCACATAGCTCTCCATCGCGTGCACGCCGAGGAACAGCACGAAGGCGCTGACCGCAGCGACCCAGCCGGAGGCAAGGCTCGCCAGCACCACGATGACGCCGGCGATGATCGCGCCGACGGTTGGAATGAACGCCAGCAGGCCGGCCTGGATGCCCAGGATGAACGAGCTCTGCACGCCGATGATGGCAAGGCCGATCCAGGTGACCAGGAAGACCGCGAACATCGTCGTGATCTGGGCGATCAGCCAGCGCTCCAGCGTGTAGCTGATGCGGTCGACGATCACGGTGGCCTGGTCGCGGTACTTCGCCGGCGCCAGGAACAGCAATCCGCTGCGGTAGACCGCCGGCTGGGCCGCGAAGGCCAATCCTAAGAACAACACGATGAAGAAGTTGCCGACGGCGCTGACGGTGCCGAGCAGCAGCTTGAAGGTCTGGCTGACGATGGCGCCGCCGGAGGAGGCCAGCGCGCTTGGCGAGGGCAGGCCGCCCGGCAGGCCATGGGACGGCGTCTGGGTCGGTGTGGTCGAGCCGCCATCAGGCGCGGCAGTGGCCGTGTTCGCAGCGTTGAAGTCGAAGAAGCTGGTGTCGATGCCGTTGCGGTCGAGGAAGCCCTTGATGTTGCCGAGCTGCGACTTGATCGTATCGCTCAGCACCTTGGCCTGCTCCGCGATGGTGGTGCCGCCCAGGAAGACGATGCCGACGAGCACGGCCGCGAGCGCCACGCAGACGATGACGAGCCGCGCCGGGTGCGGCCAGGGCAGCACGCGGCCGAGCAGGCTGGTCATCGCGTTGAGCGCGACACCGAGCAGCATGCCGGAGAACAGCAGGAACAGCGCCGCAGCGTAATACCAGCTGAAGGCGAGCGCGGCCATGAACAGGATCACCCCGATGCCGCCCACGGCGATGGCCCAGGCCAGGTCGCTGCGGGCCTGGAGGCGCGGGTCGGCGGGGGCGGTCATGGGGCGTCCTCTGTGCTGATCGGCCCCACACATTGGCGAAAACGGCTGGCGGATCAAGCGCAGGCTTGGGATGGGGTTGCGGCGGGGCGCTTGCGGGGTTGTCCGGAATTGGCATTGGCGACCCGCGCCGCCATATGTTGATCCGGCTTTGCGACACAGGCATGATTTGTCGAGGCATGGTCTGTGCCTCCGGGCTCATTGGAGATCGAGCCTGGGCTCCCAGGGAGAGAAACGAGGGCCATGAAGCGTCCGGTCGTCGGCGTGATCGGCAACAGCCATCGCGTCGAGAACAGGTTCACCGTGCAGATGGTGGGCGAACGCAACCTGAGCGCCGTGGCCGAGGTCGCAGGCGCGCTGCCGCTGATGTTTGCCGGCGTTCCCGAGATCACCGACATCGCCGCGCTGCTCGATGTCGTCGATGGCGTGGTCCTGACCGGCGCCCGTGCCAACGTGCACCCGACCCGCTTCAACACCGAGCCCAGTCTCAAGCACGAGCCCTACGACATCCATCGCGACGAGGTCGCGCTGCAGTTGACGGAGGCTTGCGTCTCCCGAGGCATCCCGCTGTTCGGCATCTGCCGCGGCCTCCAGGAGATGAACGTCGCCTTCGGCGGCTCGCTGCATCCGGAGATCCGCGAGATTCCCGGCCGCATGAACCATCGCATGCCCCGGCTGGAGAATGGCGAGATCCATCCCGATCCGACCGTCATCTTCGCCGACCGCCACGAGGTGCGGCTGACCCCGGGCGGCGCCTTCGCCGGCATCCTCGGCTGCGAGAGCATCAAGGTGAATTCGCTGCACGGCCAGGGCATCCTCGAGCCGGGCGACCGCGTCGTCATCGAGGGCATCGCCGAGGACGGCACCATCGAGGCGATCCGTATCGCCGACGCGCCGAGCTTCGCATTGGGCGTGCAATGGCACGCCGAATACGATCCGCAGAAGAACCCGATCAACCGCAAGCTGTTCGAGGCGTTCGGGGATGCCGTGAGGAAGCGGCGGCAGTCGTCGTGACGTCGGCCTGAACCCGAGATGCGGCGAAACAGACCTAACGATGCCGGCCGCGTTGTTTCGCAGTCTCACAAGGGTTCATTGATGCGCCATGTCTTGACCACCGTCCTTGCGCTGGCTGTTGCCAGTCCTGCTTCTGCTCAGACCGCGCCGCCGACCGAAGGGCCGATCACCTGCGCGCTGCCCGCGGCCGCGACCGACACGGCGAAGAGCCTGAAGCAGCGCTATGGCAGTGAAGCCGTGATCGAGGATCTGCCGGGGGCGGAGGGGGAGACCTACAAGGGCCTCGTGCTGTTTCCCCGCGCGATGGACCGCCGCATCGAAGTCGCCTTCATCGAAGACAAGACCGCCACGGTGTCCGGACTGACCCTTCGCGACACCGCCAAGACCAGCCGCTGGACCGTGGCCGGCATTTCGATCGGCGCGAGCCTCGCTGCGGTCCAGAAGGCCAACGGCAAGCCTTTCGTCGTCGCGGGCTTCGGCTGGGACTATGGCGGCTATGTCACCGACTTCAAGAACGGCGCCCTCGGGCGCATGCTGCCGGGCGGCTGCTCGGTGACGGTGCGGTTCGGCACCGAGAAGGATACGCCACGTGCGCTCTCGGGGGACGGCGTGAAGGTGTCGTCCGACAATCCGGCGCTGCTGAAGCTCGCGCCCGTGGTGACCGAGATCGGAGTCAATTTCGCTGCGAAGTAATCGGAGTCATCCCTCGGCGCCGGCTGAGACCGGTGATCGTCACCACCATTGATCGATCACGATGAGTGTCTGCCTCCGCTCGGCGGAAACCCGTACAGCCGCTGGGCGTTATCGGCGAGGACGCGGTTGCGGGCGGCGGCATCGGGCACCCAGTCGGCCAAGAGGTCGAGCAGCTCGCCGACGTTCATCATGTGGCCGCGGTGCGCGACGTGCGGCCAGTCGGAGCCCCAGACGCAGCGGTCGGGGGCGGCCGCGTGGAGGCGGCGGACGAAGGGGACCGTGTCGGCATAGGGCGGTCCGGCGACCGTGTTGCGGTAGGCGCCGGACAGCTTGACCCAGGCGCCGTCGCGCACCAGCGAGACCAGCGTCTGGAAGCCGGGATCGGCGAGGCCCCGTGACACCGGGAAGTGGCCCCAGTGGTCGATGACGATCGGGACCGCGAGCCCCTCCAGCCGCGGCGCCAGGGCCGGCAGGTCGGCGGCGTCGATCAGGAACTGCAGGTGCCAGCCGAGCTCGCGGGCGAGCGCGGCGTAGTCGTGCAGCTGATCGAAGCCGATGCCGCCGCCGTAGAGAACGTTGAGGCGCAAACCGACCACGCCGGCCTGCTGCAACGCCGCCAGCTCGCGGTCCGGCAGGCCGAGCGGGATCACCGCGATGCCGCGCAGCCGCTCGCGGTTGGCGCCCAGCGTCTCGATCATCAGGCTGTTGTCGGTGCCGTGGACGCTGACCTGGACCAGCACGCCATAGGTCATGCCGGTGGCATCGAGCATCGCCAGATAGGATGCCGCGGTGGCCTCCGGCGGCGTGTAGCTGCGCGCGGCCACGAAGGGATGGCGCGGCGGCAGCCCGATGACATGGGCGTGGGTGTCGACCGCGCCTGGCGGCACGATGAAGCGGGAGGCCCTGCGCGGATGCGGATCGGGCCCCGCGCAGGCGGGAGCCCGATCGGCGTCGGGTGCGATCTCACGCATCGGCGTGCAGCACCTTGCCGCGCGTCTCCGGCAGCGCATAGGCGGCGACGAAGAACAGCGCATAGGCGAACAGAGCGAACAGGCAGATCGCGGTGGCGAGCGAGGTCATCTGCGAGAGATAGCCGACCAGGAACGGAAACAGCGCGCCGATGCCGCGGCCGAAATTGTAGCAGAAGCCCTGGCCGGAGCCGCGCAAGCGCGTCGGATAGAGCTCGGTGAGGAACGCGCCCATGCCGGAGAAATAGCCCGAGGCGAAGAAGCCGAGCGGAAAGCCGAGCAGCCACAGCAGCTCGTTCGACAGCGGCAGCTGGGTGTAGGCGGCGACCACGACCATGGCGCCGAGCGAGAACACCAGGAACAGGTTGCGCCGGCCGAAACGATCCGCATACCAGGCGCCGACCAGATAGCCGATGAACGAGCCGATGATGAGCGCGGCGAGATAGCCGGTCGAGCTGACGATCGAGAGCTTGCGCTCGGTGGTGAGGAAGCGCGGCACCCAGAAGGTGATCGCGTAGTAGCCGCCCTGGCAGCCGGTCGCCACCAGCGAGGCGAGAATGGTGGTCTTCAGGATTGGTCCCTGGAAGATCTCCAGGATCGAGGGGCGGTCGCCGGCGGCGGCGACCTTGGCGCGGGCGGCGGCGGCGACCTCCGGCTCCTTTACAAAGGCGCGCAGATACAGCACCAGCAGCGCCGGCAAGGCCCCGATCGCGAACATCCACCGCCACGCCTGATCGGCCGGCAGCAGCGAGAACAAGGCGGCTTGCGCCAGCACCGCGAGGCCCCAGCCGACGGCCCAGCCGGACTGCACGCTGCCGACGGCGCGGCCGCGATACTGGGCGCGAATGGTCTCGCCCATCAGCACCGCGCCGGCCGCCCATTCACCGCCGAAGCCGAGTCCGAGCAGGGCTCGCAGCACCAGCAATTGCTCGAAGTTCTGCGCGAACGCGCACAGCAGCGAGAACAGCGAGAACCAGATGATGGTGAACTGCAGCGTCCGGACGCGGCCGATGCGGTCGGCGAGATAGCCCGCCGCCCAGCCGCCGAAGGCCGAGGCGAGCAGCGTCACCGTGCCGGCGAGGCCCGCGGTGCCGGCGTCAACCTTCCACAGCGCGATGATCGTGCCGATCACCAGCGGGTAGATCATGAAGTCCATGCCGTCGAGCGCCCAGCCCGTGGCGCAGGCCCAGAAGGTGCGCCGTTCGGCCGTGGTCATGCCATTGTAGAAGCCGGTGAGGCTCGTATCCTCGATCGGCACCACCGTGTCTGCAGCTGTCGACATCCTCGCCTCCCATGCGCCGCTCTTGTTGAACGGTCGATCCGCGGCAGAGTTCGCCGAAAAGATCCGGCGGTGTCTGTCAGAAAATCGTCAGGATCGGCGCTGCTGCGTGCAGCCTTGTCAGGAAATCACCGGCCGCCGCGCTGCATGCGGCGATAGCGGGCCGGACTCTCGCCGGTCACCGCCCGGAACGCGGCGCCGAAATGCGATTGCGAGGAGAAGCCGAGCGACAATGCGATCTCGACGATCGGCAGATCGGAGGTCGAAAGCAGCCGGCGCGCGGCCAGCACGCGCTGCTCGACGACGAACCGATGCGGCGTCGTTCCGGTCGCCTGCTTGAAGCTGCGGAGGAAGGAGGACGGGCTCATCCCCGCCACCTCCGCCATCGCGGCCAGCGTGACCGGCGCACCGGGATCGGCGCGAACGAACTCGGTGACGCGCGCCCGCATCCGGTCGTCCAAGGGCGGCGTCTGCTCCAGTCCGGGTGGGCGCTGCACTGCGTAGCGGTCCGAGACGTGCAGCGCGAGCGTGTAGGCGAACTGTTCGGCGAGCAGCCGGCTTGGCCTTTCGCCGCCGCCGCAGCTCTCGACCAACCGCGTCGCCGCCGCTTCGAGCATCGGATCTTCGGTGTCCCAGGCCTGGTTCGTCAGGGTGACCGGCGCTGCGGAGCCGCGCGACGCCGCGACCTCCTTCAGCAGGGCATCGCCGAGATACAGCAGCAACAGCTGGCCCGAACGGACCTCAGGCACGGCATCGACCACCACGCTGCAGCCGGGCTGGCCGATCCGGAAACGCCCCGCGCTGACCGGCGCATCGCGCCGGACCGTGCCATCCTCGATCAGGACGTGACGCCGGACGTCGTACAGCGTGATCGCCACCGTCGGGACCGGCAGCTCGCCATACTCGTAGAGGTGCGGCCCGGTGACCTCGCTGACAGCAGCAGCAAACCCGGCCGTCGACCACAGGTCGATCAGCGCCGATTGCCGTCGTCCCGTGACGCGCTCGGCATGGCGAAGGGGATTGAGCTGCATGGGGGCAAGGTGCGTCTGGCTGAATGGCTGCCATAAATTTTAGCATTGTCTTGCCGGGCTGGCGACTTCCGGCTGGCAGGGCGCGGCGTTCTCCAACCTCGCGGGTCGCAGCCGCCTTCATGGCCGCGTTGGTCGTCGGCAAATATTATCCGGGTGATATTTACGGGGCATATTTTATCCGGGTATATATCTTCTGGAACCCCGGAGGATCTGAAGCGATGACCAGCACATTCCACCTCGTTTGCGGCGCGACCGGCGCCGGCAAGACCACTTACGCCCGCGACCTCGTCAGGCGCTGCAACGGGGTTCATTTTTCCATCGACGAATGGATGGTGGAGCTGTTCGCCAGCGATCAGCCCGAGCCGATGCGCTTCGACTGGATCGCTGAGCGGGTCGGGCGCTGCGAACATCAGATCGGGCGCATGGCTATCAGCTGCGCGCAAGCCGGCGTCGCGCCGGTGCTCGACCTGTCGTTTCTGCGCGCCAGCAGCCGGGCGAGCTTCGCTGCCCTGGCCCGGCAATCCGGGTTCGACGTCACGCTGCATTTCCTCGACGTTCCGGCCGACGAACGATGGCGGCGCGTCAGCTCCCGCAACGAGACGCGGGACGAAACGTTCTCGCTCACCGTCACACGGCCGATGTTCGACTTCATCGAAAGCATCTGGGAGCCGCCGACATCTGCGGAGATGAGCGCTCATCAGGGCGCGTACGCCTTCCCGCGACAAAGCGCGCCTGGTTGACGATCGGGCCTCATGGTTCGAGACGGCGCGCGAATGGCCGTTACTCGCCCTCATGCGCCGATGGGCGCGCGCCTCCTCACCATGAGGGTCGGGCACCGAAGGTGGCGCTGCACATGGACAATGAACACGCCGACCGGCGTGTCCATGGAGAGTAGAGGCTGTGAGGTTCGCAGAGACGCAGACGTTCCGGGTGAAATCTCCACCCTCATCCTGAGGAGCTTGGCGAAGCCAAGCGTCTCGAAGGACGAGGCCCCGCCGGTCTCGGAACGAGGAGGCCTGAGACGAGGCAAAACAAAAAGGCGCCCCGCGAGGGGGCGCCTTCGTGATCCGCCGATCGTGTCGGGCGATCAGCCCGAGTAGTACATGTCGAACTCGACCGGGTGCGGGGTCATTTCGAAGCGCTCGACCTCGGTCATCTTCAGCGCGATGTAGCTGTCGATGAAGTCGTCGTCGAACACGCCGCCGGCCTTCAGGAAGGCGCGGTCCTTGTCGAGGTTCTCGAGCGCCTCGCGGAGCGAGCCGCAGACGGTCGGGATCTGCTTCAGCTCTTCCTTCGGCAGGTCGTAGAGATCCTTGTCCATCGCCGGGCCCGGATCGAGCTTGTTCTTCACGCCGTCGAGGCCGGCCATCAGCATCGCGGCGAAGCCGAGATAGGGGTTGGCCATCGGATCGGGGAAGCGGACCTCGACGCGCTTGGCCTTCGGCGAGGAAGTGTAGGGGATGCGGCACGAGGCCGAGCGGTTGCGCGCGGAGTAGGCGAGCAGCACCGGCGCCTCATAGCCCGGGACCAGACGCTTGTAGGAGTTGGTCGACGGGTTGGTGAAGGCGTTGATCGCCTTGGCGTGCTTGATGATGCCGGCGATGTAGGACAGGCAGGTCTCCGACAGGTCGGAATACTTGTTGCCTGCGAACACCGGCTTGCCGTCCTTCCAGATCGACTGGTGGACGTGCATGCCCGAGCCGTTGTCACCATAGACCGGCTTCGGCATGAAGGTGGCGGTCTTGCCGTAGATGTGCGCGACCTGGTGGATGCAGTATTTGTAGATCTGCATCTGGTCGGCCATCAGGGTCAGCGTGTCGAACTTCATGCCGAGCTCGTGCTGGGCGGAAGCGACCTCGTGATGGTGCTTCTCGACCTTGACGCCCATGCGCGCCATCGCGCCGAGCATCTCCGAGCGCATGTCCTGCACCGAGTCCTGCGGCGGCACCGGGAAGTAGCCGGCCTTGGTGCGGATGCGGTGGCCGAGATTACCGCCCTCATACTCGGTGTCCGAGTTGATCGGCAGCTCGGAGGAGTCGAGGCGGAAGCCGGTGTTGTAGGGCGAGGAGCTGTAGCGGACGTCGTCGAACACGAAGAACTCGGCCTCCGGGCCGACGAACACGGTGTCGCCCACGCCCATCGACTTCACCATCGCCTCGGCCTTCTTGGCGATGCCGCGGGGGTCGCGATTGTACGGCTCGCCGGTGGTCGGCTCGAGCACGTCGCAGGTGATGATCATGGTGGTTTCGGCGAAGAACGGATCGATCGTCGCGGTGACCGGGTCGGGCATCAGGCACATGTCGGATTCGTTGATCGCCTTCCAGCCGGCGATCGAGGAGCCGTCGAACATGGTGCCTTCGGCAAAAATGTCTTCGTCGATCATGCTGACGTCGAAGGTGACGTGCTGCCACTTGCCCCGCGGGTCGGTGAAGCGGAGGTCGACATATTTGACGTCGTTGTCCTTGATTGCTTTCAAGACGTCCTTGGCGGTCTTCATGAATACCCCTCTTGGCTTATAACGTCACGGCCCGGCGCGGGACGGCGTCCGCGGGTCATGCTCCATTAGCCTCGCGCGGGGACCAAGACAATATCGGAAACGCCAAAACGGCCGCGTGCAAGCGCCTCGCAGAGGACGCCTGAGCTGCCGTGAGGGCTGCTGGCGCAGCAAACGTTCTGTGCAGGGCCCGGAGCGGACGGTCCGTTCCAGGCCCCGGGTCAGGCTAGATCGCGTCCAGACCGGATTCGCCGGTTCGGATGCGGATCGCTTCCTCGATGTTGGACACGAAGATCTTGCCGTCGCCGATGCGGCCGGTCTGGGCGGCGCGGCGGATCGCCTCGATCGCACGCTCGACCAGGTCGTCGCCGATCACGATCTCGATCTTCACCTTGGGCAGGAAATCGACGATGTATTCGGCGCCCCGGTACAGCTCGGCATGACCCTTCTGCCGGCCAAAACCCTTGGCTTCGGTGACGGTGATGCCCTGAAGTCCCACTTCCTGAAGCGCCTCCTTCACCTCGTCGAGCTTGAACGGCTTGATGATGGCTTCGATCTTCTTCACTGAGCGCCTCCCGGGCATTCCGCTATAAACAACAGGTGGGTCATCGTCAGGCTGCGCCCACGCGCAGGTCGTTCGATCATTTCGCTACCGGGCCCGACACTCTCCGGCGGAGGCCGGGTGATTGACTGCCCGACTTGCCCCGTGCCGAAGTGGCTCCACAAAAGCAGGGTCTATGCCAAGTCGTTAACGGGCCCAAATAGGGCCGATAATCAGGCATTTCACGAGCGCCCTGACGATTCCCTCAAGGAACGTCTAGAATACCGGAGCCTTGAGATTAGGCAAACAGATCAAACGTTGTGCAGACATCGACGATCCAGACGCGCGCTGTCCGAAATGCCCAGGGAAAAGGCGACATGCCGGGTTTCGTCGCGTCTTGCCAGACGCGCAGCGCCCTTGGAAGTTGCGGGCCGGCGCGGCAATAGGAAGCGCGGGATTCGCGCGCGCCGGCTCCTCGGGACGGGGCGCCGACGCCCGCTGAGACGCGATGGGGACGATATCACGCAGCCGGCGCTAGACGGCGGCTGGGGACGAGAGCGGCGATGGAAATCTTGACCACGAGCGAAATGGAGCGCGCCGACCGGCTGACGATCGCAGCCGGCACGCCGGGCTTTTCGCTGATGCTGAGCGCCGGCCAGGCAGTGGCCGAGGCGGCCATGGACCTGGTCGAGACCGGGCCGATCGTGGTGGTCTGCGGGCCGGGCAACAATGGCGGCGACGGCTTCGTTGCCGCGGCCGAACTCGCCGCGCAGGGCAGGGACGTCTCGGTCATCCTGATGTGCGAGCGCGACGCGTTGCACGGCGACGCGGCCTCCGCCGCCAAGGGCTGGAAGTTTCCGGTGCTGCCGTTCACGCCGCAGGCGATCGGCAGGCCGGCGCTGATCATCGACGCGCTGTTCGGCGCCGGCCTCAGCCGGCCCGTCACCGGCGAGCCTCATGACGTCATCGCAGCGATCAACGGCAATGGCGCGCCGGTGCTCGCGGTCGACCTGCCGAGCGGCATCAACGGCACCACGGGCGCGGTGATGGGCATCGCAGTCCGCGCCACCGAGACGGTGACCTTCTTCCGCAAGAAGCCGGCGCATCTGCTGCTGCCGGGCCGCCAGCATTGCGGGCGCGTCCGGCTCGCCGACATCGGCATCGCTCCCCAGGTGCTCGCGGAGATCAGGCCGCAGGCCTTCGAGAACGATCCCGAGCTGTGGCAGGGCCATTTTCCGGTGCCACGCATCGACGGCCACAAATACGCCCGCGGGCACGTGCTGGCGATGTCCGGCGACGTCACCGCCACGGGCGCGGCGCGGATGGCCGCGCGGGCCGCGTTGCGGGCCGGCGCCGGCCTCGTCACGCTGGCCTCGCCGCGGGATGCGCTGGCGGTCAATGCCGCGGCGCTGACGGCGGTGATGGTGCGCGCCGCCGACACCGCGATCGCGTTCGGCGAATTGCTCGGCGACAAGCGCTACAACACCTGCATCATCGGGCCCGGCACCGGCGTCAGCGAGCGCACGCGCGACCTCGTCTACACCGCGCTCACGGCGCAGCGTCACCTCGTGCTCGATGCCGACGCGTTGACGAGCTTCGCCGATGCGCCGGAGCGGCTGTTCGAGCAGCTCAGGGCGATGGCCGAGGCGCAGATCGTGCTGACACCGCACGAGGGCGAGTTCCCCCGGCTGTTCTCCGATCTCAGCAACAAGCATCCCGGCCGCTCCAAGCTGGAGCGCGTCCGCGCGGCAGCGGTGCGCTGCGGCGCCGTGGTGCTGTTGAAGGGCGCCGACACGACGGTGGCCGCGCCCGACGGCCGCGCCGCAATCGCCGCCAACGCACCGCCCTGGCTCGCCACCGCCGGCGCCGGCGACGTGCTCGCCGGCATCATCGCCGGCATGCTGGCGCAGGGTGTGCCGGCGTTCGAGGCCGCCTGCATCGGCGTCTGGATGCATGGCGAGGCGGGCAACGAGGCGGGGCCGGGGCTGATTGCCGAGGACCTGACGGAGACGCTGCCCGCGGTGTTCCGGCGGCTCTATGACCGGTTCGGGATCGAGTATTGAGCAGGGCGAGCCGTCGCCCGGCAGACACTGTCATGCCCGCCACCGGGTCTCGCCTTTGGCAAGCCCGATGACAGGCTCCAGCGGGCATCCAGTACGCCGCGGCCCATCGAGTCAATCACGGCCGCCTCGGCGTACGGGATCGCTCGGTCAACCCGGGCAATGACAGTTGTGGTTGCGGTGACGTCGGACCGTCTAGCTAACGCTGGTCGGCTCACGTGACCTGATACTTCGCCACCGCGCTCTCGTTCCACGCGAGCCCGAGGCCCGGGCCCTTCGCCGTCACCTTGCCGTCAATCACCTGCAGCGGCTCGGCGAGAATGGCGCCGGCGAAGTCCAGCACCTCCAGCCAGTGTGCCGTCGGCGTCACCGCCAGGACATGCGCGCTCGCCTCGGGCAGGATGTGGCTCGACATCGGGATCGAGGCGGCATCGGCCTGACCCGCGACGTTGAGCCAGCCGGTGATGCCGCCGACCTTCATCAGGTCGGGCATGATGAAGTCGGACGCGCCGGCCGCGATTGCCTCGGCAAAGCCGCGCGGAAACCACCAGTTCTCGCCGGCCTGGATCGGGATCTCCGACCGCTCGCGCACCCGGGCATGGCCGGAGAGATTCTCCTGCGGCACCGGCTCCTCGATCCAGGTCAGGTCGTAGTCCGCAAGGCGCGTGATTCTGCGCGTGGCTTCCGGGGGATCGAGCGACTGGTTGAAGTCGAGCATCAGCGCCATGTCCGGGCCGAGCAGGGCGCGCAGGCCCTTGATCATCGCTTCGTCGGTCGCGAGATCGCCATGACCGCCCTTGGTCTTGATGGCGCGGAAGCCGTGCTCGTCGCGCGCGGCGCGTAAGATGCGCTCGTCGTCCTTTGCATCGAGCACGCCATAGCTGTCATAGGCCGGAATCGGCCGCGCCGTGCCGCCGAGCAGCTCGACGACGGGCTTGCCGGCGAGCTGACCGAGCGCGTCCCAGAACGCCATGTCGAGGCCCGAGACGGCCATGCCGACGAGGCCCTGCCAGCCGAGCAGGCGGAATTTGGCGTCCATGAGTTTCATCAGGTCGAACGGGACCAGGGCCTGGCCATTGAGCTCGCGGCCGATCTCCTCGACCAGATGCAGTAGCGGTTTCAACGCGATCCTGGTGTAAGCGAACAGGTAGGAGTGGCCGGTAACCCCCTGATCGGTGGCGACGTCGATCAGCACCAGCGGTCCGGAGTCGATGATGCCGAACGCGTTGCGCAAGGGGCGCTTCATGGGCGTGATCACGGCGCGCGCCGTGACCCCGGTGATGGCAGCGATGGTCATGGGGACTGTTCCCTCAGGTTCGTTTCCTCACCGGATCTCATACCATCGCAGCAGGCGCGGCGCTGCCCAGCTGGTCGCCATGCTCTCGACCAGGAACCGGCCGGACTGCTCGGCAAGGAACGCAATGCGCTGGGTCTGGCCGGCCTCCAGTGCCAGCGTGTCGAGCCAATAGGGCTTCCAGCCGTCGTCGAGCTGGTCGAGCAGCCGGAACGGCTGGCCGTGCAAATGGACCACACGGGAGGCGGCGGTCTTGTTGGTAAGAGCCAGCACGACCACCCGGCCGGCCTTCGCCTGCAAGGCGGGTTCGGCGGTGGCGCTGAACTGGGCGGGTGGTCGCCACTCGGCGCCGTCGAGCGCGAGTTCGGCCCGAACGGCCGTCTTGAGGTCCAGTCTGTCCGGCAAACCGTTCGACGGCAAAGCCTGCGCCGGCGGCAGTGGGGCGGCACGGAGCGGCGGCTCGCTGGACGCCATCAGCCGGGCGAGGGGACGCGGATTGCTGCCGTCGTGCAGCAGCACGGCCAGCGCCGTCTTGGCGGCGGGCATGTCGATGAAGACGTCGGTCCGGCCGCCGGGCGGCAGCACCACCGCGCCGTTTCGCGCCAGGAAAGGCTCGGCCGGCTGGCCGTCGATGGCCATCACGCGGACGGCGTCGAGGTCGGCGATTTTGATCGCGATCACAGCGCGTTGACAGCCATTGATGAACCGCAGCCTGACCCGCGCATGGGTCCGCAGCGCGATCTCGGGCTGGGTCTGCCCATTGACGGTGTAGAGGAGCTCGGCGTCCGTCGCCTCGGTTCCCGGCGCAACCGCGGTGCCGTCGGCCTTGAGCCTGAAGTCCTCGATCAGGAAAACCTCGTCGCGGTCGACAGTTACCGTCGCGGCCTCATCGACGATGACAGGCAGCGGGCGGATCGCCACGACGTCGGCCAGCAGCCGCAGGTCGAGCAGGCCGGTCCCGGCCCGCGACGCCAGGGCTGGAATGGTGGCCCGGCCGCCGGGGCCGATCTCCGCCTGCGCCAGCAGCGGGGCGGGCAAAGCGAGGCCGCGGCTGGACAGCGCGGCGGGGATCGTAAGGCCATTCGAAAGGTCGAGATCCAGGGCCGTGCCGCGGGCAAGCCGGACCACCGGGGCCGGTGCTGCCAGCCGCCAGAGCGGGCTGGCCGCGCGTCCCTGGGCCAGCACGAGAGATTCGCCGCGAGCGTTCAACGAAACCGAGATTCGGCGAGCGGCCCGCGCCGGGCGGGCAAACGAGGCCGCGCCGGCTGCCGCGAGGCCGCCGAGCAGGGCGCGGCGGCTGAGCCCCTCCGACGATTCCGTCATGCGACAAAACATCGTGCAATGAGGGGGATGCGGATCATGCTGTTTTCCCTTATCTGTGCGTTCGACACGGTCGATCGGCCTGCCGGTGGTGCTTTCGACAGCCCATTTTTTTGCTGCGGACGGTTTCGTGCGTGGTATAAGCCGCGCCGCCCGCGGCACCGCGGCCGGGCTATCGATGCAGTTCACGCGGGCGTGGCGGAACTGGTAGACGCGCTGGATTTAGGTTCCAGTGACGAAAGTTGTGGGGGTTCGAGTCCCTCCGCCCGCACCAAGCGCTTCTCCGGCGTTTGCCCCTAGTTTTACCGGCGAACCCGTTCTCTCGCACAGAGAAGCGGGGCCGCCGATCCCACCGACGCAAGGCCCTTTGCCGCGCGTCGTCCACAATTGAGTCAGATGTGTCCGGATCGCAAGGGTTCGGACCGAAGCGGAAGAAGATTGACGCCATGCAGGTCACAGAAACCTTGTCGGAAGGCTTGAAGCACGAGTTCCAGATCAGCGTTCCGGCGGCGGATCTCGACGCCAAGGCGGATGCCAAGCTGGTCGATCTCAAGGACAAGGTCCGCATCAACGGCTTCCGCCCCGGCAAGGTGCCGGTCGCGCATCTGAAGAAGATCTACGGCAAGTCGGTCATGGCCGAGACCATCGACCAGACCATCCGCGACACCAACACGCAGATCTTCACCGAGCGCGGCTTCCGCCTGGCCACCGAGCCCAAGGTGACGATGCCGACCGAGGAAGCCGAGGTCGAGAAGATCCTCGCTGGCGAGTCCGACCTGACCTACACCGTGGCCGTCGAGGTCGTGCCGGCGATCGCGCTCGCCGACTTCAAGACCTTCTCGGTCGAAAAGCCGGTGGCCGACATCACCGACGCCGACGTCGACGAGGCGATCAAGCGCCTGGCCGATGCCAACCGTAGCTACGCCGCCAAGGCCGATGGCGCGAAGGCCGAGAACGGCGACCGCGTGAAGATCAACTTCAAGGGCACGATCGACGGCGTCGCCTTCGAGGGCGGCACCGGCGAGGGCATCGACGTCGTCATCGGCTCCAACACCTTCATCCCCGGTTTCGAGGACCAACTGGTCGGCATCGGCGTCGGCGAGACCCGTACGCTCAAGGTCACGTTCCCGACCAACTACCTGAACAACGAGCTCGCCGGTAAGGCCGCGGAGTTCGAGACCACGGCGACCGCGATCGAGGCGCCGGAAGACAAGGTGGTGGACGACGAGTTCGCCAAGACGCTCGGCCTGGAATCGCTCGACAAGCTGAAGCAGCTGATGCGCGATCGTCTCGCCGGCGAGTTCAGCCAGGCGACCCGCCAGCGCGTCAAGCGCGCGCTGCTCGACCGTCTCGACGAGACCCATAAGTTCGATGCGCCGCCGTCGTTGATCGACGAGGAGTTCAACCTGATGTGGAACTCGGTCAAGGCCGAGATGGATTCCAGCGGCAAGACCTTCGCCGACGAGAACACCACCGAGGACAAGGCGAAGGAGGAGTACCGCACCATCGCCGACCGCCGCGTGCGCCTCGGCCTCGTGCTCTCCGAGATCGGCGAGAAGAACAAGATCACCGTGACCGACGACGAGGTCAGCCGCGCCGTGATCGAGCGTGCGCGCTCGATGCCGGGCCGCGAGAAGGAGGTCTGGGACTTCTATCGCAGCAACCCGCAGGCGCTCGCGCAGCTGCGCGCGCCGATCTACGAGGACAAGGTCGTCGACTTCATCCTCGAGCTCGCCAATGTGACCGAGAAGAAGGTCTCCAAGGACGAGCTGTTCAAGGACGACGACAGCGACAAGGCTGCCTGAAAAGGCCGCCCATCGTAGGGTTCGCGACATAAGCGCGTGATTAAGGTTGACCGGCGAAAGCGCCGGTCAGCCCGGTTCGGGTGCTGGCCGCCGCCGCGGGAATCAGCTTGAACAGAGCAACGACCTCGCTCGCGGCTGGCCAGGGGCCCGGTCTTGTCACCGGCAAATTGGTCCATATCTGTGGGCTCGGTCTTGAAGTTCTGCATCACGGGACACCTGTCCGTCGCTGCTCGTTGAATGAGCCTCACCTGCGGCGGCCGGTCGTCTCAACTGCTGGTCCAACCCTTGGGTGATTCATGCGCGATCCCGTCGAAACCTATATGAACCTTGTGCCCATGGTGGTCGAACAGACCAACCGCGGTGAGCGCGCCTACGACATCTTCTCGCGCCTCCTGAAGGAGCGCATCATCTTCGTGACCGGTCCGGTCGAGGACGGCATGGCGACCCTGATCGTCGCGCAGCTGCTGTTCCTCGAGGCCGAGAACCCGAAGAAGGAAATCGCGATGTACATCAACTCGCCCGGTGGCGTGGTGACGTCGGGCCTCGCGATCTACGACACGATGCAATTCATCCGTCCGGCGGTGTCGACGCTGTGCACCGGCCAGGCGGCCTCGATGGGCTCGTTGCTGCTCTGTGCCGGCCACAAGGACATGCGCTTCTCGCTGCCGAACTCGCGCATCATGGTGCATCAGCCGTCCGGCGGGTTCCAGGGCCAGGCGACCGATATCATGCTGCACGCCCAGGAGATCCTGAACCTGAAGAAGCGGCTCAACGAGATCTACGTCAAGCACACCGGCCAGCCTTACAAGGCGATCGAGGACGCCCTGGAGCGCGACAAATTCCTCACGGCGGAAGCCGCCCAGGAGTTCGGCCTGATCGACAAGGTTCTCGACAAGCGGCCGGAAGATCCGGCGGCGATGGGCAAGTGAGCCCTCCGTAAACGAGGCGGGGTTCGTTTGACCCGCCTCGGAGCGCACAGCATCACCTTTGTCGGCCCGGGCCGGCAAAGGTACTGAGGTGGGGTCCCAAAAGGGTCGCAACCTTGCCGTGCGGCCGGCAAATAGGCGTGGCAAACACGCAACGCTCCGCTGATTTCGCGTGCTCTTACCGTGTCAAGCCCCAAAATCACGGTAATGTCACGGTCTAGGGTCTGTGCTCCGATTAGCGAATTCTTGATAGTCGGATGACAGCATGATTGGCTAGAGTGTCCAGTTATGGATCGTGGGGGATTCGCGTAGGTCGTGGGCGCACGACAGGTGAAGAACAAGGTGTTAATTTTGGTACGAAATTTGCTCTTTCACCAGTCTGGTCCGGCCCGTGCCGGATCGGAACGAACGAGCGGACAAGAGCGAACCGCGGACGGAGACAGGAATGAGTAAGGTCGGCACGAGCGACTCGAAGAACACGCTATATTGCTCGTTCTGCGGCAAGAGCCAGCACGAAGTCCGCAAACTGATCGCAGGTCCAACCGTCTTCATCTGCGACGAGTGCGTCGAACTCTGCATGGACATCATCCGCGAGGAGAACAAGTCCTCGCTGGTCAAGTCGCGCGACGGGATTCCGACCCCGAAGGAGATCTGCAAGGTCCTGGACGATTACGTCATCGGCCAGAACCACGCGAAGAAGGTGCTCTCGGTCGCCGTCCACAACCACTACAAGCGGCTGAATCACCAGACCAAGCACTCCGACGTCGAGCTCGCGAAGTCGAACATCCTGCTGATCGGTCCGACCGGATCGGGCAAGACGCTGCTCGCGCAGACGCTCGCCCGCATCCTGGACGTGCCGTTCACGATGGCGGATGCGACGACCCTGACCGAGGCCGGCTATGTCGGTGAGGACGTCGAGAACATCATCCTGAAGCTCTTGCAGGCGGCCGACTACAATGTCGAGCGCGCGCAGCGTGGCATTGTCTACATCGACGAGATCGACAAGATCAGTCGCAAGTCGGACAATCCCTCGATCACCCGCGACGTGTCGGGCGAGGGAGTCCAGCAGGCGCTGCTGAAGATCATGGAGGGCACGGTTGCGTCGGTTCCGCCGCAGGGCGGCCGCAAGCATCCGCAGCAGGAGTTCCTGCAGGTCGACACCACCAACATCCTGTTCATCTGCGGTGGTGCGTTTTCCGGTCTCGAGAAGATCATCTCGGCGCGCGGCCGGTCGACCTCGATCGGCTTCGCCGCCCAGGTTCTGGCGCCGGAAGACCGCCGCACCGGCGAGATCTTCCGTCACGTCGAGCCTGAGGATCTCCTGAAGTACGGCCTGATCCCCGAGTTCGTCGGCCGTCTGCCGGTCGTTGCGACGCTCGAGGACCTCGACGAGAACTCGCTCAAGAAGATCCTGACCGAGCCCAAGAACGCGCTGGTGAAGCAGTATCAGCGGCTGTTCGAGATGGAGAACATCGAGCTCACCTTCGCCGACGAGGCGCTGGGCGCGGTGGCGCGCAAGGCCATCGAGCGCAAGACCGGCGCGCGTGGTCTGCGGTCGATCCTCGAGAGCATCCTGCTCGAGACGATGTTCGACCTGCCGGGTCTCGAGGGCGTCGAGGAAGTGGTCATCTCGCGCGAAGTGGTCGAGGGCACCGCCCGTCCGCTCTACATCTACGCCGATCGGTCCGATCGCGCGGTGGAAAGCAGCGCCAGCGCGTGAGGCGCGCTGGTACGAGAGACAGAAGACCTCGATTTATTAGATCGGCGATCGCCGCGGACATCATGTCCGCGGCATCGCAGCGTTTCAGAGTCCCGCCGCGTAAAGCCATTTTTGGCGGGTGTTTACCGATACTTGACACCCCCCGGGTCGATAGCCACCTAATGTCGCGTGGCGATACAAATCTCAATCCCGGGATTCGCCTCAACAACGATCCGAAACAAGCGGGCGATATCGACGCGTCAGTGAAGTCCGGATCAGATCGCACCTTGTGGCGGTTGCGCACGATGGCGGACTGCGTGCAAGGGGGCTAAACAAAAGGAACAGGCCATGACGACCCCCAAACCCCGGCCGACCATCGTTTACGGCGAGAGCCACGCCTATCCGGTTCTGCCGCTCCGCGACATCGTCGTCTTCCCGCACAACATCGTTCCGCTGTTCGTCGGCCGCGAGAAATCCATCCGCGCCCTCGAAGAGGTGATGAAGAACGACGCGCTGGTGATGCTGGCGACGCAGAAGAACGCGTCCGACGACGATCCAGCTCCGGATGCGATCTACGAGACCGGGACGCTCGCCAGCGTGCTGCAACTCCTGAAGCTGCCCGACGGCACCGTGAAGGTGCTGGTCGAAGGACTGGAGCGCGCGCGCGTCGAGAAGTACACCGATCGCGCCGACTACTACGAAGCCACTGCCGTTGCGCTCGAGGACACCGACGCCAAGTCGGTCGAGGCCGAAGCGCTGGGCCGCTCCGTCGTGTCGGACTTCGAGAGCTATGTGAAGCTGAACAAGAAGATCTCGGCCGAGGTCGTCGGCGTCGTTCAGTCGATCACCGATTTCGGCAAGCTGGCCGACACCGTCGCCTCGCATCTCGCCGTCAAGATCGCGGATCGCCAGGGCATCCTGGAGACGCTGTCCGTCACCACGCGCCTGGAGAAGGTGCTGGGCCTGATGGAGAGCGAGATCTCGGTGCTGCAGGTCGAGAAGCGCATCCGCTCGCGTGTGAAGCGCCAGATGGAGAAGACCCAGCGCGAGTACTACCTGAATGAGCAGATGAAGGCCATTCAGAAGGAGCTGGGCGACGAGGACGGCCGTGACGAGCTCGCCGATCTGGAAGAGCGCATCAACAAGACCAAGCTCTCCAAGGAAGCGCGCGAGAAGGCCCAGCACGAGCTGAAGAAGCTGCGCCAGATGTCGCCGATGTCCGCGGAAGCGACCGTCGTGCGCAACTACCTGGATTGGCTGCTGTCGATCCCGTGGAACAAGAAGTCCAAGGTGAAGAAGGATCTGGAGGCCGCTCAGGCGGTTCTGGATGCGGATCACTATGGGCTGGAGAAGGTCAAGGACCGCATCGTCGAGTACCTGGCGGTGCAGTCGCGCGCCAACAAGCTGACCGGCCCGATCCTGTGCCTGGTCGGACCTCCCGGCGTCGGCAAGACCTCGCTCGGCAAGTCGATCGCGAAGGCCACGGGGCGCGAGTTCGTTCGCGTGTCGCTGGGCGGCGTGCGCGACGAGGCGGAGATCCGCGGTCATCGCCGGACCTATATCGGCTCGATGCCCGGCAAGATCATCCAGTCGATGCGCAAGGCCAAGACCTCGAATCCGCTCTTCCTGCTGGACGAGATCGACAAGATGGGCTCGGACTTCCGGGGTGATCCCTCGTCGGCGCTGCTGGAGGTCCTGGACCCCGAGCAGAACACGACGTTCAACGATCACTATCTGGAGGTCGACTACGACCTGTCGAACGTGATGTTCATCACGACCGCGAATACGCTGAATATTCCCGGACCGCTGATGGACCGCATGGAGATCATCCGCATCGCGGGCTACACCGAGACCGAAAAGCTCGAGATCGCCCGCAAGCACCTGATCCCCAGCGCGATCTCGAAGCACGGCCTGGACTCGAAGGAGTGGTCGATCGACGATGACGCGTTGCTGCTCGTGATCCGGCGCTACACCCGCGAAGCGGGCGTGCGTAATCTGGAGCGTGAGATTTCCACACTGGCCCGCAAGGCCGTGAAGGAGCTCATGATGTCCAAGAAGAAGTCGGTGAAGATCACCGAGAAGACCGTCGAGGAATTCTTGGGTGTTCCGAAGTACCGCTTCGGCGAGATCGAGAGCGACGATCAGGTCGGCATCGTGACGGGCTTGGCCTGGACCGATGTCGGTGGCGAGCTGCTGACGATCGAAGGCGTCATGATGCCCGGCAAGGGCAAGATGACGGTGACGGGCAATTTGCGCGACGTCATGAAGGAGTCGATCTCGGCGGCGGCCTCGTTCGTCCGCTCGAGGGCGATCAACTACGGCATCGAGCCGCCGCTGTTCGACCGGCGTGACATCCACGTCCACGTGCCGGAGGGAGCAACCCCGAAGGACGGACCGTCGGCGGGCGTCGCGATGGCGACGACCATCATCTCGGTGATGACCGGCATCCCGGTCCGTCACGACGTCGCGATGACCGGCGAGATCACCCTGCGTGGTCGTGTGCTGCCGATCGGCGGTCTGAAGGAGAAGCTGTTGGCTGCGGCCCGCGGCGGCATCAAGACGGTGCTGATCCCCGAGGACAACGCCAAGGATCTCACGGAGATTTCCGATGCGATCAAGGGCGGCATGGAGATCATCCCGGTCGCCCGTCTGGACGACGTCGTCGCCCGGGCCCTGGTCCGCAAGCCGGTGCCGATCGTCTGGGAAGAGGACACCAAGGTGCCCGTGAAGGCCGATGGCGACGAAGCCGCCGGCGGCCTGACCGCCCACTGACGACCGAACAGAACAAGGAAACGGCGCCCGAAGGGGCGCCGTTTTCGTTTGCGGGATCGAGCCACTGACTTCGAGCGTGCGGAGTCTGCCCCACCGTTCCCGCTGCGGCGGTTTCTCGCTGCCGCTGCGTGGTTCCGGCGTTGATTGCGGATCGGGCAGGGGGTAAAGAAGCGCGACGTGAGGGCGGCTAGCTCAGCTGGTTAGAGCATCTCGTTTACACCGAGAGGGTCGGGAGTTCGAATCTCTCGCCGCCTACCACTCGGATCTGCCGGCAGGCACGCTCGAATTGCGGTGGCTATTGCGGCAGGCGCTGTTTTTCCAGGCTGACCGCGATCCTTTCCAGAAGCGTGTTCGTACGTCTGGTTTCATCGATCTGCTGCTCGTAGAGCTGAACCACCTTCGCGCTGGGACCCAATCCGCCGCGACGGCTGAGCAAGAACCAAACCCCGATCAGGAAGATGAAGGGAAGCCAGGAGACGATCAGCTCCACGACCCATTGTTGCATGACGACCCATTCCCCCATTTGAACCTCTGTCAGAGGTAGCAGGATGGCTATACCGCAGCCTCGTGGTGAAGCGTAGGTGCTGCGGGACGTCGCCGTGGGACAGGGTTTAGAATCCTTTTCGGCGGCCACTACGAAGTGTCAGAACGATTTCGCGTGGTGACCAGCTCTTCTTCGGCTAGCTTCGCGCGGGGTGAAACATCGCGGACGAAACGATGACCGACTTCCTGCGTCACTGCACAGGCGGACACGAACGCATCATCGCGGCTGGCTCCGACCTGCTGGAGGAGGGCCACAGCACCGGGCATCTCTACATCCTGCTGGACGGGCGGCTGGAGGTCGTCAAGGCCGGGGCCACGGTGGCCGTCGTCTCCGAGCCGGGTGCGCTGTTCGGCGAGATGTCGCTGCTGCTGGAGCAGCCGCACACGGCGACCGTGCGGGCGCTTGCCGAGTGCCGGATCTATGAGATCCCCAATGCGCCGCGCTTCCTGACCGAGAATCCCGAGGCGACGCTGGCGATCGCGCGCATGCTGGCGCAGCGGCTCAATGTCGCCAATACCTATCTGGCCGACCTCAAGCGGCAATATGCCGGCCATGGCACGCACCTCGCGATGGTCGGCGACGTCCTGCAGAGCATGGTCAACCTGCCGCCGCAGCAGGTCTCGCCAGGAACGGATCTGGAATCCGATCCACGGCTCTGAGCCAGTCGGGCGCCGCTGTCACCGGCTGGGCCGGGCGCTCCAGCCGTCCGGCGAGGTCGATCCATTCGGCCTGCCCCGCCGACAGCCAGAACGCGCGCTGGGCATCGGTGTCGAGCACCATGTAGGTCGGCGGGCGCCCGGGCTGCCGTCCGGTGTTGAAGACCCAGGTCTCACCGACGCGATCGAACCAGGATCCGTTCGTGATGAAGGGCGACTGGTGGACGTGGCCGGAGATCACCATCGTTGGCCGATGGCGCGCGATGAAGCCTTCGAGCTCGGTATCGCCGAAGAAGCGCTTGCCGCCCCAGCTCACCGGCGAGTTGGCCGGCGGCGCATGATGCACCCAGATCCAGCGGGCCGCGTTGCGCGTCGCGGCGGCACCGAGCTGGCGCGCGATGGCGGCCTTGACGAGGGGACCGTCCCACCACGGGCAGATCGAGAACATGATGTCGCCGATCAGGAGGTTATCGCCGTCGGCCGCGATGCCGAGCTCCCGGACCGTTCCGATCCAGGCCGCGATCTTCTCGCCCTCGGGGCTGCGCTCCTCCAGGTCATGATTGCCGGAGCAGATCATGACCCGTGTCTTGGCCGCCAGGAGCGCGAGATAGGTCTTCACGACCACGATCTGGGCGCGGATGTCGACGATCGAGGCGAGATCGAGCGCATCGCCGGCGAAAACCACTGCGTCGAAATGATCGGCAGCCGCCACCAGCCAGTCGAACTGCGGCAGCGTGTAGTGAAGATCGGCAACGATGAGACAGCGCATGGGACTCCTGACGCGCAGGATCGAAGCAAGAGCGAGACCAGAGACAGCGAGACCAGATACAGTCCCGCCATCATATTTCGAGGAACCGGCCGACGTTCTTCGTCGGGCGCATCGCGGCCTCGTGCCTTGACAGGACGGGCGGCTGCATGCGGCGATGCCGGCTCTCGCAATGACCTCGATCAGACAGGGCACATCATGCAATTGCCGGCAGGGGACGACCGCAACGCCGACCAGATCGCCTATTGGAACGGCCCGGGCGGCCAGCGCTGGTCCGATCGCCAGGAGGCGCAGGACGTCCTGCTCGCGCCGGTGTCGCAGATCCTGATCGACCGCATCGCGGCCAAGCCGGGAGATCGTGTGCTCGACATCGGCTGTGGCTGCGGCGGCCTGTCGATCGCGCTGGCCCGACAGGTCGCGCCGGGCGGGCATGTGCTCGGCGTCGACATTTCCGCCCCGATGCTGGCGCGGGCGCGCGCCGTGGCGCCGGCAGGACCTGCTACCGAGTTCGTGCTGGCCGACGCCACCGTGCATCCGTTCGCGCCGGCGAGCTTTGATCTGCTGGTGTCGCGGTTCGGGGTGATGTTCTTTGCCGATCCGGTGGCGTCGTTCGCCAACATCCGCCGCGCGCTGAAGCCGGGCGGCCGGGTCGTGTTCGCCTGCTGGCGCGAGCCGAAGGCCAATCCGTGGATGATCGCGCCGCTGCAGGCGGTCTATCGTCACGTCCCGAAGCTGCCGGAGATGGCGCCGGAGGATCCGGGCCCGTTCGCGTTCGCATCCGAGGCGCGGGTGACGCGGATCCTCGGCGAAGCTGGCTTCACCGACGTCGCGCTGCAGGCGCACGCGCTGTCGTTCGACATCGCGCGCGGGCAGGGGCTGGACGCTGCGGTGCAATCGGCCTTCGAGATCGGTCCCGCCAGCCGCGCGCTGGAGGGGCACCCGGCGGAGACGCGCGATGCGGCGCGGCTCTCGGTGCGCGAGCTGCTCGCTCAGCATCAGGACGGCGGCAGCGTCACGCTGTCGGGCTCGATCTGGCTGGTGACGGCCCGCGCCTGACGCGGCACCGGACGGCACTCAGGATCGCTCTTCCCAGATCATCGCCAGATGGACGATGGTCTGCGCCGCCTTCTCCATGTCCTTGACGCTGACCCATTCGAGACGCGAGTGGAAGGCATGCTCGCCGGCGAAGATGTTGGGGCAGGGCAGGCCCATGAACGACAGCCGCGAACCGTCGGTGCCGCCGCGGATCGATGTCCGGACAGGCGTCAGTCCGGCGCGGCGGATCGCCTCCTCGGCATAGGTCACGATCTCCGGATGCCGGTCGATGACCTCCTTCATGTTGCGGTATTGCTGCCGGACCTCCATCCGATAGGTCGAGCGCGGATAGTCCTTCAGGACATCCCTGACGATGTCCTCGAGCAGCGCTTCCTTCTGCCGCAGGCCCTGCTCGCTGAAATCGCGCACGATGAAGTCGAGCCGCGCCTGTTCGAGCGCGCCGGAGATCCCGACCGGATGCAGGAAGCCTTCCTTGCCCTCCGTCGTCTCCGGCGAGCAGCCATCCTTCGGGAGCCGATCGACGATTGCGGACGCGATCTTGATCGCATGCTCCATCTTGCCCTTGGCAAAGCCGGGATGGGCGCTGACGCCGTTGATGAGGATGGTGGCGCCGTCGGCGGAGAAGGTCTCGTCCTCGATGTTGCCGGCGGTCTCGCCATCCATCGTATAGCCGAAATCGGCGCCCAGCTTCTTCAGGTCGACCCTGTCGACGCCGCGGCCGATCTCCTCGTCCGGCGTGAACAGGATCTTGATGGTGCCGTGCTTGATCTGTGGATTGCTGATCAGGAATTGCGCCGCGTCCATGATCTCGGCGATGCCGGCCTTGTTGTCGGCGCCCAGCAGGGTCGTGCCGTCGGTGGTGACGATGTCGCTGCCGATCTGGTCCTTCAATGCAGGATGCTCTGCCGCGCGGATGATCTGGCTCGGGTCCGCCGGCAGCACGATGTCGCCGCCCTGGTAGTTGCGCACGATCTGCGGCTTCACGTTGGCCCCGGAGCAGTCGGGCGACGTGTCCATATGCGAGCAGAAGCAGATCACCGGCACGGCCTTGTCGGTGGTGGCGGGGATGGTCGCGTAGACGTAGCCGTTGTCGTCCAGATGGGCGTCCGAAAGCCCCATCGCCTGCAGCTCGGCTGCGAGCATCCGGCCAAGATTTTTCTGCTTGAGCGTCGAAGGACAGGTCGGCGACGTCGGGTCCGACTGGGTGTCGATCACGGCGTAGCGGAGCAGGCGCTCGGTGACGGAGTGGGTATAGCTGCGAAGCGGGTCGGACATGGGCACCACGAGAGAGAGAGAGAGAGAGAGAGGTTGCCGGAGGTATCAGTATACTAATATATCAGTTATTGCATGCCAGATACCAGGAGCGGCAGGTTATCAATGGTTTCAGCTCTGATCAAAGAACGTCCGCCAGCTCCCGTGCTGCGGAATACGACGTTTCGCGGCCGGCGTTGATCAGCACCGCTTCGCCGACGGCAGGATTGAGCTCCATCTGCAGGATACCGCCTCCGGCGATTCGAAGCTCAGCTTGCTCGCACAGGTGCCGGGCGATTCGTGGGCGGCGTCCGCGAGGAATCTCCTCTCACTCGCTTCCTGGTCAGCCCGTGCGCCTCGACCGGGACGGCGGCCGGAAATTTCAATATGCCCGGTCGAAAGTATGCCTGGTCGGACTTGGCGCCCATTTTGCCATATCCGGCCTGCGACGTCTTCGCGAAGCGACCGCCACGGCCGCGGGGCAGGGGTGCCGAGGTCCGGAGGGAGAGACGTGGGATGGCCCATCATCGTGCAGCGATTGACGTCGGCTGCTCGGCCCAGACAAGGAGACCGGGCGTGCTGCATGGACCCCTCATCAATGACTTCGCACAGCTCTCGGTTCATTGTCCTTGACTTCGAAACATCGCCCCTTTAAGTCGCACTCCTCCGCGGATTTCGCGATCACGCGGGAGTAGCTCAGTTGGTTAGAGCGCCGGCCTGTCACGCCGGAGGTCGCGGGTTCGAGCCCCGTCTCTCGCGCCATTGTTTCAATGGCTTACCCCACAGCGAATTCAGTCAAAGTGTCACAAGGGCCATGGCTGTGACACTTCTGGGCTGCTTGCGTTCTGTTCACTTTCGTGAGCTTCAGCAACGACGCTTGTGTGACTTGAAAGCTTCGCCAACCAGGCGGATTCTCATATCTTCGTAGCATTGCGGCAATGCATTTTGTTAATGTATTGAAAAATAACATGAAATTTCGTTCATCATTTGTTGGGGGGCTTGGGATCATATTGACCGCTCCCATGTTGGTAGCTACGGTCAGCCGCAACGGAGATCGAGGGTTCCGATGTCATCATCAAAATTCAGCGTCGAATCCATGAAAGCTCTTGATCGTCGGATCGAGAAGCATCTCTCGCGTGAATTCGACCAGTTTTACATCGAACAAGGTTACGCTACTGAGCAGGCGATCGCGATAAAGAATGATTTCTTTCACGCGCTAAATCTTCGTAAGTTCACCATCAGCTCTATCGGTCGCCGACCTGCTCATGCGCGTTGAGTGAACGAGAATCCCGACCATTTATCCGAAGAAGAGGTTGCTCAGGTACTGGAGCTCGTGAAGGAGTCGAATGCCGTTGTTGTCGGGGGCCAATCAATGGCTCTTTGGGCGCGGCATTACTCCGAATACAATCCAGAAATTGCGAAAATATATACGATGTCCAGTGAGGACGTCGACTTTTATGGGACCCGCAGGACAGCGGAAGACTTCGCCGCAAAGCTTGGAAGCGCGAAGATTTATTTCCCCGATGCAGATGATCATGGGCCCAACTCGGCACAAGTTATCGGGTTTGTCGGTGAGCGAAAAATTCGCGTGGACTTTCTCCATTCAATAATGGGCGTCGATCACGCGCGGTTGGAGAACAATGTCATTACGCTTACCGGTCCTCGTACCGACAACGGTGCCTCTCTGACAATCGCGTTGCTTCATCCCCTCGACTGCTTTCGAAGTCGACTTTCGAACATCAACGATCTCAAAAGAAGTGACGTTCATTCCATCAGTACCGCCAAAGCATCGATTCTGGTCCTTGATGCTCTAATCGACGATTTTCTCTCGATGGGGTGGTTGAAAGAAGCGCAGGACACTCTTCATACGCTAGGATACGTGACGCTGAAGAGGTGCTACGGAACGACGGCCCATTTGAAATATGGAATTGACCCACTTTGGATATTCGAAAAGTATCTTACCGACACGCGTCTCGATGAGCGCTGGAGGAAGCATCAATTGGCTGGCTCGCTGAGCCGATTGAAGAGAAAGTTGACTCAAATCGAAGCCGCAGAGCCCCAGAAGAGCGCGGGGGCGTCATCGCCCTGATTCGTTGAATCATTTTTCGCGCTGGCGTCGAAGAAGATCAGGTAGAGAAAGCCTCTTGCTAGGTCGGCCGCTCTTTTCCTGGAGTAACTTCGCCCCGATCGCCCGCGCTTCATCGAAGCGGCGCACGCTGGCGATGTTGGTGGGGTTGTAGGTCTTCCGCAGCCGGTTGTTGGCTCCGACCGTATTCGCCATCTTGTTCGACTGGTCGGCGATCGAGCCGCCTCCGGCGTCGCCCTCGACGGCGCCTGATCGGCGCATGTCGGCTAGCTGGCGCATGTCGGCCGGATCGAGGGCCGCTCGTACGCTACGGAAGTCGTCGCCGAGCGTGTCCTTGGAGTAGGGCGCGCCGGACCTGTTCCTGAAGATCGGGGAGTTGGGAGCGAGTTCGACGCCTTCGCCGAGCTTGGCGAGGTAGGCGCGCAGAACGGCCTCCGACCAGGGCGAAAGCGTTGCGGCGGCGGCCTTGCCGGTCTTGGCGCGCGGCAGGGCAAACCAGACGCCTCCGACGTCACTGCGCACCTGGGCCGGCGTGATTCGGCGCACGTCGACGGGGGACAACATGGAATCCCAGGCGGTCGCCATGCAGGCGGCTAGGCCGAAATAGCCCATGCGCCAGGCTCGCTGGACGCCGATCAACACCTCGCGCCGATGCCAGATTGCATCACGCGGATTCGGTGCCGTGTTGGAAAAGGATAGCGACGGATCGGCACCCGGATCGCAATAGCGCATCGCGGCCATCCGCTTCCACAGCGCGCGCCAGACTTTGACTGCACGATGTCGCTCGGTTGTAGACACGGCGCGCTCGATGTCCGGGACCAGCCCCGCTGCCTTGGCGGTCCTGGGATCGATCCTCAGGAAGTGCTCGGGAATGATGGTCCTGGGGTCGCAGTCCCCGAAGGCCGGTCCCAGCCATTTCCAAGCCCGTGGCCAGTCGTCGCGGCTCTCCTGCTCGCTGGTCCAGATGATGCCCTTTTTCAGCCGCTCGGCCTTCCGCAGCGCCATGGCGCGCTGGTAGCCGTCGCCTACGCTGCCTTCGGGATAGGTCGTGAGCGTGGCTCTGACGGGCGCCGGCGCCTCTCCGCGTCGCGTGCGGTCCCAGGCGGCATTGAGCTCGATCGCGCGCTGGCGGTCCTCCAGGCTGGCCTCGGGGTTGCCCTCAGCGTCTCGACCTGGGCCGCCGCGGCTCATGGTCACAAGGCCAAACCCCAGCCTGCGCATGGCTGCGGTCGGCCGCCAGCGCCAGCGGCCGTTGAGGTAAAGGAAATACCGAATCCTATCCCTGCCCACCGGCACACCCTCAATCAAGCATCCGGCCTAGGCGCTTACCCGACGCCCAACTTCACCCGAGCATCACGGGGCTTGGCCACTACCGTCAAGTGTGGCGGTGTAGCCGTGAACGCCTCCGGCCCTTCCGTCAGGATCGTTCCATCCGTCCGAACTCCCACTACGCGTAAGCCACAGGCCTGAGCAGCCCGGATGGCCCGCTCGATGGCACGCTGAGTGTAGGGGGTGGATGACATCGACCTCAGCCTTGGGCTGCGACGAAAGAGCGTCGCCTCATCGAACGAGTTCCTGCGCCAGCGACTCCGCGAGCTTGACGATCGTCAAACAGATGCTCTCGGGGATCTGAGCAAACGCCTTGGCGACGCGCACGCCTTCCGGCGAGGTGATGAACTTGTCGACGACGGTATCGTCCGGCGCGGCGTCCTTGGCCGCGAACAGGAAGGGAAGATCGACCTGCAGCGCGGCGGCGATGGCGGCGAGCCGCGATCCGCGGATGCCGTTGGTGCCCTTCTCGTACTTCTGGATCTGCTGAAACGTGACGCCGACGGCGTTCGCCAGATCGGTCTGGCTCATGCCGAGTTCGAGGCGGCGCATGCGAATGCGCCTGCCGATCTTCGCATCAGTCTCGGTTGTTGAGCGTGGCTTCTTGATGGAGGCGCTTTTCGGCATCGCTGTCTCTCGATGTGGTGGGTGGGATTGACTTATCGTCCGCGCGTGCTGGCTTGCTCCACGTCGGTCGCCGTGACCTCGGCGTGCGGGTTGGCAAGACATGTGCTCGCGAGAGCGATCGCCTCTGCGTGCAGCACAAGGACGTCGATGAGGTTGTGCCCTTTCGCCAGCAACAGCCGCCGTGAATCTCCTGCGTCGCGACATTCGCGCGCCGAGTAGAGGTCACGGGCCATGTTCTCGAGTACGGCGCGGCGCCGCGCCTCGGTGCCCATCAATGGGCCGTTGATCAGGAAGGTAACTTTGCCGCGGACGGCCGTACTCGCGCGGTCGTCGGCAGGAAAAAATTCCGCCGAGCGCAAATTGATTAATCCAGTCCTAGATTGTTGCGAACTATCCCCGCAATCCCCGTGTGATCGATGTTGTTCGAGGTCGACACGATCAAAAATGAAATTAGGCCCCGACGTAGTCAAAATTTTCATCTCAAGCCGCTTGCTTGTGGATTACACGGTGTGTGTAACAAGGTTAGATAATTACACGCAAGGTGTATTTGTGCTTGAGGATATGGAAATGCTGAAAAAGTTGGTTGCTACAACTGACAATGTGCGCCGATCTGCGATGCAGATTGCGGTACAACTGCCTGAAAACGTTGATGAAGCGCGCGCAACCCTTGCGCAGGCGCAAGACCTTCTGGAGAACTTCCTGGTGCGTGACCGGATGGAGGCCGTGCAGTTTGGGGAGGGCGATCAGGACGCGCCGCTTACCGCGACAGGAGCCTTTGCCTCTGGCGCAAGCCGTCGCGGGGGGCCGCCTCCCTTAGCAGCAGGAAGGGCCGCATTGGCGACGGTCGCGCTGATATTTGTCTTTGTGCCGGCGGCCATTGGTCTCGGCCGGCTCACGGGGCTGGAATCCGTTTCTGGATGGATTCTTTCGGCGGGCATCATTTTGACGGCGCTGGTATTTGGGTCCGGTTGCGGCGCCTTCTTCGCGGTATGCGCTGCTATCGCGCACAGCTACATCCTTGCGGTCTTATCCGTTGGATTCAGCTTTCCAAGCGCGAAAGAAATTATTGCAACGGCGGGCTTTTTTGGCCTCGCTCTGGCCCTCCCGCCACTCGTGCGCAGTGTGGAGGCCCTCCGGCGTTGGATTAGTTCTTTTCGTCTAGCTGTTCCTGCAGGCCGTTGATGATGTTGACCGGAAGGCCTGCGGCGAGACCGCGATAGATCCAATCGAGCGAGACGCCAGTAACCTTGCAGACACGAAGGGCTTGGTCGAGGGAGATCCGTCGCGTGCCCCGTTCATAATTGTTCCAGGCCTGCTGCTGAATGCCAACCAAGCGACAGAACATCGCTTGGTTGAGCTTCATGGCCTCGCGTGTGCGGCGTAGCCGCCTGCCGATTTCAACGATTTCGTCTGCCATCTTGCTGGGGAAGATGCTCAAAATGCCCGACATTGCATAACAACCGTTCGTACGATTTGAAATTTACACGTGGTGTGTATTATTTTGAGGGCATGCTTGATTCGCCCCCCAAACAGCTCCAGACGGCGACCGAAGTTATCGATGCCCTGGGAGGTACCCGCAAAGCGGCGCTCCTTGCGGGCTATCGCCGCCAAAATCCGATTACGAACGCCCGCGCTCGAGGAAACCTTCCCCATTCGACGTTCCTGATTTTCTCCCGTGCGCTAGCAGAACGTGGCCTCGCGGCATCCCCGGCTCTCTGGGGCATCAAGCCCGCTCCCTCCGAGCAGGAGAAGCGCGATGGCCAATAGCCTAGCATTGGAGCCGGCCTCAAAAAGGCGAAACCGCGCCGATGCGGGTCGAATCCCGCAGGAATGCGGGTGGTTCTTGCCGGTCGCGCTGGAGCTGAAGCGGATTTTCGGCCGCAAGTGTCCACGCGAAATCGTAGCGCGGACCGGATGCGACATCTCAACGGCCGAGCGTTGGCTCGGCGGCCACACCTCGCCGAGCGGCGAGGCTTTGGCGCGGCTGCTGCGCTCCGACATCGGCGACCGCGTGCATGACGCCTTGATCGAGGGCGTGCAGGCGCCCTGGGCCAGGAGCGTCCGCAGCGTGCGCGAGATCGCGCGGCTCCGTCAGCAGCAGAACGACACGGCGCGGCGGCTGGCCGCGCTCGAAAGCAATCTCAGGGAAGGGTGAGGCATGCGGGCCGCAGAAGCCGAAATCGACCGCGAGCAGATCTGTTCGTTGCAACATGTGTTGGAGCTGTCGGTCTGCGACGACCTTTCGGTGCGGGTCCGCATTCGCGGCGCCGACGGCCGGACGTTGGCGGACATCGCCACGACGCCGAAGCGCGCGCTGAGGATTGCCGGCTTGTTCAAACTGGCGGCCGAACGCGCCGACCCATTGCTGGTGAAGGCGCCGGCATGAGCAACCTCGCCACCACCGAAACCCGAGAAGAGCTCAAATCCTACATCGAGCGCATCGAGCGCCTGGTGCAGGAAATCGTCGATCTCAGGGACGAGCAGAAGGTGCTGTTCGCCGAAGCAAAGGCCAAGGGCTACGATACCAAGTCGATGCGCCGCATTATCAAGCGGCGGCAGAAGGATCCAAGCGAGCTGGCCGAGGCCGAGTCGGTCGACGACATCTACATGCATGCGCTCGGCATGACGGCCGAGCATCCGCTGCACGTGCAGGTGCGGCGGCTGACGCAGGATGGTGTCGGCCGCGAGCAGGTGATCGAAGCGCTGCAACTCCTGATCCCGGTCAATGGCGAGATCATCGCCAGCGTCGGCGGGCAATCGATGCGGCTGTGGCGCACGGCCGACGGCCAATCCTTCGCTGAGGACTATGTGCCACCGCTGTTCCAGGACTTCATGAACAAGCGGAAAGCCTCATGATCCGCGCTGATATCGCCGAGGCGCGCCAGCGGATCGAGATCGAGACGACGGATCGGATCGACCTGAGCTGGACGCCGTGGCGGCGGATCATGCTGTCGGCGCGCGACAACATCTGGTGCCTGGTCGATGCCGAAGATCATCGCTGGCTTTCGGAAACGATTTGGAACGTGTCCTGGGGCTCGCGCACGCCCTGGCAGAAATATGCCAAGCGCAACGTCGGGCCATCGCGCGCAACGTTGAGGATGCATCGCGAGATCATGATCGAGTCCGAGCCGCGCTCAGACCGCTTCATGGCGACGCACTACGTCGACCACATCAACGGCCAGACACTCGACAATCGCCGCGCCAATCTGCGCTGGGCCACCCACAAGCAGAATTGCAGCAATCGTTTCCGGCGCGATGAGATCCCGCCGCTCGACGGCATCGTTCGCGATCTGGTCGCGGCGCTCGGCCCGGTGCGGCAATTGGAGGAGGTGCCGTTTTGACCGACATCGTCATTCCCTCAGGCATCGACTTGACATCGCGGATGGCCGAAGCGTTGCGAGCGATCACCGAGCACGTGGCCTTGCATGGCGTGATGCCGTCCCGGCGCTTGCTTGCGGCCAAGCTCGGCTGCAATCCGAACAATGCCAACCGCCTGATCCATGCGTTGATTGAGCGTGGCGAGTTGAGCGCGATGACGCCGGGCGGCCCGCTCTCCGGCTTCGGTCATCAGGGTGTCGCGGTGTTCGTGCCGGCGCATGTCGCCGCGACGCTTGCCGCCTTTTGCCTGGCGCATGGCGAGAAGCTCACGGCCGTCACGGCGGACGCGATCACGCTGCATATCGATCAGGTGGAGGCGCAGCCGTGACGTTGTCCGTTCACCCCTATGCCGACCTGTTCCCGCTGATCGAGGGGCAGGAATTCTATGACTTCGCGGAGGACATCCGCAGCGCGGGGCTGGCCGATCGGATCGATATTCTCGACGGCGCGATCCTCGACGGCCGCAACCGCTATCGCGCGCTGGTCTGGATCATGTCCACCGGCGAGCCGCTCGGCGACGGCTGGGGGGCGATCGACTTGCACGGCAAGCCGCTGCCGCTGACGCAGCTCGACCCGGAGACCAGCGTCCTTTTCAGGCAGTTTCGTCCCGAGAATGACGGCAATCCGCTCGACTACGTCCTGTCCAAGAATTTTCGGCGCCGACATCTGACCGACGACCAGCGCCGCATGATCGGCGCCCGACTGGTCACGCTGAGGCAGGGGCGGCCTGGGGCGGAAACTTCGCAAATTGCGAACATTAGCCGCGAGCAGGCGGCCAGGATGACGCAATCGGACGTCGCCGGCATCGACCGCGCCCGTGCGGTCATTGCGCATGCGGCGCCGGAGATCTCGCAGGCTGTCGAACAGGGCAGGGTGTCCGTCGCCGCTGCGGCCGAAATTGCAGCGCAGCCGGTCGAGCGTCAAGCCGAGATCATCGCATCACTGCCGCGGGATGCCGAGGGCAGGTTGACGCCGGAGACCAAGAAAGCGCTGGCGCCGGTCATCCGCGAGATCCGCAAGGAAAAGATCGACGCCAAGAAGGAGCGGCGCGCCGAACGCGAGACGAATCTCGGCCGCAAGATCCAGGCGCTGCCGGACAGATACGGCGTCGCGATCGAGGACTTCGAATGGGACCATGAGGCCTGGTCGCGCGAGACCGGGATCGAGCGCCATCCCTCGATGCACTACGAGACCGCCGAGGATGCGCACACGCCGGAGGAGATCGTCGCGCGCTGCGCCGAGCGCTTCGCTTGTTTGGCCGATGACTGCATCCTGTTCAAATGGACCACGGGGCCGCATCTGGCGATCGCGATCAAGGTGATGGAGCTGCAGGGCTTCCGCTACGTCACCAATCTCGCCTGGAACAAGCAACGCGCCGGCAATGCGCGCGGTCCCGGCTACTGGTTCACCGGCGAACATGAGCTCGTCCTGGTCGGCGTGCGCGGCAAGGTGGTGCCGCCCGCTGTGGCGCATTTCCGCAGCACCTTCTCGGCGCCTGTCGGAGCGCACAGCGAGAAGCCCGACAATCTGCACGAGATCATCGAATTCCACTGGCCGAACGTGCCGAAGGTCGAGTTCAACGCCCGTCGCGCGCGGCCGGGCTGGGCACTTTGGGGCAACCAGGCGCCGGCAATGACGGTGCAGCCGATGCCGTCGGGAGACGTGCCGGTGCACGTGTCAGCAGAAGTCCCGGCGCGGTCCGAAGCCTCGTCGCGAGCGCGCGATGAGGACCGGATGCCTCCGGCGCCGCACCCGCTGGACATTCCGCCGTTCCTGCGGCGCACCGCGCAACGTGCCGGGCTTTGAGACATGACCGAAATTCCACGCCATCAAACGCTCACGCCGCGCCAGATGCGCCGCGTCATTCTCGAGTCGCCCTATGCCGGCGACGTCGCGGACAATGTCGCCTATGCGCGGACCTGTGTGCGGGATGCGCTGCTGCGCGGAGAGGCGCCGCTCGCCTCGCATCTGCTCTACACGCAACCTGCCGTACTCGACGACAACGACGCTCGCGAACGCGCGCACGGCATCAACGCCGGGCATGCCTGGCTGCATCTCGCCGACGCCGTGGTCGTCTATGTCGATCGCGGCATCTCGGAAGGGATGGCCGCCGGCATTCGCATGGCTGAGTTCATCGGCCTGCCCATCGAATATCGCCGCGGGATCGCCTCATGAATTCGCCGCGCCATCGCTGGGGCGACAAGGTCCGCTTCATCCACAAGACCGAGCAGCAATGTGCCCGCTGCGACATCGTGAAGGTCGCGCGGCAGGAATGGGAAGCCGGCCGCTCGGTCTACTGGACGGAATACTGGCGCGACGAGGAGCGCATCGATCAGGACGGCAGAACGCCGTCCTGCGATGCACGGAATGATCAGGTGGGAGCAGGGGGTGATGCGTCTCGCCAACCGCCCTGCAAGGGCGATGATGATGACCAAACGCAAGCCGAACGCTACTCACACATCGCGGCCCTGGACGGAAGTCGAGGCCGCGCGAGCCGCGAGCATCTGGAATGCTGAGATCCGCCCGGGCAGCAATGGCGCCGTGTGCAGCAGCGCGCGAGCGCAAGTCTTTCGCATGATCGCTGCTGCGATCGGCCGGACTGAAACAGCGGTCAAGATGCGCTGGCGTGATTACGGCGCCGGCTTCTCGGCGAACACTCGTCCTGCTGATCGGATGAAGCCTTTCGTGCCGTCGGCGGAGTCCGTCCAGCTCGCGGCCGCGCGCGCCAGGCAAGACGCGGTCTCCGCGCTGCTCGGCGATCCGCCGCCGGGGTTTTCGGCACTCGAACAGATGAGTGGCCGGCACTCATGAGTTTTCTTCTCTCCAGGACGCAGGACAAGCTGCAGTGAGCCATCCTCGCCTTTCCATCATGCCGGCCGGCGCGATCTTCGATCGATCGCTGGAGCCGCGCGACCTGCAGGTGCTTGCTCTGCTCGGTTGCCACATCGACAAAGCCGGATGGTGCCGGCGCAGCCAGGTCAAGATGGCGGCGCAGCTCGGCTGCGGGCGCGCCTCGGTGCAGCGTTCGCTCGAACGGCTCGTCGACGCGGGCTGGGTCGAGAAGAAGCGGCCTCCGTGGAGCAACGAAGCGGGCCAGCCGTCGAACAGCTACATGTATCGCGTGGTGCTCGATCGCGACGATCACCAATCCCAACCGAACGATGAACCCGATGTCGACGATGACGACAGCGAGGCCGACAGCGCATCCGACGCGGCAGGGGTGCCCACGGGTGGGCAGGGGGGTGCCCAGCCAGGCGGGCACCCGGGTGCCCAGCCATGCGTGGGCACGGGTGCCCACACATACGTGGGCACCAAGAACGACCCCTTAGAACGTCCCCTTATTGAACGGGAGAGAGACGCGCGCGCACGCGACCGGAACGCGAAGTTCATCGCCGCATTCGAGCAGCGCTGGCCGTCCGCGTTCGCTGACGATCGCCATCGCATCGCCTATGCCGCGGCTGCGCTGAGCGAGCCGCACCAGAAAGCCGCGCTGGATGGCGTCGGGCCGTTCCTCGACCATCTGCAGCGGCTCGGGCGCAAGACGATTCCGGCGGGATGGCGCTACCTCGAAGAGCGCCGATGGGAGCTGCTGACGCAGGCTGAGGCCACCCCGATTGCGAAGGTTCACCCCGGTGACAGCGCCGAGGCCAAGGCGATCCAGGCGCTGCACGACCTGGTCGGACGCAGCGAGGCGTTTCGCAAGATCTACCGCAGGGCCGGCGATGGGTCGGTCAGCTTTCCACACGGCGTGACGGCGCAGTTGCTGGCGCTCGCCAGCGCGCCGAAGCCGGCGGAATGGATTGATCTGAACCACCAGCAGGCTGGCGCCTGGGAGGGCTTCGTCAAGGCGTTCTTCGCCGAGCGCGTCGTGCGCCGGCATTTCCGGGCGGGCTCTCGCGCGCCATGGCCGTGGCCGCCGAAGGTCAATGGCGAGCTTTGCCGCATCGCGACCGGGCCTCCTGCGTCGCCTGATGTCGACGATCAGGGCTTGGCGGATTTCAGATAGGGGATGGCGATGCGCGCGCAATCGGACAGTGTCGAACCGAGACCAGACCAGTGCTATTTCGTGTTGCTCGCGGAGCCGAAGCGCGAGTTGACGGCGCAGGCCAATCTCCGCATCCGCCGTGTGCCGTTCTATCTGCCGACGATCTTTCGTGCGGCGCGCGTCTCGGCAAAAGCCTATGGGCAACGGCTCGATCGGCCGGATGTTGCGCTCCCGCTGTTTCCGCGCATGCTGTTCGTCGCCGAGGATGTCGTCGGGCGCATGCTGCCGCTGATCCGAACTGCGCCGGGCATGCAGTCGAGCCCGTTCTTGATCTTCGGAGAGCGTGCTGCCGTCGTTCGGCCGCTCGGCATGCAGGTGATCCAGGCGATCGAGACGCGGGAGCGTGAGAAGTTTTTCGCGCGGAGGCGCAAGAGCGAGGCCCCGTCGTGGTTGCCCACGATTGGGCAGGATGTGAAATTCCTGCTCGATGACGTGCTCGGCGGCTTCGGGGGCAGGGTGGCGGATGTTGACGACAAAGGTCGACTCACCATACTGACTGAAATCATGCAGCGCACGGTTCGCGTCCACGTGACGGCGAACCAGGTTGAACCGGTATAGCGGACTCTGCCGCGACAACGGGATCAAGTCGGAACATCCGATGCGCAAGGCCGATATCTCGGCCTGAAGCGGAGCTTTGTAAGCCCGGTCTCGCAATGAGATCGGGCTTTTGCTTTGCGCAAGTCTGCCGCCACCAAATTCGAACATCGCCACACCGCGCGCTCTCGCACCGAGCAACAGCGTTTGTGATCACCCGCGAGCTAAGCCGGCGCTGGTGTGGCGATTACTATTCCGGGGATGCCATGGGTTGCCGCTGCAATGAACGCAAGCAAGCGATCGTGCGCGGCGTGTCCGCTGTCGTGCGTGGAGATGCCAAGGGCGCTGCTCAGTCGGCCGCCTTTGTGTCGCGCACGTTGGTCGAGGACGTCCGCTCGGGCGCGCTACGCACGGCGGCGGCCGAGCGGCTGGCAAGCCTGCGGGCAAGCCTCAAGAGGTCATAGCGATGGCGTTCTCGACGCTCGAAATCGACGCTTCGCAGGTTGAGCACCTGGCCGAACTGTTCAAGCTGGCCAAGCAGCAGGCGCCGGCGGCGATCGGCCGTGCCGTGCGCCGGACCGGCGACATGACGGCAACCCGCGTCGTGCGATCGTTGACGGCGCAGACCGGATTGAAGCGCCCGGTGATCGTGCGAGCCGTCAAGAAGAAGCCAAGCGGCTCGACCTACGCGCTCAAGTCGCGCGGCGGCGATGTGTCGCTGAAGTATTTCGGCGCGCGCGAGACGCGCAAGGGCGTCTCCGCCGCGCCGTGGAATCATCGCCGGGTGTTTGCAGGCGCATTCATCAAGGGCGGACGCTTTCCGCATCGGGTCGCCCTCGACCTCGGCGGCCAGGTCTTCAAGCGCACGGGCGCAGGCCGTGTTCCGATCGCGAGACAGCGATCGGGCCTGTTCATCCCGACTGAGATGATCTCGGGCGTGACCAAGCAAACCTTCCTGCAGTCGGTCGCGACCATCCTGCCGGCCAGGCTGCAGCATGAGATCGCGGCGATCCTCGGCGGTCATGCGTAGGGGGGCGCGGGTCCTTCCCCACCCCCCGGCCGCGCACGGCCCAAGCGCGCCCCGGAATTTCGCCAGCCGCAAAAGTCGGAATCTGGGTTGACACGGTTGACAGGTTGACACGCATGGATGGGCTCCTCGCTCTTGATGCCGGGCTGTGGCTGTCCGTCTCGGAGATCGCGCGGCAGAAGGGCAAGTCGCGGCAGGCGATCGCCAAGCGGGTCGATGCGTTGGTCGGCGAGGGCCGGCTCGACGCGCGGCCGGGGCCGAACGGCACCAAGCTCGTGAACCTCGCGCAGTTCGATCGGGCGGTCGGCGAGGTTGGCGACGCGATCAAGGAAGGCGCCGCCGAGACGCGCGCGGAAATCGACGCTTGGGAGATACCGGCTTCCCCGGTGCTGCGCGATCACCAGGCGCGCGCGGCGCAATATGCGGCCGATCTGAAATTCCTCGACCTTGAGGAACGTCTCGGCCGGCTGGTGCCGGTCGCAGAGGTGAGGGATGCCGGCATGCAGGCCGCCGAGGCCATTATCCGGATCGTTGATCGGCTGCCGACATCGGCCGAGGTGCTGGCGGCTGCCGTCGTCAAGGACGGACCGCAGGGCGCGCGTGCCGCGCTCAAGGACGTCGCGCGGGACATGCGCGCGGCGATCGCCGAGGCGATGGGCGCGATCGAGGCGACCGCGCAGCCATCAATGATCGAGCCGGGAGAGGCGGGCGAGCCGGCATAACCAGGCCGGACGATGCTGCACTTCAAAAACTCCGGCGTCGCACTGTTCATCGCCGAGATCAGATCCCTCGTCGCGCCGCCGCGCAAGGTCCTGCCGGCGGAGTGGGCCGCGCAGAACCTAATCGTGCCGGACGGGCCGCGCGCCAACGAGAAATGGGACCCGGCGCTGACGCCTTACGTGGTCGAGCCGCTGAACAACAGCGGCCCGGACTCAGCCGTCAACAAAGAGGTGATTCGCAAGAGCGCGCAGACCGGCTTCACGGTGATGGCGATCGCGATCGTCGGCTCGTCGATCGACACCGATCCGAGCGGCGGCATCCTGCTGGTGCAGCCGACGGACGGCGCGCTGGCCGATTTCATCGCCGACAAGCTCAATCCGGCGATCGAGCAGTCGACGGCGCTGAAGGCCAAGGTCAAACCGCAGGTGTCGCGGTCGGGCGAGGGCTCGACCACCTACCTGAAGCGCTATCCGGGCGGCTCGATGGCGCTGGCGATCGCCAACTCGACCGCTGATCTGCGCTCCAAGACCAAGCGCAAGATCATCAAGGACGAGGCGAGCGAATATCCCGCCGATCTCGACGGCCAGGGCTCGCCGCACACCATGATCGAGGCGCGCTACGAGTCGTTCCTCGCGACCGGCGACTGGAAAGAGGTCAACATCTCGACGCCGACGGTCAAGGGCGCCTGCTACATCGACGAGCAGTTCAATGCCGGCGATCAGCGCTATTGGCACATAACCTGCCGGCATTGTGGCGGCCAGTTTCCGTTTCGGTTCGGGCCGCAATTCCGCTTCAACGAGGCCTATCCCTATCAGGCGCACTATGTTGCGCCGTGCTGCGGGGTGATCGTCGAGGCACACGAGAAGAACGAGCTGGTGCGATCAGGTGCGTGGGTCGCGACCGCGCCGGGGCCGGGGCGGTTTCCGTCGTACCATATCGACGCGATGTCCTCCCCCTTCGTGCCCTGGGACAAGATCGCCGAGCGCTGGCTCAACGCGCAGGGCGATCCGGCGAAGCTCAAGGCCTTCTACAACCTCACGCTCGGCGAGGCCTTCGAGATCAAGGGCGATGCGCCCGATCACGTGCGCCTGATGGAGCGGCGCGAGGACTATCCGCGCGGGCGCATCCCGCCGCGCGGCCTGATGCTGACGGCCGCGGCCGACGTGCAGATGAACGGCATCTATGTCGAGGTCGTCGCCTGGGCGCCGAACCGCGAGTCCTGGGTGGTCTACGTCGATGTGCTGGAAGGCGACACCACCAACGCCAATGCCGGCGCCTTCCTAAAGCTGGCGGAGCTCTATGACCGCGAGTGGCCCGATGCCTTCGGTGGCAAGCGGCGGGTTGACGGCTTCGCCGTCGACTCCGGCTTCCGCTCGCATGTCGTCTATCTCTGGTGCACCACGCGCCACAACGCCTATGCGGTCGACGGCCGCGACGGCTGGCACCTGCCGGCGATCGGCACGCCGAGCGTCAAGGACATCGATCTCAACGGCCGCAAGCTTGGCTTTGTGAAGCTCTGGCCGGTCGGCACCTGGTCGCTGAAAGGGCACTGGTACGAAGATCTGCGACGCGAGGGCAAATCGGCCGGGCGCGAGGTCGATCCGCCCGGCTACTGCCATTTCGGCAAGTTTCTCGATGAGGTCTATTTCAAGCAGGTGACGGCGGAATATCTCGCGGAAATCCGCTCGCGCGGCCGGATGACCCGGGGATGGCGCCCGCGCGGGACGCAGGACAACCATTTCCTCGACTGCCGGGTCTACAACATGGCGATTGCCGACCACCTCGGCTTGTCGTCGATGACGGAGGAGGAATGGAGGGCTCTGGCACGCGAACGCGCGCCTGCGATCACCCAAGGTGATCTCTTCGCGCCACGTCCGATTGCCGTTCAGATTGGCGCCAGTCCCGCATCCGCAAGAGCAGCGCCGCATGAGGCTGCATCCCTCGCGAGTGAGGTGCCGGCGTCTGGGCCGCCGCCGGTCGAGCCAACGGTGCCGCCCGCAGATGCCAGCTCCGGTCCACTGGCGGATCAATCGCAGGACGCGCCACGAGGCTCAGGCTGGATCGGCCGCGACACCAGCCGGTGGTTGCGTCGATAGGAGTAGACCATAGAGAATTGGAGGTCGGCTGTTCCACCGACGGCGCTCGAATAACCAACCTCGCCACAATCCGAGTCGGGATAATTTCAGACGTTCGAGTCAGGTGCGCGGCATCCCAAACCGCAGGGGCTTTCCCTCTAGCCGGACAATTCCTGCTAACCGGTAGGCGGTGGAGAGTTTTCCGAAGTGATGGGCAACGGTCGCCGCATGAGGCAGATTGGGATCTTCGTTGATGAGCCGGGACGAGATCACCCCCCATTTCTCCGCAAGGCCCTTTAATCCGCGCAGGATCTCATCTGAGCGGTATCCGAGGTTAGGTCTCTGTCCAGCATGACGCTGACCCCGCGTGATCAGCTTTCCTTCCTTTTTCCTCTTGAGGCCTGCACTCACCATTTGCGACTTTGTCAGAAGAGGCAGCCGCGCCAACGCTCTTGCCTTAGATAACGAGCCGAACCGCTTTGCATAATAGTAGGCACTTGGCGTTGCGCCGTTCTGATCGATTAGATTGGCGGTAGTATAGCCGTGCTGTTCATGCAGTTGCCGTAACGCTTGGAGAAGCTCAGCATCCGTCCAGCACACCCCCGCGAAATAATTGTCGGTACCGGCCGCCTTGCGAACTCGCCATGCTCGGCGGAGTTGTTCGCTATGATCGGGTACCGGCAGACCCGCCCGCCTAGTCGCCTCAGCCAATGAGCCGAAATACTTGCGGACATAGGCGGCCGTCGGAAGTTGGGGATGTTCATCGATCAGGCGAATGGAAATAACACCGCACCGAGCATAAATCTTCTGCAGGCCTTCGAGAAGCGCCTTCTCGCTCCAGTGCCTTCCGTTCATGCCGAAGGCAGGTCTTTCCGGCGGGACGTAGCCGGCGAGCATATAAGCCTTGGCGAGTGATCCGAAGTGATTGACAACAGTATCGGCAGATGGACCGCCTTTTTGGCCACTGATCACCGCCTGGGAGAGGCGCCCTTTCTCCGCTAGTAAACTCTCCAAAGACTTGATGATCTTCTCGTCACTCCAATAACCCTTCTTACAGCGTGAACGCAGTTCTTGGGCTTTTTGGAATTGTGCCAGAGGCACAATGGGCGCAAAGGCCGGAAACCGAATCCACGATTCCTCAGGAGTTTTCAGAGGCGGGCTCTGCAGCGTAACAGTCGTCTTGCAGTAGGTCATCTGCCCGATGCAGAGCCCATTGGAAACGATGTTGCGGATGGTGCCGATTGAAAGCGGCTTCGCTCCGTAGCCCTTGACGCCTGACTTCGAAAGGTCCCCCGCTATCTCCCTGAAGGTCAGGTGATGCTGCACATAGAGCCTGAATATGCGGCGGATGACTACCAATTCCTCTGCGGGACCCGGCACCACAATCACTTTGTCAGAATCCAGAGCTTTTGCCTCGCCCGCATTCAGGATCTGCCTCGGATTGCGCGAACGGTCGACTAGCAACCTGCGAAAGCCGTAGATGATCGATCCACCCTGGCGGAATCCGAGCCCGGCCTGCTGGCGCTTGGCGCGTACGACTCTTGCGGAGAGCTCGCGGCTGTATTCGCTGGCCATCACCCGCTTCAAGTGCTTGACGATGGTCGTTATGGGCGCGACATCTTCTCCAAAGGGTTCGGTTACATAGACGACACGCACACCGGCCTGCCTGCATAGATATTCATAATGAGCGGCCTGATCGGGATTTTGAAAACGCCCCCACCGGCTCACATCGAATACTAGAACCGCGTCAAATGGTCGGCTTGTAGAAAGCGCGTCGCTGAGCAACTGCTTGAGAGCGTCTCTGCCTTTAAGCGAGAGACCGCTCTTGCCGGCGTCAACGTACGATGCGATTACTTCGTAACCGTGGTGCTCGGCATATTGTGCAATAGCATCTTGCTGGTTTTGAGTTGAGTAGCGTTGGTTCTCCGACGACATGCGCAGGTACTGCGCTGCTCGCACGAGATAGCTATTGTCGACCGGGCTCATGGCGCAAGAACGCTGGGCATGCAGGGCCCCACGGGTGCAATCAAGTACCGAATCAATCTGTAATTGAACATAGTGCCTGTCTTGTTGGCCGTCTAGACTGGGCTTTTGGGCGTCACTCCGCATCTGATTTTCGTCTCTTCCTCATCATAGCCGCCCTCCAGGGCGGCTCTTTCTTTTGGTGCCTCCCATGACCATCGATCTCGCCGCCTTGACGGCGCACAATCTTGCGCGTTGGCAGCAAGTGAAGTTGACGCGCGATTTCTCTGCCGTCGTTCGTCGCCTAGCCGCCAGTGAGGCACGCTATCAGGTCGTCTCGGCGCAGACCGGCGTCCCTTGGTACGTCATCGCCGTCATCCATGAGCGCGAGAGTAGCCAGTCCTGGTCTGCGTCGCTGGCCCAGGGCGATCTGTGGGACCGCGTGTCGATCCACGTTCCGGCCGGGCGTGGCCCGTTCAAGAGCTGGGAGGATGCCGCGGTCGATTCACTGGCTAACTGCGCGCCGTATGCGGCGCGTTGGAAAGACTGGTCGATCGGCGGCACCTTGACGCTGCTCGAACAGTACAACGGGCTCGGCTACTTCAGGCGCGGTGTGCCTTCGCCGTATATCTGGGCTGGTACGGATCAGTACCGGTCGGGCAAATATGTCCGCGATGGCGTCTATGATCCTGCCGTGGTCGACCGCCAGCTCGGATGCGCGGGCCTTCTGCTGGCCATGAAGGCGCTGGACGCCTCGATCTTCCCATCCAATGCGTCTGTCCCGTCCGTGCCGCCGCCCTCGCAAGCGATGCCGGCACCGCGGCCGTCGATCTCCCATCCCGCCAAAGGCTCGATCGGGGATCTGGTCGCGAGCCTGGTCCGGACCGTCATCCTCACCTTCAAGCGGAGCTAGCCTTACATGTTCGGCAACGTTCTTTTCCTGCTCGCAGTCGTTCCCGGCCTGGTCGCGGCCTACGCGCTGTTGCTGCGTCCGATCCTGCATCGCATCCCGGCGTTCCAGACCTTCTACGCCGAGGCCGATGGCTTTTGGGCCAAGGTCTGGGCCATCTGCGGCAAGTCGATCACGGTTCTCTGGGGCTATGTGCTCGGCGGCATCGGCTCGAGCCTGGCGCTGCTCGACAGGATCGCGCCGGCCGTCGGTGACGCCGATCTCAAGGACAAGGTCTCGCAGGCCCTGCAGAGCAATCCGCAGATCCTCGGCTACATCCTGGCCGGCATCTCGGTGATCACCATCGCGGCCCGTGTGCGCTCGCTGTTGAGGGCCTGATCCGATGTGGATGGCGATCCTCAGTTTCCTCGGTGGCCCCGTCATCAAGGGGCTGATCGAGGCCTACAAGGCCAAGGTCGCCGCCGGGGTGACCGACACCAAGACGGCCGCTGATCTCGCGGCGGCCGAGATCGCAGCGCAAACGGCCGAGACCAGCGCGATCACGCAATATCGGATCGCGGAGCTGGGCCGCTGGTACGAGCCCGACAAGCTGATGGGCTATTTCGTGGCGGCGTATCTCGGCAAGCTCCTGATCTACGACAAGGTGCTCGGGCTCGGCAGTACCGACCCGCTCGCCGGCTTCGCGGCGACGACGTCCAACCTCATCGTCAGCTTCTATTTCGCCAAGCGTGGCTTTGAGAACGTGGCGAAGATCATCAGTCGGCGGTGATGCGCGATGGCCTATACGCAGGACGACATCGATGCGCTCAAGGCCGCGATCGCGACCGGGGCGCGGCGGGTCAAGTTCGGCTCGGGGCCTGATAGCCGCGAGGTCGAATATCGCTCGCGGGCCGAGATGATCGCCACGCTCGACGATATGGTCAAAGAGGTGTCGCCCTCGGCGGCGCCCCCGCGTGTGTCCTACGTCCGGCACTGCCGCGATTGAGGCTTCCAACATGAATGTGCTCGATCGCGTCGTGGCGTTCTTCGCGCCGACGGCCGGCCTGCGCCGCGCCGCCGCCCGGGTCAGCCTCGACCAGGTGCGCCACTATGACGGCGCCATGGGCGGCCGGCGGACCGAAAATTGGCGCGCGACCAATGCCTCGGCCAATGTCGAGACCAAGGCCGCACTGCACCGCTTGCGCGCGCGCTCGCGCGATCTGGTCCGCAATACCTGGTGGGGCACCCGCATCAAGTCGGTGACTACAGCGCATGCGGTCGGCACCGGCATCATGCCGAAGCCGAACACCGGCAACAAGGCGCTCGACCGCAGGGTCAAGGCGGCCTGGCGCAAATGGTCGAAACAATGCGACCGCGAGGGGCAGCTCAACTTTGACGGCCTGCTGGCGCTGGCGGCGGGCTGCATCGTCGAGTCCGGCGAGGTGCTGGCGCGGCTGGTGCCTGTGCCGCGGGAGAGCGTTCCGCGCGGCGTGGTGCCGCTCGAAATCCAATTGCTCGAGCCGGATCATCTCGACGCATCGCGCGACCGCATCCTGATGGCCGAACGGCCGCAGGCCAACGCTGTCGACATCGAAGGTGTCGTCGTTGATCAGGGCATCGAATACGACGTCCATGGCAAGCGCCGCGCCTTTTGGATTTTCCCCGTCCATCCCGGCGCGCGTGGCCTGGTAATGCCGTCGGCCTCGGTCCGCGTGCCGGCGTCAGAGATGCTGCACGCCTACCGCAAGGAGCGGATCGGGCAGGGGCGCGGTGTGCCATGGCTCGCGCCTGTCATGCTCACGGGCCGCGACGTCGCCGATCTGCAAGAGGCGATCGTCGTCAAGTCGCGGATCGAGGCGTGCCTCGCCGCCTTCGTCAAGACCACGAGCTCGGCGCGCACGCTGGCGCAGGCGACACAACAGACCAGCGCCAACGGCAATCAGCGCCGCATCGAGAATTTCGCGCCGGGCATGGTCGCCTATCTCGAACAGGGCGAAGAGGTGCAGGCAGTCTCGCCGTCGTCGTCGATGCAGTTCGACAGCGTGCTGCGCACGACGTTTCAGGCGCTCGCTGCCGGTGCGGGCCTCACCTATGACCAGCTCACCGGCGATCTGACGCGGGCGAACTTCTCCTCGCTCAAGGCCGGCAAGATCGAGTTTCGGCGCGTCATCGAGCAATTTCAGTATCTGACGTTGGTTGCGATGCTGCTCGATCCGCTCTGGGAGGCCTGGGTCGGCCTGGCGCAGGACACGGGCATCCTGCCGCGCCGCGAGGGCGGCTATCCCGTCGAATGGATCATGCCGGCCAACGAGCCGATCGATCCCATGAAGGAAATGCAGGCCGACATCCTTGCGGTGCGCTCCGGACGCATGACCTGGGCGCAATTCGTGCTCGCCTGGGGCGTCGATCCCGACACGCAGCTCGACGAGATCGAGGCGTGGTTCAAGGAGATCGATAAGCGAAAGATCGTGCTCGACACCGATCCGCGCCAGGCGCTCGCCTCGACCAAGGGCGGGGCGCGACCTGAATCCGAAACCGAGGTCAACAGCAATGTCGAAACCAAGTCAGGTGGGGCTAAGCCCGGTAAATGATCCGGCGGCGCTGCCGATGCAGACGCGCGATTTGCCGGTCGGCTCTGTCGATCACGACAAGCGAACCGTCGAGGTCACGTTCACCACGGGTGCTGCCGTGCGGCGCCGACGCTGGACCGGCTGGGATACGTCCGTGCCGTTTGACGAGATCCTCGAAGTCTCCCGCTCGGCCGTCAACCTGACCAGGCTCAACGCCGGGGCGCCGGCGCTCGACAGCCATTCGGCCTACCGCACGGCAAGCCAGGTGGGCGTGATCGAGAAGGCCTGGATCGACGGCAGCGAGGGGCGGGCGCTGATCCGCTTTCCGAGCAAGGGCGTCGACGACGGCGCCGACCGCATGTTCGCGATGGTGTCCGAGGGCATCATCCGCAACGTCTCCGTCGGCTACGCGATCGACGAGCTGCGCGTCGAGGAGCCGCAGAAAAAGGGCGATGTCGAAAAGCGCATCGCCACCCGATGGACGCCGTTCGAGGTGTCCTTCGTCACCATCCCGGCGGATGCCGGCGCCCAGGTGCGCAGCACCGACGAAACCTTTCCCATCATCATCAAGCGGGCTGCGCCCGACCAGAGGGAGTCCACAATGGAGCCTGAGACCATCGTACCTGGCGCGAGCCCGGCTGCGACCGAAACCCGCGCCGCGCCGGTTGCGGTGACCGCGCCCACTGAGCCGGCGGCGACCGATGGCGCCGTGCGCAGCGCTGTCGAGGCCGAGCGCGCCCGCGTCGCCGAGATCACCACGCTCGCCTTGCGTCACGGCATGCCGGCCGATTTTGCCGCGACCCACATCAACGGCGGCACCGCGGTCGACACGGTCCGCTCGGCCGTGCTCAACGCGATCGCGGCCCGCGCCGCGGAGACTCCGATCTCGGCCCGCGTCCAGGTGATCACCGACGAGCGCGACACCATGCGCGCGGCGCTGGAGAACGCGATCCTGCATCGCGCCAACCCGCAAGCGATCCAGCTCGACGACGCCGCGCGGGAGTGGCGCGGCATGTCGCTGATGGAGATGGGCCGGGTCTATTTCGAGCAGACCACCGGCCAGCGTTTGCGCGGCCTCGGCAAGATGGAGCTGGCCACACGCCTGCTCGGGCTCGACTCCGGCCTGACCCGTGCCGGCGGCATGATGGCGACATCGGACTTTCCGGCGATCCTGGCCAATGTCGTGTCCAAGCGGCTGCGCATGGCCTATCAGGTCGCGCCGCAGCACTGGAAGAAGCTGTCGCGCCAGAACAACGCGCCCGACTTCAAGGCCCGCGCGATCGTGCAGCTGTCCAACCTGCCGCAGTTCAAGCCCGTCAAGGAAGGCGGCGAGTACCAGCACGCGGCGCTCGGCGACGGCAAGGAACAGTACGCGCTCGCCACCTATGGCCGCATCGTTGCGATCACCCGGCAGTCGCTGATCAACGACGATCTCGGCGCCTTCGATCGCCTGCCGATGCTGCTCGGCCGCGCTGCGGCCGAAACCGAGTCCTCGCTGTTCTGGGCGATCATCCTCAGCAACCCGCAGATGGGCGACAATACCGCGCTGTTCGATGCCAAGCACGGCAACCTCGGCACGGGCGCTGCGATCGCGATTCCCTCGCTCAACGAGGCGCGGTCGCTGATGCGCAAGCAAAAGGGCCTGGCGCTCAAGGCGGCCGATGCCGAGCCGTTGAACCTGACGCCGGCCTTCATCGTGGTGTCGCCGGACAAGGAAACCGAGTGCCAGCAGTTCCTGGCCACGACCCTGTATCCGACGCAGAACGCGCAGGTGAACCCGTTTGCCGGCTCGCTGCTGCAGATCACCGAGGCGCGACTGTCCGGCAATGCCTGGTACGTCTTCGCCGACCCAGCGCTGATCGACACCATCGAATACGCCTATCTCGAAGGCGAGGAGGGCCTCTACACCGAGAGCCGGCTCGGCTTCGAAGTGGATGGCATCGAGATCAAGGGCCGGCTCGACTTCGCCGCCAAGGCGATCGACTGGCGCGGCATGGTCAAGAACCCCGGCAACTAACCCGGCGTTTCGACCACATGCGGCCAGCGTCTCGGGCGCCGGCCATTCGTCTTGTCCAGCACAGCAAGTGAGAACCTCCCATGCAGACCTATCGTCACGAGGGCGACACGATCGACATCGTCTCGCCGGCCGGCGGCACCAATCGCGGCCTCCCGGTCCTGATCGGCGCGCTGTTCGGCGTCGCCATGAACGACTCCAACCCCGGCGACACCGTCGCCATCGTCCGCGAGGGCGTGTTTGCCGATCAGCCGAAGGCGGTTGGCGCCGCCTGGGCGTTCGGCGATGCGCTGTATTGGGACGCGACCGCGCTCAATTTCACCAAGACGGCCAACAACAACACGCGCGTCGGCCTGGCCGGTGACGCCGCCCAGGCCGGCGATGTGACGGGGACCGTGATCATCGATCGTAGGGTGGGGTAGGAGGAAGGCATGGCTTCACCGTTCGCGCGTGCGGTCGCCGCTGCGGCGGTGACGCATGATCGTATCCAGGGCGAGCACTTCACCTTCGCCCCGATGAAATACGACACCGATCGCAACGCGCCGCTTATCCCTGATCCGGCGCGCGCCGTGGTCGAGCACGTGCTGTGCCCGTTCGGCGAGTCCGCCGCCCGCGCCGGTGCCGGAGCCTTCGCACAAGCAGGCGTCAAGCCGGAGCGCGTCGGGCATTCGACCGATCGGCCTTATCTCTCGCTCGATCTGTCGCGCCTGGCCTGGCGCCCGCGCATCGGCGATCTCGTGACGCAAGAGGCGACCGAGCGGCGCTTCCGCGTTCACGAGGTCCTGCCTTCGACGCCGGGCTTTGTCCGGCTCACGCTCAATGGGATCTAACCATGCTGGCGCGCGAATTTCTGCGGCTGACGGCGCTGGAAGCGCTGCGGCCATCGGCGCGGCTCGCAAGCAACGGCCCCTGGCCGACCATCGCCGGCGCCTATGTCTCGGACTCACGCATCGATCCGTTCGATGACCTCACCGACGACGAGAAGCGCCCGTTGATCGCCGTGTTCACGGAAAACTCGTCACTCGCCAAGATCGCGCAGGCTGGCCCCGCTTTCTACAAGGGCGAGGTCGATCTCGTCTTCGAAATCTCTGTCGTCGCCAACTTCCATCAGGACGGCGAGGTCATCGTCGACTATGCCGACACCGACGCGGCGGTCGAGGCCTCGCTCGGCGTGCTCGAAGATCAGATCTATCACGCGCTGCATTTCGGGCCGACCGGCGTGCTGTTCCGGCAAATGGTCAAACTGCCATTCGAGGAGTGGCAATCGAGCATCAAGCATCGCTCGGGCGAGGAAAACATTCGCCTCGCGGCCCGGACGATCCGAGGACGTATCCGCGTGAAAGAGGCCTGTTACGACCCGGCGCCGGTCTCGGCGCCAGCGGAGTTCGACCGGCTGCCGGCCGCGCTCAGGGCGATCGCGACGCAACTCGGCGCGTCCACCTATCTGCACGATCTCGCGCTCGGCATGGCGCGCGCCGCGTCGGTCATGCCGACACGCGTCGACCTCGACACGGTCGCCATGAAGGCGGCCCCGCAACCCGGCGTCACCGGCACCGAACCGGTGCAGGCCAGCGCTGGCAATCTGCAAGGTGGATAATGGAGAACATGTTTCTGAGGCCGGCGCCGTGTGACGCTGGCGGCGTCGTACGCGTGCGCGATCCCCAAACCGGCGCCCCGCTGGCCGCGAGCGGCGAGTGGAAGGCGCGGTCGCAATATTGGACGCGCCGGCTTCGTGACGGTGACGTCATCGAACTGCAGCAGGCCGAGATGGAGCCTGCTGCAGTTACGTCGACGGTGTCCGGAATTGACCGATTCCGTTGAAAAAGTCGGCAGTAGTTTCGTCGTGAACGCCGTCTGTTTCGAGGACGAATTGGCGCGTTGTGGTTCACGCGGGCGTCAGCGCGGGCATCGGGATCAGCTTGGCCATCTTACGAAGGTTCTGAGCGGCTGCAGCGAGGGTGAACTCGTCGCGTGCGCCGTTCGGCCCTCTTAGTCGCAGCCGATCTAGCTTGAGGATGCGCTTGAGATGCGCGAACAGCATCTCAATCTTCTTGCGGAGCCGGCGTGAAGTGCGGCCTTCCCATGAGCTTGCGATCTCGCGTGCCATGTCGCGAGCGCCCTCGTAGATCGAGCGCGGCACTTTTCGAGCCGGGGTGTTGGGGCAACACCTGCTTCTTAGAGAGCATGCTTGACAATCGCGCTTGCTCGCACGGTAGAGGACCGTCGTGTCGTTGTTCACCAGCGTCCCTGTAGTGGTGAGGGGGTTGCCAGCGGGGCAGCGATAGACGTCCCTGGTATGGTCGTAGGTGAAGGCCTCACGCGAGAAGGTCCCGTCGGTGCGGGCCGACTTGTCGAAGACGGTCACGTGCGGCTCGATCCCGTACTCGTAGACCAGCCACCCGAGCATCTCAGCGGAGCCATAGGCGCTGTCGCCGAGAAGCCGGCTTGGATAAAGATCGAACCTTTCGATTGAACGCTCAATCATGCGCTTGGCGGCCAATACTTCTGCCTGGCGGATCGCCGTGGTCGCTTCGACATCGACGATGATCGCATTCTCGACGTCGACCAGATAGTTCGTCGAGTAGGCGAAGAAGGCTTGGCCGCCGTGCGCTCCCGTCCAGCGCGCCGCCGGGTCGGAGGGCGATACAAACTTGGGCGTGACCTCCGTCGCGGCACCGAACGCGGCATCATCAAGAACGGCAAGATACTCGTCGATCGCTCGACCCGCAGCCTCCGGCGGAAGCCTCTTATCGCCTTCGATTCCCTTCTGCCGATTGGCATCCGCCTTGATCAGGCTCGCGTCGACTGCGAACCCTTCGCCGCCGATCAGGCGCTCCCGGATGCAGCGGCGCAAGACGGTCTCGAACACGCGACGGAAGAGATCGCTCTCACGGAAGCGGCCGTGCCTGTTCTTCGAGAACGTCGAGTGATCGGGGACGCCTCCATCCAGACCCAGCCGGCAAAACCAGCGGTATGCCAGATTGAGATGGACTTCATCGCAGAGGCGCCGTTCCGATCGGATGCCGAAGCAATAGCCGATCAAGAGCATCCTGATCATCAGCTCCGGATCGATCGAGGGCCGCCCGATGTTGCTGTAGAACGGCGCCAGCTCCCGCCGTAAGTCCTCAAGGTCGACGAACCTATCGATCGACCGCACGAGGTGGTCGGCTGGGATGTGCCTTTCCAGCGAGAACTCATAGAACAACGCAGCCTGTTCGACTTGCCGATGCCCCATCATGACCTTCAGTCCTGCCCACTAGACAGACTGAATCACCGATATCTCTGCGTCGCAACTGCTGACTTTTTCAACGAAATCGACCCGAAGCGGTCTTTAGGCGGGGCTAGTCGGGTAGATGAAATGAGCTGAGCGCCTGCCCATCGAGCGACCACGATCGAATGGTTTTGTCGAGTGATCGAGTGAAGATAGTAGTCCCACTGGGCGCAAAGGCGACGCCTATAATCGCTTCTGTATGTCCCCTGAGTGCGAGTTGCACGTTACCTGTCGAAAGGTCTAACAACTTGGCGACCTTATCAAGGCTGCCAGTCAGGATTGATTTCCCGTCGGGAGAGAACGCAATACTTGTCACGGGGGCTTCATGCTCCTGGAAAGATCTTAACATCCGACCCGAGCGAGCGTCCCAAAGTCTCGCGCTTCCATCGCTATGGCCTGTTGCGACTCTCGCTCCATCTGGACTGACGGCGAGAGAGGCCCCGTCACTCCCTTTGCTCAGAAGTGCAGTAAGTTGGGTGGGAAGTATTGCCGTGCCCTCTTTTAAGGCTTGTAGTGCTTGGGGACTAAGCTTAGTTGGCGCACTAGTATTGAGTAAGTCAGCTGCCCAGCTCCTCAGCGAAGGCTCGACCTTGTCTTTCGGCTCCTTCAAGATTGACACCGAAAGCTTGACGTACTCCTGACTTGCGGTTTGCGCTGAAAGCGAACTCTGAACGAACCAACCGACTACCGCAAGAACGATTGGAATTGCGATCAACGACAGAATTTTCGCGATTGCTTCTGTTTGCTCCCAGGATTTGGCCGAGTCGACCGTCAACGCTGTTGACGCGCCTGAAACGCCAATTGGCTCTGCCATACTCCACCCCCAGTCTGAAGCTTGCAGCGTGACAGATAGGAAAGCCGGGCTCAAGAGTTCCGCTCATGGCCCAACTCGGACCTTCGTTGGAGAGGCCGATTCGTTCGTGTAGCGGGTACGGGACATTTCTCCGCCCGGCCTTTGCTATTGGAATGACCTCTGAGCACACGCCCTAGTCCGGCGCCCTGCCAATCAAACCGGAAAATCTAAGCCCCGCCGGCGTAATCCACGTCGCGCGAACACGGAGTCACGTCACCATGTCGGTGTTGTTCAACAACATTCCGGGCAACGAGCTGGTGCCCTTCTTCTATGCCGAGATCAATTCGGGCGGCACGCCGTATCAGGGCAGTCCGCGCGTGCTGTTGTTCGGGCAGAAGCTCGCGGCCGGCTCGGCGCCCGTCGGCACTGCCTACGGCCCGATCCAGAACGAGCGCGAGGCTGCCGCGGTGTTCGGGGTCGGCTCGATGCTGGTGGCGATGTATCGCATTGCTCGGTTGAACGCGCCGTTTCAGCCGATCTGGGTGTTGCCGCTGGCCGATCCGGCCGGTGCGGCTGCGTCCGGCTCGCTCACCTTTACGGCGCCTGGCGTGACCGGTGCCGGCATCCTGTGGGTGATGGGGCGGCGGGTGACGTTCCAGGTCAACGCCTCCGATACGGCCGCGATCGTCGCGGCCAATGCCGCGGCCGCGATCAATGCCGTGGGCTTGCCCATCACCGCCGCCGTGGATGGCGCCACGGCCGGCAAGGTCGACGTGACTGCGGTGCACAAGGGTGCCGTGTTCAACGGGCAGGAGGTGACGTTCGCGACCGACGAAGCGAACGTGCTCTCGGCGGCCAATACGGCCGTGGTGCCGCTGACCGGAGGCAGCGGCGTTCCCGACCTCGCCGGGCCGCTCGCGAGCCTCGGCGATCAGGAGTATGATTTCCTGGCTGGCCCGTACTCGGACGCGGTGTCGCTCAATGCTGTCCGAGACTTCCTCAACGACAGCGCCGGCCGCTGGTCGCCTATCCAGCAGCTGTATGGGCATTATTTCTCGACGCAATACGGCACCCTGTCGGCGTTGGTCACGTTCGGCAACAGCCGCAACGACCAGCATGTGACCGTGATCGGGTCGCAGCGATCGCCGACGCCGGAATGGGAATGGGCGGCGGCTGCAGCGGCGATGGCGAGCGCGCATCTCGGCGATGCCCCGGAAGTCTCGCGCCCGCTCCAAACGTTGGTGCTCCAGGGCGTGTTGCCGCCGCGCGACCGGTCGCTGTGGTGGGACATCCCGGACCGCCAGGCGCTCTATGCCGATGGCATCGCCGGCTGCAAGGTGCGCTCCGATGGCCTGGTCGCCATCGACCGCCTGGTGACCACATACCAGAAGACGGCCGCAGGCGTTGCCGACGGCACATTCCGCGACGTCGAGACGATGTTTCAGCTGATGTTCGTGGCCCGCTACTTCAAGACCGCGGTCTCCGACAAGCATGCGCGGCAGGCGCTCGCGGACGACAACCCCTTCAACCTGGCCGAGATCGCGACCCCGAAATCGGTGCGCAACACGCTGATCCATGCCTACAACGACCTGGTCGCGCTCGGCGTGCTGGAAAAGCCGGATCTGTTTGCGCAATTCGTCAATGTCGAGCGCGACCCGAACGATGCCAACCGGCTCAACGCCTATCTGCCGGTCGATGTCGTCAATCAGCTGCGCGTGTTCGCGGCGAACATCACGGCATACCTGCAATATCAGACCGCGTCCGGCGCGGCGGCGGTCTAGCCGCGTCCTCCTTGGCGTCCATCCCGCAACAGCTTTGAGGCTCCCCAACGATGGCCAATGATCCCGGCGACAGCAATTTCGGCGGTCGCATCTCCGTCACCGCCGGCACCGATCGGTTCCCGCCGAGCGACGCCGACATCTCGATCGAGCCGACCAACATCAAGGTGGAGGCGAAGGCGAACGGCGACGGCTCGCCTTGCTTCACCGCAAGCCCGAAACTGTTCGGCGCCAAGATCAAGTTCCGCGACCGCTCCGGCATCGTGTGGAACGACGTGATCCGGAAGACGCTCGACGTCACCATCGTCGAGGAGGACAACAGCCGTACCCACATCTTCACCTCGGCCCGGATCGTCGGCGAGCCCGATGTCAACCTCTCGTCCGGCGAGGTCGAGGGCTGCGAGATCCGGGGGCCGCAGTACCAGAAGCTCAACAGCTAAGCGGGAGGGCGCATGGCACGTGAACGAAAGACCATTCCACTCAAGCGGCCGATCGAGGGGCCGAAGGGGCGCATTGCCGCCGTGGTGCTGCAGGAGCCGGCCAGCGCCGATTATTGGGTCCTCGGCGACCCTCGCACCTGGGTCAAGGCCAAGGGCGGCATGGCGCTGGTCGACAATGACGAGGTGATCCGCGCCTATACCGAGCGCATGATCGTCGAGCCGGATCCGCTGCTCGCCATGAACAACCTGTCGATCCTCGACGCCATGGCGGTGAAGAACGGGGTGCTGAGTTTTTTCGAGGACGCGACGCCGACTCCATAGGCGTCATCTGCGACTACCTCGTGCTGGTCGAGCGCATCGTCGATGCCGAGGCCTGCGGGCGCATGGGGTTCTCGGAGCTGGACTATTGGGCCGGTCGGGCGATCGCGTTGCGGAAGAGGCGGAAGTAGATGGGAACGATCCTCGAAGCGACTGCCGTCATCAAGGGCAAGGACGCGACCGGCGGCGCCTTCGACGCCGTCGCGAACAAGATCAACCGCATTGCGCGGGCGGCCAATGCGCTCAACCGCGATGTGCAGAAGCAAATGAGCATGGCCTCGGTTGCCGAGCGGCAGGCGAGCCGGCTGCAGCGGGGATCGGTGACAATCGGCGGCGCGGCGAAGTTGGCCGCTGGCGCGGCGGCGGCCTATGAGGGCTCGCGCGCCGTGCATGCGCTCGCGGCCCGGACGGCGCAGGCGGCCTCGGACCGCACGCACGAGGAGGTGCGGATGTCGGCCTCCGGCATGTCCGCGCAGGAGATTGCCGAGGCCGACGACATCGCAGCTCAACTCTCGGCGCGCTACAAGGCGGTCTCTCAGACGGAGATCATGCACACCGCGCGCAATATCCGCTCCGTGGTCGGCAGCTTCGAGGAGGCGACGCACATCCTCGATCCCCTGATGAAACTGCGCGTCGTCGCCCTTGGCGCCCATCCCGAGCACGCCGCGGAGCTGGGCGAGGATTTCGACAAGCTCGTGAAGGGCATGGAGATCAAGGGCGTCACGCAGGACCTCGCCAAGTTCAACCACTATATCGACGGCATGGCCAAGGCCATCAACGTCTTTGGCGACACCCTACGGCCGACCGACTATTACGAGATGTTCAAATATGGCCGCGCCGCAACCAACGCCTTGAGCGACGATTTCATGCTCAAGACGGCGCCGACCCTGGCACAGGAGCTGGGCGGCTCCTCGGCCGGCAAGGCCCTGTCGAGCTTCTACACGCAGTTCGTCGGCGGCAAGATGTCGAACAAGGCCGTCGAGGCCCTTGCCGCCTATGGGCTGCTCGATCAGTCGAAGGTCATCAAGACGACGACGGGCAACGTCAAGGGCGTCAAGCCGGGCGGCATCGTGGGCCAGGAGTATCTGCAGCCTGGCGCGACCGACCCCTACGCCTGGACCAACAACGTGCTGATCCCGGCGCTTGCCAAGAAGGGCGTGACGGACCCCGCGCAGATCCAGGAGGTGATCGCGGCGATTGCCTCGCAGCAGACGACGGCGCAGATGATGAGCATCTTTGCCACGCAGCAGGCGCGCATTCAGAAGGATGCTGCGCTCGTTCACGGCGCCAAGGGCGGCGAGGCGGCCGACGACTTCCTGCAGCATGACCCGAAAGTGCTGCAGAAGGCGATCGGCGCCCAGGTCGACAATCTCCTCGGCAATACGGCTGCGCCGCTGATGCCCGGGGTGACGACGGGCATGAACTGGCTGTCGAGCGGACTGAGCTACATGAGCGAGCGGGCCAAGAAGGACCCGCTGCGCTCGGCGGCCGAGCTAGGCTTCGGAGCCGCGCTGGCCGGTGCTGTCGGCGCCGACTCGGCGTCGTCGCTGTTGAGCGGGGCCGGGAGCATCTTTCGCGGGGAGAGCGCGGCGGGGAGTCTGAAGTTCGGCCTGACCCGGATGACAGCCATGCTAGCGCCGATCCTGGACATCGCGACCCGCCGGGATGTCTTGCCGGCAAGCGAGCGAATGAAGAGCCTCGCCGGGCTGCATCCGGATAAGTTCGACGCCTTGCACGATATCGAGGATTCCGAACGGGCTGCCGCAATCTACGGCGACAGCGATCCGACCTATCTGGCGCAGCTCAAGGCGATGAACGATGCCAGGCGCGCGAAAATCGAGGGCGACTTGACCAGTCTCGGCTACGGGCCAGCCGGCCCCCCCGGTCGAGGTCAATTCGCGTCGCAATGGACGATCGACGACATCCGGAAGGCCACGGGCATCGGCTCGGCCGAGCCGGCGAAGGCCGAGGTGGTCGGCAATGCCACGCTGGAGACCAAGGTGACCGTCGAGCCCTCGCCTGACTTTCTCACGCGCGTCGAGCAGCGGGTTCAGAACGCCATCAACGCGTTTCGATCCAGCGGGGGGACGGCAAAGGGCTCGACCGGATCGACGGGAAGATCTATGCCGGAGGCAGCTACTATACCTTAGGATCTAAGGATGCTTTAGGTCAGAAGTTGAGGCCAAGCAGAGAGCCTCCCATTGGTCAGCAAACTACTGATCATAGGTCGAATCGGACATCACCTCGGTGGATCAGCGTCAAGAGGCAAGGTCACCAATTAGGATTTATACAAATGGTTTCATTGTGACCGTGAGTTGTGTCATTCTCGCTCACACACTGGGATAGAGAGGGCAAATGGCCTCGGTAAACGAACACATCGCCCTTCGTGTGACGCCTCTGAACAAGCTCAAGCGCACGGGGGGACTGTTGCAAGGGCCGATGGCGAGACTAGAGAATGTACAGTTCTCCTCTTGGATCGCAGATGCGCTGCCGGAGGTGCTGTGGTGCACCTTGGTTATCACTGCCCTGCCACGAGAAGAGGGGCTTGAATGCTTTCGACGCATTTTGCGCAAGGTCGCTCAGCACAAGGGTGTGCTTGGAAACCGACGGCTTGAGCACTCAAAACTAGCCGAGCTGGACGCCGCATCATTTGATCTGTTTTTCGTCGAGGAGTGCAAAACACAAAGCGTCGCTACGGCCCTCGCCCCGCTATTGCTGCTCGAAAACCTTCCCGACCGAGCACACTGGTTAAGACTACTGCCAGAGGTCGGCCCTGATGGATGGGACAGGCTGGCCGATGCAATCGCTGGAACCTTTGACCATCAATCGCAAGCCGCGACAGATTGCCGATGGTTCAAACTCACAACTGTAGCCGCACAAGGAAACCTTTTCCTTCCCGCCAGCATGGAGGAGCGTAGGAAGGAGTTCAATGAGTATCCCGACCGTGGAGACATGAGGACTGTGCGGCCTTCGATCCGCGCGCTCGAAATGACCTTTCGTCCCGGAAGCGCGGGGGAAGCAAGAAGTCAGTGGCTGGACGAGTTTTGGCAGGAGGGGTGGCGCAAAACCGAATGTCTCCTGTTTAACCCCGATGAGAAGGCGAAAATCGCTTCTCACAATCAACTTTTCGAGCAACTGGTGGAGCTAAGTGAAGAACTGACGCGGCATTTCGTGGAAACAGTGGAGCACACGGGCGTCGATGCCAAACACGATAGCTGCTTCGGCCTCGTTTTCTTTATAACTCACCTCCTATTCTTTTCCTTGAAGGGCGTCGTTGGTCAGACGATACCGGGCCGCATCATCCTCAGAGCAGCCGTGGAGTGCCACATCACGCTCGCCTACCTTGTGCACCACGACAATCCGACAATCTGGATGCAGTATCGCAACTATGGTGCGGGCCAGATCAAGCTGGCATTCTTAAAGCGCATTGATGAGGAAGACGTACCGTCGTTCATCAGCACAGAGTTGCTCGAACAGATGGCCAATCACGATGCGTGGTTAGAGTTTCAGGACATAAAGCTCGGAGCGTGGGCAAATCGAAATCTGCGTGACATGGCAAAGGATGCCGGAGAGAAAGCATTTTATGATAGATACTACGATGTGCTCTCTGGGTACGTTCACGGCAACTGGTCAGCAGTGCTGCACTCTGTTTATGGGCAATGCCTAAATCCTCTGCACCGGTTCCATCGCATTCCCATGCCTCCACGCGTTCTGATCGACGACGCGGTGCCAGACTTGAAGAAGATTTGTAATCTGGCCTTGGACAAGCTCGCCCATATGTATCCACCCTTTAAGCCACGACTTAGAGAAGCCCGCTCTGAAGCTGCTGCAGAAGAGGCCGTTAAATGAAGGCTGCTGTTTGGGGAGCAAAAAGAAGAAGCCGTGCCAGCTAATCCCAGCAGCAATTCAGTCGTAGCTTTTAATCGACAACCGGCATGGTTGCTGTGTCTGCCAGAAAGCTCAGGCAAAGATACACCACATCGACGGCGCATAAGTCGGCAGCTATCCGGGGTAAGTCGGCGATCAGGACCGCGTCAGCGGCACGGCAGACCCGCCCAGCTCCACGGCCATAACCCCCAGTTCGTTAAATGTTGGCAGTCGGGACAACGGAGCTTGGCCCGTTGAACGGCGGCCCCTCCGGCCGCCGTTTGGTTTTGTAGGCCCAAAGCAGGGTTCTGTTGATGGCGACATCTCAAGCCGGCCGCGACTGGCTCAAGACGCTCTGGCCTGCATCGTTCAAAGGCGTGCCGTTCTTTTTCGAGCAGGACAAGGAGGAGGGCGGGCGCGGCCTGGTCGTGCACAGCTTCCCGAACCGGGATGATCCCTTTGTCGAGGATCTGGGTGAGGAGCCGCGGGTCTATTCAGGCTCGGCCTATGTGCATGGCGACAGCGCGGACGCGTTGGCGACGGCGCTCAAGGCGGCGCTGGCCTCGCGCGGCGCAGGCATCCTGGTGGTGCCGTATTTCGGGCCTGTCACGGTTCATTGCCAGAGCTTCGAGCGTGCGACGCAGCGCGATCAGATGGGCTATGTGGCCTTCGAGCTCAAATTCGTGCGCAAGGGCGCGGCATCGGGCCTGGTCTCGGTGCCGCTGCTGCAGAATGTCGGGTTCGTCGCGGCCGACGCTCTCGCGTCGGTGCTGGCGCAAACCTTCCCGGCGACGATCGCAACAGCCGGTAAGGCCGCGTTGGTGGTGGCGGCCGTCACCGATACGCTGTCCGAAGGTGCGGCGGCCCTCGATGTGATCAGGCAGAGCTATCCGGTCGATCCGAAGGCGTCGGCCGTGGTGCGGGACGCAGTCCCGCTGGTGGTCGGGAGCTTCGCGACTGGCATAACCAACGATGCCGTGCCTGGCGCCGCCGCGACCGCGGCGGTCGCCAGCCTCATTGGCCTCGTCAGGCAGACGATGGACGCGATGCCGGCGGTCTCGGCTGTGCGCGCGGCGCTCGAATTGGTGGCCTCATTCCCATCCGGCTCGGTTTCCGGCGCCGCCTATCTCACGCCGACGCAGAAGCTGGTGGCGGAGAATGCTGCGGCTGCAAGCCGTGCTGTCAGGCTTGCGGCACTGATCGCCTATGCCGAGGCGATCTTGCGCACGAGCTTTGCCGCGAGGCCCGATGGCGTGACCGCACGCGGCGAGGTCGCCGAACGCTTCGAGACCGAGCTCTATGAGACCGACGGGGCGGAAAACGCCGCGTTGTTCGTCGCCATCGAGGCTTTGCGCGACCGGGTGATCGACTGGCTCACGCGCACCATTGCCAATTTAGCGCCGGTGATCACGGTCGAGAGCAACCGGCAGCGCCCCTCGCTCGATCTCGCCTGGATCCTCTACGCCGATCCAACCCGCGCCGACGAGCTGGTCGCGCGCAACGCCGTCCGCAACCCGTTCCTGATGCCGCGTGAGATCACGGCGCTGTCGAGGTAGGCATGCTCAACGAGGAGGTCGTCACTGTCATTGCCGGCGGCCGGCAATGGACGGCGTGGCGGCGCGTGCTGGTGCGCGCCTCGTTCCAGGACGCAGCGCGGTCGTTCCAGATCGAGGCGGCGGCCGAGCCGGGCGGCGCGGCAACGGCCTGGACCTTCAAGGCAGGCACCGAGATCGACATCCTGTTCAACGGCTCGCTGGCCTGCCGGGGCTACGTCGATCGCTATCAGCCGAAGATTGGCCAGCACAAGCGGGCCGAGATCACCATCTCCGGCCGCTCGAAGTCGCAGGACTTCATCGATTCCAGCGCTGTGCACGATACCGGGCAGTTCAAGAGCAAGGACCCGCAGGAGATCGCGGCCACGCTCGACAAGTTCGACGTCGGCATTGCCGCTGACGTGCCGCTGACCAAGGTCCCGATCTATCGCATCACGCCCGGCGAGACCGCTTTCCGCTGCCTGGAAAAGCTCTGCCGGGAGCAGGGGGTGTTCGCGGTCGGCCAAGCCGACGGCTCGATCCTGATCACCAAGGGCGGCAGGAAGCGGCATGCCGGTGCCATTCTCGAAGGCGTCAACATGGAGGAGGGCGAGGCGGATCATAACTGGTCCGGCCGGCATTCCGACGTCATCGTGCGCGGCCAGAAGCCCTATGGGCACGGCGAGGATGCCTTGCAGATCGAGGGCATCGCGCGCGACGCCGAGGTCGGGCGCTATCGTCCGGTCATCGTGTTCCATGACGGCGACACCGACAAGGACCGCGCCAGGAAGCGAGCGCAGACGCGGCGCGACCGCGAGGCCGGCAACAGTCTTAAGGCCAGCGTCACCGTGCAGGGTTTTCGCGACGATGGCGGCGCGCTGTGGGAGCCGGGCGCGCTGATCTTCACGCAGAGCCAGTTCCTGGACGTCGCGCAGGATATGGCGATCGAGACCGTGACCTGGTCGCAGGATCGCACCGACGGCTCGCTGAGCGTGCTGTCGCTGGTCGATCCCCGCGCGCTCGGCGGCAGCGGCGCCAAGGGCGGCTCGTCCGGCGCGGCCTGGGGCTCGGATGCAGGGGAATGAGGGATGTGGATCTGGTTTCCGGAAGGCCAGGAGGGCCTGATTAGCACCCTGCGGCGCGCCTCGGTGCAGAAGACCGACGACAGCGGCACGCAGCAGATCCTCAAGAACATGACGGGGCTCAAGTCCGAGACGTTCGAGGACGTCTATCGGCCGCAGCCGCACGGCTTCTCCTCGCACGCGCCGAAGGGCTCCGAGGGGGTGTTCCTCGCGCTCGGCGGCCGCTCCGATCGGCTGCTCGCGCTCGGCTTCGAGCACAAGGATTTTCGGCCGAAGAACACGCCGGAAGGCGGGACCATCCTCTACAACCACACCGGCGACGTGGTCCGCGTCTTCAAGGATCAGCTCGAGGTCTTCCACACCAAGACGATCAAGCTGTCGATCGGCAAGGGCGTGAAGCAGTCCGACGACAGTCATTGCACGGTCGTCATGACGGCCGACGGCGTGACCGTCACCAGGGGGCAATCCTCGATCAAGGTCGAGGACGGCCAGATCACGCACACATCGCCGCATGTCGTCATCAAGTCGCCGAAGGTCGATCTCGGTGACATCGGCGGGACGCCGGTCGGCCTCTGCGGCGGCGGCTGCGCCACCAAGGTGTTTGCGGTTTAGAGAATGGCCAATGATGTCGTGATCCGCGTCGCCGAAGGCTGCGCCGCGGATAACAATGCGCTGTGGGATTCGGTTTGGGACCCGGCGCGCGGTGTCGCCGACTGGGCCATGGCCGAGCCCGACGAGACCAGCAATCACGGCGGCCTGCGCGCCAAGGCGGCGATCGACACCGCAGTGACCTTGCTGCTGTTCACCGACAAGCGGGTCGATCCCGATCATCCGCTCTACTTTCTCGCTGACGGCGACGCGCGAGGATGGTGGGGCGACGGCATCGACGTCCGCGCCGATCTCGACGAGGGGCCGCTCGGCTCGCATCTGTGGCTGCTGGAGCGCGCGCCGCTGACGATCCTTGGCCTGCCGGCCTCGCAATGGGCCGAGCAGTTCGCGCTGGAGGCCCTGGCGACACTGAGGGATCAGGGCGTCTGTGTGCGTATCGACGCGCAGGCGACCGCGAACGAGATCGAGGGCCGTATCGAGCTGGCCGTGGCGCTGTACGGCCGCGACGGGCTGCTCGTCTATGACCGCAAATTCGACGTGCTCTGGAGTCAGGTGGCGCGCTGATGTTCGCAATTCCGTCTCTCAAGGACTCGGTCGAGCGCGCCCGCACGGCTTTCCGCTCGTACCTTCCGGGCTCTGATGCCTGGATCTGGCCGAACAACATCAATCCGACGGCGAAAGTGTTCGGCGGCATCGAGCATCTATTGTTCGGCTTCGCCGACTACATCCAAAAGCAGAAATTCGCCCTGACCGCAGACTCGGAAAACCTCGATCTCCACGGCGAGGAGCTGGGGCTCGCGCGGCGGCCGGCAGCGCCTGCCAGCGGCGCGATCGTGATCACGACGGCGGACGCGCTCGCGGTCACTGCTGGTGCCGTGCTCACGCGATCCGACGGGACGCAATATCTGGCCACGGCCGGCGGGACGATCGGGGCCGCTGGCCCCTTGCGCGTGAGCGTTATCGCCGTGGCGGATGGCAAGGCCTCGAACGCGGTCGCCAACACGCCGCTCGATCTCACCTCGGGCTTCAGCGGCCCCGGCCTCGACGATGCGACAGCGGCCGTCGACAGCGGCGGCATCGCTGGCGGCCTCGACGTCGAGGACGACGAGACCTTCCGCGCCCGCATCCTGTTCCGCAAGCGCAACCCGCCGCATGGCGGCTCGGCGGCCGACTATGTGCTGTGGGCGAGCTCCGTCACCGGCGTGACCCGGGTCTTCGTCGAGCGGCTGTTCAACGGCCCTGGGACGGTACGTGTGTTCCCGCTGATGGACGATCTCTACGCCGACGGCATCCCGCAGCAGGCCGATATCGCCCGGGTCGCGGCCTATCTCGACACCGTGCAGCCGGCCGGCGCCCTGGTGACCGTGGCGGCACCCGTCGCGGTGCCCGTCAACATCGCAATTGGCGGCCTGCAGCCGTTCACCACGGACGTGCAGGAGGCGATTAAGGTCGAGCTGGCAGCGGCCTTCCGCCTCAACTCGCGCGTCGCCGGCAGTGATGCCGCGATCTCGACCATGCCCTATCTGGCGTCACCGACATCGTTCTCGCGGTCGTGGATCTGGCAGGCGATTGCGAACGCTGCCGGCGAAGCCCGCAGCCGCGTCGATGCACCGGAGGCGGACGCGGCGCTGTCGGCGGGGCAGATCGCGACGCTTGGAGGCGTTACCTTCTCGGCGACTTAGGCCGTGTGCCCAAGCGCTCAATGTCGGTTTCGCGCTGAAGCCGACCGAAGTTATGCGGCGATGCACTATGTCGCGAAGGGCCAACAATACAACTCTCATCAGAGCCCGGGACTATCCTCGCGAAGGGCGCTGCAGTGTCACCATACGCTTTGTCCTAAGGGCATTCCGGCAGTGCCAACAAGTTGTCGTTGTAGTAGCCATCGGCATAGGTCCGGACATACTTCCCGTTCGGGCCGTCGACCACGCCGACGTCAGCCCTCTTGCCGCCGACGAACGTAAAGAAGGTGTGGGTCCTGGTCTCGATCCAATCGATCACGCTTTGTCGCGTCCACTTACCTGTGGAGTTGCCGAGATGTGTGATGCCTTCGTGCGTGTTGTTTCTGGGTAGTTTATTTATGCAGGTCACTTGGACATCAGCCATCTCAAAATCTCCTTGGTTTCTAATGATCGCGCGAGCAGATTAGTATCGGCCGACAGATTCGACTTTTGGTAGTGTTTATTTATCCCCACAATTCACTGTCTAATCGATCGTCTGATTTGTTCCCAACGTCCGTGGGTCGCAAAGGTCTGCCTGGGGCATTTTCGACGGACTCCCCAGGACTGTCTGTCCGGTGGACGTAGGCTTCACTCCGTTAGCGTCGCCATCGGGTCCGCGGCCCGCTCCAACAAGCGCCGCTGATGATGACCTCGCCTTTCTCCAATCCAGCTTCAACTAGGCTGCAGCTGCGCGTTTTTGCGCCCATGCCCTAGCGGAACGTCCCCATGCCAACCTGTGAACAGACGCGGCCGGCACCACTGAGGTGCCCGACCGCGAACGAGGTCCTGCAATCGGTGCTGCAGCTGCTGCCGCGCGGGCGGGCCTGGCAGGCTAACGAAGGCGGCCCGCTGACGGGGTTAGTGCGGGCCTTCGATCCCAGCGTATTCGATGATCCGCCGTTCCAGGCGCGACGGCGGACCCAGAGCATTCTCTTGGGCTTCTGGCGCGCGATCGCCTCGGTCGTGACCTTCATTCTCGCGCGCTATTGCGACCTGCGGCTCGAGTTCTGGTGCGCGACGCACAAGGAGACGCATGATCTGTGGATGGCCGAATATGGTCTGCCGGATGCCTGCGATCCGTTCCCGGATCTCTGCACTAAGGTCGCGGCGATCGGCGGGACGCGCTGCGAGTATTACTCCGCCGTTGCGGCGCGGGCCGGATGGTCGATCACCTGCACTGATATAACCAACGACTGCGGCGGCTCGGCCGGTAATTTCCAGGCCGGCTGCAGCTGGCCGGGCGGTCAGATCGGCGGCGGCCGGCTTCTGATCATCGTCGATCTCGACGAGAGCCCCGCCTATGCGGCCCCGGCCGGGACGCTTCCTTACGCCGGACACCTGCAGGCCGGCAGCGGGCTGGCCTGCGAGCCGGACATCTCGCCACTCCAATGCATCCTCGATCGCGTCGCGCACGCGCATATCGAGATCACCTACCAGACCTCCGGGGGATAATCTGCGATGACCGACATTGTAGGGCCGGCGAACGCACCGAACACCGTGACGGCGCGGCCGGCGGAGACGCGCATCTTTGGTGCTGCTGACACCTGGTTTCAGGATTGCTCCAGCGGGACGGCCAATGACGGCACCCGCGTCATGGCGGCCTGGCTCAATGCCGTCATCGCGAGCCTGCGGCAGACGATCCGCGCCAACGGCAGCCTAATCGCCGGTGGTCCCGTGGTGTCCGAGGATAACTCGGATGCGATGTTCGCCAACGCGATCCAGTACCTGATCCAGCGCGGACAGCCGACCTATGGCGATGACACCGGCACGGCGAACAACGTCGTCGTGACGCTCAATCCGACGCCGAGAGAGTACAAGAAGGGCATGACGGTGGTCGCGACGATTGCGGCCAACAACAATGGCGCAAGCGTCATCAACGTCAACGGCCTCGGCGCCAAGGCGGTGACGCGCTCCGACGGCACCCCGCTGCAATGGGGTGATCTGCTCGCCGGCGCCATGCAGGCCTTCGTCTATGATGGCAGCAAGTTTCAGCTGGCGTGGCTGCAGCGGGTGCCGGGGCAGCCGATCTATCTGCAGGCCAGCCGGGACTATTTTGTCTCCAATTCCGGCTCGGACGGCAACGACGGCACGACGCTGCAGGCCGCCTGGGCGACGCTGCAATATGCCGCGAGCTTTCTGACCCGGTTCAATCTCAACGGCTACAGCATCAACGTCCACGTGGCTGACGGCACCTATGCCGCGGTGCGCCTGCCCAACATGGCGGGCTCCGGCTTCGTCCGGTGGATCGGCAACCATGCTGCGCCGTCGAACTGCACCATTGCCGGCAACGGCGTGACGGCGATCTCGGCGCAGAATTGCGGCGGTGCGCACTCCTTCGACGGCTTCCGCCTCACGGCGACCGGGGCCTACACCACTGATCCGATGTGCGGCGTCAACTGCTCCGGCAACGGAACGAACCTGACGCTCACCAACATCGATTGGAATGTCTGCAGCGGCTCGCACCTCGGGGTGACGCAGGCCGGCATCGTGACCTATGCCGGCAACATGATCGTGAGCGGCGCGCCGCAAGGTAGCAATCCCGGTCTGACCATCGGCTGCCACGTGTTCTGTGGCGACGGCGGCATCATCCAGATTCCGAGCCTGACGTCGGTCACGCTGACGATCACCGTGCCGATCACGCTCGGCAATGGCGGCGCCTGGATCGAGTGCTTCTATCTCGGCTTCTGCCAGATCGTTTACGCCGCGATCACCGGCGCCGGGAACGTCACCGGCAAGAAGTTCTTCGTCACGGGCAATGCGATCATCTCCGTCGCCGGGGCCGGCGATGGCCACTATCCCGGCACGGTCGCGGGCACGCGGCAATCCGGCGGCATCTACGAGTAGGGGGCGCGCGCATGCGTTATGATCCGACCAACTGGTATTGGCAGGCGAGCGACGGGCGCGTCCTGTCGAGCGCGGCGCGGGCCGTGGTCGCCGCGAATGATCCGACCTATCTGGCCTGGCTCGCCGCCGGCAACCGCGCCACGCCGTGGCCGGTTGATGCGGCCGGCGCGCAGACCACGGCGGCGCTGCAGGAGGTACTGACGCCGTTCGACGTCTTCGTCGACCTCAAAGCCTATGCCGCGTTCAAGCGCTACGCCAAGGAGACGGCGGGCACGACCGTCAATGGCGTGACCTATCTCACCGATCGCGAGACGCAATCGAAGATGTCGGCAGCAGTGCTGCTGGCGCAGGTCAATTCCGCGGCAACCTTCAAATGGAAGGTCGCCGACGGCTCGTTCGTGACGCTCGATGCAGCGACGATGATCACGGTCGCGACCGCCGTCGGCAGCTACATCCAGCAGTGCTTCGCGGCCGAAGCGATGCTGGTCACTGGCATCAATGCCGGGACCATCACCAAATTCGAGCAGGTCGACGCGGCGTTCGCTTAAGCGCTGCGAGCAGGGGGCTGGGCTCCGATGAGCATCAAGCACAAGAAGACGGTCTTCGCCGAGGACGGCACCGATCCGAACACGGTGCATCCGTCGGACTGGAACGACGAGCATGTGATCGACGGGCTGCTCGGGCTGTTCGCAGCGCTTGCGGTGAGACCGAACGCATTTCCCTGCGTCGCAGCTGATGGCTCGGGCGCCCTGGCGTCGATCTCGGCGCCGGCCCTGGCCATGCTGTCCAAGGCCACGGCGGCAGCGATGTTGGAGGCGCTCGGCGGCGTCGGCCCGGCCAGCCCCGCCTTCAGCGGCGCGCCGACGGCGCCGACGGCGGCGCTCGGCACCAACACCGACCAGATCGCCACCATGGCGGCCTTGCAGGCCATGCGCGCCGACCTGGTCAACTCCGCGCCGAGCACGCTCGACACACTCAACGAGCTGGCCAACGCGCTCGGGTCCGATCCGAATTTCGCGGCCACGGTCACGACGGCGCTCGCCAACCGGCTCCGTGTCGACGCGGCGCAGGCGTTCACGGCCGCGCAGAAGGCGCAGGCCGTCGCCAACCTGGCGCTGGCGGCCGTCGCCGTCTCCGGCGCCTATGCCGATCTCATCGGAAAGCCAGCCCTCGCGACGGTCGCGACGTCGGGGGCGTATTCCGACTTGAGCGCCAGGCCGTCGCTGGGCACGGCTGCCGCGCTCAATGCCGGCACCGGCGCAAGCCAGGTGGTGCAGCTCGACGCCAATGGCAGGCTGCCCGCGGTCGATGGCTCGCAGCTCACCAATATCGGGGGCTCTGTGAGCTATACCGCGGCGCAGGCGCTGACCGACGCGCAGCGGCTGCAGGCGCTGGCCAACCTCGGCGCGCCCATCGCGTGCGGCCGGCTGCTCTATTCCAGCGCCACGGCGCTGTCATATCCGCCGTACAAGGGGGATCTGCTCAAGGTCGGCGGCCAGCTCTATCGCATCCCCGTCACCGGCATTGCCGGGCTCGGCAATGCCGGGGTGTACGTCAATGGCGTGGCCGGGCAGAACCTGGCGGCCGGGACGATTTACTACGTCTACGCCTTCGCCAACAACGGCGTTCTCACCGGGGATTTCTCCACCACCTCGCACGCGACGAGCACGACGGCCGGCAATGTCGGCACCGAGATCAAGAGCGGTGACGATACGCGCAGCCTGATCGGCATGGCCTATACCAACGCCAGCGGACAGTTTCAGCAGTCGGCACTCGTGCGGGGGGTGATCACCTGGTTCAATCGGCGATCGTATGTGTTGACGACGGCGAGCGGAAACTATGCGACGTCCACAGCCTATTTCTCGGAGGTGAGCACCAGCCTGCGGCTTTACTTCCTGGTGTGGCGCGATGAGCCGGACGTGACGGTCTCGGCGGCCAGCGATCTGACCTATACCGATCAATGCAACGCCGGCATCGGCGTCGGCATCGATGGCACGGCACCGTTGCCGGGCTATGGGGTTCCGCTGTTGAACAACAGCAATCACAACTGGGTATCGGCGCCGACGGCCGCGGCGGGCCTGTCCGAGGGGCTGCATTACGCGACTGTGCTTGGCGGCACCAATGCCGGAACGCTCACCTACAACAATGCGGCCCTTACCCTGAGGGCGACCGGCTAGGCCGTTGCTTCAAATCGAACGGAGCGAGGCTTGCTCGATTTCCGCAATGCGCCGATGGCGACGGCGCATTGCACGACAGAGAATGTCGCGATGGGTTATCAGCAAGCGTTCGGCACGTTGCGATCCGCCTCGCAGGTTAGAAGAAAATTGAGAGAAGAGCCAGGACAACAGCTACCCAAAAAGCGGCATGTTCTATGTAGGTCCAATACTCGGCCTTGATCCCCTTAAATTTGAAGGGCCCTATCGGTGACGCCCAAAAAGTGGTGTAGCCGCTGTATCCGGGAATACTGCTGGCGATCGTGCCGCCAGCAACGCCGGCTATGCAAATGCAGATGACCGAGGCAAACAACAATTTAGGATTAAACTTGAATGGGACTTTATCGCTGGCCGAGACAAGCCCACCAAAGATTGTCGCTACGGTCGTGTAAAGCCCGATATGGAATTTGGTATAGTCGAACAACAGCTTCAGCTGTTCAAACTCTCGATCTGCTTCCATGATTACCTGCCCATAGACTTTGCTGTCCTTTCGCAGCATATCAGATCGGCAAGATGCCGTAAGCGCGTAAATTGTCGATTGCGCAATCTGTGCGATAGTGTCTTTCTCCTCTTTGCGAAAGTCGCGACAGGCAGATCCGACGGGTAATATAAACGTCAGGGTGCGGTGTCCTGAAAGCGGAAGCTTGCGATCAGGGCAGGGCCGTTTTCTTTCAATTGCAGTGTCGGAGACGTGAAGCATGCGATCGGTCATCGCAGCGAACGCGCGCGCGTTGGCGCGCGAGAGCCATCGGGGGGCGCTGTGATGGCGACGCCGCTCGATCAGGGGGCGCTCACGCAGGAGGTGATGAACCTCAAGGATGGGCATGCCGAATTGCGGAAAGAGTTCCGCATTCTCGACACCAAGATGGACAACGGCTTTGCGCTGCTGTCGCAGAAGCTGGACACGCGGAGCAAGATCGATTGGGCGCCGATCAGCATCCTCGTCGGCTTCCTCCTGAGCATCGGCGGCGCGCTCTATTGGCCGGTGCGCGAGGCTCAATCGAGAACCGAGGCGCAGATCGAGAACATGCGGCGCGAGGACGAGGCGCGGGTGGTCAAGCTCTGGGACGAGCATAACCGCATCGCGCGCGATCTCGCTTATCTGCAGGGGCAGATGCATCCGCTGCCGAAGCCGTGAGGGCAGGGCGGCCCGACAAGACCAGACCGGCAAACTCGGCGTGCCAGCCCGATCGCCTGCGGCGTCGGATCCCTAACCATCGATAGAAGGTGATTTGATCCTTGCCAGGACGTGCCTTGTCCGTGGCGGGGGCCGGAGCGCGCCAACGCTCCAAACCGCGGGTCCTGCGTCAACAAGCCCCGCCCGACTGCAGATCGCTCAACGCCGGCCCGCCTAACGGGAGATTTAGCGCGCGGCAGGTTTCGAAAACGTTGAGTGAAATTCCATGAGAGAAGAGAAGCGGGCGGTTGCGCCCGTTCGGCCCGCCGCGGCCTATATCGGGGGCAAGCGGCGCCTCGGCGAGCTGCTGGCGCGGCGCATCGAGGCGATCCATCACGACACCTATGCCGAGCCGTTCATCGGCATGGGCGGCGTGTTTTTCCGCAGACGCTGGGCGCCGCGCCGCGAGGTCATCAACGATGTCTCGCGCGACGTCGTCACGCTGTTCCGGATTTTGCAACGGCATTATCCGCAATTTCTGGAGACGCTGAAGTTCCAGGTGACGTCGCGCGCGGAGTTCGAGCGCCTAGCCGCGGCCAATTCCGACACGCTGACCGATCTGGAGCGGGCCGCGCGTTTCCTGTACCTGCAGCGCCTGGCTTTCGGCGGCAAGGTCGCGGGGCGCAATTTCGGTGTCGAGCCGACCGGCTCGGCGCGCTTCGACGTCACCAAGCTCGGCCCGCTGCTCGAAGCCATTCATGAACGCCTCGGCGGCGTGGTCATCGAATGCCTGTCCTGGGCCGACTTCATCGCGCGCTACGACGGACCTGGCACGCTGTTCTATCTCGATCCACCCTATTGGGGCTGCGAGGCAGACTACGGCGCCGGCGTATTCTCGCGAGACGATTTCGCGCGCCTGGCACAGCGGCTCGGCAGCATCGCCGGCAAGTTCATGCTTTCGGTCAACGACGTGCCGGAGACGCGCGAGGTCTTCGCGGACTATGCGATCGAAGCCGTGACGACCCGCTACACGATCTCGGGCCAATGGTCCGACGTCGCCGAGATCCTGGTCACCGGCCCGTCGCCGGACCGCTTCGCGATCGCGCCGGATCTGTTGTCGCTGGTATGACGGCGCGTTGGCTTGATGGCTGCGCAGGAGACACTCGGGGAGGCGGGAGCGCCGCCTCGATGTCTTTCTGCTCGACAGGCTGGTCGGCAGCCTCGCCGGCCAGAAATTCGGCATCAAGCCGGTCAAACCGGAGCCGGGTCTTCCTTCGCAGTTCCGCGCGCGACGATCCTCAGCTCGTGGTCAGCTAACGGCCGCTGCAGCACCTTGGCCTCGTCCCACGGCGCGCGCACCCAGACATCATGCTCCTCGGCCGTCGTCAGGATGACTGGCATGGCCTTGGGGTGGATCGGCGCTACAAGGGAATTCGGCTCGGTGGTCAGGAAGCCATAGAGGTCGCATGTGATCTCGCCCTCCTTGAGCTTGCGCACGCTCGTCCAATTGGTCCACAGCCCGGCGAAGCAGAGCAGGGGCCGGCTGTCGTCGGCCGCAAACCAGACCGGCACTTTCTTGCCGTCGACTGTGTCGTACTCGCTGAACGAGGTGAATGGCACCAGGCAGCGGTTCGCGGGCGTCAGCCAGCGCTTCCAATGGGCGCTGTTGACGTTGCGGATGTTGGTGGTGCCGCTGTCGGGCTCCATGCGCAGCAGCTCTTTGAAGTCGACCGGCTTGCCCTTCTCCTCGAGTTTCGCCGCGCGGCGCTTGGTCGCGTCCATGAGCGCCTTCTGCGACGACGGCATGCCCCAGCGCGCCATGGCCAGCTCACGTCCATCAGCGCCGTTGCGCACGATCGGTGCGGGGTAGTCGGGGAAGATGCCTGGCATGACCGGCAGGTTGCCGGTGCGGTCGTTCTCAGGCGCGATGCTGAACAGGCGCCGGATCGCGTCGACGTTCTTGGTCATGGAGTAGAGATTGCACATTGGCTGTCAGCTCTTACGGACACGGCTGGGCTCCGGATCCGGTGCCGCGCACGTCAACCGCAGGATATGTGCGCGCTGCCGGCCCCAGCGCCGCTTCTCGCTGCATGGTTCGCAATAGAGCGCGGCCTCGAGCTTCCAGATTGGTGTCGCCGGTGGGCGGTCTAGCGCGCGCAGGGCGACCAGCGAGATCCTCCGGCAGCGGTTGCACTTGGCTTCGAGCAGATCGAAGCCGGAGTTGAGGGCCATCTCGATCGTCGGGTTGGCCTGCGGCTCGCCGGCGGCCGGCATCGCCGGACCGCCGGCCCACATGATCGCGTTCCAGGCCTCGCACTCCAGGCGGTCGGCCTCGCGCAGTTTCTGCGCGGCCGCGCTGCGGATCAGCTGCGACTGGACAAAATAGCTGTCGTGCAGCCCGTGCGCGTTCCGTACGCCCTTGGCCTGAGCCTTGCGGTCGCCACCTGAGAGCGGGATTTGGATGACGCGCGGAGACATAGCACGATCATTTCTGAGATCGGATCGCAAGGGAAGCCGCTAGGTTTGGATGCTGCGCGCGTTCAATCTACCATGTGCTGAGGTTCGCCAGCCCACCCTCGCGGCAAAACACCGACACCCGGTGCCCGGCGTTCGCCTCTGAAACGCGACCCGCGACCATTGGTTGACAGCGGCGCGCGCGCTCGCCAAAGTTCAATAAAAAATAGGGGGGGGCGACTCAGCCGACGAAGTGCACCGCAGCAGCGCGCGGGCGCCTCCTAGTTTCCGCCGGGAGGGGCTGGAATGACGACGGAGGTCGCGGTTCTAAACAAATTCGGTGTCGCACTGGCGGCGGATAGCGCCGTTACCGTCGAGACGTACGTCAACTCTCGAACGCAGCGGAAGGTTCACAACACGGCTAACAAGCTTTTCACTCTCTCGAAGTTCGAGCCTGTCGGCATAATGCTGTACAACTCGGTGACGCTCGGTGGCGTGCCGTGGGAAACATGGATCAAGCTGTATCGCAAGCAGCTTCATCGGACTAAGTTTGACCGGCTCGAGCAATACGCGAATGACTTTTTTAATTGGTTGAATACCGCTGCTCCATTCGACCCAGATCAGACGGAGCGCATCGTCGGCAGCAATCTGATTAGTGCGTTTGTTGCCCTTAGGGATGGGGTCAAGACGAAAGCAGCTTTTGCCGCAGCTTTGAATAAAGGGATCGCAACCCTTCAAAAAGAAAAGGACGTTCCTGGCTTCGATGAGGCCACGCGAAGCCAGATTCTCTCCACCTACCGCACAGTAATCAACGAGTGCGCGAATCTCTGCTTTAAGGCCTCGTACATGGCCGGGCACAAGCGCCAGATCTCGGACTATGTCGCCCTTCTGCTTACAAAGCAAAAGCGACTCGAAAACTATTCTGGTATCGTTGTTGCAGGCTTCGGCGATTCTGAGGTGCTGCCGGCTCTTCGTGAATATGTCGTCGATATTGTTGTCTGTGGAAAGGTGCGCTTCTGGTTGAGTGAGGCAAAGGAGATCACTGCCTCGAACGCAAGCGAGGTAGTGCCACTGGCTGATGACGAAGTTATCAGGACTCTCATCGAGGGCATTAGCCCAAGATTCGAGCAGACGATCCTGACAAGTGCAATAAGTTTGATCGTCTCGTTGCCTGAAAAAATTCTGAATCCCGTAACTGAGCTCACTCAAGCACAGAAGCAGAAATACTCAACGGACGCACGAAAGTCTCTGCCGCAGCATTTCCGTGAGTTTTACAAGAAAATGACGGACCACCGGTCTGAGAATTATACGAGCCCGATTAGGCAAGCTATCGCGAGCCTTTCGCTAAGCGATCTCAGCGCGGTAGCGGAAACCTTTCTGGGAGCTTCTCAAATCCAAAAACGAGTTAACCCCGACCTGGAAACGGTAGGCGGTCCGGTCGACGTTGCCGTGATCTCGAAAGGCGACGGTTTCGTGTGGGTAAAACGGAAACATTATTTTGAGGAGCGGATTAACCCATCGTTCCGACAGAGGTATCTAGAACAATGACAGCGCCAGCCATGAGGGCGAGGGACCGCGCCATGTCGACCCCTGAGAAACCTAAGACTGACGACATTGATCGCTTGTTCGAGCGAGCCGCCGCTGAGGCTGGCGCAGGGACCGAAGGGATCGTGCGTGAGTTCCTGGCGGGTTTCGAAAAGGATTATCGCGCGCAGATCCTCCAGCGGAAGCGTGAGGCAGCCACAAAAGACTCTCAGCCTCGCTGAATGGCCAAAGAGCTGAGCAAATTCCTGACCGCCTGAATTTGCGGAATATGCTGGGCTGCCGATCTTCAGGTTGTTCCCGCTCTCGTGCAGCCGAAGCTCTCCCGGTCGATCGCCAGCGGCACCAATCCATCAACTGAGCCTATTCGGGGGCGATGCGAAGGGTTGGCCCGAAACCAGTTTTGCAAATGCGCCAGAAGTGTCCGGAAATCAACGGACCCGAGTTCGGCGTGTCTGAACGGGTTGAGAGATTTCAACAGGTTAGCCCGAAATTCGAAAGGCTACCGTTACACTATCCCGCCGATGGTATTGAAATTCCAGCACCTTTTCGGGATTCTGCAAATCGCGTCGTTCGGCGGGGGCATATCGTCGGGGCGGAACCTCGGTGTCTATTCTTTATTCTTATGGGCGGCAGCCGTAGCAGGCGGTCGGCCGCGACCTTCGTTTGATCCTCGAACCGCATATAATGTCGAGACTCTGCCGGGAACTTGCAGATGTCGCTTGCGATCTCGTCCACCTCGTAGCCCCTGCTTGGTGCGGGCCGCGATATCGATGCTGCGCAGGTCGTGGATCGTCGGGAGGTCCACCTCCTCGGGGAACGATCGTTCCACTCGTACCTTTTGACCTGGCCGGCGATCAGTTCATCCGCTAGCGGCGGAACTGCCGACGTACCGATCTGCCTTCCGGCCAAGCGGCCCCACCGCACCGAGCGAATCGCGGCTACTGCGGCGGTCAGGCCGTGACACTTTTCCGGTTTTCCCGTCGATTTGATGCGGCGAAAATGTCACACTCGATTGAATCTGCGACATTTCTTTCGGCCTGTCACGCCGGAGGTCGCGGGTTCGAGCCCCGTCTCTCGCGCCATGTTTTCAATGGCTTAGCTTTCGATCTGATCCGTCCGCTGGCGCAAGCGGCACTCCCGCGCGATCTCTTCCCGCCTACGACCTGATGCTCCGCCGACTGCAAGTGCTCCGTCGCCAATTTTCCGACCGGGCATGAAAAAGGCCACCCGGCGGGTGGCCTGCGAATGCTGTCAGATGGCAGCGGACAGTGGCCTCAGCGGACCATCGAGTCGCTGGAACTCGTCATGGTCACCGGCTTGCCGGCCTTCACGACGTGCGATGCCGTCTGGCTGTAGTCGACGTTGGCGCGGGTCGCGATGCCGAAAGCGGTCACGGCGATGCCGGCGATCAGGGCAACGGCGACGATCTTCAGATGGGTCGATCGGTCTGCGGAATGCAGTGAGTGGTTCATGTCAGCCTCCCGGCGTCTCAGAGCGCCACTTTGTTGCCCGGACATGTACCCCTGCTTTGTTTCGATCCGGTTTCTTCGTTTCCTCAAAATGGTTTCATCGGTTGCAGCCGCCGCGGCGGCAATCGGGAGTATGCGGCCGGGGCTGACTGCGCGCGGCGGTGCCGGCATCGACGGCGGCCGCGGATGATCTTGATCCGGCGGCCCTTCGTGACCATCTCCCGCGGTAACGGAAGCCTATCGGGCGACGGTCCAGTCGCCTCGTTTGGATCGCCCGATCGAACGCTGATCCGCATCCGTCTCCGACCAGCCCAGCCTGCGCACAACGCCGTGCGTCCTCGCGATTGCTGATCGCCTCAGCATCCTGCGGTGGACCGTGCGGCACCGTAATGCTGCGGGTCTGCAATGCGGCTCCTGCACGCGTCATCCGCGGCGCCGTTGCTCGGTGTGTCCCGGTTTCCGCAATGTGGGGAGGGATGACGACAGCGAGACGGCTCGTCTTGCGCGGCTTGGTGCGCTGCGCTAAGGCTTCGACCAATTCCAATGCAACGAGTCTGCGGTTTGCACCGAAACCGCAGAGGAAAGTGGCGCCGATGACCGGCATCCTTCAGAACTATCTCCCCCTCGTCGTTTTCATAGGTGTCGCAGCCATCATCGGGGTGGTGCTGCTGATCGCGCCGTTCCTGGTCGCCTACCAGCAGCCCGATCCCGAGAAGCTCTCCGCCTACGAGTGCGGCTTCAATGCGTTCGACGACGCCCGTATGAAGTTCGACGTCCGCTTCTATCTGGTTGCCATCCTTTTCATCATCTTCGACCTCGAAGTCGCCTTCCTGTTCCCCTGGGCAGTCGCATTCGGCAAGCTCGGCGCGGCCGGCTTCTGGTCGATGCTGGTGTTCCTGGCCGTGCTGACGGTCGGGTTTGCCTACGAATGGAAGAAAGGCGCGCTTGAATGGGATTGAGCCCGACCACGTCCTCGACCGGGCCGGCGATCGCTCCGGCCCCGAAGGGCATTCTCGATCCCGCGACCGGCAGGCCGATCGGTGCCAACGACCCGTATTTCCTCGAGGTCAGGTCCGAGCTGTCGGACAAGGGATTCTTCGTTGCCACCGCTGACGATCTCATCACCTGGGCCCGCACCGGCTCCCTGATGTGGATGACGTTCGGCTTGGCCTGCTGCGCCGTCGAGATGATGCAGGTCTCGATGCCGCGCTACGACGTCGAGCGCTTCGGCTTCGCGCCGCGCGCCTCGCCGCGCCAGTCCGACGTGATGATCGTCGCCGGCACGCTGACCAACAAGATGGCGCCGGCGCTGCGCAAGGTCTACGACCAGATGCCGGAGCCGCGCTACGTCATCTCGATGGGGTCGTGCGCCAATGGCGGCGGCTACTATCACTATTCCTATTCGGTGGTCCGCGGCTGCGACCGCATCGTTCCCATTGACATCTATGTGCCCGGCTGTCCGCCGACCGCCGAAGCGCTGCTGTACGGTGTGCTGCTGCTGCAGAAGAAGATCCGGCGCACCGGCACCATCGAACGCTGAAGGTTTTTCGTTATGGACGACGGCAGGCTCGACGCCCTTGGGCAGACGATCGTAAGCGCGCTCCCGGGCGCCGCGATCGGCCATACGGTCGCTTTCAATCAGCTCACGGTGAATGTGGAGCCCGCCCGGATCGTCGAGGTCGTGACACATCTGCGCGACGATCCGGCTCTCCGCTTCGTCAACATCACCGACATCACGGCGGTCGACTATCCCGAGCGCGCCAAGCGTTTCGATGTCGTCTACCACTTCCTGTCACCGACGCTGAACGCGCGCATCCGGCTCAAGGCCGAAGCCGACGAGACCACGCAGGTGCCGTCGCTGATCGATGTCTTTCCGGGCGCCGATTGGTTCGAGCGCGAGGCCTACGACCTCTACGGCGTGATCTTTGTCGGCCACCCGGACATGCGCCGCCTGCTGACGGACTACGGCTTCGATGGCCATCCGCTGCGCAAGGACTTCCCGACGACGGGGTTCGTCGAGGTGCGCTACGACGACCAGGAGAAGCGGGTGATCTACGAGCCGGTCAGGCTCAACCAGGAATTCCGCAAGTTCGATTTCCTGTCGCCCTGGGAAGGCGCGGACTATCCGCTGCCGGGCGACGAGAAAGCGAATAAGTGAGTGGGAGCGCGAGCATGAACGAGCAGAGCCCGGCCCTCCGCAACTTCACGATCAATTTCGGCCCGCAGCATCCGGCGGCGCACGGTGTGCTGCGCCTGGTGCTGGAGCTGGACGGCGAGGTGGTCGAGCGCGTCGATCCGCATATCGGCCTGCTGCATCGCGGCACCGAGAAGCTGATCGAGACCAAGACCTACATGCAGGCGATGCCCTATTTCGATCGGCTCGACTACGTCGCGCCGATGAATCAGGAGCATGCGTTCTGCCTCGCGGCCGAGCGCCTGCTCGGAATCGAGGTGCCGCGCCGCGGCCAGCTGATCCGCGTGCTCTACTCCGAGATCGGACGGCTGCTGTCGCACCTGCTCAACGTCACCACCCAGGCGATGGACGTCGGCGCGCTGACCCCGCCGCTGTGGGGCTTCGAGGAGCGCGAGAAGCTGATGGTGTTCTATGAGCGCGCCTCCGGCTCGCGCATGCACGCCAACTACTTCCGCATCGGTGGCGTCCACCAGGACCTGCCGCCGAAGCTGATCGACGACATCGACGCATTCTGCGATCCGTTCCTGAAGGTGGTCGACGATCTCGACCGGCTCCTCACCGGAAACCGCATCTTCAAGCAGCGCAACGTCGACATCGGCGTCGTCACCCTGAAGCAGGCCTGGGAGTGGGGCTTCTCGGGCGTGATGGTGCGCGGCTCGGGTGCGGCCTGGGACCTGCGCAAGTCGCAGCCCTATGACGTCTACGCCGAGATGGAGTTCGACGTTCCGATCGGCAAGAACGGCGACTGCTACGACCGCTATCTGATCCGCATGGAAGAGATGCGCCAGTCGGTGCGTATCATGAAGCAGTGCATCCAGAAGCTGCGTGCACCGGACGGGCAGGGCCCGGTGATGATCACCGACAACAAGATCGCGCCGCCGCGCCGTGGCGAGATGAAGCGCTCGATGGAAGCGCTGATCCACCACTTCAAGCTCTATACCGAGGGCGTGCACGTCCCCGCCGGCGAGATCTATGCGGCGGTCGAGGCGCCGAAGGGCGAGTTCGGCGTCTACCTCGTCGCCGACGGCACCAACAAGCCGTACAAGTGCAAGATCCGCGCGCCGGGTTTCGCGCATCTGCAGGCGATGGACTTCATCTGTCGCGGCCATCTGCTCGCCGACGTCTCGGCCATCCTGGGCTCGCTCGACATCGTGTTCGGAGAGGTGGACCGCTGATGGGCCATGCGCCGATCCAGTTCGATCGTGCGTCCGGAGCGCTCGAAGGAGCGAACCTCTGGGAGCGCACGGCTGCATTGGCGCTGTCGACCGGCTCGAAGATCTCGTCGCATTTCTCGCATCGCGGCTACAACCGCTGCGCCAACCTGTTGCGCCTGGCGCTGCCCGAACGCGATATCGCGGTGAAGCTCAACCCGGACGCCGTGTTCGAGTTTCCCTATGGCGACGGCTACTGGAGCAAGCTGCTCAACCGCGACTATCACTACGAGGACGAGCTCGAGATCCTGTTTCTCGGCACTGTCGATGTCGACTACACCTTCATCGATGGCGGGGCCAATTACGGCTACTGGTCGGTGCTGGTCTCGAGCGCGCCCTACGGTGCGCACAAGGCGATCGCGATCGAGCCGTCCTCGGCCAACTTCGCCAAGCTCGCCAACAACGCCCGGATCAATGCCGGCCGCTTCGAGGTGATGAAGTGCGCGATCGGCGCCAGCCGCGGCACGGCCTATTTGACTGGCACCAAGCACGAGGCCTTCAGCATTGCGGGCGGCGCCGCCGACGGCGAGCGGGTGCCGGTGATGGCGCTCGACGATCTGATCGACGACGGCAAGGTCGCCGCGTCCGGCAAGTACCTCATCAAGCTCGACGTCGAGGGCGTCGAGATCGAGGCGATCAAGGGCGGCGCGCGGCTGCTGGCGACCGACAGCATGATCCTGTGCGAGGAGCACGGCCAGGACCGCAACCATACGGTGTCGCGCTACATCCTCGATCAGACGCCGATGCAGCTGATGGTCTACGACCCCGCGAGCGGCCGCTTCGAGATCGTGACGGAGCTGTCGATCCTCGACCGCATCAAGGCTTCCGCCCACGTCGGCTATAACGTGTTCGGAACTGCAAGTGCCTTCTGGCAGAATCGCGTCGCAGCGCTCAATGCAGACGCCGCGCGCCGCATGCAATGAAAGATTGAAGAGCCATGTCCGTCCGCCGTCTTGCCCCGAAGGAAGTTCAGCCCGCGAGCTTTGCGTTCACGGACGACAACCTTGCCTTCGCCAAAGCGCAGATCGCGAAATATCCGGAAGGCCGCCAGGCCTCGGCGGTGATTGCGATCTTATGGCGGGCCCAGGAGCAGCACGACGGCTGGGTGTCGGAGGCTGCGATCCGCGTCGTCGCCGACATGCTCGGGATGCCCTATATCCGCGTGCTCGAGGTCGCGACCTTCTACACCATGTTCCAGCTCCAGCCGGTCGGGAAGAAGGCGCATGTGCAGGTGTGCGGCACCACGCCGTGTCGGCTGCGCGGCGCCGAAGAGCTGATCGAGGTCTGCAAGCATCGTATCCATCACGATCCCTTCCACCTGTCGAAGGACGGCGACTTCAGCTGGGAAGAGGTCGAGTGCCTGGGCGCCTGCGTGAACGCGCCGATGGTTCAGATCTGGAAGGATACCTATGAGGACCTGACACCGGAGAGCTTCGGCAAGGTGCTCGACGGTTTCGCGACCGGCAATCTGCCGACGCCCGGCCCGCAGAACGGCCGCCAGTTCTCGGCGCCGGCAGGTGGGCCGACCACGCTGAAGGAGAAGACATGAGCCGCGATCGCACCCGCGTTGCGGCCCTGACGGAAGAGGGCGCCGCGATGAAGAACTGGCGCTACGTGGCGCTGCATACGCTTGCTGCCGCCGCTTTCATTTTCGTGCTGCAGCGGTTCGCGCTCAACGCGACGCTGGAGTCCAGTCTGCTGTGGGCCTTGGTGTTCGGCGGCTGTGCCGCCTTCATCGCCACCATGCAGTCGAACCGCTGATTTTCGAGGAAGCCGTCTGATGCTCGACGACAAGGACCGCATCTTCACCAACCTCTACGGCCTGCACGATTGGGGCCTCGAAGGCGCTCGCCGGCGTGGCAGCTGGGACGGCACCAAGGGCCTGATCGAGAAGGGCCGCGACTGGATCATCAACGAGATGAAGGCGTCGGGCCTGCGCGGCCGCGGCGGCGCCGGCTTCCCGACCGGCCTGAAATGGTCGTTCATGCCGAAGGAATCGACCGACGGCCGGCCGAGCTATCTCGTGGTCAACGCCGACGAGTCCGAGCCCGGTACCTGCAAGGATCGCGAGATCATGCGGCACGATCCGCATCATCTCGTCGAGGGCTGCCTGCTCGCCAGCTTCGCGATGAACGCGCATGCCTGCTACATCTATGTGCGCGGCGAGTTCATCCGCGAGCGCGAACGGCTGCAGGCGGCGATCGACCAGGCCTATGAGGCCAACCTGATCGGCAAGAACAACATCCACGGGTGGCCGTTCGATCTCTACGTCGCCCACGGCGCCGGCGCCTATATCTGCGGCGAAGAAACGGCGCTGCTCGAGAGCCTGGAGGGCAAGAAGGGCCAGCCGCGGCTGAAGCCGCCATTCCCGGCCAACGTCGGCCTCTACGGCTGCCCGACCACGGTGAACAATGTCGAGTCGATCGCGGTGGCGCCGACCATCCTGCGCCGCGGCGCCGCGTGGTTCGCCGGCATCGGCCGTCCGAACAATGTCGGCACAAAACTGTTCTGCATCTCCGGTCACGTCGAGCGGCCTTGCAACGTCGAAGAGGCGATGGGCATCCCGTTCCGCGAGCTGATCGAGAAGCATTGCGGCGGCATCCGTGGCGGCTGGGACAATCTGAAGGCGGTCATCCCCGGCGGCTCGTCCGTGCGCATGGTGCCGGCCGAGCAGATCATCGATACGCCGATGGATTTCGACAGCCTGTCGAAGCTGCGCTCCGGCCTCGGCACCGCGGCCGTGATCGTGATGGACAAGTCGACCGACCTGATTCGGGCGATCGCGCGTATCTCCTATTTCTACAAGCATGAGAGCTGTGGCCAGTGCACGCCGTGCCGCGAAGGCACCGGCTGGATGTGGCGCGTGCTGACGCGCATGGCCGAGGGCCGGGCGCACAAGCGCGAGATCGACATGCTGCTGGAGGTCACCAAGCAGATCGAGGGACACACGATCTGCGCGCTCGGTGACGCCGCGGCCTGGCCGATCCAGGGCCTGATCACGCATTTCCGTCACGAGATCGAGGCGCGCATCGATCAGTATTCGCACAAGGCCGATGTCGACGACGTCGGCGTGCGCGATCCCGCGCACATGGTGGCGGCGGAGTAGGCGATGGCGGTCCGGTCCGCCAGCAAGGTTTTCCCCCGCGCTCGCGCCCTCACGGTGCGCAGCGCGGCGGTCCGTGGTTTGAGAGAGATGTGAGGCTATGACCAAGATCATCATCGATGGCAAAGAGATCGATGTGCCGCCGGAGTACACGCTGTTGCAGGCGTGCGAGGCGGCGGGCGCCGAGATCCCGCGCTTCTGCTATCATGAGCGGCTGTCGATCGCCGGTAACTGCCGGATGTGCCTCGTCGAGGTGAAGGGCGGACCGAAGCCGGTCGCGAGCTGCGCCTGGGGCGTGCGCGACTGCCGGCCGGGCCCGAAGGGCGAGCCGCCGGAGATCTCGACGCGGTCGCCGATGGTCAAGAAGGCGCGCGAAGGCGTGATGGAATTCCTTCTGATCAACCATCCGCTGGACTGTCCGATCTGCGACCAGGGCGGCGAGTGCGACCTGCAGGACCAGGCGATGGGCTATGGTGTCGACACCAGCCGCTTCGCCGAGAACAAGCGCGCCGTCGAGGACAAATATCTCGGCGCATTGGTCAAGACCTCGATGAACCGCTGCATCCAGTGCACGCGCTGCGTCCGCTTCTCGGCGGAAGTCTGCGGCGTGCCGGAAATGGGCGCGATCGGCCGCGGCGAGGACATGGAGATCACGACCTATCTTGAGCAGGCGCTGAGCTCGGAGCTGCAGGGCAATCTGGTCGACATCTGCCCGGTGGGCGCGCTGACCTCCAAGCCCTATGCTTTCGCGGCGCGGCCCTGGGAGCTCGGCAAGACGCAGTCGATCGACGTCATGGACGGCGTGGGCTCAGCGATCCGGGTCGACACCCGCGGCCGCGAGGTGATGCGCATCCTGCCGCGCATCAATGACTCCGTGAACGAGGAGTGGATCTCCGACAAGACCCGTCACGTCGTCGACGGCCTGCGCACGCAGCGGCTCGATCGTCCCTACGTTCGCGAGGATGGCAAGCTGCGCGCCGCCTCCTGGCCTGAGGCATTCAAGGCGATTGCCGCCAAGCTGTCGCGCATCGACGGCAAGCGCATCGGCGCCATCGCCGGCGATCTCGCCGCGGTCGAAGAGATGTTCGCGCTCAAGGATCTGCTTGCCAAGCTCGGCTCGACCAACGTCGCCGTGCAGGGCGGTGACAGCTTCGATGCCAAGCTCGGCCGCGCATCCTATCTGTTCAATCCGACCATCGCCGGCATCGAGCAGGCCGACGCGATCCTGATCGTTGGCGCCAATCCGCGCAAGGAAGCGGCCGTGCTCAACGCCCGCATCCGCAAGCGCTGGCGGTCGGGTCAGCTCAAGGTCGGCGTGGTCGGCCCGAAGGCCGATCTCACCTATGCCTATGAGCACATTGGCGCGGGCACGGACTCCCTGAGCGACGTCGCCGCGGGCAAGCACTCGTTTGCGACCACGTTCCGCAACGCCAAGAATCCGATCGTGCTGGTCGGCGCCGGCGCGGTCGCGCGTCACGATGGCGCGGCGATCCTGTCGCTCGCGGCCAAGATCGCGATGGACGTCAACGCCGTGCGCGACGACTGGAACGGTTTTGCCGTGCTGCACGACACCGCGTCGCGGGTCGGCGCGCTCGACATCGGCTTCAACGGCACCGGCCTGACGGCTGCGCAGATGACGACCTTCGGCACCATGGACGTGATGTTCCTGCTGGGCGCCGACGAGGTCGAGGTGCCCGAGGGCGTGTTCACTGTCTACATCGGCACCCATGGCGACCGTGGCGCGCATCGCGCCGACGTCATCCTGCCGGGCGCCGCATACACCGAGAAGTCGGGTCTCTTCGTCAACACCGAGGGCCGGGTGCAGATGACGGGCCGGGCGTCATTCCCGCCGGGCGAGGCACGCGAGGACTGGGCGATCATCCGGGCGCTGTCCGACGTGCTCGGCAGGAAGCTCGGCTACGACTCGCTGGCCGGCTTGCGCGCTGCGATCATCAAGGCCGTGCCGCATCTCGGCCGGATCGACCAGATCGAGGCGGGCAAGATCGCCGACATCAAGACCCTGGCGGGCAAGGGCGGCAGCCTCGAGAAGGCGCCGTTCAAGCCTGTCATCGATGACTTCTATCTCACCAACCCGATCGCGCGTGCCTCGGCAGTCATGGCGGAATGCTCCCGCCTGGCCTCTGGGCAGATGCTGACGGCAGCGGAGTGAGCGTGACCTGATGGCTGATTTCTTTGCGAGCTCATTCTGGACCGGTTTCCTCTGGCCGCTGATCATCATGATCGCGCAGAGCGTGCTGCTGCTCGTCGTCCTCCTGGTCGCGATCGCCTACATCCTGCTGGCCGACCGCAAGATCTGGGCGGCGGTGCAGATCCGCAGGGGTCCGAACGTGGTCGGGCCCTGGGGCCTGTTCCAGTCGTTCGCCGACCTCTTGAAGTTCGTGCTCAAGGAGCCGATCATTCCGGCCGGCGCCAACAAGGGCGTGTTCCTGCTGGCGCCGCTGGTGTCCTGCGTGCTGGCGCTGGCGGCGTGGGCGGTGATCCCGACCAATCTCGGCTGGGCGATCGCCGACATCAATGTCGGCATCCTCTTCATCTTCGCGATCTCGTCGCTGTCGATCTACGGCATCATCATGGCCGGCTGGTCGTCGAACTCGAAGTATCCGTTCCTGGCGGCGCTGCGCTCGGCGGCGCAGATGGTGTCCTACGAGGTCTCGATCGGCTTCGTGATCATCACCGTGCTGCTCTGCGCCGGCACCCTGAATCTGTCGGCGGTGGTCGAGGCGCAGCACGCCCGCGGGCTTGCGAGCCTGATCGGCCTGCCGCAGCTGACGATCCTGAACTGGTACGTCTGGCCGCTGTTCCCGATGTTCGTGGTGTTCTACGTCTCGGCGCTCGCCGAGACCAACCGCCCGCCCTTCGACCTGGTCGAAGCTGAATCCGAGCTCGTCGCCGGCTTCATGGTCGAATACGGCTCGACGCCGTATCTCTTGTTCATGCTCGGCGAGTATGTCGCGATCACCACGATGTGCGCGCTGGCCACGATCCTGTTCTTGGGCGGTTGGCTGCCGCCGATCGATCTGCCGCCGTTCAACTGGGTGCCGGGCGTCATCTGGTTCTCGCTCAAGCTGTTCTTCATGTTCTTCCTGATCGCGATGGCGAAAGCGATCGTGCCGCGCTACCGCTACGACCAGTTGATGCGCCTTGGTTGGAAAGTGTTCCTGCCGCTGTCGCTGGCCATGGTGGTGATCGTCGCGGGCGTGCTGCAATTCGCCGGCATCGCGCCGAAATGAGGCTGTCATGAACATCTCCGCCACCGCACGGTCGCTGCTGCTGCAGGAGTTCGTCTCCGCGTTCTTCCTCGCGATGCGCTACTTCTTCCAGCCGAAGCCGACCCTGAACTATCCGTTCGAGAAGGGCCCGATCTCGCCGCGCTTTCGCGGTGAGCATGCGCTGCGCCGCTATCCCAATGGCGAGGAGCGCTGCATCGCCTGCAAGCTGTGCGAGGCCGTGTGCCCGGCGCAGGCGATCACGATCGAGGCCGGCCCGCGCCGCAACGACGGCACCCGTCGCACGGTGCGCTACGACATCGACATGGTGAAGTGCATCTATTGCGGCCTGTGTCAGGAAGCCTGTCCGGTGGACGCCATCGTCGAGGGGCCGAACTTCGAGTTCGCGACCGAGACCCGCGAGGAGCTTTACTATGACAAGGCCAAGCTGCTCGCGAACGGCGACCGCTGGGAGCGCGAGATCTCCAAAGCCATCGCGCTCGACGCGCCGTACCGCTGAGGCCGTCCGATGATCCTTTCTGCGCTCTTCTTCTACCTGTTCGCGGCGGTCTGCGTGGCCTCGGCCGTGATGGTCATCGTCTCGAAGAATCCCGTTCACTCGGTGCTCTATCTGATCCTCGCCTTCGTCAACGCCTCGGGCCTGTTCGTGCTGATGGGCGCCGAGTTCCTGGCGATGATCCTGGTCGTCGTCTATGTCGGCGCGGTCGCCGTGCTGTTCCTGTTCGTGATCATGATGCTCGATGTCGACTTCACCGAGCTGCGCGAGGGCTTCCTGCAGTACATGCCGATTGGTCTCGTGATCGGCGGCATCTTCCTGTTCGAGCTGCTGCTGACGGTGTCGTACTGGGTCATCAACCCGACGACGCCGAAGGCGATCACGGCGGCGATCCCGACCAACGTCACCAACACCGAGGCGCTCGGCCTGGTGCTCTATACGAAGTACATCCATTACTTCCAGCTGTCGGGCATGATCCTGCTGGTGGCGATGATCGGCGCGATCGTGCTGACCCTGCGCCACAAGGCCAGCGTGAAGCGCCAGGACATCAACGTCCAGAACGCGCGCACGCCGGAGATGGCGATGGCGGTGCGCAAGGTCGCGGTCGGGCAGGGGCTGCAGGACACGGATGCCGCGGAGTGGGTGAAATGACCATCGGACTGGGACACTACCTCGCCGTGGCGGCGATGCTGTTCACGCTCGGCATCCTCGGCATCTTCCTGAACCGCAAGAACATCATCGTCATCCTGATGTCGGTCGAGCTGATCCTGCTCGCGGTCAACATCAACCTGGTGGCGTTCTCGACCTTCCTCGGCGACATCGTCGGCCAGGTGTTCGCGCTGCTGGTCCTGACCGTTGCGGCGGCGGAAGCCGCGATCGGCCTTGCCGTGCTGGTGGTCTACTTCCGCAACCGCGGCTCGATTGCGGTTGAAGACGTCAATCTGATGAAGGGCTAAGGACGCATGATCCGCACAGATGGGGGCCGGCTTGCCGGCAAGGTCATGCGTAAGGGGATGGGCGAATGATCCAGGCCATTGTCTTTCTGCCGCTGCTCGGCGCGATCCTGGCCGGCCTGATCGCGCTGCTGGGGGCGCATGGACGCCATCCGAGCGGCGATGTGGTCGAGCATCATCACGACGACGGCCATCACCATGGCGCCGCCGACGCGCACGCACATGACGATCACGGTCATGGGCACGACGACCATCATGTCGCAGAGCCGCCCGCGGCCGGCACCTGGGCGGCGCAGGCGATCACCACCGCGCTGCTGTTCGTCTCGGCCGGGCTGTCCTGGGCGATGCTGATCAGCGTTGGCTTCATGCATCACGAGGCCGGGGTGAAGGAGCTCTTGCCCTGGATCAATTCCGGCGAGCTGCAGGTCTCCTGGGCGCTGCGCGTCGATACGCTGACGGCCGTCATGCTGGTCGTGGTCACCAGCGTGTCCTCGCTCGTGCATCTGTATTCGATCGGCTACATGGACGAGGATCCGAACCGTCCGCGCTTCTTCGCCTATCTGTCGCTGTTCACCTTCGCGATGCTGATGCTGGTGACCGCGAACAACCTCGTGCAGCTGTTCTTCGGCTGGGAGGGCGTCGGTCTCGCCAGCTACCTGCTGATCGGCTTCTGGTTCCAGAAGCCGTCGGCCAACGCGGCCGCGATCAAGGCCTTCGTCGTCAACCGCGTCGGCGACTTCGGCTTCGCGCTCGGCATCTTCGCGATCTTCCTGCTGACGAAGTCGACCGACTTCGAGACGATCTTCGCCGCCGCGCCGAGCTTGGCTGGCAAGGCGACGATCAACTTCCTCGGCTGGCACGCCGACGCGCTGACCTTGACCTGCCTGCTGCTGTTCATGGGTGCCATGGGCAAGTCGGCGCAGTTCCTGCTGCACACCTGGCTGCCGGACGCGATGGAAGGTCCGACCCCGGTCTCTGCGCTGATCCACGCCGCGACCATGGTCACCGCCGGCGTGTTCATGGTGGCGCGCCTGTCGCCGCTGTTCGAGCTCGCGCCGAACGCGCAGGCCGTCGTGATGTTCTTCGGCGCGACCACGGCGTTCTTCGCGGCGACCGTCGGCCTCGTGCAGAACGACATCAAGCGCATCGTCGCCTACTCGACCTGCTCGCAGCTCGGCTACATGTTCGTGGCGATGGGAGCAGGGGCCTACTCGGTCGGCATGTTCCATCTGTTCACGCATGCCTTCTTCAAGGCGCTGCTGTTCTTGGGCTCCGGCTCGGTGATCTACGCGATGCACCACGAGCAGGACATCCGCAACATGGGCGGCCTGTGGCGCAAGATCCCGTACACCTTCGCGGTGATGACGGTCGGTACGCTCGCGCTGACGGGCTTCCCCGGCTTCGCCGGCTTCTTCTCCAAGGATGCGATCATCGAGGCTGCATACGCCGCGCACAATCCGTTCGCGACCTACGCGTATTTCCTCACCATTGTCGCCGCCGGCCTGACCTCGTTCTATTCCTGGCGCCTGGTGTTCAAGACTTTCTTCGGCACGCCGCACGATCAGCATCATTATGATGCCGCGCATGAGAGCCCGATCTGGATGCTGATCCCGATCGGCGTGCTCGCGGCCGGCTCGATCCTGGCCGGGCTCCCGTTCAAGGGCGTGTTCACCGATCCTCATGGCGTCGAGCACTTCTTCGGCGAGTCGCTGAAGATGAACCCGCACATTCTCGAAGACATGGAGCACATGCCGGCCTGGCTCGCTCAGCTTCCCTTCGTCATGATGGTGCTGGGATTTGTGGTCTCCTACTTCTTCTACGTCAGACGTCCGGACATCCCGGAGGAGCTCGCCGCGCAGCAACCGTTGCTCTACAGGTTCCTGCTCAACAAGTGGTACTTCGACGAGCTGTATGACGTGATCTTCGTCCGTCCGGCGAAGTGGCTCGGCCGCTTCCTCTGGAAGAAGGGCGACGGCTTCGTCATCGACGGATTCGGTCCGGACGGTGTCTCGGCGCGGGTGCTCGACATCACGCGCAACGTCGTCAAGATCCAGACCGGGTACCTCTATCATTACGCCTTTGCCATGCTGATCGGCGTCGCCGGCCTGATCACCTGGTTCATGTTCATGGGGGGCCAGCAATGACCACCTGGCCAATTCTCTCCGTCGTCACCTTCCTGCCGATCGTCGGCGCGCTGCTGATCTATCTGGTCCGCGGCGACGACGAGGCGGCCCGGCGCAATGCGCGCTGGATCGCGCTGTGGACCACGCTGATCACCTTTGCGGTGTCGGTGATCCTGGTGCTGCGCTTCGATCCCGGACAGACCGACTTCCAGTTCGTGGAGAAGTCGAACTGGCTGGCGGCCGGCATCAGCTATCACATGGGTGTCGACGGCATCTCGCTGCCGTTCGTGATCCTGACCACCGCCTTGATGCCGTTCTGTATCGTGGCGAGCTGGAAGTCGGTCACCAACCGCCTGCGCGAATACATGATGGCGTTCCTGATCCTGGAAACGCTGATGGTCGGCACGTTCTCGGCCCTCGACCTCGTGCTGTTCTACCTGTTCTTCGAGGGCGGCCTGATCCCGATGTTCCTGATCATCGGCGTCTGGGGTGGTCCGCGTCGGGTCTATGCCTCGTTCAAGTTCTTCCTGTACACGCTGCTCGGCTCGGTGCTGATGCTGCTCGCCATCATGGCGCTGTACTGGAACGCAGGGACCACCGACATCCCGACGCTGATGCACACCGCGGTGCCGCGTAACCTGCAGACCTGGGCATGGCTGGCCTTCTTCGCATCCTTTGCGGTGAAGATGCCGATGTGGCCGGTTCATACCTGGCTGCCGGACGCGCATGTCGAGGCGCCGACGGCGGGCTCCGTGATCCTGGCCGCGATCCTCCTGAAGATGGGCGGCTACGGCTTCCTGCGCTTCTCGCTGCCGATGTTCCCGCTGGCCTCGCACGACTTCGCGCCGCTGGTGTGGACACTCTCGGCCATCGCGATCATCTACACCTCGCTGGTCGCGCTGATGCAGGAGGACATCAAGAAGCTCATTGCCTACTCGTCGGTGGCGCATATGGGCTTCGTGACGATGGGCATCTTCGCCGGCACCATGCAGGGCGTCGCGGGCGGCGTGTTCCAGATGATCTCGCACGGCATTGTCTCCGGCGCGCTGTTCCTCTGCGTCGGCGTCGTCTACGACCGGATGCACACCCGCGAGATCGCGGCCTATGGTGGCCTCGTCAACCGGATGCCGGTCTACGCGCTGGTGTTCATGGTGTTCACGATGGCCAATGTCGGCCTGCCCGGCACCTCCGGCTTCGTCGGCGAGTTCATGACCCTGCTCGGCACCTTCAAGGTGTCGATCCCGACCGCGTTCTTCGCGACCTTCGGTGTCATCCTGTCGGCAGCCTATGCGCTGTGGCTGTACCGCAAGGTGGTGTTCGGTGCGCTGACCAAGCCGTCGCTCGCCAGCATCAAGGACCTCACGCTGCGTGAAGGCGTGATCCTGTTTCCGCTGGTGGCGCTGACCATCCTGTTCGGTGTCTATCCGAAGCCGATCCTCGACATGTCGGCGGCGTCGGTGCAGCAGCTCGTCACCAACTACAATACCGCCGTGACGGCCGTGAAGGCCGCCGCGCTGCTCCAATGATGAGACCCTTGGGGTCGGGACAGAGACGATGATCGAGAATCTTGGGCCTCAGCTTTGGGTGGTGCTGCCGGAGCTGCTGTTGGCCGTGGGGGCCATGGCGCTGTTGATGCTGGGCGCGTTTCGCGGGCAGGGGACGACGGGGCTCGTCACCTGGCTGGCGGTTGCTCTGCTGATCGTGGTCGGCATCCTCGTCTTCAGGCAGCCGGGCGGCCAGGCCTTCGGCGGCAGCTTCATCGCTGACAGCTACGCGCGCTTCCTGAAGATCCTGGCGATCATCGGCTCGATCGCGACTTTGGTGATGTCGGCGGAATTCTTGTCCAAGCCGGACCGCCGCATCTTCGAATATGCAATCCTGGTGCTGCTCTCGACCTTGGGCATGCTTGTCCTGATCTCGGCCGGCGACCTGATCTCGCTGTATCTGGGTCTCGAGCTGATGTCGCTCGCGCTCTACGTCGTCGCGGCCAGCCATCGTGACAACGTCAAGTCGACCGAGGCCGGCCTGAAGTACTTCGTGCTCGGTGCGCTGTCGTCGGGCATGCTGCTCTATGGTGCCTCGCTGATCTACGGCTTCACCGGCACGGTGAGCTTTGCCGGGATCGCGGCTGCCACCAAGACCGGCAGCGTCGGCATCATTTTCGGCCTCGTCTTCCTGTTCGCCGGCATGTGCTTCAAGGTCTCGGCGGTGCCGTTCCACATGTGGACGCCGGACGTCTATGAGGGCGCGCCCACCCCGGTGACGGCGTTCTTCGCCTCTGCGCCCAAGGTCGCGGCGATCGCCGTGTTCGCGCGCGTCGCGCTGACGGCGTTCCCGGGCATCACCTTCCAATGGCAGCAGATCATCGTGTTCGTCTCGATCGCCTCGATGGCGCTCGGCTCGTTCGCCGCGATCGGACAGACCAACATCAAGCGCCTGATGGCCTATTCGTCGATCGGCCATATGGGCTTCGCGCTGGTCGGCCTCGCCGCAGGCACGGTCGAGGGCGCGCAGGGCGTGCTGACCTACATCGCGATCTATGTCGCGATGACGCTCGGCTCCTTCGCGGTGATCATGGCGATCAAGCGGAACGGCCAGTCGTTCGAGAAGATCAGCGATTTCTCGGGGCTGTCGCGCACCAATCCGCTGCTCGCCTTCTTCTTCGCGATGCTGCTGTTCTCGCTGGCCGGCGTTCCGCCGCTCGCGGGCTTCTTCGCGAAATGGTACGTGTTCGTCGCCGCCATCAAGGGCGGGCTGTTCACGCTGTCGGTGATCGGCGTGCTGACCAGCGTGGTCGGCGCCTACTATTATCTGCTGATCGTCAAGACGATGTATTTCGACGAGCCGCTGTCGACGCTGGATCCGGTCCGGATCGAGCTGCGCACGGTGCTCGCGATCTCCGGCATCTTCAACATCCTGTTCTTCGCCTATCCCGGCCCGCTGGTCAGCGCGGCTGCGGCCGCGGCGAAGTCGCTGTTCTAGATGGCGTTTGCTCTCGGGTCCCGTGCCGCTGCGGCAGGTTACGGGCTCGTCACGTTCGATCAGGCGGGGTCGACCAACGTCGAGGCGCTGAAGTCGGCCAGAGAGGGCGGCAAGGCGCGGTGCTGGTTCGTCACGTCGGAGCAGACGGCCGGGCGCGGCCGTCGCCAGCGTCCGTGGATCGCGCCGCGCGGCAATCTGGCCTCGAGCGTGCTCGAAGTGCTGAACGTGGCTCCCGCCGTGGCCGCCACCCTCGGCTTCGCCGCGGGCCTGGCCATCGAGGCCGCGTTGCGCCAGGTGAGCCTCGAGGCTGCGCTGCGGTCCGGAGGCGGCGTGGCCTTTGCGTTGAAATGGCCCAACGACGTGTTGGCCGACGGCCGCAAGATCGTCGGCATGCTGCTCGAAGCGGAGCAGGTGGCTGGCGGGCTCGCCGTGGTTGCCGGCATCGGAACCAACGTGGTGGCGGCGCCGCCGGATACCCCGACACCGGCGGTCTCGTTGGCGGACCTCGGCGTCCAGGTGACCGCCGAGGACCTGTTCTCGGCGCTGTCGGATGCCTGGGTCGAATATTTCGGCATCTGGAACGAGGGGCGGGGCTTCGGTGAGATCCGACGGCTCTGGCTGGAGCGGGCGGCAGGTCTCGGCCAGCCCGTCGCCATCAGGTCCGGACATGCTATCATCGAGGGGATTTTCGACACGATCGACGAACAGGGTTGTATGCTGGTGCGGACCGCGGAGGGACGATTGGAGCCGATCACGGCAGGCGATGTTCATTTCGGCTCGGTCGCCTCCCAAGGAGCGGTCTAGATGGCACGTCCCGACGAACTGACATTTGCGCCGCTCGGAGGTGTCGGCGAGATCGGCATGAACCTGTCGATCTACGGCCTCGGCAATCGCCATCAGCGCTCCTGGCTCGCGATCGATCTCGGCGTCTCCTTCGGCGACGAGGAGCACCTGCCGGGCATCGACCTGATCATGCCCGACGTCGCTTTCCTGGAGAAGGAGCGCAACAACCTGGTCGGTCTCGTGCTGACCCATGCGCATGAGGACCATTTCGGCGCGATCATCGACCTGTGGCCGCGGCTGAAATGCCCGATCTACGCGACCAAGTTCAGCGCCGCTTTGTTCGAGGCCAAGTGCGAGGCCGAGCGCCTGCCGGCCAAGATTCCGGTCAAGGTGATTCCTTCCGGCGGCCGCGTCGATATCGGTCCGTTCAACGTCGAGTTCATCCCCGTCGCGCATTCGATTCCGGAATCGCATGCGCTGGCGATCCATACCGAGGTCGGTACCGTCCTGCACACCGGCGACTGGAAGATCGATCCGACGCCGGTGCTGGGTGCGCCGACCGATGAGAAGCGGCTGCGCGAGCTCGGCGACGCCGGGCTGCTGGCGCTGATCGGCGACTCCACCAACGCGGTGCGCGAGGGACGCTCGCCGTCCGAGGCCGAAGTCGCCAAGACGATCGCGGCTTTGGTGAAGGAAGCGAAGGGCCGCGTCGCCGTCACCACCTTTGCCTCCAACGTCGCGCGCATCCGCGCTGTCGCCGAGGCAGCGCGTGAGGCGGAGCGCGAGGTCGTCATCGTCGGCCGCGCCATGGAGCGCGTGGTCCAAGTCGCGCGCGAAACGGGCTATCTCGACGGCGTGCAGAACTTCCGCGGCATGGATCTCTACGGCCACTTCCCCGCGGACAAGGTGCTGGCGCTGTGCACCGGCAGCCAGGGCGAGCCGCGCGCCGCGCTGGCGCGCATCGCCAATGACGACCATCCGTTGGTGACGCTGAACAAGGGCGACACCGTCATCTTCTCGTCGCGCACCATTCCCGGCAACGAGAAGGCGGTCGGTGCCGTCATCAACGGGCTGGTGCAGCAGGGCATCGAGATCATCACCGACCGCAACCATCTGGTTCATGTCTCCGGCCATCCGCGCCGCGACGAGCTGCGCGACATGATCGCGTGGACGCGGCCGCAGCTCCTGATCCCCGTGCATGGCGAAGCGTTGCATCTGCATGAGCATGCGAGGCTGGCGCGCGCCTGCGGCGTGCCGAAGGTGATCACCTGCCGCAACGGCGACCTGGTCAAGCTCGGCCCCGGTGATCCCGGGATCATCGACGAACTGCCGGCGGGACGGCTCTACAAGGACGGCAGCATCGTCGAGGACTCGAAATCGCGCGCCGTGGTCGAGCGCCGCAAGATGGCCTTTGCCGGCTGCATCTTCGTCGCGCTCGCCATCACCGAGAAGGGCGAGCTGGCCGACGATCCCGAAGTCGACATGGTCGGCATCCCCGAGAAGAATGCGGCAGGCGAGGCGATGGACGACATCGTGTTCGACGCGGTCGTCTCGACCTTCGAAGGACTGCCACGCGCGCGGCGTCGTGATCCCGATGCCGCGGCGGAATCCGTGCGGCGGGCGGTGCGCTCGACGGTGAACGAGCAGTGGGGCAAGAAGCCGATCTGCCTCGTCCATGTCTTGGAAGTCTGACGCGGGCCAACAGAACGGCCGTTCAAAAGAAAAAGTGGAGGATGTCATGCTGGGCCGGCTCAACCACGTCGCCATCGCGGTCAAGGACGCCGAAAAGGCTGCCAGGATTTATGGCGCGGCGTTCGGTGCCGAGATCTCCCCCGCGGTGCCGCTGCCGGAGCATGGCGTGATCACCGTGTTTGTGACCCTGCCCAACACCAAGATCGAGTTCATCCAGCCGCTGGGCGAGGCGTCACCGATCGCCAAATTTCTCGAGCGCAATGCGGATGGCGGCATCCATCACGTCTGCTACGAGGTGGCCGACATCATCGCCTCGCGCGACACGCTGATCAAGGAGGGCGCCCGCGTGCTCGGCGACGGCCAGCCGAAGATCGGCGCCCATGGCAAGCCGGTGCTTTTCCTGCATCCGAAGGATTTTTCCGGCGCGCTCGTCGAGATCGAGCAGGCCTGAGCAGCGGGGGCAATCATGGCCTACATCATCTCAACCTGGCTTGCGATCTACTTCGTGCTGTGGTGGGTCATGCTGTTCGTGACCCTGCCGTTCGGCGTGCGTAGCCAGCACGAGACGGGCGGCGGTTCGCCCGGCACCGATCCCGGCGCGCCGACCATCAGCCTGATGGGGCGCCGCTTGATCTGGACCACGCTGTTGTCGGCGGTCGTGTTCGGCCTGGCGCTCCTGGCCTATCAGGCCGGCTATCTCAGCATCGAGCGGCTGTCACGGCTGATGGGAATTCCGTTCTAGCCGCGCTCGCATCGCACAACGTCCTCTCGAAGCCGATGCGCGGACGCGCGTCGGCTTTTTTGCTATAGGAGGTCAAAACAAGACCGACAGGGAGGTTGCGCGTGATGACATCGGCCGAGGCCCGGAACGGGACGCCATCGGGCTATCGCATTCTGAACGAGATTGATCTTCGAAACCATCTCGCGGGGATTCCTTCGGTCGCAGGGCAACTCGGCGGATCGGCTGAGCGCTGGTCGATCACCGAGGTCGGCGATGGCAACCTCAACCTGGTCTTCATCGTCAAGGGATCGTCCGGCGGACTCGCAGTGAAGCAGGCGTTGCCTTACGTGCGGCTGGTCGGCGAGAGTTGGCCGCTGCCGCTGTCACGCGCCCACTATGAGCATCTGGCGCTGACGTATCAGAACCGCCTTGGCCCCGGCCTCGTGCCGGCCATCATTCACCATGATCCGGCGCTGGCGCTGACGGCGATGGAGCTGCTCGAGCCGCACATCATCATGCGCAGGGGACTGGTCGCGGGCACGATCTACCCGGCCTTCGTCGATCACATCACGACCTTCATGGCGCGGACGCTGTTCTTCTCGTCCGACCTCGCGCTGTCTGCCGCCGCGAAGAAGGATGCGATTGCGAGCTTTGCCGGCAATCATGCGCTGTGCAAGATCACCGAGGACCTGATCTTCACCGACCCCTATCGCATCGCCGAGCAGAATCGCTGGACGTCACCGTGGCTCGACGCCACGGCCGCCGAGATCCGTGCCGATCTCGATCTGCACGTCGCGATCTCCCGGCTCAAGCTGAAATTCCTGTCATGCGCCGAGGCGCTGATCCATGGCGATCTGCACACGGGATCGATCATGGTGACGAATACCGAGACCCGGGTGATCGATCCGGAATTCGCCTTCTACGGCCCGATGGGTTTTGACGTCGGTGCCGTGCTGGCCAATTTGCTGATGGCGTATTTCGCCTCCGAAGGACATGAGCAGGAGCGCGGTAGTAGGGACGGCTTCGAAAGCTGGGTGCTTGCGACTGTCGATGAAGTCTGGACCGGGTTTGCCGACAAGTTCCTGGCGCTGTGGCGGAGTGAGGCGACCGGTGATGCCTATCCGCCGTCGCTGTTTCCGGGCGAGGCGGGAGCGACACGGCTGGAGACGGAGCGTCAGGCATACATGGCCGGATTGTTCCAGGATGCCGTCGGCTTCACGGCGGCGAAGATCATCCGCCGCATCCTGGGTCTCGCGCACAACATCGACTTCGAGCTGATCGAGGATGCCAAGCAGCGCGCGGTGTGTGAGGCGAGGGCGCTGTGGCTCGCGCGGACGCTGATGCTTGAGACGGCATCGTTTACGTCGATCGACACGGTAACGAAGGCCGCGCGCGAGCTGCGTCATTGGCAGCCGGGGTTCTAGACCTCGACAGAGGCTCCCGTCACCGCGAGGAGCGAAGCGACGAAGCAATCCGGAGGCGCGCGTGACGCCCTGGATTGCTTCCGCCTACGCCGTCGGCGGACATGTCACTTCGCTCGCAATGATGGAAGCAGGTGCGTAGGGTTGGCAAAGGCGCGCCGCGATGCATCAGCTCGGCCTCGTTCTTTCCCGCGCCGTGCCCACCATTTTCGCACCAAGCTTGCTGATGGACGGTGGGCACGCTGCCGCCCTGCGGGCGGCGGCTTTGCCCACCCTACGGCATCCCAGTTAGTCCGCCGCCTTGGCGCGCAGCCGTTGTGCGTAGACGTTGATCACCAGTGCCGCCAGCAGGATCAGGCCGCGGATCAGGATTTTCAGGAAGCTGTCGATGTTGACGTGGTCGAGGCCGTTGTTGAGGACGCCGAGCACGAACAGGCCGACGATGGTGTTGCCGATGCCGCCGCGGCCGCCGAACAGGCTGGTGCCGCCGACCACGACGGCAGCGATCGAGTCCAGCAGGTAGGTGTCGAATTCGTTCTGCTGCGCGCTGCCGAAATGTGCCACGCCGAGCATGCCGCCGATTCCCGAGCACACGGCCGAGATCACCATCACGCTGCCGAGGATCAGCTTGACGTTCAGGCCGGAATATTCCGCCGCCTCGCGGTTGCCGCCGACCATGTAGACGTAGCGGCCGAACCGCGTGTAGGTCAGCACGAGGTGCCCGAGCAGCAGCATCAGCGCCGCCACGATCACGATCCAGGGCACGCCCGCGATCGAGCCTGAACCGAGCGTCGTGATGATGGGCGGGACCTTGTAGGCGATCTGGCCGCGCACCAGCATCGCCGAGATGCCTGCGGCGATCTGCATCATCGCGAGCGTCATGATGAACGAGGGAATGCCGATCACGGTCAGGCCGAAGGCGTTGACCACGCCGAGCAGCGCGCACAGCGCGAGCGCGAGCAGGATGGCGGCAAAGCCGGGCATCGGCAGGTTGGCGATGTTGACGTAGGACTCCTGCAGGGTGAAGTAGGCCACGGCGATGCCGGTGACGTTGGCGATGGCGGCGATCGACAGGTCGATCTCCGCGCACAGGATGACGAAGGTGAGGCCCACCGCAATGATGCCGGTGACCGATACCTGGGTCAGGATGTTGCCGACATTGTCGAGCGTTGCGAAAGATGGGCTTGCGATCGCGAAGAACGCGGTGAGGAAGATCAGCGTCAGGAACGGCGCGATGTTGCGCATCTGTGAGCGCAGCAGCGCTGCGACCCCGCCGGCGCGCCGCGGCTGCGCCTCCGGCATCGGAACGGTCTCGCCATGCGCCATGACAATCTCCCTACGCCGCCTCGAGCAGACGGTCTTTGCTGATGGTCTCGCCGGCGAATTCGCGCACGACCTCGCCGCGCTTGAGCACGATGACGCGATCGGCCAGCGACAGCACGGTCTCCGGCTCGGTCGAGAGCACGATCACGGCGATGCCCTGGTCGCGCAGCTGCCGCACGATCTGGATGACGTCGCTCTTGGCGCCGACATCCATGCCTCGCGTCGGTTCGCACAACACCAGGAGCCGCGGCGGATGGCTGAGCCATTTGGCGAGCGCCACCTTCTGCTGGTTGCCGCCGGAGAGCAGGCCGAGGTCGATCTCGACATCGGCAGGCCGGATCTGCAACTGCTCGACCTGGCGCTTCGCGAGCGCGCGCTCGTGTGCGGGCTTCAGCAGCACCGCGTTGATTCGGTCGAGGATGCTGATCGAGACGTTCTTGTAGACGGGCTCCTGCAGGAACAGCATGTCGCGGCGGCTCTCCGGCACGAAGGCGATGCCGGCGCGGCGCGCATCCGCCGTGCTCTTGAAGCGGTTACGCTGGCCGGCGATTCGTAACTCGCCGGCGTCAGGTGCAAGCTTGCCGAACAGGATTCGCGCCAGCTCGAGCTGACCGCAGCCCATGAAGCCGTAGATGCCGAGCACCTCGCCGGCACGCACGGCGAACGAGACGCGCTTCAGATTGCGCGCCAGCGACAGGCCGTCGGCTTCGACGACCACGGGCTTGCCGGCCGTCGGCGCGGGCAGGGTGATGTCGTGGGTGTAGCTGTCCTCCAGCGCATCGCGTCCCTTGCCGATCATGGCCTCGATCAGCGCGGCCTTGCTGGTGTCGGCAGCACGCGTCTCCATGATCTTGCGGCCGTTGCGGAACACCGTGACCTCGTCGGAGATCAGCAGGATGTCCTCGATAAAGTGCGAGATGAAGATGATCCCCGTGCCTTGCTCGCGTAGCTTGCGCAGCGCCGCGAACAGCCGCTCGACCTCGGGCGGCGACAGCGCCGAGGTCGGCTCGTCCAGGATGATGATGCGGGCGCCGGAGAACAGCACGCGCGCGATCTCGATCAGCTGCTGCACGCCGATCGGGAGATCGCCGAGCCGGCTCATCGGATCGGCGTCGATGCCAAGGCGCTTGAGCTGCTCGGCGGCCTCGCGCGCCATCCGGCGCCACTGCACGATGCCCAGCGCATTGGTCGGCTGGTTGCCGAGAAACACGTTCTCGGCCACCGTGAGATCCGGGGCGACGCTCAGCTCCTGATGGACCATGGCGATGCCGGCTGCACGGGCATCCCGGGCAGAGTTGAAGTGAACCTCGCGGCCGTCGAGCAGGAAGCGGCCGGAGAATCCGGTATGCACGCCGGCGATGATCTTCATCAGCGTGCTCTTGCCGGCGCCGTTCTCCCCGACGAGACCATGGATCTCGCCGGGGCGAAGCGTGAAGTCGACGCCGCGCAACGCGGTGACGCCGCCGAACGACTTGGTGATGTCCTGCAGTTCCAGAAGCGGCGGGCGGCTGTTCGACATGGGAGGGACTTCAGATCAGGAAATGATCCTCCATCCATTGCATGCCGGCGGCATTCGCCTTGGTCACGACCGGACCGTCGGTGATGACGTGCTTCGGAATGCCCTGGCCGCTCTTCTCGCCGGCGGTGACCGCCGCGACGCCGGCCACGATCGCGCCGCCGTGGATGCGGCAGGACGGATTGCGCACGGTCGCGAACATGCGGCCGTCGCTGACCGCCTGGATCGCAGGCGGCATGGCGTCGACGCCGCCGATCAGGATGTTGGTGCGGTTGCGCGCCTTCATGATGTTGTAGGCGGCAAGCGCCATGTCGTCATTGTGGAAGAACGCCGCGTCGATCTGCGGATATTTCGTGAGATAGGTCTCCCACAGCCGCGCCGCCTTCGACACGTCCCAGTCGGCCGGCTGCGTGTCCAGCACCTCGATGTTCGGGAACTGCTTGATCACCGAATTGAAGCCCTTGGCGCGGCCCTGTGCGCCGGTATGGCCGAGCGCGCCCTGCGTCATGATGATCTTGCCCTTGCCGCCCATCGCGTTCGCCAACGCCTGGGTGACGGATGCGCCCATGAACTCGTTGTCGGGTGCCAGGAACGAGTGGACATTGATCTGATCGAGCGGGGCGATCAGCGTGTCCATGTCGATGACGGGAATGCCGGCGTCGATCATCTTCTGCACCGGCTGGGTCAGGGTGCCGATGCCGAACGCCTGGATGGCGACGAAATCCCACTTCTGCGACGCCATGTTGTCGATCGCGGCGCGCTGTTTCACCGCATCGAGCTGGCCGTCGAACCAGGTGACCTCGACGTTGAGCAGCTTGCCCCACCATTCCGCGGCCTGCTTGCCCTGGGCGCACCAGGTCGCCTGCAGTCCGGCATTGGAGAACGCCGCCTTGAGCGGCTTTTCGGAACGGCCCATCTCGGCGGCCATCGCCGGATTGATGCCGAAGCCGGCGAGCAGCGCGGCCGCAGAGCCCGCGGCCGTCGCCGCCTGGAGAAGATCGCGCCTGGTCGTTTTCTTGGACGTTTTGTCAGTGCCGGGCATCCCGTGCTCCCTGTCCCATCGTTGTCCGGCGGCGTCATTGATCGCGCCGCCAAGATCTGCAGTGTTTCACAACCCAATTCATCACGCCACAGCCGGATGTTGTGCGTTGCACTGGATGGCTTTCGCGCTGCACGCGCAATGTCAGAAAACCGTGATGCACCCGTGGTACGCGGCAGCGCAGCTTTGGGAGAGAGCCTTTGGCAACGACACGCATCGCCGTGATCGCCGACATCCATCACGGCCGGGACACGCAGACGAAGCGTGGATCGGTGGCGCTGCCATTGCTCGAGCGCTTCGTCACGCAGATGAACGCCGAAAACATCGCTGCGGTTATCGATCTCGGCGACCGGATTTCCGACGAAGATCCCGAGCGCGATCGTCTGCTGCAAAGCGACGTCGCGATGTGTTTCGCAAAGCTTGCGCCGGCGCATCATCATGTCAGTGGCAATCATGATCTCGCATTGCTCAGTCTCGCCGACAATGAAGCGATCATGGATCGTCCGTGCGGGTCGCGGGCTCTGATCATCGGCGATGTCAGATGTGTGTTCTGGCAACCCGACGTGAGTCTGACGCGGAGCCGTGGCTTTCGCCTCTCCGCGGGCGATCTCGGCGCGTTGGTCCAGCTGCTTGCCCAGGATGACCGGCCGACCCTGCTCGTCAGCCACGTGCCGCTGTCAGGACAGGCTCAGACCGGCAACTACTACTTCGAAGCCAATCCGGAACACGCGGCCTATGCCGAGACCGATGCGATCCGCGCGGCGATCGCGGATGCGCCTTGCCCGATCGTCGCGCTCGCCGGGCATGTCCATTGGAATACGATGACGACGGTCGATGGCACACCGCATCTGACGTTGCAGTCGCTGACCGAGACGTTCATCTCGGGCGATCCAGCCGAAGCGGCTGGCCTTCTCGATATCGGCGATGGTTCGTTGCGCTGGAGCGTGACGGGCCGCGAACCGCTGTCGGTGACGTTGCCTTGGCCAAAGGCCAAGGCGCGGTGGCGTGCGCCGTTGACACGCTTCGCGACGGCTGCGGTGGCTTGAGGTGGTGGCGTGTTCAGGTGGCGTTCATGCGGCCCGCAATACCGTCATGAAGACGGTGGCTGCCCTGCGAGGACTGCAAAAAAATAGAGCAGGGCAGCGGGCCCTGCTCGGAAATTGTGTCGACCCTTTAGATATCCCGCAAGTTCAGATTTGATCTTGTTAAGCGGGGTGACGCTGCTTGTTGCGCGCCAGGGCTCCTCCCGAGACTTGGACCACCAGACTTCCGCAAGCGTTAGCCTGAGGCCCAAATTCGTAGACGATCTTTTTGCGTTTGTCATCCTTTTCGGCAACGATTGTTCAAATTTCGCGCACTTCCTGAAATGATCGGTAAGTGCTTGCAATTGACGAGTTTTATTTTCGTGTTTTCTCGTGATAGGTGCCAAGTTACCGTATTTGACGGCGGCTCCTGAGGCGCGGCGGGATTGTTCTTAATCAACGACCGCTGGCGAAATGTGCCGACTGTGCCCTGCGCGACCTCGACTCCGGGCGTCCACTCGGGCACAAGAATTCGGTTCATTTGGCAGGCTTTGATGCGGCAGCGGCTGCAGGCGTTTCTCCCGATCATGCTGATCGCACTGATGGTGCAGATCCTGGCGCCGATCGGTGTTGCCTGGGCGGCGGCATCAGCCGCGGCCGATCCCCTGTACGGACTTGAGATCTGCCACGGCCAGCTGGGTTCCCAGCCGATTGACGATGGGTCGCCGGCGAGCCCTGCGCTTCACGGCTGTTCGCTGTGCTGCCTAGCGCAGCCGGTCACACTGGATGGGCCAGGGCTCTCCACCGTCGCCGTTCCGCAACGCGATTCGGGCGAGGTCGTGTGGCGCGCCGGTGACCCGGCAGACGGGATCACCAAGGCTTTTTCGAACGCGCAGGCACGGGCTCCGCCCGCAGCGTGACGCGCTGGCCGTCGTGCGGCCCTGACCTCCCAAATCACATCACCATGACCTGCGTTGTCTGCGCGGCGATCGCCGTGCGGACATGCGCCGATCAACCAAGCTGGCGCATCGCCGCCAAGACAAGAAGGATAATCGACATGACCTTCCTCGGACGCTATCTGCTCGCATTCGCTCTCCTGTTGGGAGGATCTTCCGCCGCCTTGGCCGCCGACGTGAAGGCCGGTGACCTCGTCATCACCCAGCCTTGGAGCCGCGCCACGCCGGGCGGCGCCAAGACGGGCGCCGGCTATCTGACCATCGAGAACAAGGGCAGCGCGCCCGACCGCCTCGTCGCGGTGACCGGCGACGTCGCCGGGCGAGTCGAGATTCACGAGATGGCCGTCACCAACGGCGTCATGACCATGCGTCCCCTCGACAAGGGACTCACGATCGAGCCGGGCAAGACCGTCGCGCTGGCGCCGGGCGGCTATCACCTGATGCTGATGGATCTGAAGAGCCCGCTGAAGCAGGGCGACAAGCTGCCGGTCACGCTGGAGTTCGAGAAGGCCGGCAAGGTGGCCGTGACGCTCGAGGTGCAGGCGGTCGGCGCCAAGGCACCAGGCGGCGAGGGCGGCGGCATGATGAAGCAGCATGATCATTCCGGCATGAAGATGTAGGCCGGGCGCTCTGCGGCTCCGACGGAGAGGCCGGCCTCGATGACGCAACGGGTGTTGAACGCCGCCATGATAGCCGGCTCGCGCGCGAGCCGGCTGCTGGCGGCCGACCGCACCCGACGTCCTGCCAATGTCCGTCAGAAGTTCGTCCGATATCTGCCGGTCGCGCTGCTAGCAATGCTGTTGCAGGTGTTGGCGCCAGTGGCCGCGTCCGCCCTGACGGCAGCGACGATCGTGACGGTCGATCCGTTCGGCGGGACGGCGATCTGCCATGCCGAGACGGATGCGGCGCCCTCTAATGGTGATACCGACCGCGCTGCCTGCGGCCTTGACTGCGTCATGTGCTGCGTGCTGCACGCCGCTGCGGCGCTCGATGCGCCGCCGGCGCCATTCGATGCGGCTCCGCTGCGTCGGACGGCGTCCATCGTCTGGACTGCGCGCGAGCTCCGCCTCGTTCATCTCCTCGCCCGGGCGCAGGCGCAACCAAGAGGACCCCCGTTCCTCTCCTGAGCACAGAACTCGTCGTCGGCGCCGCAGCAGCGCGCCGATCCGTTTTGAACCAGGAAGACCGGCCGTGTAGAGCCGGCATCGGGGAAGTCAAACATGTTCCGTCGTCATGCCCTGGGTGGCGTGAGCGTGGTTGCCTTGCAGCTCATGCTGCTGCAACCGGCCACGATCGCGCGCGCCGAGACCGAGAAGGAATTGCCGTCCGTCACCGTCGACGCGCCGCGTGCAGCACCACAACGGACCGTGCGCAAGCCGGTTGTGCAGGCCGCCTCCGTCCGCCCCCGCGCGCCGAAGCCGGCCGGCGCATCCGTGGCCGGCAGCTCCGGGCCGGGAGGAGCGGTGTCCGACCCAGCCTCGGCTGTCGGCGCCGCCCGCAACCAGCTCAGCCAGTCGCCGTCCGGCCAGACCGCAACCACCATCGACCGCAGCCGCTACGATGACCGGCCTGCGTTTTCCGTCGGCGACATCCTGCGCGAAAGCCCCGGTGTTTCGCTCAAGCAGGGCAACGGACCGCGCGATCTCGGCATCTCGATCCGAGGCTCCAACGCCCGCAACGGCTTCGGCATCCGCAACATCGCGCTGTTCGAGGATGGCTTTCCCGTCACGCAGCCGGACGGGCTGTCGCGCAGCGACCTGATCGATCCCCACGCCTATGGCGCGGTCGACGTCATCCGCGGCCCGTCCTCGGCGCTCTACGGCAACTATGCGACCGGAGGCGCCATCAACTTCCGCACCCGTCCGGGCGGCAGCATCGACGGCGCGGAGATCGGCAGCGAGGGCGGCAGCTTCGGCTATCTCAGCAACTACATGACCTTCGGCAAGAAGGTCGGCAATTTCGAGGGCTCGTTGTTCACCAGCGACGTCCGCGGCGACGGCTATCTCGGCAACGGCTGGTTCAACACCCAGACGGTCAACTTCCTCGGCACCTACAAGGCGACGCCGGATGACCGCTTCACGGTCAAGATCATCAACAACGACCTGTTTACGCGGCTGCCGATTCGATACACGCTGAGCCAGTACTATCAGAACCCATATCAGCAGGGCTGCACCACGAGAACGTCTATGGCGGCCGGCTGCGCGACCGTCGGGCTCAACAAGAACGGAATCAATACGCTCGGTGGGGTTGATCAGGAGACCGCGTTGCAGGCGGGGCTCGGCCGCAACGATCGACGCACGATCGTCGGCGGCCGCTGGGAGCACGACTTCGACAACGACACGACCTGGCGCAACCAGTTCGTGTTCGACGACCGCAACATCAGCCAGCCGACAGGATCGACCAGCGCGATCGGCGACTATCCGTCCTACAACTACATGAGCGACATCACCAAGAGGGGAGAGATCTTCGGGCTGGAATCGACCGCCTTCTTCGGCGCGTTCTACAACACGCTGACCGCGTCCGGAGATACGCGCTTCGTCGTGCCCGGCGGCAACGCAGCGCTCGGCGGCCTCTCGGCCAACACCTGGAGCGAGACCACCAACTACGGCCTGCGAGCCCGCGAGGAGCTCAAGTTGACGTCGGCACTGACGGGGGTGGCCGGTCTCGGCTGGGAGCGCACCCATCTGCGTGGCGTGAACACCGCCTACACCTACGGCGCGACGGCAACGACGACCACGATCACGACGGCGGACCGGCAGTTCGACAATCTCGCCCCCGAGCTGGCACTGCTCTACAGGGTGAATAGCGATTGGCTGCTGCGGGCCCGCGTCGCCACCGGGTACGGCACGCCGCAGGTCTCCAACCTGTTCGTGCTGCCGACCGGCGATTTCGGCAACAACACGCAGCTGAAGTCGCAGACCAATCTGGGCTACGACGTGGGGTTCGACTGGACGCCGAACCGGTCTCTGACCCTCAGCGCGACGGGCTTCTACGAGTTCTTCCGCAACGAGATCGTCACCCAGGCCGTCACAGGGACGCAGAACACGTCCTACACCTTCAACGCACCGCGTTCGGAGCATCGCGGCGTCGAATTGGCGGCCGATTGGCGGGTCCTGCCGGGCTGGCGGTTCACCGCTGCCTACACCTACCTCGACCAAGTCTACACCGAGTATTCTGAGAACCTTGTGAACGGCAGCAACCTGTTCGGCTTCAACCGCGCCGGCAACAAGATCCCCGGCATCTCGCCGAACGAGCTGACCGCGCGGCTCGGCTACGATCACGACAGCGGGCGGTTCGCGGGACTTGGTGCGTTCGTCGAGGTCCAGTGGAAGGAATCGTTCTATATGGACAATGCGAATTTGCTGAAGGCGCCGGGCTACGAGCTCGTCAATCTGAACGTCCACTACAAGACCGAGCTTGCCTCTGACACGTTCAAGTCGATGAACGTCTTCTTCGAAGTCCGCAATGTGTTCGACCGCACCTACATCGCCTCCGCGAACAACCTGCAGAATACGGTGACGGGCGCCGGCGTGCAGGGACTGGCAGGCACGGGAACGATCTTCGCCGGCTCGCCGCGCGCGTTCCTGGCCGGGATGAAGGTGGCATTCCGATGAGGGCCGAAATGACAAGGATCGCACGGCTTCGGAGCGGGCTCGTCGGGCTGGCGATCGCCATGCTTTGTCCGCTCACCGCCCGAGCCCAGATGGCGCACCAGCACGGGTCGGAGGCGGCATGCGAGGGCACCGAGCTCCGATGCGCCACCAAGGTGACGCCATTCTTCGCTGAAGACGGCAAGCTCTGGCTCGTCTGGATGGCCGGAGGACGGGTGTCGGTGGCGAGCTCGACCGACGGCGGGAAAACGTATTCCGCCGCCGCGCCGGTCACCGAGCAGCAGCTCAATCTCGACTGGGGGCCCGATGCCCGGCCGAAGCTGGTGGTCGATCGCAAAGGCGTTATAGCGGTGGCGTTCTCGATCTTCCGCGACCAGGCGTTCAACGGGCAGGTGCTGTACTCCAGGTCGGAGGATGGCGGCAAGAGCTTCGCGGCGCCCCGTCCGATCACGTCGAACAACGAAAGCCAGCGTTTCGAGGCGCTGGCGCTGGACCAGGATGGCACCGTCTTCGTGGCGTGGCTCGACAAGCGCAACCGGGTGCCGGCCAAGGCCGCAGGGCGCTCGTACGAGGGTGCGGCATTGTACTTCTCCTCGTCGCGCGATGGCGGCGCCACCTATGCCGAAGCGACGCTGGCCCAGGACAACACCTGCGAATGTTGCCGGCTCGGCGTTGCCTTCGCGGGGCCGGGACGTCCGGTGGTGATGTTCCGCAACATCTTCGAAGGCAGCGTGCGCGACCACGCCGTGATCACGTTCAGCGACCTCGGCACCCCCGGCGAGGTCTACCGGGTCAGCACCGATGATTGGCAGATCAAGGCCTGCCCGCATCAGGGTCCGAGCCTGACCGTGGCGCCGACCGGCACCTATCATGTCGCCTGGTTCACCAGCGGCAAGGTTCGCAAGGGGCTGTTCTACGCGCATTCGCGCGACAGCGGCCGGACGTTCTCGGAACCGATGGCGATCGGGCAGGCCGACCGCAATCCGACGCGACCCTATATGCTCGCGACCCAGGACACCACGACGCTGGTGTGGAAGGAGTTCGACGGCGAGCGCACCACGGTGATGGTGATGCAATCCCGCGACGATGGCGAGACGTGGTCGAAGCCGCGCGCGCTTGCCAGCACGGACAATGCGTCGGATCATCCGCTGCTGGTTGCCCATGGCAGGCAGATCTTCCTGTCCTGGATGACCAAGTCGGACGGCTATCGGTTGCAGCCGATCGGAGATGAATCATGACACGCGCATTCGCCGCCCTTGCGATCTTTGGCCTCGTCGCCTTGACTGCGTCGAGCACCGCAGCTCCACCGTCGCTGAAGCCGTTCGAGCGCGGCACCTGGCGCGAGGTGCTGCGGGCCCATGCGGGTCGTCCGACACTGATCCATTTCTGGGGCGTCACCTGCGGCCCCTGCAAGATCGAGCTGCCGCAGCTCGGCAAGTTCATGTCCGATCATCCCGAGATCGACGTGGTCACCGTCAGCGCCGACCTGGTGCCGAATCTGGATGCCGCGACCCAGGCCATGCTGGACAAGGCCGGCCTCGCCGCGGCCGAGAACTTCATCTTCAGCGACGGCTTCGTCGAGCGGCTGCGGTTCGAGATCGATCCGTCCTGGCAGGGCGACATTCCGCGCACGATGCTCGTGACCCGTGACGGCGCCGTCGAAACGATCGAGGGCAGCGCCGAGATCAGCGATCTCGACAAATGGTCCGCGGAACAGGTGCGGCGGCAATAGGGCGCCCGAGATCAAGGACCCTGCCGGCCGCGACCATCGCGACCGGCGGCAAGACGGCGTTGCGGCGTGTTCATCCTCCGCATCAGCCCAGCGAGTAAAATGATTGGGAATCCGGTCGCTTAGCCGCTTTTTCTCAAACCCAGTCTTGTGTTTTGCCGTCCGATCCGCTTTGACTGCGCCAGCCCGAACCGAATCCTGAAGGCTTGGCCCATGCGTCTGTCGCGGTTTTTCCTGCCCATTCTGAAAGAAAATCCGAAGGAAGCCGAGATCGTCTCGCATCGTCTGATGCTGCGCGCGGGCATGCTGCGGCAGGAGGCGGCCGGCATCTATGCCTGGCTGCCGCTGGGCTTCAAGGTGCTGAAGAAGATCGAGCAGATCGTGCGCGAGGAGCAGAACCGCGCCGGTGCGCTGGAACTGCTGATGCCGACGCTGCAGCTCGCCGATCTCTGGCGCGAGAGCGGCCGCTACGACGCCTATGGGCCGGAGATGCTGCGCATCAGCGACCGCCACAAGCGTGAGTTGCTGTACGGGCCGACCAACGAGGAAATGATCACGGAAATCTTCCGTGCCTATGTGAAGTCCTACCGCAATTTGCCGCTCAATCTCTATCATATCCAATGGAAATTCCGCGACGAGCAGCGTCCGCGCTTCGGCGTGATGCGCGGCCGCGAGTTCCTGATGAAGGACGCCTATTCGTTCGATCTCGACGAGGCCGGCGCGCGGCGTGCCTACAACAAGATGTTCGTCGCCTACTTGCGCACCTTCGCGCGGATGGGCCTGAAGGGCATCCCGATGCGCGCCGAGACCGGTCCAATCGGCGGCGATCTCAGCCATGAATTCATCGTGCTCGCTGAGACCGGTGAATCCGGCGTCTACTGCGACCGTGACGTGCTCGACCTGCCGATCCCGCCGGCCTCCGTCGACTATGACGGCGACCTGACCCCGATCATCAAGCAATGGACCTCGCTCTATGCGGCGACCGAGGACGTCCATGACGCGGCCCGCTTCGAGGCCGAGGTGCCGGCCGAGCGGCGGGTCCATACCCGCGGCATCGAGGTCGGCCAGATCTTCTATTTCGGCACCAAATATTCCGAGCCGATGAAGGCCCTGGTCGCCGGCCCAGAGGGGGCGGAGGTCACCGTCCACGGTGGCTCCTATGGCGTCGGCGTGTCACGGCTGGCTGGTGCGATCATCGAGGCCTGTCACGACGAGGCCGGCATCAAATGGCCGGAGGAGGTCGCCCCGTTCCGCGCCGTCATCCTCAACCTGAAGCAGGGCGGCTCCGACACCGATGCCGCTTGCGAGCAGCTCTATCGCGATCTGCTCGCCAAGGGGGTCGACGTGCTCTACGACGACACCGAGCAGCGCGCCGGCGGCAAGTTCGCCACGGCGGACCTGATCGGCATCCCCTGGCAGATCATGGTCGGACCCAAGAGCCTTGCCGAAGGCAAGGTCGAGGTGAAGACCCGCAGCGACGGCGCCCGCCAGATGATGTCCCCGGCGGACGTCGTGGCACGGCTCGGCGGCGGGACATCGGCTGGCTGAGGCGCTCGTTCGATCATCGGATTATCCACCGGGGCTGCCCGCCCCTTCAGGCCAATCCGGCCACATTCGGCCCGAATCATGGGATGATCGCACAATGGATGACGCCATGACCGAACCGGTGCAGACCACCACTCCCTTCGCTCCCTTCGAGTGGATGCTGTCGGGGCGCTATCTGCGTGCGCGCCGCAGGGAGGGGTTCATCTCCGTGATCGCGGGGTTCTCCTTCCTCGGCATCATGCTGGGCGTCGCAACCCTGATCATCGTGATGGCGGTGATGAACGGCTTCCGCAAGGAGCTGCTCGACAAGATCCTCGGCCTGAACGGGCATCTGCTGGTGCAACCGCTGGAGTCGCCGCTCACCGACTGGAAGGACGTCTCCGACCGGATCGCGCAGGTGCAGGGCATCCGCCTCGCCGCGCCGGTGGTCGACGGACAAGGTCTCGGCTCGTCGCCCTTCAATGCGTCCGGTGTGTTCATCCGCGGCATTCGCGCGCAGGACCTCACGAACCTGACGTCGATTGCCAAGAACATCAAGCAGGGCTCGCTGGAAGGTTTCGACGAAGGCCAGGGCGTCGCGATCGGCCGCCGGCTTGCCGACCAATTGTCGCTGCATGCCGGCGACAGCATCACTCTGGTCGCCCCGAAGGGCGCCGTGACGCCGATGGGCACCACGCCGCGCATCAAGCCCTACAAGATCGCGGCGGTGTTCGAGATCGGGATGTCCGAGTACGACGCCAGCTTCGTCTTCATGCCGCTGGCCGAAGCGCAGGCCTATTTCAACCGCAACAACGACGTCACCGCGATCGAGATCTTCACCAGCAATCCCGACAAGGTGGAGGAGTTTCGCAAGACGGTGACGGAGGCGGCCGGCCGCCCGATTTTTCTCGTCGACTGGCGCCAGCGCAACTCGACCTTCTTCAATGCGCTGCAGGTCGAGCGCAACGTGATGTTCCTGATCCTGACCTTGATCGTGCTGGTCGCCGCGCTCAACATCGTTTCGGGACTGATCATGCTGGTCAAGGACAAGGGCCAGGACATCGCCGTGCTGCGCACCATGGGGGCTTCGCAGGGGGCGATCATGCGGATATTCCTGATCACCGGCGCTTCGATCGGGGTGGTCGGCACGCTCACCGGATTTGTCGTCGGCCTCCTGATCTCGATGAACATCGATTCGATCAGGAAGTTTCTGTCCTGGCTGACGAGCACCGATCTGTTTCCCAATGAGCTCTATTTCCTGTCGAAGCTGCCGGCTGAGATCGATGCCGGCGAGACTGCGGCCGTTCTGATCATGGCCTTGACCCTGTCTTTCCTGGCTACGCTGTATCCATCCTGGCGCGCGGCCCGATTAGACCCGGTCGAAGCGCTTCGCTACGAGTGAGGCGCTGATGGAAGAGCAGGGGGCAGAGGATGTGCCGGTCGTTTATCTCCACGAGATCAAGCGGCGGTACATGCAGGGCGAGCAGCAGCTGACCATTCTCGACGGGGCCAAGCTGGCGCTGTGGGCCGGGCAATCGGTGGCGCTGGTGGCGCCGTCGGGCTCAGGCAAGTCGACATTGCTGCACATCGCGGGCCTCCTGGAGAGCCCCGACGAGGGCGAGGTCTATGTCGGGGGCGTGCCGACGTCGCAGCTCACCGACATCGAGCGCACCCAGATGCGCAGGACCGACATCGGTTTTGTCTACCAGTCGCACCGGCTGCTGCCGGAGTTTACGGCGCTGGAGAACGTGATGCTGCCGCAGATGATCCGCGGCTTGAAACGGTCCGAGACGGTGAAGCGGGCGACCGAGATCCTGGCCTATCTCGGCCTCGGCGAGCGGATCAAGCACCGCCCGGCCGAACTCTCCGGCGGCGAGCAGCAACGCGTCGCGATCGCGCGTGCGGTCGCCAATGCGCCGCGTGCGCTGCTGGCGGACGAGCCGACCGGCAATCTCGATCCTGCCACCGCCGATCACGTCTTTCACGCGCTGATGCAACTCGTGAAGGCCACGCGGGTCGCGATGCTGATCGCGACCCACAACATGGAGCTGGCCGGCCGCATGGACCGGCGCGTCTCCATCGTCGGCGGCAAGGTCGTCGAGCTGGATTGAGTCAGGTCGCAGTCAGGGCCTGATCACCGTCATCTGGAATGGCTCGCGATGAGCGGCGGCGTGGGCGACCGCGTCGTTGGCATGATCGAGGTCGAAACAGGTGGGCTCGAACTGCGCGAGCTCGAGCAGCCCGGCCCGGATCAGCGCGACCATCCTGACCGCAGCATCCGGCGGATACATCCAGACGCCGTGGATCGTGATGCAGTCGCGCATGATCCATGGATAGGGCAGCTCGAGCCCCGCTCCGCCCAGCATCCCGACGCCGCCCATCAGCACCACGCGCCCATAGGGACGCACGGTCATCACGGCTGATCGCACGACCCCGGCCGAGACCGACGGCGGCATGATGTCGAGCACGCAGTCGATCGGACGCGGCGACGCGCGCTTCATGCGTGCGGTGTCCTCGCTCTCGTCGCCGGAGAGTCTGACCGGGTGGACGCGGGGGCCGAACCGGCGCTTCAGCTCCGCCAGCATGGCCTCGTTGCGGCCGGGGGCGACGACCGCAGCGGCGCCCATGGCGAGCGCCACCGCAACCGCGGCGCTGCCGAACCGGCCGGTGGCGCCGCTGACCAGGACGGTCTCGCCCGCCTGCAGATGGGCGGCAAGAAAGCCGCCATAGGGCACGAGCAGGGTGCCGAGCGCGCACCACCGTGCCGCGTCGTTAGCGTCGATGGCCCCGATCGGCTTGGCGTTCTCCGTCGGCACGCGCATGCGCTCGGCAAACGAGCCGTGCCGGAAATGCTGTTGCAGCTTCAGCCCGCCCGGTCCGCGCGCGCTCAGGCCCTGCAGGGTGATGTCAGGGGCGAGGGCTGTGTCACGCGAGCGCACGGTTGGATCGCAGTACACCCAGTCGCCGATCGCGAGATGCGTCGCATCGGGGCCGAGGGCGCTGATCCGGCCGATGCCCCCGGTCCCCGGGATGACCGGCAGGTCCAGCAGGTACTTCCGCTCGCCGCTGAAAACCTCGTTGGCATAGGACAGCACGCCGGCCGCGGCGACGTCGACGATGACCTCGCCGGTGCCGAGCACGGGGTCTTCGACACGCTCGATCTCGAGCGGCGATCCAAATCGTTTGAGTACGGCGGCCTTCATGGTGCTTCTCCATTTCGCGATGGCGAGGCTGCAGCCTGCCGGTCTATGCTCCGCGCAGGAAGGCCTGGTATTATCCTGGGATTGGGCAAGCCCAGGCTGGCAAGCCGCCTCGAAAGCGAACCATGAGGGATCCAGCGCATGAGTGATCAGCGCCATGCCGAGCTCGGCAACTTCCTGCGCTCGCGGCGCGAGAAGCTGACGCCGCAGGCGGTCGGACTCGCGACCGGGCGGCGGCGACGCACCGCAGGGCTGCGGCGGGAGGAAGTGGCCGAGCTCGCTGGCATCGGCGTCGACTGGTACATCCGAATCGAGCAGGGCCGGGCGGTGAAGCCGTCCTCCTCGACCATCGATGCGCTGGCGCGCGCCCTGCGCCTGAGCCGAACCGAGCATGCTCATCTCAAGGCGCTGGTGCGCGATCCCACGCGCAAGCCGTTCGTGCGCGAGCAGGTGCCGGTCCGGCTGCGCGAGCTCGTGCAGAGTCTGAACCAGCCGGCCTACATCTCCGGACGACGATGGGATGTGCTGGCCTGGAATGCCGCGGCGGACGAGATCTTCGGCTTCTCGCAACTCGCCGACGACGAGCGCAACACGCTGGTGCTGATGCTTTGCAAGCCCGGCGTGCGCCGGCTGTTCGGCGTGCAATGGAAGGAGCTGGCGCAACGCATGGTCGCGCAGTTTCGCGCGACCTATGATCTGTGGGCGGGCGATCCCGCCTTCGTCGATCTGATCGCGCGGCTGCGGCACGGCAGCCGCGAGTTCGACGGTCTGTGGGCGGCGCACGACATCAACCCGCTTGCTGCGGGCGAGAAGCTGCTCGAGCATCCGAAGAAGGGCCGCGTGAGGCTGCGATACGCGACGTTCCAGTCCAACGACGATCCCGCGCTGAAGCTGGCGATCTACTACACGTGATGATGACGAGCGCGCGTTCGGCATCGCCCGGCAGGCATCATACAATCGACTGCTTTGCGGATGATGATGCTACGCATTCGCAGGACCCATCGTGCTGCCCCGAAGAATCCACGACTGGGACGCCAGAAGGTTCGTTACGTGACCGGGAGTTTCCCGATCACGATTTTGCCGTCGCTCGTATTGTGGCCATGGATGGACGACGGCCACGACTCCTCCATACATCTTATTAGTTGTTTGTTCATGTTGCCGGCAAAGCCTTTGAAAACAGGCCTTTGCACCCAATCCCATAAAAGCCGGAAAGAATGGTTCTGATCTGCACATCGGTTGATGTCGGCGGAGCGAATGCGGGTGGCATAGTCGCTTCGTCGCGCTGCATGTTTTTCGCACGGAACCAGGGGGCCTGGGGACTTTGGGACAGAAGCTACGGAGTTCGATGATGAAGACGCTTTTCGGCGCAACGGTGGGGCTCGGCGCAATCGCCGCGGCGACGTCTGCATTCGCAGCTGATCTTCCAATGAAGAAGGGGCCGTACACCAAGGCGCCGCCCGCCGTCGTGGCGACGGTGTATGACTGGAGCGGCTTCTATGTCGGCTTCAACGCCGGCGGAGGTTCCAGCCGGGATTGCTGGAATCTGGTTTCGAACGCCGGTGTGGCGGTGAACCCGGCAGCCAACCGCGAAGGCTGCTCCGGGGGCGGCGGCGCGGCCGTCGGCGGCCAGGTCGGCTACCGCTATCAGATGGCCAACTGGGTGTTCGGCGTCGAGGCGCAGGGCGACTGGGCCAACTTCAAGGGCACGAATCGCAACCTGATTCTTCCCAATGTCAGCGACCGTTCACGCACCAACGGCTTCGGCCTGTTCACCGGCCAGGTCGGCTATGCCTTCGACAACATTCTCGGCTATATCAAGGGCGGTGCCGCGGTCGTCGGCGATCGCTACGACACCTTCACCACGGGCACCAACGTGATGCTCGATCGCGCCAACACGACGCGTTGGGGCGGCACGGTCGGTGCCGGCATCGAATATGGCTTTGCGCCGAACTGGTCGGTCGGCGTCGAATACGATCACATTTTCCTGGGCAACAAGAATCTGAACTTCGTCGCCGCGGCCGGCGCGCCCGCGATGACTCATCGCATCAAGCAGGATATCGACATCGGGCTCGTGAAGCTGAACTACAAGTTCGGTCCGGGTTTCGGGATGATGCGCTGACGCAACGTCACTCTCGATTGCTCCGGTTCGTCGAAGCCGCGGCTTCGACGAACCTTGATGCTACGGCCTGAGACGGCAACGCGTCGCGTTGAAGGCGGGGACGGGTCAGTCCTCTTCGAACACGAACGGGTTGGGGAACGGCGCGTAGGGATTGGGCGCCGGCGGACGCGGCTTGATCCGCTGCCTGTGCGGATACGGATAGGGCGTCGCGCGCGGGTCATTGCTGACGCCGGCGAAATAGGGATTCGCGATGCAGTTCAGCAGGCGTCCCGACGCCGTCGCCTGGCATTGCGCGTAAGTGTCGAAGGTGCAGTGGCTCAAGCCCGGAAACTCATCACCCTGCAGGCAGAACGCATGTCTGACACCGACGGCGTGAGCCGGGGCATGGGTTGCGACCACGAGGCCGGCTGCAGCCAGGGCCGCGAATAACACCTCACGCATCAACGATCTCCCTTCATCCCTTCGATGACCAGAACGCGGGTGCATCATGGCGAAGCACTGGCGCGGCCCTGACGTGTGTAGTCGGTCGGCTCTCGATTGCAAGCTGGAAAGTTCCATCAACACACTGTGATTACAGATTAATTTCCCGACATGTCTCACGGCCTTTCAGCAGCGAGCTGTGACCGAGCGGCTACAGCAATTGTGGCGCAGATCGTTAAGAGGTGCGGCTGGCCTGGGGGCCAAATGAGACGAGACTGGACCTGTGATGAAGAAACTTCTGTTGACGACGACGGCGCTCGTGGTGCTGGCCTCGCCGGCGCTTGCTGCGGATCTCGCCGCGCGTCCCTACACGAAGGCACCGCCGCCGGTGATGGCTGCGATCTATGACTGGAGCGGCTTCTACATCGGCGTGAACGGTGGCGGCGGCTGGAGCGAGAATACCTGGGATCTGGTCGGCGGCGGCCGCGAAGGCTCGCATGATGCATCCGGCGGCACCGTCGGTGGCCAGGTCGGCTATCGCTGGCAGATGGGCCAGATCGTGTTCGGCGTCGAGGCGCAGGGCAACTGGGCCGACCTCACCGGCGACAATCAGAGCGCGCTGTTCGGAACGCGTAACCGCACCAAGACCGATGCGTTCGGCCTGTTCACCGGCCAGGTCGGCTACGCCATCAACAACGTGCTGCTCTACGCCAAGGGCGGTGCGGCCGTGACCAGCAACAAGTACACGATCACCAATGCGGCGACCGGCGCGTTCCTCGCCTCAAACGACGACACGCGCTGGGGCGGCGTGGTCGGTGCCGGCGTCGAATACGGCTTTGCGCCGAACTGGTCGCTGGGCGTCGAGTACGATCATCTGTTCATGGACCGCCAGACCGTCAGCTTCGGCGCGCTCGGCTCCGACAGCATCAAGCAGGACGTCGATCTGTTCACCGCCCGCCTGAACTACCGCTTCGGCGGCCCGGTCGCGACGCGCTACTGAGTCGATCCCGCCCGATCGGCGGATTGGAGAGCCCCGGCGTTCGCGCCGGGGCTTTTGTTTGAGGGCCGGATTAACCATTTGCGGCGCCGGCGCCGCGACGGGCCGATCAGCGCGCTTGACCTGAGAACAGAAAAGGAACATTGTTCTTCATATGTTCTGACTCAGGGAGGTCCCGATGCTGAAGGTTTTCGTTCAAGAAGCCGCCGCGCTGGCGTCGATCACGCTGTTCGTCGGCATGATCGCGCTCTGGGCGCAAATCATTCCACAGCTTTAGTTTTCCGAGCGCGTTGGCTGGGGACAAGGCAGGCGAGGGCGCCGGACTTACCGATGGGCCTCCGATATGATGCGGGGGCGAGTCGGTCGGAGGATAGGGCATGGCGCGGGGGGGGGGCAGGATCCCGAGCGAGCCCCGAAGCCGGCCCGATCCCGTGATCTCGGAAAAGCCCAGGTATCAGCAAGGCGAGCATGTCCAGCGCCGGATTCGTCCATCTCCACGTTCACTCCGCCTATTCGCTGCTGAAGGGCTCGATCAAGATCGCCAAGCTCGGCGAGCTCGCCAAGGCCGATCGCCAGCCGGCGCTGGCGCTGACCGACACCGACAACATGTTCGGTGCGCTCGAATTCTCCGACAAGATGGCGAGCTACGGCATCCAGCCGATCGCCGGCTGCGAGCTCGCCATCGATTTCGGCGACATGGACCCTAACGCCCGCAATGCCGGCGCGGCCGCGCAGCCCTCGCGAATCGTCCTGCTCGCCGCACGCGAGGAGGGCTACCGCCACCTGATGCGGCTGAACTCGCGCGCCTTCCTGGACACGCCGACGCACCAGGCCCCGCACATCAAGTTCGAGTGGCTGAACGAGGGCGTCGATGGTCTGATTGCGCTCACCGGCGGGCCCGATGGGCCGATCTCGCTCGCGATCCAGCACGACATGGCGGCACTTGCGACGCAGCGCTGCGAGCGGCTGGCGAGCCTGTTCGGCGACCGCCTCTACATCGAGCTGCAGCGCCACGGCGTCGACCGCGAGCGCCGCGTCGAGGGCGGCCTGATCGACATCGCCTATGGCAAGGGCCTGCCGCTGGTGGCGACCAACGAGCCGTATTTCGCGACCGCCGACGACTACGAGGCGCATGATGCGCTGCTGTGCATCGCCGGCGGCCACCTGATCGCCGACACCGAGCGCGTGCAGTTGACGCCCGACCACCGTTTCAAGACCCGCGCCGAGATGGCGGTGCTGTTCGCCGACCTGCCGGAGGCGCTGGCCTCGACGGTCGAGATCGCCGAGCGCTGCTCGTACCGGCCGCGCACGCGCAAGCCGATCCTGCCGTTCTTTACGGTCGGGGCCGGCAGCGGCGATGCCGTGGACGCCGCCAGCGCCGAGGCCGCCGAGCTGAAGCGGCAGGCGGAGGAGGGCCTGGAGCGGCGCCTCAAGGTGCACGGCATGGCGCCGGGCATGACTGAGGAGGACTACCAGAAGCGGCTCGCCTTCGAGCTCGACGTCATCATGCGCATGAAGTACGCGGGCTACTTCCTGATCGTGTCGGACTTCATCAAATGGGCCAAGGCGCACGGCATCCCGGTCGGACCGGGGCGCGGCTCCGGCGCCGGCTCGCTGGTTGCCTGGGTGCTGACCATCACCGACCTCGACCCGATGCGCTTCGCGCTGCTGTTCGAGCGCTTCCTCAATCCCGAGCGCGTGTCGATGCCGGACTTCGACATCGACTTCTGCCAGGACCGCCGCGGCGAGGTGATCTCCTATGTGCAGCAGCGCTACGGCCGCGACCAGGTGGCGCAGATCATCACCTTCGGTACCTTGCAGGCGCGCGGCGTGCTGCGCGACGTCGGCCGCGTGCTGCAGATGCCCTATGGCCAGGTCGACAAGCTCACCAAGCTGGTGCCGCAGAACCCGGCTGCTCCCGTCACGCTCGCCGCCGCGATCGAGGGCGAGCCGAAGCTGCAGGCGTTCCGCGACGAGGATCCGGTGGTGGCGCGCGCCTTCGACATCGCGATGCGCCTCGAAGGCCTGACGCGCCACGCCTCGACCCACGCCGCGGGCATCGTGATCGGCGACCGGCCGCTGAGCGAGCTGGTGCCGATGTATCGCGATCCGAAATCGGACATGCCGGTCACCCAGTTCAACATGAAATGGGTGGAGCCGGCCGGCCTCGTCAAGTTCGACTTCCTCGGCCTGAAGACGCTGACCGTGCTCGACGTCGCCGTGAAGCTGCTGAAGCAGCGCGACATCCACGTCGATCTCGCGACCTTGCCGATCGACGATGCGCCGAGCTACCAGATGCTCGCCCGCGGCGACGTGGTCGGCGTGTTCCAGGTTGAAAGTCAGGGCATGCGGCGGGCGCTGATCGACATGCGCCCGGACCGGTTCGAGGACATCATCGCGCTGGTCGCGCTGTATCGCCCGGGCCCGATGGCCAACATCCCGACCTACTGCGCCCGCAAGCACGGCGAGGAGGAGCCGGAATATCTACACCCGATTCTGGAGCCGATCCTGAAGGAGACCTTCGGCGTCATCATCTACCAGGAGCAGGTGATGCAGGTCGCGCAGCAGATGTCCGGCTACTCGCTCGGCGAAGCCGATCTCCTGCGGCGCGCCATGGGCAAGAAGATCCGCGCCGAGATGGACAAGCAGCGCGTCCGCTTCGTCGAAGGTGCCGTCAAGAACGGCGTGCCGAAGGACCAGGCCGACACGATCTTCGACCTCTTGGCCAAATTCGCCGACTACGGCTTCAACAAGTCGCACGCGGCCGCCTACGCGCTGGTGTCCTACCACACCGCCTACATGAAGGCGCATTATCCGGTGGAGTTCATCGCGGCGTCGATGACGCTCGATCTCAACAACACCGACAAGCTCTCGGAATTTCGTACCGAGGCGCAGCGTCTGGGGATCAAGGTCGAGCCACCGTCGATCAACCGCTCCGGTCCGACCTTCGAGGTCAGCGGCAACACCATCTTCTACGCGCTCGCCGCCTTGAAGGGCGTCGGCCCGCAGGCGATCGAGATGATCGTCGAGGCCCGCAACAAGGGGGGGCCGTTCACCTCGCTCGCCGACTTCGCCTCCCGCGTCAGTCCGCGCGCGATCAACAAGCGCATCATCGAGACCCTGGCCGCCGCCGGCGCCTTCGACGGGCTCGACAAGAACCGCGCGCGCGTGTTCGCCGGCGCTGATGCCATCGTTGCCGCCTGCCAGCGCGCCAACGAGGCTGCCACCTCCGGCCAGAACGACATGTTCGGCAACGCCGCCGATGCGCCGGCGATCATCCTGCCGAACATCGAGAACTGGCTGCCGGCCGAGCGTCTACGGCGCGAATATGATGCGATCGGCTTCTTCCTGTCGGGCCATCCGCTCGACGACTACGCGGCGGCGCTGAAGCGGCTGCGGGTGCAGAGCTGGGCCGAGTTCTCGCGCGCGGTGAAGACCGGCGCGACCGCGGGCAAGGTCGCCGCCACCGTGGTATCGCGCATGGAGCGGCGCACCAAGACCGGCAACAAGATGGGCATCATGGGCCTGTCGGATCCGACCGGGCATTTCGAGGCCGTGCTGTTCTCGGAGGGGCTTGCACAATATCGCGACGTGCTCGAGCCCGGCGCGGCCGTGCTGCTGCAGCTCGGCGCCGAGCTGCAGGGCGAGGATGTCCGCGCCCGCGTGCTGCATGCCGAACCGCTCGACGATGCCGCCGCCAAGACGCAGCGCGGCCTGCGCATCTTCCTGCGCGACACCAAGCCGCTCGACTCCATCGTCAAGCGCCTGCAGGGGCCGGAAGGCACCGCGGCCAATGGCAATGGAGCGATCGCCAAGGGTGCGGCGCCCCCCTTGGCGCCCCGCACGGCAGCAGGCGAGGGCGAGGTATCGCTGGTGATGATGCTGGACCTCGAAACCGAGGTCGAGATGAAGCTGCCGGGGCGCTTCAAGGTTTCGCCACAAATCGCAGGTGCCATCAAGGCGGTGACCGGCGTGGTCGACGTGCAGCAGCTCTAAAGGCGATCGTTCCGCTGGAGCGGCTGCGTCCGGCGATCTTGCCGGTCGAACGGGGACGAGGAACAAAAAAGCTGCGCGTGGGCTGTACGGACATGCCTCCGTTCAACCGCGGTTCAGCCATTCTCCCGCTGAATCCGCGGCGGGTGCCTCGAAGGGGCTTGAACCATGCGCTTGGCCAAGATCACCGCGAAGATCGTCCTGAGTGTTTCGCTCTGCCTGCTCGCCTGGGCGGCCCTGCCGCGGCCTGCCGCAGCGCAGCAGCCCGGTGCCGAAAAGCGTATCGCCTTGGTGATCGGCAACGGGGCCTATGCCAAGGGCCCGCTGGCGTCGGCGGCCAACGATGCCGGCCTGATCGCGCAGACGCTGCAGGCCGCGGGCTTCGACGTGGTCGGCGCGCGCGATCTCGATGCAGACACGTTGCGCAAGAGCTTTCGTGATTTCATTCACAAGGCCCAGTCAGCCGACAACAACACCGTCGCGATGGTCTATCTCGCCGGCTACGGCATGCAGCTCGCCGGCGAGAACTACTTTCTTCCCGTCGACGCCAACATCGGCAGTGACGTCGACATTCCGACCGAGGGGCTGCGCCTCAGCGACTACATCCGCCAGCTTGCGGCGACGCCGGTGAAGGCCAGCGTCGTGGTGCTCGATGCCGCCCGCCAGCAGCCCTTCATCGCCAGCGGTCCGGCGATCGCCGGCGGCCTGGCGCTGGTCGAGCCCGATGCCAACATGCTGATCGCGTTCAATGCCGCGCCGGGCACGATCGCGCCGAACGAGACCGGCGCCTACGGCGTCTACGCGCGCTCGCTCGCCGAGATGATCCGCACCGGCGGGCTGTCGCTGCCGGAGGTGTTCGACCGGCTGCGGCTGCGCGTCAACGAGGAGACCAAGGGCGCGCAGGTGCCCTGGGACGCGCAGAAGATCCAGGCCGCCTTCACCTTCTTCGAGCGGGCGCCCGACGCCCCCGCCACGTCGGATTCGCCGGAGCAGAGCGCGGCGCTGCGCTCGCGCCCGATCCGCGAGCTGCCGGTGCAGGAGGCCTATGCCGCCGCGCTCGAGCGCGACACGCTGCAGGGCTATGAGGACTTCATCGCCGCCTATCCGAGCGACCCGCTGGCGCGGCGCGTGCGCGCCCTCGTCGCCGCACGCCGCGAGGCGCTGACCTGGCGGCGGACGTTCCGCACCGACAGTCCGGAAGCCTATTGGTCCTACCTGAAGCGCTATCCCTATGGCGCGCATGCCGAGGACGCCCGGCGGCGGCTGGCGATGTTGTCCGCGCCGCCCGCGCCGCCGCCGACCTTCGCGATGATCGACTATGACGTGCCGCCGCCGCCGCTCGACGAGGTGATCTATGTCGAGCGCCCGGTGCTGATGTTCTCGGATCCCGAATTCGATTTCGTGCCGCCGCCCCCGCCGCCGGTCTACATCCTGCCGCCGCCTCCGCCGGATTTCGTGGAGCTGCCGCCGCCATTCGCCCCGGTCGGCCTGTTCATCCTGCCGCGGCCGGTGTTCGTGCCGATCCCGGTCTATGTCCGGCCGCCGGCCTTCGTTGCGCCGCCGCCGAACAACATCATCTACCAGAACATCCACAACACGACCGTCATCAACACCGTGATCAATCGTCCGGCGCCGCCGGCCGGACCGATCACTGCAGGCCCCGCGGCGGTGCCGACGCCGGCCGTGGCGGTGGCACCGGCCCTGCCGCCGGCTGTCGTGCAGCGCGCCACGCTGATCCAGCAGGGCAAGGTCCCGCCGCCGGGAGGACCGCTCGCCAATCCCGCACTCCGGCCCGGTGCGGCACCGGCCATTCAGGCCAACGCTCCGCCGGGTGGACCCTCGCCCGCCATGACAGGACCAGGGCAGGGGCATGCCAACGTCAATCCGCTGCCGGTGCCCGGTCGCGGTGGTCCGCCGGTGCCACCATCGGTTCAGACTCCTGGTCTGCGCCAGCCGGCACCGGCATCGCCCTCTGGCGCGCTGCCACCGCCCGCGCGCCAGGATCTGCGCGCGAACCGCACGCCGCCGGGCGCCGTCATGCCGCAGCCGGCAAGGCCATCGGCGATGCCGTCCCGTCCGGTCATGCCGTCAGCCGCTCCGCGCGGGCCTGAGGTGAGCCCGCGCATTCAGCAGGCGACGCCACCGCAGATCCAGCGCCGCCCGCCGCCACCACCGGCGACGGCGCGTCTGAGTCCGCCGCCGGCGCCGCCACGACCGCCGGTTGCACCGATGGTTCGGGCGGCTCCGCCACCTCGGCCGGCGCCACCGCCGCCGCAAGTCATGCGTCCGTCCGCTCCGCCACCGATGGCGCGCCCTGCGCCTCCGCCGCAGATGGCGCGTCCCAGTCCGCCGCCGATGGCCGCCGTGGCCCGGCCGGCGCCGCCACCGCCGCCGATGGCGCGGCCCGCGGCGCCGCCGCCACGTCCGGCGGCCCCGCCGCCGCCGGGCAAGAGATGTCCGCCGAACGTTCCGCATTGCTGAGCCGCCGCGCGTTGGCCTGACGCCGGCGCGGTTGCAACATCGGCCTGTTTTCGATATGGGCGGACCGCCGGACTGATCGATCGTGGGCGCAAGACGTCGACGGCCGACGACGTGTTGCGGGGGCTTCAGTGAAATCAGCGTTTGTCGGGACCTTGCGCACGCTGTCTTGGCGAAGCTCAATTTGGCGAAGCTCAATCATGGCCGCCCTTTGCAGCGTCGGTATCGCCGGCCTGCCTTCGCCAAGCGATGCGCAGGGGCTGCCGGGCGCCGAAGCCGTCTATGCCTCGGCGCCGCCGCGCCTGCTCCAGATCCGCACGCTCGTGGCCGATGCCGGCCGCCAGACCTCGACAGGATCCGGCTTTCTGGTCTCGGCCGACGGGCTCGCGGTCACGAACTATCACGTCGTCTCGGATGCAGCGCTCGAGCCGAAGACGTACCGGCTCGAATATACCGGAGCGGATGGCACGCAGGGCGGCGTCACGTTGCTTGCCGTCGACCTGCCCAACGATCTCGCGCTCGTTCGCGTCGACAAGCAGAACGCGCCGTTCTTCTCGTTCGACAAGGCCGCGCTCGACGGCAGCCTGCCGAAAGGCGAGCGGTTGTATTCGCTCGGCAACCCGCTCGACCTCGGCTTCACCATCATCGAGGGCACCTATAACGGCCTCGTCGAGCACAGCTACAACGATCACATCCATTTCACCGGCGCGCTCAATCCCGGCATGAGCGGCGGCCCGGCGGTCAATGCGCAGGGCCAGGTGGTGGGCATCAACGTCGCGACGCGCCGCGGCGGCCAGCTCATCAGCTTCCTGGTGCCCGCACGCTTCGCGGCCGCGCTCCTGGCGCGCGGCCAGGATGCCAGGCCGGCGGCGGCCGATCTGCGCAAGGACGTGATCGCGCAGCTTACGAGCTGGCGCGGAGCGCTCTACAAGTCGCTGGGCGAGGAGGGCTTCCGCGACCGCGTGTTCGGGTCCTATCAGGCGCCGGAGACGCGCGCGGGCTGGTTCGAATGCTGGGCGAGCACCAATGCCAGCGCGTCGCCGAAGCCGCGCGCCAGCATCAATTCGACTAGTTGCAAGGCCGAGGCCAGCGTCTATGTCGCCTCCGACCTCAACACCGGCGTGGTCGAGGTCAGCCACTCCTACGCGAAATCGATCGACCTCAATCAATTCCAGTTCGCGACCGTGCTGACGCAGCTGGCGCAGCCACGACTCACCCAGGGCGGCTCGTTCCGCAAATGGTACACGCCGCAGCATTGCCATGCCGATTTCGTCGGCGTGACGCCGGCGGCCGCTCATCCGCCGCTGCGCGTGCTGTGGTGCGCGCAGGGCTATCGCGAGTTCGACGGCCTCTATGACATCGTTCTGGTCGCGGTGACCCAGGACCATGCCGACGAGGCGCTGGTGTCGCGGCTGAACCTGCAGGCGATCGCTTATGACGACGCCTTGCGCCTCGGCAAGAGCTTCCTCGAACGCCTGCAGGTCGCACGATGATCTGGATCGAGATCCTCTCCAAGCATCGCGACGTCGCCGGCCGCTTCCGTGTCGATGCCGCCGAGATCAGCATCGGCCGCGGCTACGACAATCACGTCATTCTCGACGATCCCTATGTCGCCGCGCGCCATGTGCGAATTTTCCGCGACGGCGAGGGGCGCCTGGTCGCCGAGGATCTCGGCAGCGCCAACGGCCTCTTTCTCGATCGCGGCAAGAGCCGGAAGCCGCAGCTCGTTCTCGACGGCACCAAGCCGATCCGGATCGGCCAGACGCTGCTTCGGATCCGCGACGCCGGCCATGCCGTCGAGCCGGAGCGGCTCGCGGGCTCCGAACGCGGGGCGCTGCCGATCATCGCCGCGATCGCCCTCGGCGTCGTCCTGCTCGCAATCAACGCGGTGATGACCTGGTTTGCGCAGACCTCCGAGGCGCATCTGTCCGATTATCTCGTGCCGACCGTCACGATGATCGGGGTGGTCGTCGCATGGGTTGGCGTCTGGGCGCTGCTGGCGCGGTTGTTTTCCGGCCGCTCGCATTTTCTGCGCCACCTCCTGATCGCGCAGGCGGGTCTGATCGCGTTCTGGGTCTACAGCGAGTTCGCCCAGATTGCCTCGTTCGCCCTGACCTGGACCGCTGTCTTCACCTACGGCTACCTCGTCTCGTGGATCGTTCTCGCCGCGACCTGCTTGCTGCATCTGCGTGAGGTCGGACGCAGCCATATGCTCGCCAAGGGCGTGGTGGTCGGCCTTCTGCTGGTGGTCGCGATCGCGATCCAGACCGTGCAGCGGTCGGAGGCGCTGGCGAATTCCGGCCGTCCCAATGTGAGCCACGTGCTGATGCCGCCGTCCCTGCGCCTGGTTCCGGTGCAGGACGAGCAGACCTTCTTCGAAGACGCCGCGCGGCTGAGGGCGAAGCTCGATGCGGACCGCGCCGCGCTGGCGCCGGCCGGTGTGGAGCGCTGATCACAGTTCCATTGTCTTTGCTCCCCGAAATTGAAAGTTCCCTGGTTCCCGTCATAGCCTCGAAGCCCGGGTTTCTACGGGGAGGGGGGCAATGAACAGGCGAGCGCTGCTGGGATTGGGAGCGGCATTTCTGGTATCAGGATGCCTGACAGGCAAGGAAGGCACCGAATACGCCGTGGTGTCACAGAAGATCGGGGCGCCGCGTGCCGGGCAGTCCCGCATCATCATCATGAGCTTGAAGGATGCTTGGCTGGACCGGACCACGTGCGATGCCAAGGTCGACGGCGTCGCGCTGAGCCGCCTGATCCCCGGGACCTATGTCTACGTCGACCGGCCTGCCGGTCCGCACCACCTCATCGCCACCCAGACCCTGTTCCCAGGCGACTCCGTGCTCGATTTCAACACCGAACCGGGACGCACCTATTTCTTCTCGATCAGGCCCAGCGACCGGTCCAGGGCGATGCAGGGCGGCGGCATGGCCTTCGGCCTGCTCGGCATGGGCGTGATGGCCGCGGCCTCGTCCGGCGCCGACAACAAGGGCCCGGTCGACTTCGTTCCGCTCCAGGAGGGCCAGGCCCGGACGGCGATGGCCGAGCTTCTGCAGGCGGAATGAGCCCATTTTCCTTGCGTTGCGCCAAAATCCGGCTATATAGCGCGCCATCTCACACGGAAACTTGGCTCTCCTAGAGGGCGTCCGGTGGCAAGCCGGGCCTTGACGGCCCGTTTTTGCTCACGCGTTTCCGGAGGAATCAACCGGAGAATATCCAATGGCGCTGCCTGAATTCACGATGCGCCAGCTGCTCGAAGCTGGCGTTCACTTTGGTCACCAGTCTCACCGCTGGAATCCGAAAATGGCCGATTTCATTTTCGGAGCCCGCAACAACATCCACATCATCGACCTCGCCCAGACCGTGCCGATGCTGCACACGGCGCTGCAGGCCGTCAGCGACACCGTCGCCAAGGGCGGCCGCATCCTGTTCGTCGGCACCAAGCGTCAGGCACAGGACAACGTGGCCGACGCAGCCAAGCGCTGCGCCCAGTACTTCGTCAATTCGCGCTGGCTCGGCGGCACGCTGACCAACTGGAAGACGATCTCGGCCTCGATCAAGCGCCTGCGCCATCTCGACGAGGTGCTGTCCTCGGGCGAAGCCAACTCCTACACCAAGAAGGAGCGCCTGACCCTGCAGCGCGAGCGCGACAAGCTCGACCGCTCGCTCGGCGGCATCAAGGACATGGGCGGTCTGCCCGACATGATCTTCGTGATCGACACCAACAAGGAAGACATCGCGATCCAGGAGGCCCAGCGCCTCAAGATCCCGGTGGCCGCGATCGTCGACACCAATTGCGACCCGAAGGGCATCACCTATGTCGTGCCCGGCAATGACGACGCCGGCCGCGCCATTTCGCTGTACTGCGACCTGATCGCGCGCGCCGCCATTGACGGCATCTCGCGCGCGCAGGGCGAGCTCGGGATCGATGTCGGCGCCTCGGCGGCTCCGCTCGAGGAGGATCTTCCGGCTGCGTCCGCTTCGACGTTCCAGGGGTTGCCTGGTCCGCGCGGCACGGCCGACGATCTCAAGAAGCTCACCGGCGTGTCCGGTGCGATCGAGAAGAAGCTCAACGACCTCGGCATCTTCCACTACTGGCAGCTCGCCGAGCTCAACCACGACACCGCGCACCAGATCGGCGAAGAGGTCGGTCTCCCGAGCCGGGCCGATGCCTGGGTCGCGCAGGCCAAGTCGCTCGCCGACGCGTAAGACGACACAACACCATTCTGGCCGGCGTCGCACGCCGGCCATCGCGACTGAGATAGGTTTTCCTGGCAGCGGGCGGCGGCGAGCCATCCGCTGCGTCGCGCTTTGGACAGGCAAAAGGACGTTCAACAATGGCGAATATCACCGCAGCGATGGTGAAGGACCTGCGCGAGTCGACCGGCGCGGGCATGATGGACTGCAAGGCCGCGCTCACCGAGAACGGCGGCGACATGCAGGCCGCGCAGGATTGGCTGCGCAAGAAGGGCCTGTCGAAGGCCGCCAAGAAGGCCGGCCGCGTTGCGGCTGAAGGCCTGATCGGCGCGCTGACCTCGGGCAAGAAGGGCGTGGTCGTGGAGGTCAACTCCGAGACCGACTTCGTCGCGCGCAACGAGCACTTCCAGGGCCTGGTCAAGATGATCGCCCAGGTCGCGCTCGACGTCGGCGCCGACGTGGAGAAGATCAAGGCCGCCAAGGTGGGCAGCATCACGGTCGAGGCCGCGATTGCCGATTCGATCGCCACCATCGGTGAGAACCAGACCTTGCGACGTGCGGCTTCGCTCGAAGTGAGCCAGGGCGTCGTGTCGAGCTACGTCCATGGTGCCGTCATCGAGGGCGCCGGCAAGCTCGGCGTGATCGTCGCGCTGGAATCGCCTGGCAAGACCGACGAGCTCGCCGTGCTCGGCCGTCAGCTCGCGATGCATGTCGCAGCCGCCAACCCCCAGGCGATCGACGCGGCGGGTCTCGATCCGGAGCTCGTCAAGCGCGAGAAGGACGTGCTCGCCGACAAGTATCGTCAGCAGGGCAAGCCGGAGAACGTGATCGAGAAGATCGTCGAGTCCGGCCTGAAGACCTACTACAAGGAAGTCACCCTGCTCGAGCAGGCCTTCATCCACGACAGCGGCAAGTCGGTCGCGCAGGCGCTGAAGGAAGCCGAAGGCAAGGTCGGCGGTCCGATCAAGGTCGCCGGTTTCGTCCGCTATGCCCTCGGTGAGGGCATCGAGAAGGAAGAGACCGACTTCGCGGCCGAAGTCGCCGCTGCGAGCGGCAAGAAGTAACGACTGGGCACAGTCACGATCCGGCGCGGCGTTCGCGCCGGATATCAACGCGCGGGATAGGAGAGCATTGGCACATGGCTGAGCCGGTCTATCGTCGCGTCGTGGTCAAGCTGTCCGGCGAGTATCTCGCGGGCCCTCATTCCTTCGGCATCGACCAGCCGACCGTCGATCGGATCGCCGACGACCTCATCGCAGCGCAGAAGCTCGGCATCGAGATCGCCGTCGTGGTCGGCGGCGGCAACATGGTGCGCGGCGTCGAGGTCTCGTCGCAGGGCGTGTCGCGTCCGACCGGCGACACCATGGGCATGCTCGCCACCGTCATGAACTGCCTGGCGCTGGAAGCCGCCATCCAGCGCAAGGGCACCCCGGCGCAGGCGCTCTCGGCGTTCGTCATGCCGGAAGTGTGCGAGCTGTTCACGCGCGCTGCGGCGCACAAGTCGCTGGCCGAGGGACGTATCGTCGTGCTCGGGGGCGGCACCGGCAATCCCTATTTCACGACTGACACCACGGCGGTCTTGCGGGCCGCCGAGATCGGCGCCCAGGCCGTGCTGAAGGCTACGAACGTCGACGGGGTCTACAGCGCCGATCCCAAGAAGGATCCGGCCGCCAAGCGCTTCGACCGGCTGACGCATTCGCAGGCCATCGAAGGCGGCTACAAGGTCATGGACGCGACCGCATTCGCCCTTGCCCGGGAAACATCACTGCCTATCATTGTGTTCTCCATTGCCGAACCGGGCTCGATCGGCGCGATGTTGCGGGGCGAAGGGCGCGGTACCATCGTCGCGGGGTGAGCCGCGGCGCCGCTGGTGGCCGGTGTTGGACCGGCTTCGAGCCTGCGGTAGAAGCGTAAGCGAGACAGGAATTCGTCCGGGAGTCGCCCAAGTCCGACCGCAGGCCTTTCGAGGCCCGGCAGAGCCGGCCGCAGGCCCCCCGGATTGCAGAAAGGAAAGCGTGATGAGCACGGGCAATTTCGACCTCAACGAACTGAAGCGCCGCATGCAGGGCGCGACCCAGGCGCTGAAGCACGAGCTCGGCGGCCTGCGCACCGGCCGCGCCTCGGCATCGATGGTGGAGCCAGTCCAGGTCGAGGCCTACGGCTCGCACATGCCGCTCAACCAGCTCGCGACCGTCTCCGTGCCCGAGCCGCGGCTGCTCTCGGTGCAGGTCTGGGACCGCTCCATGGTCAAGGCCGTCGAGAAGGCGATCGTCGATTCCAACCTCGGCCTGTCGCCCGCGACCGAAGGCCAGGTGATCCGGCTGCGCATTCCCGAGCTCAACCAGGAGCGGCGCAAGGAGCTGGTCAAGGTCGCGCACAAATATGCGGAAGCTGCCCGTGTCGCCGTGCGTCACGTGCGCCGCGACGGTCTCGATACGCTGAAGAAGCTCGAGAAGAATCACGAGATGTCCGAGGACGATCAGGAGCGCTTCGCCGGCGACGTGCAGAAGGCGACCGACAGCGTGATCTCCGAGATCGACCAGTTGCTGGCGGCGAAGGAAAAGGAAATCCTCACCGTCTGAAGGATGCGCTTGATGTCGAAAGCCGCGGCCCCGGTGACGGAGGCGCCGGACCGGTCCGACGCACCGGCCCATGTTGCCATCATCATGGATGGCAATGGCCGCTGGGCTGCGGCCCGCGGGCTGCCGCGCGCGGAAGGGCATCGCCGCGGCGTCGAGGCGTTGCGCCGCGTGGTGCGTGCCTCGCATGAGCTCGGCATCCGCTATCTCACCATCTTCTCGTTCTCGTCCGAGAACTGGTCGCGTCCGGCCAGCGAGATCGGCGACCTGTTCGGCCTGTTGCGCCGCTTCATCCGCAACGATCTCGCGACCCTGCATCGCGACGGCGTGCGTGTCAGGGTGATCGGCGAGCGCGACGGGCTCGAGCCCGACATCTGCGCGCTTCTCAGCGAAGCCGAGGATCTCACCCGGGGCAACACCAAGCTGACGCTGGTGGTTGCCTTCAACTACGGCTCGCGCCAGGAGATCGCGCGCGCGGCGCAGCGGCTGGCGCGCGAGGTCGCCGAGGGTCGGCGCGATCCGGCGTCGATCGATGCCGATGCCATTGGCGCCCATCTCGATGCGCCCGACATTCCCGATCCCGACCTCATCATCCGCACCAGCGGCGAGCAGCGGCTGTCCAACTTCCTGATGTGGCAGGCCGCCTATAGCGAGCTGGTGTTCGTACCGATCCATTGGCCCGACTTCGATAAGGCGGCGCTTGAGGGTGCGATCGCCGAGTTCGGCCGGCGTGAACGCCGCTTCGGCGGCCTCGCGGCGAAAACCGCCTCGTGACCAAACCGGATACCGCAGCCGTGGGAGACGCCGCCAACGCCGCGCAGCGCAATGATGCCGGTCAGCCGAAAAAGGCCGCAACCAGCAATCTGGTGATGCGGGTTGTGGCTGCACTCGTGCTGGTGCCGCTGGCGCTCGGCGCCGCCTATGCCGGCGGCATGTTCTGGACCGCTCTGGTCACGGTGGTCGCGGTCGGCCTGTATCTCGAATGGTTGATGGTGGTAGGCGAGGTCCGCACCGCCAGCGTCGGCACGGCCGGAGCCCTGGCCATCGGCATTGCCGGCGTCTGCTGCGCCTATGGCCTGCTCGACTTCGCCGTCGTCGTGCTCGGGCTCGGCCTGGTCGCCGCTACGGCGCTTGCTGCGGGACGTCGCACCTGGGTGGCCGCCGGCTTCGCCTATGCGTCGGCCGCCGAGCTCGGCTCGGTGTTGGTGCGCTTCGATGCCGCCGAGGGATGGCACGCGCTGGTGCTGGTGTTTCTGGTGGTCTGGGCCAGCGACATCGGTGGCTATGTTGCCGGCCGCAGCATCGGCGGCCCGAAGCTCGCGCCGCGGATCAGCCCGAACAAGACCTGGGCCGGCGCAGTCGGCGGCTTCGTCGCCAGCCTCGTCGCCGCGGCCGCCTGGTCGATGGCCGGCGCCGGCGGACTGGTGACGACGCTCGTGCTGGCCGCGGCGCTGTCGGTGGTCTCGCAACTCGGCGACCTCGCCGAATCTGCGGTGAAGCGGCACTTCGGGGTCAAGGACTCCGGTCACATCATTCCCGGCCATGGCGGCCTGTTGGATCGCCTGGACGGCTATGTCGCGGCGATCGTCGTCGCCGCATTGCTCGGCTTGCTGCGCGGCGGCCTCGACGGGGTCGGCCGCGGTCTTCTGGTTTGGTGACCGCCGGCGCAGCCGAGCGGTCGATAATGTTTGGTGAGAACATGAGCGCAGTGCCATTGCGGAACAACAAGGCCGGTGTCGCGGAGATGCGCAGCGTCACCGTGCTCGGCGCCACCGGCTCGATCGGCGATTCGACCATGGACCTCGTGCGCGGCGCGCCGGAGCGCTACCGCGTCGAGGCGCTGACCGGCAACAGCAACGTCCAGGGCCTGGTGAAGCTGGCCCGAGAGTTCAACCCGCGCTTCGTGGCGGTGGCCGATCCGGCCGGCCTCGACGAGCTGCGCGATGCGCTGGCCGGCACCGGGATCGAATGCGGGGCAGGGGAGAGCGCCATCATCGAGGCGGCAGCCCGTCCCGCCGACTGGGTCATGGCCGCCGTCTCCGGCGCCGCTGGCCTCAAGCCGGCGCTCGCCGCAGTGGACCGCGGCGCGACCGTGGCGCTCGCCAACAAGGAATGCCTGGTCTGTGCCGGCGATTTCTTCATGGAGCGGGCCGCCCGGGCCGGCGCTTGCATCCTGCCTGCCGATTCGGAGCACAACGCGCTGTTCCAGGCGCTGTCCTCGGGCAATCGCGAGGAGCTGGTGCGGGTGATCATCACCGCCTCCGGCGGCCCGTTCCGCACCTGGGCGCCGGCCGATATCGAGCAGGCGACCCTGGCCCAGGCGCTGAAGCATCCGAACTGGAGCATGGGCCAGAAGATCACGATCGATTCGGCCTCGATGATGAACAAGGGCCTCGAGGTGATCGAGGCGTCCTACCTGTTCGCGCTGGCGCCAGACGAGATCGACGTGCTGGTGCATCCACAGTCGATCGTCCACGGCATGGTCGAGTTCTCGGACCGGTCAGTGGTGGCGCAGCTCGGCGCGCCCGACATGCGAATCCCGATCGCCCATTGCCTCGGCTGGCCGGAGCGCATCAAGGGCCCGTCGGCCCGGCTCGATCTTGCCAAGATCGGCACGCTGACCTTCGAGGCGCCGGACTTCGAGCGGTTCCCCGGGCTGCGGCTGGCCTACGATTCGCTGCGCACCGGGCGCGGCGCGACGACGGTGTTCAATGCCGCCAACGAGGTCGCCGTCGCGGCCTTCATCGGCGGCCACATCCGCTTTGGTGCGATCGCCCGCCTGGTCGAGGCGACCCTCGAGAGCTGGACGCGTTCAGGTAATTTGGCACCTCTGACGTCCGCGGACGACGCCATCGCCATTGACCATGATGCGCGAAAAAGGGCCGCCGGCCTCTTGCCTCAAATCGCCGCAAAAGCATCTTAACGGGTTGGATGGGCCTCTGGCCCGTCGGGAAGGTCATCGATGTCCGAATTTTTCCACCATATCTTCAATACCTTGAGCCACGGCCTTCTCGGCTACATCGTCCCGTTCCTGTTCGTGCTGACGATCGTGGTGTTTTTCCACGAGCTCGGCCATTTCCTGATCGCACGCTGGGCCGGCGTGAAGGTGTTGACGTTTTCGCTCGGATTTGGCCCAGAACTGATCGGTTTCAACGACCGCCACAACACCCGCTGGAAGATCTCGGCGATCCCGCTCGGCGGCTACGTGAAGTTCTTCGGCGACGAATCCGAGGCCTCGACGCCGTCGGCCGAGGCGCTTGCGAAGATGACGGCCGAGGAGCGCGCCGACAGCTTCCACCACAAGACCGTCGGCCAGCGCGCCGCGATCGTCGCGGCCGGCCCGATCGCCAACTTCATCCTGGCGGTCATCATCTTCGCCGGCATGGCGCTGTATTTCGGCAAGCCGAACACGACCCCGCGGGTCGATGCGGTGCAGCCGGACAGCGTCGCGGCCGCCGCCGGCTTCAAGGACGGTGACGTCATTGCCGCCATCGACGGCCGGTCGATCGAGACCTTCGCCGACATGCAGCGCGTCGTCTCGGTCAGCGCCGGCACGGAATTGTCCTTCCTGGTCAAGCGGGACGGCACGGAACTCACCCTCAAGGCGACGCCGGCGCTCAAGGAGGTCAAGGACCTGTTCGGCAACAGCCACCGGATCGGCGTGCTCGGCATCCAGTACAACGCCAAGCCGGACGAATCGCGGTCGATCCCGGTCGGGTTCCTCGAATCGATCAAGATCGGCTTCGAGCAGGTCTGGTTCATCATCTCCACGACCTTCAAGTTCATCGCCTCGCTGTTCGCGGGCGCCGGGAGTGCCGGCGACGTCGGCGGTCCGATCCGAATCGCTCAACTCTCGGGACAGGCGGCCAGCCTCGGCTTCCAGTTCGTTGTGCAACTGTGCGCGACGCTGTCGGTCTCGATCGGCCTGCTGAACCTGTTCCCGGTTCCGCTGCTCGATGGCGGACACCTGTTGTTCTACGGGGTCGAGGCCGTCCGCGGCCGACCGCTGTCGGAGCGGGCGCAGGAGATGGGGTTCCGAATCGGCCTCGGGCTGGTCCTCATGCTCATGGTCTTTGCAACCTATAACGATATCCTTCACCTCGCCGGGTCCTGAGCGCGGCTTTTTTACGACGTGGCCGTTAGGCAACGTTTTGAAACGAATTTGAAAATTCAGAGAGATCCGGCGTTTGCCGTCGGGTCCAAATTGGCTACAAGCGAACGACAAATGGGAATCTGTCGGGTTCGTAGGGGTACGGAACCGGCAACGGAATATAAGGGCGCGTAGCGCATGAAGTTCGGATTGCGGGTGCGGGGGGGCTTGGCGGCCGCCTTTATCATGTTCGCCGGACCGGTGGCTTTGCCGCTGGCGAGCGTGGTTCTTTCGTCGCCAGCTGCGGCGCAGACGGTCAACTCGATCGAAGTGGTCGGCAACCGCCGTGTCGAGCTGGAGACCATCCGCTCGTACTTCAAGCCGGGCCCCGGCGGGACGCTCGACGCCGGCCGGGTCGATGACGGCCTCAAGGCGCTGATCGAGACCGGCCTGTTCTCGGACGTGAAGATCAACCGCCAGGGTGGGCGGCTGATCGTGACCGTCGTCGAGAATCCGGTGATCGGCCGCGTCGCGTTCGAGGGCAACAAGAAGGTCAAGGACGAGCAGCTCCAGGCGGAAGTGCAGTCGAAGCCGCGCGGCACGCTCTCGCGCCCGATGGTGCAGTCCGACGCCCAGCGCATTGCGGAGATCTACCGCCGTTCGGGCCGTTACGACGTGCGCGTCACGCCGGAGATGATCGAGCAGCCGAACAACCGCGTCGACCTGATCTTCACGATCGAGGAAGGCGCCAAGACCGGCGTGAAGTCGATCGAGTTCGTCGGCAACAACGCCTTTTCGTCCTATCGCCTCAAGGACGTCATCAAGACCCGCGAGACCAACCTCCTGAGCTTCCTCGGCTCGGGCGACGTCTACGATCCGGACCGTGTCGAGGCCGATCGCGACCTGATTCGCCGCTTCTACCTGAAGAACGGTTATGCCGACGTGCAGGTCGTGGCCGCGCTCAGCGAGTACGATCCGGAGCGCAAGGGCTTCCTTGTGACCTTCAAGATCGAGGAAGGCCAGCAGTACCGGGTCGGTTCGGTCGACTTCCAGTCGTCGATCGCGACGCTCGACGGCAACACGCTGCGCGGCTATTCGCGCGTCAGCGTCGGCTCGCTCTATAATGTCGAGAACATCGAGAAATCGGTCGAGGAGATGCAGATCGAGGCCTCGCGGCGCGGCTACGCGTTCGCGGTGGTCCGCCCGCGCGGTGATCGCAACTTCGAGGCCCACACCGTGTCGGTCGTGTTCGCCATCGACGAGGGCCCGCGCACCTATATCGAGCGCATCAACATTCGCGGCAACACCCGCACCCGCGACTACGTCATTCGCCGCGAGTTCGACATCTCCGAGGGCGACGCCTACAACCGCGCCCTGGTGGACCGCGCCGAGCGCCGCCTGAAGAACCTCGACTTCTTCAAGGACGTGAAGATCGTCACCGAGCCTGGCTCGTCGAGCGACCGCGTGGTCCTGAACGTCAACCTCGAGGAGAAGTCGACCGGCGACTTCTCGATCTCCGGCGGCTATTCGACCACGGACGGCGCGCTGGCCGAGGTCTCGATCTCCGAGCGCAACTTCCTCGGCCGCGGCCTGTTCGCCAAGGCGTCTGTGACCTACGGCCAGTTCGCCCGCGGTTACTCGCTGTCCTTCGTCGAGCCGTATCTGCTCGACTACCGGGTTGCGCTGGGCCTCGACCTGTATCAGCGCCAGCAGCTCGCCAACAACTTCATCTCCTACGGCACCAAGACGCTCGGCTTCAGCCCGCGCCTCGGCTTCCAGCTGCGTGAAGACCTGTCGCTGCAGCTGCGCTACTCGATCTACCGCCAGGAGATCTCGCTGCCGGCGACGCTCTCGAACTGTAACAACGGCGGTGGCGGCAGCCCGCTGCCCTTCAATCCGACACCGGCGTTCATCAACGCCAATCCCGGCAACGCGCAGGCTGCGGCGATCGGTGCGGCGACCGGTGGCCTCGGGTGCTTCTCTGATGGCGAGGCCTCGCTGCCGGTCCGCCAGGAGCTGGCGAAGGGCGCGACGCTGACCTCGGCGCTCGGCTATACGCTGAACTACAACACGCTCGACAACACCAAGAACCCGACCGACGGCCTCTTGGTCGACTTCAAGCAGGACTTTGCGGGTGTTGGCGGCGACGTGTCGTACCTGAAGACCGCCTTCGATGCGAAGTACTTCACCCCGCTGGTGTCGGACATCGTCAGCATCGTCCACCTCCAGGGCGGCATCCTGAACAAGATCGGCAACACGCAGTTGCGCATGCTCGATCACTTCCAGATGGGTCCGAACCTGGTTCGTGGTTTCGCCCCGAACGGCATTGGTCCGCGTGACATCAATCCCTTCGGCACGCAGGATGCGCTGGGCGGCACCAAGTACTGGGGCGCTTCGCTCGAATTGCAGATGCCGTTCTGGTTCCTGCCTAAGGAGACGGGTCTGAAGGGCGCGATCTACGCTGATGCAGGCGGTCTGTCGGGTTATCAGGGTCCGACGGGTTGGGATTTGACAAACGAAGTCAATCGAGCCCCTTGCACCCCGCCGTCGCGCAATCCGAACAACGCCGGCACCTGCCTGGGCCTGCAGTTCAGCGACCAGAATACGGTCCGGACGTCGGTCGGTGTGGGTCTGGTGTGGGCATCGCCGTTCGGTCCGCTGCGCTTCGACTACGCGATCCCGCTCACCAAGGGCCAGTTCGACCGGACGCAGGAATTCCGGTTCGGCGGCGGTACCTCGTTCTGAGCCTGGGCCGATCGAATCCGGGTTGGCATCGACCAACCCCGCCGGTGTAAGAGATGGGAGCTCGGTTCCGGGACACCGGAGCCGGGCTCTGACTTTTTGTCCTGAGAGTACGACTTGTCTCGAGAGTACGACGGAATGGCCCAGCCGACCTTCTTCCAATCGCCGCCGCCCACGACGCTGGCGGCGATCGCAGCCGCCGCCAAGGCCACCCTGGTCGACCCATCCCGCGGCGAGCAGGTGATCAAGGGACTGGCGTCGCTCGACGAGGCCGGCCCGATGCATCTGGCGTTCTTCGACAACCTCAAATACGCCGACCAGCTCGCCGGGACCAAGGCGGGCGCCTGCCTGGTCAGTCCGCGATTCGAGGCGCGCGTGCCGTCCCATGTCGCGGTGGTCAGGGCCAATCAGCCGTTCCGCGCCTTCGTGCAGCTTGCGCGTGAGTTCCATGCCGACGCACTCCGGCCGCAACCCTGGTTCGGCGACGACGGAATTTCGCCCCAAGCCATCATCGATCCCACTGCGCGGCTGGAGGACGGCGTCACGGTCGAGCCGCTGGCGGTGATCGGCGCCCATGTCGAGATCGGCTCGGGGACGATCGTTGGTGCGGGTGCGGTGATCGGCCCCCACGTCAAGATCGGTCGCGACTGCAATGTCGGCGCCCGCACCGTCATTCAGTGCGCGCTGATCGGCAATGACGTCCTGATCCATCCCGGCTGCAGCATCGGCCAGGACGGCTACGGCTTCATCTTCTTCGGCGCGGATGGGCACACCAAGGTGCCGCAGACCGGGCGGGTGCTGATCCAGAACCACGTCGAGGTCGGCGCCGGTACGACGATCGATCGTGGCAGCCTGCGCGACACGGTCATCGGCGAGGGCACCAAGATCGACAACCAGGTGCAGATTGGCCACAATGTCACAATCGGGCGGCATTGCCTGCTGGCGGCCCAGATCGGGCTGGCAGGCAGCCTCACGATCGGCGACAACGTCGCGCTTGGAGCGAAAGTCGGTATCAACAATCACCTGACGATCGGCGATGGTGCCCAAGTGACCGCGATGAGCGGCGTCAAGGACGACATTCCGCCGAACGGCCGGTGGGGCGGCTTCTTCGCCAAGCCGACCAAGCAGTGGTTCCGCGAGATCGTCGCCGTGGAACGGCTGGTGCGCGATCAGACGGCGGCGAACAGGGACGAGGGGCGGGAGTGATGGACGAGTCACCCATCAGGTTTGCGGACATCGACATCAACGAGATTCTGAAGACGCTGCCGCACCGTAACCCGTTTCTCCTGATCGACCGCGTGAAGAACATCCGGGCCGACTACAGCGGCATCGGCGTCAAGAACGTCTCGTTCAACGAGCCGTGCTTCCAGGGCCATTTTCCGGAACGGCCGGTCTATCCGGGCGTGTTGATGATCGAGGGCATGGCGCAGACGGCGGGCGTGATCGGCATCAAGTCGGTCGAGGGCACGGAAAAGCCGCGCGCGGTGTATTTCCTCACCATCGACAAGTGCAAGTTCCGGAAGCCCGTGCTGCCCGGCCAGACCATCGAGTACCACATGCGCTCGATTGGCCGGCGCAAGACGATGTGGTGGTTCCACGGCGATGCCAAGGTCGACGGCGTCGTCGTCGCCGAGGCCGATGTCGGCGCGATGCTGACCGACTGACGGACTGGTAGAAAGTTGATTGCGTCGAAATGAGCAAGATTGATCCCACCGCACGCGTCGAGGATGGCGCCGTCATCGGTGAGGGGACCGTGATCGGTCCTTACTGCATCGTCGGCCCCAACGTCGTGATCGGGGCCAACTGCAAGCTGATCAGCCACGTCCAGATCATGGGCCACACCACGCTCGGCGATGACAACGTGATCTCGCCCTTCGTCGTGCTCGGCGGCGCGCCGCAGGATCTCAGCTATCGCGGCGAGCCGCATCGGCTCGAGATCGGCTCCGGCTGCACCTTCCGCGAAGGCGTGACGATGAACATCGGCACCACCAAGGGCGGCGGTCTCACCAAGGTCGGCAATGCCGGCTTCTTCATGAACAACGCCCATGTCGCCCACGATTGCGTGGTCGGCGACAACGTCATCTTCGCAACCTCGGCCACACTTGGCGGCCATGTCGAGGTCGGTGATGCCGTCTACATCGGCGGCCTGTCCGCGGTGCATCAGTTCACCCGCATCGGCCACGGCGTGATGGTCGGCGGCGTCTGCGGCGTACGCGGCGATATCATTCCGTATGGCCTCGCCAACGGCCAGTATGCCGCGCTCGAAGGTCTCAACGTCATTGGCATGAAGCGCCGCAAGTTCACCCGTGAGCGCCTCGCCACGGTGCGGGCGTTCTATCAGAAACTGTTCCACGGCCCCGGCGTGTTCGCCGAGCGGCTGGCGGCCGTGCGGCCAATGGCCGGCGAGGATCCCGCCATCGCCGAGATCCTCGCCTTCATCGATGGCGGCCGACATCGCGCCTTGTGCCTGCCCGAGATCGGCAGGCCGGCCATCGAGCCGTAGCGCCATGGCGCCCGCCGCCGACACCTCTCCGCCGATCGGCATGATCGCCGCGGGCGGGGTGCTGCCTTTCGCGGTCGCCGACGCCATCGTCGCGCGCGGCCAGACGCCGGTGCTGTTCGCCCTGAAGGGCATCTGCGATCCAAAGCCGCTGGCGCGCTTCCGGCATCACTGGATCGGCCTCGGGCAGCTCGGCAATGCCCTGAAGCTGCTGAAGGCCGAGGGCGTCCGCGATCTCATGTTCATCGGCAATCTCGTTCGTCCGGCCGTGTCGGAGATCCGCTTCGACTGGGGCACGCTGCGCGAGCTGCCCTACATCTGGTCGGCCTTTCGCGGCGGTGACGATCATCTGCTGTCCGGCGTCGGCCGCATCTTCGAGCGCCACGGCTTTCACATGATCGGCGTCAAGGACGTCGCCCCCAATCTGCTCGTGCCCGAAGGGCGGCTGACCCGGAGCGGGCCCACCGATCTGGTGACCGGAGACATCGCTAAAGGAATGTCCGTGCTCCGCGCCATGGCGCCGTTCGATGTCGGGCAGGCGGTGGTCGTGATCGACGGCCACGTCGTTGCGCTCGAGGATATCGAGGGCACCGACGGGCTGCTGGCCCGCGTGGCACGTCTGCGCGCCGATCGCCGCATTCGCGCCGCCGCCGGGCGCGGCGTGCTGGTGAAGGCGCCCAAGGCCGGCCAGGATCTCCGCTACGATCTGCCGACCATCGGGCCGCGCACCGTCGAGGGGCTTTCAGCCGCGGGTCTCGCCGGAGTCGCCGTGGCTGCCGCCTATACCCTGCTCGCCGATCCCCAGGAGACGGTGGCTGCCGCCGACCGGGCAGGCGTGTTCATCACGGGTGTCACGGCGTGACGTTCCGGCCTCCGGCAGGCCCGGCGATGCGCAGGATCTGCCTGGTCGCGACCGAAGAGTCCGGTGATCGCCTCGGCGCCAGCCTGATGAAGGTGCTGCGCCAGCGGCTCGGCGACGGCGTCGAGTTCTCCGGCGTCGGCGGTCGCGGCATGACACGCGAGGGGCTCGCCTCGCTGTTTCCGATCGAGGAGCTCTCGATCGTCGGTTTCGCGGCGGTGCTGAAGCAGCTGCCGAAGATCCTGCGCCTGATCCGCGGCACGGTGGACGCGATCGTTGCAGCTCAGCCCGACGTGCTCGTCATCATCGACAGCCCGGATTTCACCCAGCGGGTGGCGAAGAAGGTTCATGCCCGCGATGCCGCGATTCCGATCGTGAACTACGTGGCGCCGACCGTGTGGGCCTGGCGTCCCGGCCGTGCCAGGGCGATGCGCGGCTATGTCGATCACGTGCTGGGTCTGTTGCCGTTCGAGCCGGAGGCGTTCCGCAGACTCGGCGGCCCGCCCTGCACCTATGTCGGCCATCCCCTGATCGAGCAGCTTGCAACGCTCCGGCCGAATGCGGCCGAGCAGCAGCGCCGTGACGCCAAACCCCCGATTCTTCTCGTGCTGCCGGGAAGCCGGCGCAGCGAGGTCGCGCGTCACATCGCCGTCTTCGGTGAGACGCTGGCGCGGCTGCGCGCGCAGGACATCGCGTTCGAGGCCGTGGTGCCCACCACGCCGCATCTCGAAGCCGCGGTCAGGGCAGGAGTGGCGAACTGGCAGATCGCGCCGCAGATCGTCACCGTCGAGACGGAGAGGCGCGCCGCCTTCCGTAGCGCCCACGCAGCGCTTGCGAAGTCGGGCACCGTGACGCTTGAGCTCGCGATCTCGGGCGTGCCGATGGTCACGGCCTACCGGGTCGGCGAGGTCGAAGCCTTCATCCTGCGACGGCTCATCAAGGTCCAATCCGTGATCCTCGCCAATCTCGTGATCGGCGACAACGTCATCCCGGAATTCCTGCAGGAAGCCTGCACCGCCGACAATCTCGCGCCCGTGCTGGCGGATCTGCTGAGCAACGGCCCGATCCGCGCGCGTCAGGTCGAGGCGTTCAATCGCCTCGACGCCATCATGTCGACCGGCGCATCGTCACCGAGCATGCGCGCCGCCGACATCGTGCTGGAGACGATGCGCGGGGGACGGGCAGGGAACTAATCAGGTCGAGTCCGAGCTACAGTCTAAGCGCCGCGAGAGGTGTAAAACGATGGTCGACCAAGACGATCTCCCCTGGGAGGGACAATGCGCCGATGCCGCGTACACGTTCGCATTGCGATGCGCGGAATTATCTGCGCGAAACCCTCACAGTTTGCCTGCGCCGCTGAACGAGATCATCGGCACCTTGATGACAGAGCTATGGGACCGGAATTTCAGCCAAACTGACATCCGTGTGGCCTTCGACGCAGCCGTGCGAGGTATGCCGCGTTACGCCGCGGGATCAGAGCGACGCAGCCCGACGTCCACAAGGTTGGCGACCGACGATTGGCGTGCCGCCGACGGATAGGCGATGAGTCCAGCGACTCGCCGACAGAACGCGCCGCGCGACGGTGGGCCTGCTGCCGCCTTGCGGCGACCGCTTTGCCCACCTGCGGCGGCTCGCCGAGTCGCTCACTTCAACTTCTCCACAAGAAAGCTGGTCGTTCGTGTGAGCGCGTCCGTTGCCTTGGACACTTTTAACGGGCTGTCGCGGCTCAATCGGCAGTAGGCCTTTGTTCCGCGGCTCGAAGCTCTACGAGTGCACCATTCGCACGAGGTCTTTTCCGAGCTGTTCCAAGCTCAGAAACAAATTTGAGGCTTCGGCCAAAAAAACGAAAAGGAATGCATGCACCAGATACATGCGGTTGCCGAGCGTAACGAGCATACGTTCGATGACGACGCGCGGATATGAAGGCCTGGTGAAAAGCACGACGAATGCTACGCCAAGGACCAGCGAGCCGATCACGTCGCTTGGATAGTGAAACGCAAAGGCGACCCTGGATAGCGCAACGACGACGGTCGCCCAAAGAAAGCAAAGCCATCCAGCCCATCTGTTCTCGATGAACACCACCGTCGCGAGGCCGAAGAACAACGTCGCGGTGTCGCTGGGAAACGAACTCTGGCGGTCCCAGCTCCAGGGTACGGCGACGGAGTTCACATGAAGCGCCGGGTCCAGGAGAGGACGCGTGTGGACAAAGACGTGAAACTGGAGCCAGACAGACAGCATCGTCGCCAAGCAGACTCCGAACAGTCCTGCCAGCATACGACTCCGGCGCTTTGCACAATCGTCCACGAACCACAGCGCGACAAGCGAGCCGAATATCGGAATTCCTCTGAACAGGGAATTGGTCGCAAGCTCATAGAGACCGGCATGCGTTCCGGCGAGCGCGTTTATTCCAAGCAACAGGTCCTGATCCAAATTGCCAGTCATCTCCTTAGCCAAGCCTAAATATAACTGCGGGACAGCCATCCCTCGCAGACTGCGTCAATCGGCAGCAAGCAGAACATGCGATTTTGGTTAACCCTGCCGCCCGCGGCGTCGTCGTATGCCCGGTCCCACATGATCATGTCTCCAGCATCAGCCCGAGACGGTCCTCGTCGAGAGGCTACGCCGTGGCGCCGTCCCCCCGTCTTGCTGATCGGTTCGCCGATCGACGGTTGGGACTGCCGCGTTGCCGATCTTTGCAACGCATCCCAAGCTTCGGCGCAAGAGCATCCAGCCGTAACGAAAAAGGCCCATCCAGCGTGCTGGACGGGCCTTTGGTGATTTGATGTCTCGCGGCGGGCGCGATCAGCCGCGCTTGTCCATCTCGACGTAGCTGCGCGTGGTCACGCCGGTGTAGAGCTGGCGCGGACGGCCGATCTTCTGCTGCGGATCCTCGATCATCTCGCTCCACTGGCTGATCCAGCCGACGGTGCGGGCGACCGCGAACAGCACGGTGAACATGGAGACCGGGAAGCCCATCGCCTTCAGCGTGATGCCCGAGTAGAAATCGACGTTCGGGTAGAGCTTGCGGTCGATGAAGTACTGATCGCTGAGCGCGATCTTCTCCAGCTCCAGCGCGACCTTGAGCATCTGATCGTCGGCGTGGCCCGTCTCCTTGAGCACCGCGTGACACATCTTCTGCATGATCTTGGCGCGCGGATCGTAGTTCTTGTAGACGCGATGGCCGAAGCCCATCAGGCGCACGTCGCTGTTCTTGTCCTTCACCTTGGCGATGAATTCCGGAATCTTGTCGACGGTGCCGATCTCGGCCAGCATGTTCAGCGCAGCCTCGTTGGCGCCGCCATGCGCCGGGCCCCACAGGCAGGCGATGCCGGCGGCGATGCAGGCGAACGGGTTGGCGCCCGACGAGCCGGCGATGCGCACCGTGGAGGTCGAGGCGTTCTGCTCGTGATCGGCGTGCAGGATGAAGATCTTGTCGAGCGCGTCGGCGAGCACCGGGTTCGGCTTGTACTCCTCGCACGGCACGGCGAAGCACATGTTCAGGAAGTTCTCGGCGAAGGACAGCGAGTTCTTCGGATAAACGAAGGGCTGGCCGATGGTGTATTTGTAGGCCATCGCCGCCAGCGTCGGGATCTTCGCGATCATCCGCATCGACGCGATCATGCGCTGCTTCGGATCGTTGATGTCGGTGGAGTCGTGGTAGAACGCGGCGAGCGCGCCGACCGAAGCGACCATGACCGCCATCGGATGCGCGTCGCGGCGGAAGCCGTGGAAGAAGCGCGACATCTGCTCGTGCACCATCGTGTGGTGGGTCACGCGATAGTCGAAATCCTGCTTCTGGGCCTTGGTGGGGAGCTCCCCGTACAGCAGCAGATAGCAGGTCTCCAGGAAGTCGCCCTTCTCGGCGAGCTGCTCGATCGGATATCCGCGGTATTCGAGGACGCCGGCGTCGCCGTCGATATAGGTGATCTTGGACTGGCAGCTGCCGGTCGAGGTGAAGCCGGGATCATAGGTGAACATCCCGGTCTGGGCGTAGAGCTTGCCGATGTCGATGACGTCGGGACCCACGGTGCCGCTCAGGATCGGAAGATCGAAATTCTTGTTGCCGACGGTGAGCGTCGCGGTCTTGCTTGCGGATTTTGCGTCCATCGTTTGTCCCCGATGAGATCGTTAGGCTTGGCCCTTGTTCTTTGTGAGAGATGGCAGGGCGGGTGGACTTTATCTAGTGCGGTGGCTTTGACATTCGCGTCACTGTCGCTGCCAACAGCTTAAGAAGGTCAAATCCGAAACCGTACTGGAATCTTATGCTTACTAGTGTCCTTCGGCCCAAACATCGCTCAACGAGCCCGCCGCAACGTGTGAAGAATGTCCGAGCCGGGAAAACCAGCGGGTGCCGCGCAAATGCGTATCGTATTGCCCTGTGCGCTGCAAGATGGGGGTCCATGAGACCTTATGAGGTGGTCTGGTCCTCCAGGCGGCCCAAGGATTCATCACGCCCCAGGATCGCCAGAACGTCGAAAATGCCGGGTGAGGTGGTTCGGCCGGTCAGCGCCGCGCGCAGCGGCTGCGCCACCGCGCCCAGCTTGAGATTGTTGGCCTCGGCAAACGCACGCAGCGCGGCTTCCGTGGCCGGTCCGCTCCAGGACTCGACAGCGGCCAGCGCCTCATGCAGCCGGCCGATCAAGGCGCGGCTGTCCGGCGTCAGCAGGGCGGCGGCCTTGGCGTCGATCGGAAGCGGCCGGTCGGCAAAGATGAAGGCGGCGCCGTCGATCAGCTCCAGCAAGGTCTTGGCGCGCTCCTTGAGGCTCGGCATCGCCAAAGTGAGCTGCGCCCGCGTGGCGTCGTTGAGCTTCGTCTTCAGCGCCGCGCCGTTCGGCACATAGTTCAGTACGTCCTCGAATTGCCGCACCAGCGCCGCATCGTCGCTGTGACGGATGTAGTGGCCGTTGAGGTTCTCGAGCTTGGCGAAATCGAAGCGCGCTGCCGAGCGGCCGATCGCCGGCAGGTCGAAAGCTTCGATCATCTCCTCGGTGGAGAAGATCTCCTGGTCGCCATGGCTCCAGCCGAGCCGTACCAGGTAATTGCGCAGCGCCGACGGCAGATATCCCATCGCACGGTAGGCGTCGACGCCGAGCGCACCATGGCGCTTCGACAGCTTCGAGCCGTCAGGCCCGTGAATCAGCGGGATGTGCGACATCGACGGCACCGTCCAGCCGAGCGCGTCGTAGATCTGCTTCTGGCGCGCGGCGTTGATCAGATGGTCGTCGCCGCGGATGACGTGGGTGACGCCCATGTCGTGGTCGTCGACGACGACCGCCAGCATGTAGGTCGGATTGCCATCGCCTCGCAGCAGCACGAGGTCGTCGAGGTTCTCGTTCTGCCAGACCACGCGGCCCTGGACCTGGTCCTCGATCACGGTCTCGCCGGTCAGCGGCGCGCGCAGCCGGATGGTCGGCTTGACGCCCTCGGGCGCCTCCTTCGGATCGCGGTCGCGCCACATCCCGTCGTAGAGCCGGGTGCGCCCTTCCGCGCGCGCCTTCTCGCGCATCGCCGTCAGCTCCTCGGCGGTGGCATAGCAGCGATACGCCATGCCGCTGGCGAGCAGCTGCTCGGCCACCTCGCGATGGCGCGCGGCGCGGCTATATTGGTAGATGACCTCGCCGTCCCAATCGAGCTCGAGCCATTTCAGGCCATCCAGGATGGCAGCGATGGCCGCATCGGTCGAGCGCTCGCGGTCGGTGTCCTCGATCCTGAGCAGCATCTTGCCGCCGCGGCCCCGCGCATACAGCCAGTTGAACAGGGCCGTCCGGGCACCTCCGATGTGGAGAAAGCCGGTCGGGGAGGGGGCAAAGCGCGTGACGATCGGGGAGGTCATGGGCGGCAGCACGAAATCCAGGCAGGGGCTATGAAGGGCGGGGGGTGTATAGCAGGCCTATCGCATAACTAAAGCCTTCCTTGGGGGAGGCGGATTTGGCACATAGGCTGCCAAATTCCGGAGCAGGATATTCTTGATGACCACGACGACAGACACGGCGGCGACGGCAGAGGCAGGGCGCGACTTCATCCGCGACATCGTCCAGGCCGATCTCGACAGCGGCAGGCACAAGACGGTCGTCACCCGGTTCCCTCCGGAGCCGAACGGCTATCTGCATATCGGCCATGCCAAGTCGATCGGTCTCAACTTCGGCATTGCCCAGGAGTTCGGCGGCCGCTGCAATCTGCGCTTCGACGACACCAATCCGACCAAGGAAGAGCAGGAATATATCGACTCCATCCAGGCTGACGTGCGCTGGCTCGGCTATGACTGGGGCGACAACCTGTTCTTCGCCTCGGATTATTTCGAGCGGCTCTACGACTGGGCTGAGGGCCTGATCAAGGCCGGCTTGGCCTATGTCGACGACCAGACGCAGGAGGAGATCCGGCTGGCGCGCGGCACGCTGACCGAGCCCGGCAGGAACAGCCCGTTCCGCGACCGCTCGGTCGAGGAGAATCTCGACCTGTTCCGGCGCATGAAGGCCGGCGAATTTCCCAACGGCGCGCGCGTGCTGCGCGCCAAGATCGACATGGCCGCCGGCAACATCAACCTGCGCGACCCCGTGCTGTACCGGATCCTGCACGCCCATCACCCGCGCACCGGCGACACCTGGAAGATCTATCCGAGCTACGACTACGCCCACGGCCAGTCGGACGCGATCGAGGGCGTGACGCACTCGATCTGCACGCTTGAGTTCGAGGACCATCGGCCGCTCTACGACTGGTTCTTGGACAAGCTGCCGGTGCCGTCGCATCCGCATCAGTACGAATTCGCGCGCCTCAATCTGACCTACACCCTCTTGTCCAAGCGCGTGCTGACGCGGCTGGTGCAGGACGGCCACGTCTCCGGTTGGAACGATCCGCGCATGCCGACCATCGCCGGGCTGAAGCGCCGCGGCGTGCCGCCGGCGGCGGTGCGCGAGTTCATCAAGCGCATCGGCATCGCCAAGGCCAACAGCATCGTCGATGTCGGCATGCTCGAATTCTGCATTCGCGAGGAGCTCAATCGCACGGCGCAGCGCCGGATGGCGGTGCTGCGGCCCTTGAAGGTGGTTATCGAGAACTACCCGGAAGGCCAGGTCGAGGAGCTCGAGGCGATCAACCACCCCGACGACGCTTCCGCCGGCACGCGCAAGATCGCCTTCGGCCGCGAGCTCTATATCGAGCAGGACGACTTCATGGAGAACCCGCCCAAGAAGTTCTTCCGCCTGTCGCCCGGCAACGAGGTGCGGCTGCGCTACGCCTATTTCATCAAGTGCCGCGACGTGATCAAGAACGATGCCGGCGAGATCGTCGAGCTGCGCTGTACCTATGATCCGGCGACCAAGGGCGGCAACGCGCCGGACGGACGCAAGGTCAAGGCGACGATGCACTGGCTGCCGGCGGCGCAGTCGCTGAAAGCCGAGATCCGCATCTACAATCAGCTGTTCGCCAATCCGAGTCCGAACGCCGCCGACTTTACGGCCGACCTCAATCCCAACTCGTTGGAAGTGCTGACCGACGCCCGCATCGAGCCGGCGATCGCCGCGAGCAATTCGGACGCGCCGATGCAGTTCGAGCGCCAGGGCTACTTTGTGCGCGATCCGGACTCGACGCCCGACAAGCTCGTGTTCAATCGTACCATCGGCCTGCGCGACACGTTTGCGAAGGAGGTCGCCAAGGGCTGAGGCGAGCGGAAGCCGCGGGACGCTTGCAGCTCAGCTGATCGCGTCCTGGCCGGCGTTCGTCAGGGTCGGCACACCGTCGGTGAGCTCGACGAGCCCGCGCTCGGCGAGGAGCGAGAGGTCTTCCTCGGCGACTGGGGACAGCGTGAGCCGGTGGGCCTTGATGTCCCGGAGAGTCCAGCGGAGGTGGATCGCCCTCTCGAGCGCGAGATCGGCGAAGGGGTCGTCAATACCTTTAGGGTCCATACTCCGATAAGCGCGTGCGATGCGAAAAGTTCCAAGCCAGGTGCGCGTGCAGAAAGCCAGGATTCCCGTTCCGTTCTGCTAGGCGGCCTCGCGCAGCTTCCGATAGCCTTCCCGCCCGGTCGGGTAGCGGGTGGTGTTGGCAATGGCGGAGCCGGTCAGGCCGCCAGCAGGACGTCCAGGAGGGCGGCGCGGGATCGCGGGCGTGATGGCCGACGTCTGGCCGCCGCGGGGCGCGCTGGCCGGCGGCTGGCCCGCGGTCGGCTCGAGTGCCTCGTCGGCATTCGCCGCGCGCCTCAAGATCTGGGCGGCCGAGGAGGCCGGGGCGGGCCGGCTGCTGCCCTGGGTGCCGGTGGCATTCGGGGCCGGCATCGCGCTGTATTTCACCGCCGATCACGAGCCTGTGCTCTGGATCGCCGCGATCGCGGCGGCGCTGCTCTGCCTCGTCGCCATCATGATGCGGCGGCATCGGCTGTTTCCGGCGGCCGTGATGATCGCGGCGGCGGCGTGCGGCTTTGCCACCGCGACCATCAAGACCGCGTGGGTGGCGCATCCGGTGCTGGCGCGGCCGCTGTATTCGGTGGCGCTGTCCGGCTTCGTCGAGGCGCGCGACATCCGCGAGCGCAGCGACCGCATCGTGCTGCGCGTCACCGCGATGGAGAGCCCGCGCAACGCGATCACGCTGGCGCGCGTGCGGCTCGCGGTGCGCAAGGGCACGGCGCCCGAGGTCGGCAGCTTCGTGCAGCTCAAGGCGCGGCTGCTGCCGCCGATGGCCCCGGTGCGGCCGGGCTCCTACGATTTCGCGCGCGACATGTTCTTCCAGGGCATCGGAGCCTCCGGCTTCGTGATGGGCGCGATCACGACGGCGCCGCCGCCCCAGGCCGTCGGCTTCGGCCTGGGCTATGCGGCGGCCATGCAGGGCCTGCGCGACGCGATCGACGCACGCATCCGCGCCCGCCTGTCGGGCGACGAGCGGGCGATTGCCACCGCGCTGCTGACAGGCCGGCGCGACGCCATCACGCCCGATGTCAACGACGCGATGTTCGTCTCCGGTCTCGGCCATGTGCTGTCGATCTCAGGCTATCACATGGCGGTCGTGGCCGGCGTCGTGTTCTTCGCCGTGCGCGCGCTGCTGGCGCTGATCCCAGGCCTTACCGTCAGCCACCCGATCAAGAAATGGGCGGCGGCCGCGGCGCTGGTCGCGGCGGCGTTCTATCTGTTGCTCTCAGGCGCGGAGGTCGCGACCCAGAGATCGTTCTTCATGACGGCCGTGGTGCTGATCGCGGTCATGGTCGACCGCCGCGCCGTCACTTTCCGCACGCTCGCGGTCGCGGCGATGATCGTGCTGATCGCAGCCCCCGAGGCGCTGGTGCATCCGAGCTTCCAGATGTCGTTCGCGGCAACGCTCGGCCTGGTCGCGCTGGTGCAGTTCGGCCTGCCCAGGCTGTTCGCGACGCCGGACAGCTCCACGACGCAGCGCGTCGCGCTGTGGGGCGGGCGCGAGCTCGCGATGCTGCTGCTGGCCTCGCTGATCGCCGGGCTCGCGACCACGCCCTATGCCGCCTTCCATTTCCATCGCGTGACGCCCTATGGCGTGCTCGCCAATCTCGCGGCGATGCCGGTGGTCTCGGCGCTGGTGATGCCGGCCGGCCTGATGGGCTTGCTGGCGGCGCCGTTCGGCCTGGATGGCGTCTGGTGGTCGCTGATGGGCCTCGGCATCGACTGGATGATCGCGGTGACGCGCTGGGTGGCGGCGCTGCCGGGCGCGGTCGGGCGCATCCCGGCCTTCGACATCGGCCCGCTGATCCTGGCCAGCCTGGGCGTCATCCTGATCGGCCTGCTGCGCACACCGCTGCGCTGGTTGGGCGCCATGGGGCTTTTGGCCGCCACCGCCTGGGCGGCCGCGACGCCGCTGCCCGACGTCCTGGTCGCCGGCGATGGGCGCGCGGTGGCGGTGCGCGGCCGTGACGGACGCCTGCATGTGATGCGCGCCGGCAAGGATGTGTTCGCCACCAAGGAGTGGCTCGCGGCCGACGCCGATGCCCGGCTGCCGGCGGACGCCTCGCTCGCCGATGGCGTCTCCTGCGACGAGGCGGGCTGCGTGGTCGCGATGGCCGACGGCCGCTTCGCCGCCATGACCTTGCGCGCTGAGGCGCTCGCCGACGATTGCGCCCGTGTCGCGCTGATCGTCACCGCGCGCGCCGCGCCGTCATCCTGCGCGGCGGCCGTGATCGATCGCGAGCGGCTGCGGCAGCAGGGCGCCTTGTTGCTGGTGCAGCAGGGCAAAGGCTTCGCCGTGACGCCGGCGCGTGCCGGCGGCACCGACCGCCCATGGTGGCCGGCGCCCGCCGAGGCCGGCGAGTTCGACACGACGCTGACGCCGCGTGCGCCGGCCGCGCGGCTTCAGGACGCGACGCCGCCGGAGACGGAGCAGGGCGAGCAGGATTGAGCGCCGGGCAGCTCGAAGGTGCCGAGATGATACTCGGCGTCGTCTGGTCCATCGAACAGCGAGGGCCCTTCGACCAGCGTGAACGCAGCGCCCGGATAGCGTTGCCAGATGGCGACGTCATCAGCCGTGACCGTCAGCCATCCGAACGCAAGCATGTAGCGGCCGGGCTCGGTGATCCGTCCGGCCTTGTTCCAATCGATCTTGTTGACCACGGCGGCAAGCTCCCCCGGCAAACAATGCCGGCCGAGGGATGTCGTTCCTATCCGATGCGATGCCGGGGCGTGAGATTCGCCCGAGAGGACTTTGCGCTTGCAGAACCCAAGTTGACCAAGTCTCCCACCGTCGAAAGCGCGCTCACGACCGACAGAAATGCCGACGCGCAGGCCCTCAGGTGATGCTGATGCGGCGAATCGGTGTGGCCTGCGACGTCGGCACGTCCTCGCCGATGTCCGGGCGACGCTCTGCCGGCTGCTTGCTGACCGGCAATTGCAGCACGGTGACGCGCTGGCCCTCGCAGAGCTGGGTCACCAGCACGTGGCGGCCGTCGGCGAACTCGATCGCGTCGTGATGGCGATCGGGAATGTGCGTCTCGATGCTGTTGAACTTCGCGACGCGCTCGCGGATCGTCCGGGTCCAGAGCCAGCGGCTGTCGTAGCGGACGTCCTCGGCGAAGGCCAACTCGGTGCCGGGCAGCATGCAGACTGCGACGGTCGGCTCGCTCTCCAACGCGAAGCCGCGGGTGGCGGTGCCACGGAAGGTCATCGAGATCAACGTCTCGCCGACCTTGGCGGGACGGGACGCAACCGCATGGAGGCTGTAGTCACACATCGGATCGCTCCTCGTTGAGAGATAGCCGACCCACGCTCCCCCCGGACAGGCGCAGGCCTCTATCAGAGTGGACATCGATGGTGATGTTAGCGCGCGCTTCGCGGCAATTCTGCGCTGATCTGCATCGCGTGTGCCCGCGGCCGATCACAAGCGTTTGAGCATGCCGCGCTGCACATCATGAGGTGCATTCGCGAGCGACGTATTGTGCTGGGCTGCCTCTTGCTTTGCTGGGCTGCCTCTTGTTCGGCGGCGAAAGCGCGTGCGCCCGCCGCCGATCGACCGATCGCATTCGCGATCAGTACTTGCGATACAGCCCGACCAGCTTGCCCTGGATCTTCACCCGGTTCGGCGGCAAGATGCGCACCTCGTAGGCGGTGTTGGCCGGCTCCAGCGCGATCGATGCGCCGCGGCGGCGGAAGCGCTTCAAGGTGGCTTCCTCATCGTCGATCAGCGCCACCACGATGTCGCCGGTGTCGGCGGTCTCGTTGCGCTGGATCAGCGCCATGTCGCCGTCGAGGATGCCGGCATCGACCATCGAGTCGCCGCGCACCTCGAGCGCGTAGTGGTCGCCGTTGCCGAGCATGTCGGCAGGTACGCTGATGGTGTGGCTGCGCGTCTGCAGCGCCTCGATCGGGGTACCGGCGGCGATGCGGCCCATCACCGGCACCGCCACGGGGCGCTCGCCATCGTCCAGCGCGGGAGTGCTGGTGCGCACCTTGCCGAGATTGCCCTCGATCACCGACGGCGTGAAGCCGCGACGGTTGCCCGCGGCCTGCGACAGCTCGGGCAGCTTGATCACCTCGATCGCGCGGGCGCGATTCGGCAGCCGGCGGATGAAGCCGCGCTCCTCGAGCGCCGTGATCAGGCGATGAATGCCGGACTTCGAACGCAGATCGAGCGCATCCTTCATCTCGTCGAAGGACGGCGGCACGCCGGCTTCCTTGAGCCGCTCGTTGATGAACCGCAGAAGTTCGTACTGTTTGCGCGTCAGCATCTCGACCTGGTCCCCGGTTTGTTGTCGTCCGAGTCCAGGAGCTGCGCCTTGAGCACAAGCCGGCTGAGAGCGCCCTGGAGTCGGACCGTCATCGCGTCGCCCGCAACATACTAAAAACAAATCATGAACGGACACTATATGTTCGATGTGTGTTCCGCAATCCTAAAAATATGATGAACGGACCGGGCTTTACCGGGGAAGCGGCTCAGTTCGGCAGGCGCAGGATCTCGCACGGGCTGCCGGCAGGCGCCTTCGGCGCAAACGCCGGCCGGATCACCAGCGCCTGCGACAGCGCGAGGTTCCCGAGCAGCGACGAATCCTGCTGGCTCACTGGGGTGGCTACCAGCGTGCCGTCGGCGCGCTCCTCGAGCTGCGCCCGCAGATAGTCCTCGCGCGAATCGTTCGCCCCCAACTCGCGGCCGAGCAGGGCGGTCTCGCGCGGCATCACGGCCTCGTCGCGGCCGAGCAGGCGCCGAATCAGCGGCACCATGAACAGGATGGCGCAGACATAGGACGACACCGGATTGCCGGGCAGTCCGATCACCCTGATGTCGCCGAGCCGTCCGTGCATCATCGGCTTGCCCGGCCGCATCGCGATCTTCCAGAACGCCATTTCGACGCCCTCGGCCTCCAGCGCCTGCTTGACCAGGTCGTGATCGCCGACCGAGGCGCCGCCGGTCGTGATCAGGACGTCGGCCTCTGCCGCGCGGGCGCGCCGGATTCCAGCGACCGTCGCCGCCATCGTATCCGCGGCGATGCCGAGATCGATCGGCGTCGCGCCCTCGCTGCGCACCAGCGCCCGCAGCGCGTAGCCGTTGGAATAGACGATCTGCCCCGGGCCGGGCGTCGAGCCCGGCATCACCAGCTCGTCGCCGGTGGCGAGCAGCGCCACCTTCGGCCGCCGCCGCACCGGCAGCGCCGGATGATTCATGCTGGCCGCCAGGGATAGGTCGCGGTCGCTGAGCCGGCGCCCGGCCTTCAGCAGCACCATGCCCTGGTGGAAGTCGACGCCGGCCGGCCGGATGTGCCGGCCTGTGATCGCGGCCTCGGTGATCACGACATGGCCGTCCTCGGCGATCGTGTCCTCCTGGATCACCACCGCGTCGGCGCCTGCGGGGACAACGCCGCCGGTGAAGATCCGCGCCGCCTCGCCGGGCCCGACCACGCGATCGAACGGCCGTCCCGCCGCGACCTCGCCGATCACCTTCAGCCGCGCCTTGGCCTTGGCTGCGTCGGCCGCGCGCACCGCATAGCCATCCATCGCCGACATCGCCTCGGGCGGCTGCGTCCGCAGCGCCGCGAGGTCGCGGGCCAGGATGCGGTGATAGGCCTCGTCCAGCCCGACCATTTCCTCAGCCAGCGGCTCGGTGCCGGCGAGCACCGCGGACAACGCATCGGAGACCGGCATCAGGGCCATGGGATTACCTTCGGACGAAGACGGGCAGATCGACTGAATCGCCTTCTAACCGAACGCGCACGGGGTGGCCAAGAGCCTAAGCCGCTCCCGGCTTTCCGATCGTCTGAAGGTGCGTCGCGTGGCCCGCCGCCTCACGATCGCGCGAGAGACTCTGCAATCATGCCGGGGGGGCAGTCGCGATCTGCTCACGTGCACACGGAGTCCCGACGGAGCTATCCGGCAGCCGCGCGACAGGCGGCGCGCTCGGTGGTGTGCAGGATGTCCGCCACCATGTTCCGCAGCCAGACCGATGCCGCGTCACGATCGAGCTGCAGCGGCCAGACCATCGAGACCGCCGGCAGCCGCAACTTCAACGGCGCCGGACAGAGCGCCAGCCCAAACCGGGGTCCGTAGAGCCTTGCCATCCGGGTCGGGATCGTGGTGATCACCGGTGACGCGGCCACCGTCGCCAGCACGCTGAGGAAATCCGAGGAGGCCGAGACCACGTTGAGCTCGGTGCCGATCTCATCCAGCGCCGCCTCCAGGCAGCCCTGCAGGCTGTTGGTCAGCGTCACCAGTGCGTGCGGAAGCGACAGATAGGCATCCAGGCCGATCGGTGTTTTCATCGCGATGCGCTTTGGATTGTAGACGCAGCTCAGCGCCTGCTCGAACAGGAACTGGGATCGGTGCCGCAGCGCCACCGCCTCGAAGCAGCCGACGCCGACATCCAAGGCGCCCTCGTCGAGCAGACGATGCACCTCGTTGCGTTCGGTCGGACGGCTGAGAAGCCGCACGCCGGGCGCCGTTCGACGCAGCTCCGCCGTGAGTTCGGGGATCAGCAGCAGCTCGACCTCGCTCGAGAATCCCAAGCGGATGGTGCGCTGCTCGGTCGCTGGGTCGAACTCCGGTGCGGCGTGCAACGCAGCCTGCATCTGGGCCAGCGCCGCCCGAACCGGTCCGGCCAGCACCGCAGCCTTGGGGGTCGGCTGCATGATCGTGCCGACGCGGACGAACAGCTCATCCTGCAGCAGCACGCGAAGCGTCGACAGCGAATGGCTCATCGCCGGCTGCCCCACCTTCAGGCGCGCCGCCGCGCGTGTCACGCTGCGCTCCTGCATCAGCGCGTCGAACGCGACCAGCAGATTGAGGTCGAAGGAGCGAAGATCGAAATGATCGATGGACTGCATGAGTTGGATCGATTTGAGGAATGCATGACCTAATCGTAGATCTCGGCCCAGACAAGATCACCGTTCGGATCGAGGCCGCCAAACATGCAGGACATCACGACCTATCGCGTCGGGGACGCCACCATCAGCAGGATTTTCGAGATCGGTCTCGATGCGGTCGAGGGCGAGTTTCTGTTTCCAGGCGTGGACGCCGCCAGCATTGCCCGCGAACGCGGCCGTTTCGGGCCGGGATCGGTCGATCCGCGCACGGGATCGCTGCGCCTGAGCATCCATAGCTGGCTGGTGCGGACGCCGGAGCGCGTGGTGCTGATCGACACGGCCACCGGCAACGACAAGGAGCGGCCCGGCGCGGCCGTTCTGCATCGCCTGAACGAGCCGTTCCTCGACCGATTGCGGGCGGCCGGCGTCGCCCCCGACGATGTCGACCTCGTCCTGATGACGCATTTGCATGCGGATCACGTGGGCTGGAATACGCAGCTTGCCGATGGCCGCTGGATGCCGGTGTTTCCGAACGCCCGGCACGTTTTCTCGGGCCGAGAGCGCGCCTATGTCGCCGCCCTCTCGGCTGGCGACGGCTCGAACGCCGCGATCAGGGACGCGGCCGGGCTCGGACCCATGCTGCATCCACCGATGCCGGGGGTCTACGAAGACAGCGTGCTGCCGATCGTCGAGGCCGGCCTCGCGCGCGAGATCACGGTCGATGGGAGCGAGGTCGTCGACGGCTTCCGTTTTGTGCCGAGCCCCGGTCACAGCATCGATCACGCCTGCATCAGCTTCAGCTCGCGTGGCGAGCGCGCGCTGTTCTGGGGCGATGTGCTGCATCATCCGATGCAGGTCGCGCATCCGGACTGGAATTCGGTCTATTGCGAATTCCCGGAGGCGGCGCGGACCTCACGGCTATGGGCGATGAACCATGCCGCGGAGACCGGCTCCCTCGTGTTCACCACCCATTTCGCCGAGTCCTCGGCCGGGCGCGTCAGCCGCGACGGCGACCGGTTTGCCTGGCACTTCGCCTGATCCGAGATGGCCATGATCGATAATGCAACGTTCTCCTCGCGCATCGTTTCCGAGCGCCGCCTGATCGAAGGTCCGGTGTCCGACGTCCAGCTTCAGCTCATCAACAAGCGCCGGCACGACCTGCAACGCTTCTCGGCCGAGCGCACGCTGGTGATGATGCACGGCGCCACCTTTTCGTCTGCGAGCCTGTTCGACGTCGCGGTCGATGGCGCCTCCTTCATGGATGTGCTGGCGCAGGCCGGCTACGACGTCTGGGCCGTCGACGCGCGCGGCTACGGCGGCTCCAGCCGGCCGCCGGAGATGTCGCGCGCGCCAGAGGAAGGTTCTCCATTGGCCAATGCGTGGACCGCCGTGGACGATTTCTCTGCCGCAGTGGATTTCATCCGCCGGCATCGCGATATCCCGCGCGTCAATGTGCTCGGCATGTCCTGGGGCGCCACGATCGCCGGCATGTTCGCGAGCGCGGCGAACGCGAAGCTCGAGAAGCTGATCCTGGTGACGCCGCTCTGGCTGTCGAGCGAGCCGCTGCGCATCGACGCCGGCGGACCGCTCGGCGCCTATCGGATCGTCACCCCGCGCGCGTTCGAGGCGGCATGGCGCGGCGCCGCTCCGGAGCACGCGCGGGACAAGCTGATTCCGGACGGCTGGTTCGAGACCTGGGCGCAGGCGACGCTCGCGACCGATCCGGACTCGCCGTACCCCGACGCGATCCGCGCGCCCTCGGGCGCGGTACAGGACGTCCGCGCGCATTGGACCGCGGCCAGGCCGACCTATGATCCCGGCAGCATCAACTGCCCGGTTCTCCTGCTCTCGGCGGAATGGGATGTGGATGTCAGCTTCGAGATGGCGCACGACCTGTTCGTTCGACTCGCGAGCGCGCCGTACAAGCGCCTGGTCGAGATCGGCCAGGGCACGCACATGGTCCTGATGGAACGGAATCGACAGCAGGCGTTCGATGCAGCGATCGGATTTCTCGACGAACGCGCCGTGCCGGCGCGTTGATCATGGCGCGGACGATCTGCAACGGGCGGACGGCTTTCGTGCGGTCTGTTAGAGCGGATGTCGAATCCAGACATTCGGCTCGACATAGGCGGCATGGTCGTGCGCGACCGACGCGAGCACAGGCACGAGAGCACAGGGGATCTCGATCTCACCCGATCGATCGAAGGTCACGCCGGTCCATTGCGACCACTCGGCGAGCGTGCCGACGATGGTCATCGAGCACGGCGCGATCTTGACGATCTCGCCGCCGATGCGGATGTGCGTGCGCAGCCAGGAATCCGCGAGCTGGCCGTCTTCGCGCCGCTGATCGAGATAAGCGCGCATCGGCGTCCGCGGCACCAGATGCTTCTGGTTCGGCCGCACCGGCGCGTACAGCTCGGCAAAGCCTTTTGCGCGCGCGCCGTCCTTCAGCGCCGCCAGCATGGCGAGCGAGCTGCCGGGCACGCGCGCCTTCGGCAGCAGCGCGATCTCGAGCGCGCTCATCGTCGTCGGCTGCCGCCCCAGCAGGCGATCCTCGTGACCCCAGCGGATCACCTCGTCCCAGCCCGCATCCGGCAGCGTCCGGCGGCCCTCGATGCCAAAGGCGAAGGGAATGGCGAAGCCGCGTCCGACCACCTCGTTACCGGCCAGCGCCGCATAGGCGCAGTCCAAATAGTGGTCGAACACGGGCGGGTCGAAGTACAACATTGCGGTCCGGTCCTGACGCATGAAGGGGGGCCAAAGACCATCGAGCTCGGGCGAGAACACGCGCGGGATCAGGTCGGGCCGGTCACGCAAACAGATGATGTCGAGGGGCATTCGGTTCTTCCGGGCGGCGGGCGTGCAGGAGCGGACAGCTTAGGCGGTCGGGCCGTCCGCGGCCAGCGGACGCGCCGGGAGGCGGGCCGGACGGCGCCGTTGCCGGCGGCCGAATTTAGGATTCGCTTTTTCGGAAAAGCCTGCTATGCTGATTTGGTCCCGTGCTCGACAGGAGGGGCGCTTCGCGATCGTCACGGACGTGGAGCGCGGGATGCGGTGGCCGCGACGTGTCGCAGCGTGCTTCGGCATGTGGACGGACGGCATGGCGCGGACGTGAAGTCGCGTGGTCCTGGCATCCCGACGCTGATGCCAAGCCGGCGGGTGATGATGAGCCCGACGGCGACGGTGGCCAACAAGCCGGAGCACCGGGGAGCAACTGTCTTTTTTGTAGACCGGTGATCGGCCGGCCTCAAGGCTGGCGCGAAGGCGCGCCACCGCCT